>PDTD01000015.1 GCA_002748755.1 Desulfobulbus propionicus | reverse complement strand
GTTTTCTGGATTTGTTGCTCTTGTCAAAGATGTCGGCGGCACCTTCGAGCATTTGTCGTTTCCAGTTGGAAACCATGGTAGGATGGACACCGAATCTGCTGGCGATTTGAGACATTGTTTCGTCGTTTTGAATGGCTGCTCAAGCAACCTTTGCCTTAAACTGTGGACTGTGTGTTTTGCGTTTTTTACCCATTGTCAGATCCTCCTGAATATGGTCTGACTTATAGCTTACCACATTGTCCAGTTTTTGGGGGCCACCGCCATCCGTATTGGCTACTTTAGTTGAGGAAGCATTGAAGCCTGCAATTTTGCCTTTTCTATCATTTGAGCCATAATTTTGGACTCATCGGTTTTTTCAGGCTGATATATGGTGGGCCACCAAGACTGTACCGATGGATCAGTTACCAAATAGTCAAAATTTTCATTGCCGTACCTGAGATGAGCGTGTCTTAAAGAATTTTTGCCATGCTGGTGAAATGGAAAAAAGAGGAAATATTTGTACCCGGCTTCAATCATCTCTTTCGAGTCTGTCTTAAAAATTTCCCAGGTAATTTTTTTTTGGTTTTTCCATACTGTATTGATGCTGCCAACATAAGCATAATCTCCAGTAATCTTGTTATCGATGGTAATCGTGTTTTCATCGATAACACGCAAGGAATTAAATTTTGATGAAAACTGATTATAAATAAAATCTTTAACCATTTCTATGGTGTATCCTTCAGGGGCATGTTTTTTGACCTCAGCAAAATATTTATTTGCTACTTCCCCCTGATACAATTTCAGTATCGATACAGAATACCCAAGCCAGGGTGTGAGATCAGAAACTCCTTCTTTTTCCTTATTGGTGGCAAATGCAGTATTACAAAAAATGAAAACAAGTAAAAACAGGGCCGTGAACAATTTTTTTCTCATTTTAAATCTCCATAATGATAATTGTTCGTAGTCAACGTTATAAACGTTAACAATATTTAAAAAAAAGTATGATCAATCTAAGTATAACTGAATGACCTTTTTAAATCTATATAAATTTGCAAAGTGCCTATAACCCGGATTTCTTATGAAGAGTTGGTCTTTTTTTGATTAAACTATAGTAAGTGCCTCATAAAGTACTTCTTCATTTTTCTCACAGGAATGAGTCATGATGAATTTTTTTGTCAATGTAATCAAAGGATAAAAAACAGCCACAAATGCGACAAGACGAATATTTCCTTCATGGTACCAGCTGATTGTATTTTGGCTTTATGATCTTTTTCGATAACTTTTGCCCTCCATGACAAGGATCTCCGAGTTATAAACGAGCCGGTCGGTAATCGCTATTGCCACAATTGTACTGTCAAAAAGGTGTAATAGTTCACCGGCCTCAATTTTCCCGTACGTTCGGAGCGTACATCGGTCATAGTATCTCTCTGACCAAGCTATTCACTTACCGCAAACAAACCATCACCAACGATGATGTTGTTGTCGGCTCCTCAGCAGAATCTGTGGGTGGATTGTAATTCAGGCAAGTCTCCAAGTGTATGATATAGAGCAGTTTTTAACTGGTAATAAGACCGAAAACCATACGATCTTTTTGTGACCACTTTTGCCTTGTTATTAAATCCTTCAACACACCCAAGAGCAATGGTATTTTTTGCCAGAAACCAATTGAGTAGAAGAGGCTTATGACTGCGCAGCATCTTTGCTACTTTCTTCATCGGATCAATTCGGGAACGCATGGTTCTCGTGCACCACTGATCAAGAAATTTTCCTGCCCATGCAGGGGATTTATGCTCCCAGAAGTGCTGGAAATCCTCCTTGGGGAGATAAGCCCTAATCTTTCTTGTGTTGCACTTGAGCAAATCGGCCAGTTTGTCGACCTGTTTTTTAGTCAGGTTCTCTGGACGCTTAAGAAAACACCAGCGGCTCTTTTTAAGAACAGGTGCTTTCCCTGTCTCTCTCAGTTCTTTTGTTTCTCTGGCCCTTACCTTATCTATCGCTTTATTCATGTGGCTCATTATATGAAACCGATCAAGAACATTGACGGCATCAGGGGCCATTTCAGCAATGATTTGCAAATACGGTTTCCACATGTCGGTGCAAATACATCGCAATCGTTTGCAACGCTCGGTTCCCAACCATTCAAAGAATCCACGGTAGGTTTTTGCCGTTCGGTTTTTTCCTATCCAAAGCAAGCGTCTTTTGCCTGCATCAAGTTGGTAAACCAAAGTGATAAAAGTATCGCTTCGTTTTCGCCAGCAGATTTGGTCGGTACCGATTGTTTCAATATTTTCCAGTTCTCTGTGCTCAAGCCCCCATTCAACAGCCATCTGAACCGAGCGGAAAACATTTTCCCAGGAGGTTCGAAAACAACGGGCAACCTCCAGCCACGAAAGACGTTTTGCCCAACCAGCAAGAAACCACTGGTATGTGTTTGTCAAATGTCTTTTTCCCTTTGCCCAGGGCACGCGTTCAACCTTTATCCCGCAGCTAGGACAATCTACCCGGCGCATAGCATACAGGAAAAAGCAGCGATACCCCAAAAGGGAACGAATTCAAATCTGCGAACGGGCTGAGTATCGTAATCGGCACATTTTTTTCCGCAAATAGAACAAGTAGGTTTGCTTCCTTTACGCGATCTTATTTCAATTTCAAGGCTCTACTTTTCGCCTTGTTCCACCAGTCTCACGGTTCCGTAAACGAACCATTGTGCGTTTGCATGTTATTCAGTATAGATTTTATCTGTATCTCGTTGTTTTGTTTTGGATTTGGACGGTTTGGTTGCTATTCATAATTCCAAAATATACAACGAGATGCTTTGTTTTTTCACCCCATAATGGGGAGGTGATTTCTGATAATTTTAGAGCTTACTCTCCCAATTTATCCACAGATTCTGCTGAGGAACCATATTTTAATCTCAGGGCTTGTAGCTTATCTCACCCATCAGGCTGTCCAATCAATTGGGTCCACTGCCGTTTTTGTTGGTACCTGCTCTATTTTTTTCTCAAGCCAGCTTTTCAAGTCGTCCAATATCGGTTTGGAGTGTTTCTGGTTCCGTTGATAAATTTCTTCAGGGGGAAG
The DNA here is from genome assembly GCA_002748755.1 of Desulfobulbus propionicus. Lineage (GTDB taxonomy): Bacteria > Desulfobacterota > Desulfobulbia > Desulfobulbales > Desulfobulbaceae > Desulfogranum > Desulfogranum propionicus_B. Next base: position 108,710 of record PDTD01000015.1, on the reverse strand, counting down.
ATGTTCATCACGGCACATCTTTTTTTTCTTGTAAAGTTTACTGAAGAAGGCAACCCCTTTATGCGCACTCCCAGGTTTGGCTTTCTTGCCCTGGGCCTTGACGATATCAGCAAACGTACGCCGGGCATGGACAAGACACCCGATATGCTGAATGTCTTTGCGGTGATCAAGGAAATCGTCCCCAGCATACCCGTCAGTCTGTACGTATCCCTTGAAATCGCCGAGATCATCGCGCACCACATCGCCGCTTCTGGTCGGATGATACTGATACAAAAGTACTTGTCTGTGCGGATCACCTCGACGGAACAGCCACATATAGGATTTGGTAGTGGGGTCAGGACCCGGCTCCTTTACAACCTGCACCGTAATTTCATCGATATTGATGTAATCACTGTCCTGCAATTCATCCTGCAGCTGGTTGAACAGCGGTTGACAGGCAGAGGCAACTTGCATGGCCCAGCGGCACATCAGGGTACGGGCAAGCTCGATGCCCAACCGTTTGAACTGCTGTTCTTGGCGATAATAAGGAAGGTGATCGATGAACTTGGCCGTCAGGCTGCCAGCAGTCCTGTGCTGGCTATGGATTTAGGAATAATCTGCGGTGCTGGTAAGGCTATGCGAATCAATGGCTGCTCAAGCAACCTTTGCCTTGAACTGTGGACTGTGTGTTTGGCGTTTTTTTCCATTGTTAGATCCAGCTGAATTTGGTCTGACTTATAGCTTACCACATTATCCAGTTTTTTGGGGCCACAGCCACGAGAAGGACTTTAAAAAACGTAAAAATAGTAAGTTGCCAAATAATAGAGTTATTTGTCTAAGTTATCCTGCATTTGGCTAATAATTTTATATTGAGCTATTTGTTTTCATAGTGTATATACTTTTTAGGCTTATAGAACATGATTATTTAGCCCGACTATAAACCGTTTCCCTTGCCACAGAGCAGAGAAGCGCCTCATTTTTCATATCTTTGTGTTTGCGGAGAGGGTAGCCGTAATCCATTCATCAGCGTTGTGTTGATTTTCGTTGGATGAAAGGGGAGAGGACTATGTCTCGATACCGTATCACACCGACTTTCCTCTTTTTGTTTCAACATACTGAAAATATTAATAAAAATAAAAACATCGTAGACTGTGGTGCATAATTTATCTGATTCAAAGAGTATAGTTCCCTATAGAAGAAAAACTCCTCAAGTACGGTTGTTCTGCTTTCCCTACGCAGGGGGAGGGGCATCAATTTTCAGGATATGGAATGACATTTTACCTGAAAAGATAGAAATTTATGCGGTACAGCCTCCCGGTAGGGAAAGCCGTATCTCCGAGGCGCCGATAGCAGATGTTCATGTGTTGGTAGATGAGCTTTTATCCTCTTTACAGGATTACTTAGATATGCCATTTGCTTTTTTTGGCTATAGTACTGGTGCCTTGGTTGCCTTTGAACTCGCTCGGGAACTACGTAGGAAAAGCCTTCCTTCTCCCCTACATCTGCTTGTGGCGGCAGCAAGGGCTCCTCATATTCCAGAGCCTTCACCACTACATCATCTTCCTGAAGAAGAACTTGTTGAAGGATTGAAAAGATTTTCTGGAACTCCTAATGCTATTCTTGAAAATAAAGAAATTATGAGGTTATATATTCCAATTATAAGGGCCGATTTAGCTATTGAAGAGACATATAATCATAAAAAAGAAGATCCTCTTGATATTCCTATTTCTGCATTCTATGGAAGTAATGATAAGGAAGGGCCTAAGGATGTTATGATACCTTGGAATAAATACACATCAAAGGAGTTTTTAATACACAAAATTGAAGGTAACCATTTTTTTATAAACTCATCTACAGAATCATTACTTTCAGCGATTTCATACGATCTTGAGAGATATTGTTTTTGAACAAAATTCTCAGTATAAAATAAAAGGAAATGAAATGCATCAGCATCGTAGCCCAGAGAACTGGTTTGTGTTGCAGACTCTAGTTGGAAAAGAAAAAAAAATGAAAGACTCAATTGATCGAGTAGGAGAATTTTCTATACCAACATATCTTCCTCAAAAAAAAATGTATCATACTTATAAAGGAGAGTTTCAAGTTGTAACAAAAGTCCTTTTCCCAGGATATGTTTTTGTCCAGAAAGAAATTGAAAAGCTCCTTGCAATAGGAAAAACACCACTAATTTCAGAAAAAATTCGACCTGTAATGTTTCATGATTCACCGGCTACGGTGAAGGCGAGTGAAATGTTGAATATTTTTTTTATGGCAGATGATAACGGGGTAATAGAGCTTTCAGAAGTTCATTGGGAAGAAGGAGAGAATGTTGCTATAATATCTGGTCCACTAAAGGATATTGAAGGCGAGATAGTTTTTATTGATAAAAGGAAAAGAAAAGCCAAAGTAATGGTTCGACTACTTAACCGATTGGTTCCGATGACACTTGGATTTCAAATTTTAGAGAGAAAAAAATGAGTTTATACAAATGCTTTTCTGACAGTGATGTTGAATTGTACGAGAAATTGGGATATTGGGAGAAATTGTCTCTTGGAGAAGAACTAGAACGTGCTGTTTTGAGATATGGAAATAAAGTAGCATTAATTGAAAAAAATCGTAGACTTAGTTATGCTCAACTTAATGACGAGGCAAACAAGTTAGCTCATTCTTTTCTTGGGTTAGGATTGCAAAATGGAGATAATGTAGCAATCCAATTAACAAATTCTATTTGCTTTGTCGTTACCTGTTTTGCTTTATTTAAAATTGGAGTAGTTCCTGTTTTAACAATGCCTGCTCATCGGGAGAAGGAATTGAATGGCATTTTTGCAATAGCTCAACCAAAGGCATATATTTTTAGCAAATCATATCTTGGTTTTGAGTATAGTGCAATGGCGGAAAGAATACAAAAAAACAATCCTTGTATAACTCATTTGATTATTGACGATCCCGATAAGGATTTCTATCAAAGTAACAATTTATCGATAGAAGAGAATTTAGAACTCTCTCCCCCTGCGCATGAAAATATGGCCCTCCTTCTCCTGTCAGGAGGGACAACTGGAATCCCGAAGTTGATCCCTCGAACGCATGCTGATTACGCCTATAAAGCCAAAGCTTCGGCTATAAGATGCGGGATGGATGCAGGATCTGTTTTTCTCGCTGCTTTACCTGTTGGTCATAATTTCCCTTTGGCGAGCCCTGGTATCTTGGGAACGCTTTTTACGGGAGGAACAGTCGTCTTGAGCTCTACAGCAAGTCCTGATGAGACCTTCCCCCTTATTGCCAGGGAGAAGGTTACGATTACAGCATTAGTTCCTTCCCTTGTTAATCTTTGGTTGCAGGCTTTGGAATGGGACGATACCGATATTTCAAGCCTGGAAGTCCTGCTTGTGGGAGGTTCACCACTAGATGCGAATTTAGCCAAGAGAATCAGGCCGGAAATGAATTGTACCCTTCAGCAAGTCTTTGGTACAGCCGAAGGGTTTCTCTCCTACACCTCACTTGATGATCCTGAAGAGATTGTTTTGACAACACAAGGGAAACCCCTTAGCCCTCACGATAACGTCAGAATTGTAGATGAAAACCTCAATGATGTGAATGATGGAGAGGTGGGGGAGATGATTTTGAAAGGTCCCTATAGTATCCGTGGATATTACAAAGCTCCAGAGCAAAACAAAAAAGATTTTACTAAGGACAATTTTTATCGAACTGGCGATTTGGCATATTTTACCAAAGATGGAAATCTCATTGTTATTGGGCGGATAAAAGAGCAAATAAATCGTGCAGGGGAAAAGATTGCAGCGGCAGAAATTGAATCCTACTTGAATGGATATCCTGAAATAGAAACATCGGTTCTTATCGCTCTTCCTGATGAGGAGCTGGGCGAAAGAAGCTGTGCTGTCATAATTTCCAGCAAAGAAGTGGAATTGCGGGAACTACATGATTTTCTACGAAATTTGGGGGTCGCTCAGTATAAATTCCCTGATCAACTAGAGCGGGTCGATACTTTTCCTTTAACGAGCGTTGGAAAAATTGACAAAAAGTCTCTTGTAAACATGTTTTCTGACAAATAAAAGGAGAGTATGTTATGCAGAGTAAAATTGTTTTTGATAAAAATATTGATAATTTGTATATGGTTTGTATTCTTGCCGAAGAAAATTTTGATAAAGAATATATTATCTATGAAAATAATGATAAGTATTTATTTGGCTTAGGAATAGAATCATATATAAATTTTTATGGAAATAAAACAGTAGTTAATGTTAAAGGAGAAAAAACAGAATTTGTCAATAATGCTTTTTCTGATTCAATGATTCGAGCCAGTAAGTTGCTTTCTCGGGAAAATTGGAAAGGTTTTGGTTTTGCAAATTTTGAACTTTCTAGATACATACATTTGGATGCATCATGTGTTCCTGATGATTTACTTTTAAAAATTATTGTTCCAAAGTTGCGAGTATCATTTTCTAAAAATGAGGCGATTTTGGAATCATCTGATAGTGCATTACTTCAAAAAAGTATAGATTTTATACAAAATAATAATAAAAATAACTTAAATAATTCTCTTAACGAACGTGTTAAGAGAGAATATGATATTTCATCAAAAATTAAAAGTTTTAATGCTGAAAAATATAAATCTATTGTCAAGAAAGCTGTTGATGAAATAAATTCATTACAATATCAAAAAGTTATCCTTTCAAGAAAGGTTACTCTTGATAAAAAGATTGATATGGTTGCTAGTTATTTTGCTGGACGAAAAGGAAATAGCCCAGCTAGATCGTTTCTTCTTAATATTGGAAACTTGCAGGCTTCTGGTTTTAGTCCCGAAACTGTTGTCGAGGTAGATAAAAACAGAATGGTAAGCACTCAACCATTAGCGGGAACTAGAGCAGTAGCACAAGATTCAGTAGAAGATAAAAAATTGGAAGATGAATTAACCAATGATACCAAAGAGATTGCCGAGCACGCTGTTTCTGTAAAATTGGCATTTGAGGAGATGCAACAAGTTTGTAATGGATCAGATATTTTTCTTGATAATTTTATGAGTGTGATTCCGAGGGGGCGGGTACGTCATCTTGGTTCTCGTCTTAGGGGAAAATTACGAGAAGAATGTAATTCATGGGATGCCTTCTACGCTCTTTTTCCTGCTGTTACTGCAACGGGAATACCAAAAATGGAATCAATAGAAAGCATCAGCCGTCATGAAGAGGAAGTTCGCGATTTATATAGTGGCTGTGTGATGACTTGTGATAGTGAGGGGTGTATTGACGCTGCTCTTGTGTTAAGAAGTTTTTACCAGACACCTCAAGAGTCGTGGCTGCGAGCAGGTGCAGGTTTAGTCCCTAAATCGATTCCGGAACGAGAGCTTGAAGAGACGTGTGAGAAGTTGGGTACTGTTGCCAGCTATTTAAAGTTTCAATAGGGCAATGTTAGATGGTGTCTTTTCACCTTCCTATTAAAAGGTGTTGAAAAGTAACAAACGAGCAGCATGATAATCATCTTTTTGTTTTTTACTTGCTATCGAAATGTTACGCTACGTTTCCAGTAATTCAAGGCGTTAAGGTTTTTTCCCTCATTTTAACGGTGATACATCAATCTGTTTCCTGATATTGAGGGGCAGGCCGAGGAAGCGACGAGTATACCAACGTTCCTGTTTCAGGTAATCGCTTTAAGCAATGCCCGAAAGAGTTGACAGGAAAAAGAGCACGCACCTGGCGGGAGAATATCCGTTGTTCGCCAAGAATGCCTAGATGTTTTGGTTGATGAGTAAGTTGTCAATAAACAATGGTTCTTCGTTTTCAATCTCCCGCCATGTACCTTACGCTTTGTTCAAATTGATAAGCCCGGCTCGTAAGAAAAATTATATGCAAAATCAACCATAATACTCAGAGGTATAAGGCGGGACTCAGGACCCTGTTCCATCGTTCTTATTAATTTTTCAATGAATATCCCTTATTACTATCAAGCTTCTTATATTTAGCAAGAATAGTAAATGTTATTTCTTTGGCCATTTCTTTTTTGTGTTTCCTTGTTAAACATTGCCAACTAAAATGATTGGATTGTAATTGTTTTCTACTGATTCGTTTGATATCGTCTTTTTGAGAGGCCTCTTTTTTGGGGAACCTATTGTATAGGTGTGCCTTTGTCAAATTCTAGAGGCTTTAGTAAACTAACCAACTATATTTAAAAAAATAATCTGTATTGTTCCAACGCTCTTTCTTCAAATGAATGTAACTTTGCATAACAGTCCTTGGTTAATCAGGGGGTCCTCAAGCGCAAGAGAACGTTTGCGTTTGTTTTGTTTTCCCTACGCAGGTGGCGGTGCCTCGATATTTTACTCCTGGCGTAAAGAAATAGTCCAGAGTGTGGATGTCTGCGCTGTTCAGCTTCCGGGCAGAGAGAATCGGATTGCCGAAAAACCATATAACAGGCTTTCAGACTTGGTTACGTCCATGGCGGAGGAACTTGCACCCTACCTAGATATCCCCTTCGCCTTTTTTGGGCATAGCTTGGGGGCAAAAATTGCTTTCGAATTTGCGCGCGAAATACGCAGAAGGTGGGGAGTACAACCCGTTTGTCTATTCGTTTCGGGCTCCCGTCCCGTTCATATTCCAAAATTGCGACCGCTTCATCAACTGCCGAACAAGGAGTTAATCGAGGAACTGAAGCAATATACAGGTACACCAACCCCAGTACTCCAAAGCAACACAGTGATGGACGTGTATTTACCGATTTTGCGCGCTGATTTTTCCATGGATGAGACCTATTCCTATTATGACGCGGCCCCTTTTTCCTGCCCTATTATAGCACTCATTGGAAGTGATGACGGCAGGGCAGATAGGAATATGCAACAGGAGTGGCGTCAACACACTACAGGGCCGTTGACCATCAAGAGTTTCCATGGAAATCATTTTTTCATCAAGTCTGATCGCCAGGCTGTGTTGGAATATCTATCTGGAATATTGACTGAATATGTCGCTGAATAAAACCAGAAAACGTCTAGTTTATCAGATAGTCTTTTCGCTCAGCTCCAGTAAAAAATCAGGAACAAACCGGACCAGATCGGTACTGAATGCCGGTGAGCATCGCGATTCCTTTCTTTTAACAATTCATACCATTGTTGTGTAACAAAGTATCGTCAGCAGTTCCCGTTAGGAACGCAAAGCCTTAAATACCGCAGTATGGAAAGAGGAATTTTCGTAAACTTTTACTCAGTATCCACTTGAAGTTACGCATTCCATAATTGCCGTACAGGTCGTTTTTTACTTGACAAGCACGAGTAGGCGGTCACGTCTTATTGTAAGAACAGTGAGTTATATGAGAAAACCATGGCCTCACTCAACAGACTGATCAATGGACAATGTAGGGCCAACAAAACCTATCGTCGCTTCAAAATGCGTAACCACCTCTACGCAGATGCCCTCTACGCAAAACTACGTGAGGATTTTGCTAAAGCACCCGATCATCGGGCTGCCCACACCCAAATATCTCTTTGCGATGCATTGATGTCCGGCTTGGCCATGTTTTGTCTTAAAGATTCATCCCTGTTAGCCTTTGAGCGACGCCGTCAGAATGAGCCCGATAGCCTGCATGAAGCCTTCAATAGAGATGATATTCCATCTAACAGCCAGATGCGCACCATTCTTGATCTTGTGTCTGTTAGAGATATTCGCCGACCGTTTAGAACGGTTTGTGCACAGATCCAACGGAGTAAGACCCATCAAAAGATGAGGTTTCTTGATGGTTATTACCTTTTGGCTGTAGACGGTACCGGGGGTTATACTTCTGAAAAGATCAACTCCTCCCATGGCCAGAGTAAACGAAAAGGTAACGCCAAGGTGGAATACTACCAACAGATGGTAGCCGGAGTTTTTGTGCACCCTGACCACTCAGAGGTGCTCCCAACCTGCCCTGAGATGATTATCAAGCAAGATGGAAGCAATAAAAATGATTGCGAAGGTAATGCTGCCAAACCTTACCTGGAAGATTTTCAAGGTGACCACCCCATCTCAAGGTCATCGTAAGAGAAGATGCGATTGCTTCCAATGCACCCCCATATCCATGAGTTGGAAAAGCATAATCTTCATTATATTCTTGGTGCCAAGCTCAAAGACCACGAATATCACCATAAATGCAGTGGAAAATCACTACGAGTCAATTTCCTTGAGTACTGGCTGACCGATGATGCAGGCAATGATCAGGGCGACAGCCTGGGGCATAAGTACGGCATTGGCAGAAAATACCTCAGTGCGGTTTTCGACCACCTGATGCTTCTGGCTTTTTTGATCGATCAGGTTCGGCAGATGTGCTGCCCTCTGGTCTTTTTTAAATCTGAGACTAATCGTATATAAGAATTTCGGGTCAGTGTTGCTCTTCTTTTCGATTTTTTTGTATCAGCCCTTTTATACTTTTCAAATCGTTTGCTAAAGAGTAAGACATAGCAATAATAGTAAAGGTGTTCAGTCAATCGTACTATATTTTTTCTTATCTTGATTGTATTTTTTTCCTTTGTTCTTGCTTTAGGGCCATAAAACTGAAAGTAGTTTTTGCAAAAAAATTGAGATGGTAGATACCAATTAAAATATTTTATTAAATCTAATCATGAGTGTTACTCAAAGTAAGATATAACTGGTGTAATAGTTGACAAAGAAAGTCAATCAGTACAGTGATAATCATTAAAGATGAGCTAACTCTGTTTCGTTTTCTCAAACCTGCTAACGTGCTGGGTGCGATGTATCTTATCTGGCCGCGATATAACTCTACTAAAAATGATAATATTAGGAATTTTCCTCAGACTGAAATCTAGTATGACAAAGTTCCGAAATTCGCAAGTATCACCACAATTGGGGGGCCTGGCAAAAGGCTTTTCAGCGGCGAACGGCTGAGATTTTCCATTGGCTAAGGTATGGTGGAAGATGTTTAGAATTTTATCCTCAATAAGGAATCCGCTTCTCTTGATGCCTTTACCGAAATCAAAAGTCAGCAAACGCTTTCAGGGCATAGCCAGAAGAAAATGGTGCTGTTGATTGTCCACCGTATCTGGATGGTGCGTAATGCCGATAAAATACTGGTAGATCGCGACGCTCGTATGACAAAAAAAAGTTTATTAAATTTCTTACAGCAGTAAGACTTTTTTACATCGATAATTAACATCATATACTATGATAAGTTGCCTTGTCTAAGTTACAAAGGGAATAAGAACTATGGAAAAATTTGGAGCCCTTACCCATATTGGCTCAACACCACTATTTACTTTAAATTTATCAGATAATATTTCTAATAATCATATTATTTATGTTAAAGCTGAATATCTCAACCCAGGTGGATCAATAAAAGATAGAGTAGCATTTCATATTATTCAAGAAGCAAAAAAAAGAAATGAATTAAGAAAAGGTGATTTAATAGTAGAAGCCACCAGTGGTAATACTGGTATTTCAGTAGCTATGGTTGGTTGTATTTTAGGATACGAAGTTGCTATTATCATGCCTGAAAACATGAGTATAGAAAGAAGAAAACTAATTCGTGCATTAAATGCAAAACTTATTTTAACTCCAAAAAATAAAAATGTTGCAGGAGCAGTAGAGAAGTTAGAGGAGATGCGAAATAATTCATCTAATATTTTTATTCCTGATCAATTTAAAAATAAGAATAATATTGATGCTCATTATAGAACCACTGGCCCTGAAATCTGGAAAGATATGAGTGGAAAGGTTGATGTTTTTGTATCCGGAATTGGAAGCGGTGGAACAATCATGGGAGTAGGAACGTACCTTAAAGAAAAAAATCCAGAGATTAAAATTGTTGCGGTTGAGCCCAAGGATAATTCGGCCTTGCTCGGGCATGAGCCAGGGTTGCATCGAATAGAGGGAATTGGAGATGGTTTTATTCCTGAAATTCTAGACCAAAAGATAATAGACGAAATTTTTGAGGTTGATGATGAGGATGCTCTTACTACAGCTCGCCGTCTTTCCATGGAGAAGGGGCTTTTGGTAGGTATTTCTTCAGGTGCAAATGTTATGGGTGCTATGCTTGCAGCCAAAAAATTTGGGAAAGAAAAACGGATCGTTACTATTCTTCCAGACAGAATTGAGCGGTATTTTAGCACTGATCTGTTAAGCTTTTTATAGCCTTATTATACAAGAAAAAAATGTATCATTGCAGCGGCTGGGAGGTTTATTATCTGGACAAAATCAAGTTGGAAAAAATATACCATTTCGCAACAACCGAAATTGGGAGATAAGTCGGCAGTAAGTGGTGTTTTGGAACAGCTTACTGTTTTACCTCCACTGGTTTTTTCTGAAGAGATCTGCTCTTTAAAAAAACAGTTAGCTGAAGCTGTTGATGGAAGAGCGTTCTTGCTTCAAGGCGAAGACTGTTCGGAGAACTGTTGCAATGTTAAATCCCCTGATATATGCGAAAAATTTAAAATTTTATTCCAAATGGCGCTTATTTTGAGCTATGTCGGAGGACTTCCTGTTATTAAAACAGGATGTATTGCTAAGGAATTTAACAGGCTTTTATCTGGTAAAAACGCGACAAAAAAGAGAAATTCGTTGCCTTCGAATCAAGAAGATATGGTTTGTAGTGTCGACTCTTTGTCCAAAGATTGTGAGCTTAATCCATGCAGCCTGCTTAATGTCTATCATCTATCGGCATCGGAAATGAATCTCCTGAGAGCTTTTACTGACGGAGGCTTGAGTTCATTGGAGAGAGTTCAAGGGTGGAACCATGAACTTGTTTCCAATTCTTTGATGGATCAACGTTACGCATGTCTTATTAGAGAAATTGATGAAGTATTATGTTTTATAAAAAATTTGGGTTTTAGTGGTGAAATTCCTCAAATAAAACAAACACAACTCTATATATATCATAAAGAGATTTTGCCTTGCTACGAAGAAGCTCTTACTTGTTTTGATCATTTTACAGAAAAATGGTATGACTGCTCAGCACATATTTTATGGATTGAGGATAGTGTTTACCAAGTAAATAAAGATTATATTGAATTTTTACGTAAAGTTCATAATCCTATTGGAATAAAAATTAGATCGAAAAATAAAATTGATGATATAAAACGTTTAATTACCTTATTAAATCCTACAAATGAAAAAGGAAGGCTAGTTCTTATAACTCAACTTGAAAAAAATGGTTTTAAAAAATCGTTATCTAAATTACTTCGTGAAATAAAAAGAGAAGATTTTCATGTAGTGTGGTGTTGTGATATAATGGATACTGATAAACATAAAAATGATTCAAAAAATATAAAAGATATAAGCGATATTATTTCAAAAATAATTTCTTTTTTCAATATTCATTCAGCTGAAGGCACTATTCCTGGCGGTATTCATTTGAAAATGACAAGTGATGACGCAAAAATGAAATATAAGAATAAAAAATCGGTAATAGAAAAAAAATCTTTTTTATCCAGTGATGATAATTTTTGTTATCCCTATCTCAACGCAAAACAAAGCCTTGAGGTTGCATTGAAAATTGCGGAGACTTTAAGGCAACATACAATGGAATCGTATTTAAAAAAATGACTCTATAAAAGATCAAAAATAGATGTTACAATCATTATATCGAAGAAATTATATTTCTTATTAACAGTATATGGTTAAAGAAAGTTAAAAATTTATTAATAGATTTTTTTTAATTTTTAAAAACTAATATTTCAATTTATTTAAAAAGTAATATCATTATAGCAATTTTTTGCAAAAAATAACGATATCACTTTCGAAGAATGACGATCCAACATTGTTGGAACTGCTCTATTCGCTGAATATAGGTAATAAATGAAACAAATTTATTTAAAAAGATTACTAGAGATACGGGCAATCCAGGTTTTACTTATGGCGGCAGGTAAAATGGTGCCGAGAAGTATTTCATCTCCAAGTGTTTTTTTTAAGTTACTTGAAGAAAAAAGACACTTCTACCAATGATTTAAAAAGATATCAGTTTTGGTTTTCCAAATCAAGTTCCAATTATTGGAAAGAAATACGTTTTTTTCTGTTTCCAGGGCGTTGTATTCCATTCGGCGAAGATGAAGAGGATTTACGCCTGCTTTTTGGCCGCTGAGGAGAAAAGGTTGTAACCGATTACAAAGCCACATTTAAGTGGTCAGCCTGATCTCTTCCCAATCAGTATTTTGATATTTTAAGTAATAATTTATGGAATCCACAAGCTTTTCAAAAGTGCATTTTCCCTTGATTTAACAGTAAGAACGTTTGACTGGAGTTTAGAGTTTCATACCTCCACCGGTATTATACAGGTGGAGGGGTAGCATATCCGTATAGTGCTTTGACATCACATATTGCTGAAATTCATTACTCGCATCGCCATAAGGTTCATTGGGTGTTGTGAGCCTACCCCCCCATATCCAAACCACTGAGCGGCATTTTTTAAGTGGATTCTGCTGTCGTTTGCTTTGGACAACCGCTCTTGAGATAATCTTGACGTATCTCATCCATCTTGTTAGCGTGATACCACTCATCTAGAGGATAGGGCAATGCTGAGGAGCAACCCGAACACCAAGGTGAGTGACCTGTGAATCGACGTCTGTCAAGTTAGTTGTCGTGTTTCTTGTACTTCATTTTTAAAATTTACCAAAGTATTTGGACTTTGGGAGTAGCGTTATAAACTGAGACGGTAAAGGCCAAGCCCAAGGGTATTCCGCTGCGCTCCGTAGCCTTGACCATCTCAGGCCATGACGCTGAACCTGAAAGCGGCAATGGCGGAGAGGCGTCTCCGACGGGGGGCCGACAAACAGGCTGAGTTACTGTAAGTACGCAGCCCTTTCCACCTGTTCTTGTTGTTTTTCTCCCTGCTTGTTTTTTTCAGGATTGAGCCAAACCGTGTCTATGTGGTCCCAGTTTCTCGTGGCTTGTGTCCATCTCTCTGGATTCCGGCGTTTAGCTGCTTCATAAACATGTTTTCTTTGTTGCCATATTGCCTTGTCTTTGCCCTGATGTCGCTCCGACGGGGTGACAAATTTCAACGCGCTATGGCGGTGTTTTTCATTATACCACTTAACAAAACCCTGCACCCAGGTGCGTGCATCATCCAGACTGCCAAAGGGCTGGGTCGGATAGGCAGGTGTGTACTTCATTGTCCCGAATAAGCTCTCAGAATACGGGTTGTCATTACTGACAGAGGGACGGCTGAAAGAAGGCATAATCCCCAGTTTCTGTAGCCTTGCCAGCATGGTTGCCCCTTTCATCGGAGAGCCATTATCGGCATGAAGGACCAACTGCTCCCTGCATGTTTGTTCTGCCCAGCAGGCTTTTTCTATCAATTCGGCAGCTAATTCTGCTGTTTCGTTGGCATGCACCTCCCAGGCCACAATTTTTCGGCTGTAAATGTCCATTATCATGTACAATCGATAGAATATACCCTTTATGGGAGTTGCCAGATAAGTAATGTCCCTGCTCCAAAGCTGATTTGGCCCATCAGCACTCAAAGGTGTTGGTCTAAAACGTTTTTGCGGTGGCTGGGCTTTGCCTCGATGCTGCACTTGACCGACTTCTCTCAATACGCGGTAAAAGCTTGATTCAGAGGCAATGTGCAGGCCCTTGTCAACCAGATCAGGCACGATCTGGGGGGTGGTAGACTGGAATATTCCTCACTGTTACAGATTGCAACTATCTGCGCGCGTTCTTCCTGGCTCAGTTTGTTGGCCGGTGCCTTACGCTCTGCCGTTGGTCTGCCATCACTTTTGACGGTGCAGCAACTGGTCCAGCGCTGAAACGTTCTTTCACTTATACCTGCACCTTTGCAAGCCTTGTGAAGTCTGGCCCCACCTGCTACAGCCTCATTGATCAAAGCAAATGTCTCCTGGCGATCGGGGGTGCTGATCATTCGTCCTCTCCTGATCCCCAGATCGCTCCGAGCTTTTTTTCCAGCACCAACAACGCTGCTGTCTCTGCGAGGGCTTTTTCTTTTTTGCGAAGTTCTTTTTCAAGATCCTTTATAGGGCGTTGGTCACGCCTGCGGGCCTGCTGCAGCTTCTTGTTTTGGCTACGATCCCAATCGTTGGCTTGCTCGCAAGAATGCCGCCATTGGTGGATTTGCTCAGGGTACAAGCCGCGTTCTCGGCAATACGCTGATAAGTCAGCTTCATTGAGAGCGGATGTCTCCAGTACTGCGGTAAACTTGTCCCTGCTACTCCAGCCATGGGGTGTGCTGGCTCCGTCAGGCAACAATCGGCCTTCAGCTCGTGCTGCATTCCGCCAGTTATATAAAGTAGCTTCAGATATCCTTTCTTCTGCAGCCAACTCCTTGATAGGCTTGTTATTCGGTGGTAGCATCTTTTTCAAGATTGCCTCTTTTCGTTCTTTTGGATAGTGCATATTTCCTCTTTTTTTGCCCCTGATTTTTAATTAGAATGCCACATCAAGAGCACGACAACTATCCTAACACAGGGGGTATGGGAATTGTTCGACCCTCCTGCGGTAAAACACAAAGCCGAAACTATTCAAAAAATATTGTTTGATTTCAGGTTCCTATCAGCGGGCGCTAGTGATATTGAATAGAATGTGTATAAACGAATTTAATAGTTTGGAACAATGAAAAAAAATATGTAAATAGACTCCGTTTTTTTTTCTTTTTATCTCAAAAAAAATTATAATAAAAAAGTGGTTTTTCAAATGATACGAGGTATGAAAGTGAAATCTGAGTTTACAGGCAGTTTGGTACAATACAGATGGCACGTGTTTTTTTTAAGTCTGTGTATGTTGATGATGACAAAGATCTCATTTGCCACCAGTGCCTCAGATGTACAAGGCATTTCCGAAAAAGCGGTGAAAGTTGGCTTGGCCTCCCAGGCGACCCATGATTCATGGGTTGAGGAGGAGCATCGGTTGTTAGAACAAATTGAGGATTTGGAAAATAGTCTGGAGCATACCCAGTGGCAGCGGAAGAAACTCGTTGCCTACAAAAGTGATCTTAAAGGCAAGATTGCAGGCCTGCAGAAAAAGGCAGAGGCCATGGAGGCGGTAAACATGAAACTGTTGCCGGTTCTAGAAGAAATCTTGACAAAGCTGCAGAGGATGGTTGCTGGAGATATTCCGGTTCATTTGACTGAACGGCGCAAGGCCCTCCACCAAGCCTTCATGGTGTTGAATGATTACGACAGCGGCCTGCTGGGTAAGACCAGGGCTGTGCTTGATGCTGTGGCCAGGGAGGTGGATTTTGGTCATCAGGTGAATGTGCTGGAAGATGAGATTGAGGTAGATGGTCAGCGTCGAAGGGTAAAAATTCTTCAGGTCGGCCGGGTAGGTGTCTATGCTATAACGCTGGATAGTGAGAAGGCTTGGCAGTGGGATATGTCTGATTTCATTTGGCAGCCAATAGAAAATGATAGTACCGCGATTCGTGATGCCATTGAGATGGCGGAAGGCATTCGGTTGGTGGGTTTAAGTAACTTGCCGGTAGCACAGCCCAAAACAGAGAAAATGCAGGGGACGACAGCACAATGAATATACATCAATTTCAAATCTTTGTTTTCGGGTTGCTTTTCTTTTGGATTACCGGCGCAGAAGCTGAGGATATCAACAGCGCTGCGAGTGATGTTAACAGGCGATATAGCCAGGCTGTATCAGAACAGAAAAAACAGCGTTCCGAGATAGATAAGAATCGTCAGCAACTGCTGCAAAAGATCGCAGCACTGAAAAAGGAAGTTGCAACTGAACAAAAAAAACTTTCCATCGACAAGGAAGAAGTCCAAGCTCTTGCTGATAAGCGTGATAAACTCCAGCATGAGATTACTACCCGTCTAGCCAGCAAGGAAGAATTAGATAATATTTTCCTTGATCATATCCGTAACTTTCTCGGTTTGGCTGAAAAATCGCCTTATTCCAGTCGGCAACAGCAACGCATGGAGCAGCTCAATGCATATTTTTCTGGTGAGCGGATTTTTGATTTGGCGGATATCACAGGTCTGTTAGACATGTACTTTGATGATATCGAGGCAGGTAAGGCTATTGTACGCTACCAGGGATCAGTCCTTGATCGCAATGGTGAAGACAGGAATGCGGATATTATCAGGTTTGGTCATATGGGCGGCCTGTTTGAAACCGATAAAGACAATGGTTTCCTTACTTTCAGCCCGGGTTCCAACCGTCTGCTCATGAGCGGTGATCCCGGCTATTTTGTCTCTAGAGCCATTACTTCATTTTATGACGGAGAGCAGAATAATGCTCCGATGGATATCTCCGGTGGAGTTGCCATCAGCCAGCTGTCGAGAAAAGAGACGCTGGCTGAACGGCTAAGAAGTGGCGGAGTGCTCGTTATCCCGATTCTATTGGTGGGACTTGCTGCAATTATCATCGCACTTGAGCGAATAATCTTCCTTTCAAGAGTGCGTTCCAATACCGATGCGCTGATGACCAAGGTTACCAGCCTTGTTTTTCACGGAGATTTTGAGCAGGCATTGGCTACGACGAAACCACATGAGAGCAGGCCTACCGGGAAAGTGCTTATGGCTGGGCTTATGCATAAAAATCAGAATCAGGAAGTGATTGAAAGCGCTATGTCTGAAGCAATTCTGACCCAGGTTCCAAGGCTAGAGCGGTTTATCGGTACACTGAAGGTGCTGGCAGCGGTGGCACCGCTTCTCGGTTTGCTGGGTACGGTAACCGGGATGATCAACACCTTCCAGGTTATCACCGTCCATGGCACCGGTGATCCACGGCTTATGGCAGGTGGCATCTCTGAAGCCATGGTTACAACACAGGTCGGCTTGGCTGTTGCTATTCCGATCATGATGACAGCCTCCTTTCTTGGCGGCAGAGTAAAAAACATCGCTCGTGATATGGAAGAAAAAGGTGTTTCGTTGATGGGTGCGATCTTAAAACATAACTGCAGCCGGGTGTAAAAGTAAAAAATGGAAAGAAGTTGCTGTCCAAAATAGAATAGGATTCAGCTAAAACGGGCGTTGGTAGAGGTGACGATCAATGCCATCGCTCATACAGGGTGCACCAGAACGTTGCTGGGGGTGCCGCCGACAAAGCAGTTGTTGACGATTGAGAAGGTAGGGAGACTATCGAGTCGTTTTCCTGTGGTTGGCGCCGAATACAGCATTGGGAAGACTTCCCACCACCACACCAAGGGTAGCCTTCCGGGTGAGCTATGATTGAGATCATACCTTCTGCCGCTGTTCAGGTGGAATTTTGGTTCGAAAAACTTTACACAGTCCCTGTTGATGGCTGAATTTTTTGAGATTGAGAATGCTGGTTATTTTTGGCGTTGGTGGTGACTTCTCCTGACTACATGGCGTAGCTCTTGCGTCCCATAACGATTATCGCATGGTGATGAGCTTTACCTTGGGCTGTTTGAACGTGTCGGGCATACAGATTTTGAGAGGAGTGTGTTGCCAATTCCTTTCCTGATTATTGGCAATGATTTTCCTGTTTAACGGGGGTATCTTTTAAACAATAAATAAGAGTGATGGAAATAATTAAAAACCTCTGGGTGCTTATTCAGATTGGCGGGCCAGTAATGCTCCCTATATTTTTCGTTTCCGGCTGGTTATGGGGCTTGATTGTCCTCAAGGCAGATTGGATTTGGCGGAGTCGTAGGAGCCGGATAACCTTGTCTGAGGCAATGGCCTGTCTGAAAACAGGAAAGGCCTGTGCGTCGAGTAGCCCCCGGGCCTTGGCCATTAATCATTTTATGGCGATCAGCAGGGGCAATGGCTCTGCAAACAAAGAGGCTGATAAACTGTTGCTGGATGCGGCCATCCGTAAGCAGAGCGGAGCCATCCAAAAATACATCCCAACCATCATTATTCTTGCGGCAATTGCTCCGCTGCTAGGCCTATTCGGTACGGTTTCTGGCATGGTTGAAACATTTAAGGTAATTGGTATGTATGGTATGGGTAATGCCCAAGCAATGGCTTCGGGCATTCGGGAGGCGATGATAACTACCCAGGCAGGGCTTCTGGTTGCTATTCCTGGCATCTTTATTGGTCAAGTGTTGAAGAAAAAGTCAGGCAATATCCAGCGGGATCTACTTGTATTTCAGAGAGGTCTTGTTCAGTTGCTGGAAAAGGAAGGCGAAATACACTGCGGTCCAGATAAGGAAGAGAGATGAGGCCTGAAAACTTCTTTCTGGTATGATGTTGTTATCGATAATACATGAACATACAATACGATTCAGGCCATGGCTCATAGTAATACGGTATTCGTACAACTGCTTAAACCTACTGGTAGACATGATTGTAATGATTGAAATGCTCTTCTCAAAAAGCTTATCTGATTCAGCGAAAGTGTCGCACGTTGAGCCGGTGAGGCCCGTTCATCAGTAGGTACCCCTATCTTGGGGTGTGTCATGTGAAAAAAATTACACGTGCTGACAGGAACAACAAGCAGCCAGCAGAGTTGTAGTAAGGACTCTTCGAAAAGGTCTATCAGCGCTGTGTTGCGCTTGATCCAGGATAAAAGAAGTGTAATTGTACGAACAAAGCTCCTCACCAATGTTTTTGACTTGGTAGCAAAAATTACAGCTGATATCTCTACAAATCGCTGGGAGGTGGAGCAATCCTTTAAGATGCTCAAGAAAAACCAGAAATCAAGATATTTCTCGGCATCATCTGTGCTGCCGTCATGAGTCAAATTTGGATTGCACGTAATAGCATGCTGGTATTGTCATCCATGACATTTCTTGCCAAGCTTAGCCCATCTACGACAAAGATCCAGCGATTACTGCAGTTCAACCGATACCAAAGGTAGATTTTAAGGGAGTTGTTCAATTCCCCTTTTATAAGACACGAAAGCAAAAATAAGTACAATGGTTCTTGATTTCAAATAACTATAACTGGATACGAGTGGGTGAAATATGAATAAAATGGGGTCGTTCAGAGGTTCTGTCTTGTTTGATTCTGACCGGACCGATGTTGAGATAGACATGATGCCCTTGATTGACATGATCTTTATCCTCTTGATTTTTTTTCTGGTGACAGCGAGCTTTGTTAAAGAGTCTGGAGTTGAAGTTAATCGTCCTGAAGCAGCATCTGCTGAGATGAAGGAAGCCACTGGTATGATTATCGGAGTCACTCCTGAAGGCCATGTTTTTATTAATCGGGATCATGTCGAACTCAGAAGAGTTCGGGGGCTGGTGGAGATTTTTCTTGCTGAAAACGCAGATGGCGGCGTAATCATTGATGCTGACGGCGATTGTCCCACCTCAAAGCTTATCGCGGTACTTGATCAGTGTCGTTTGGCCGGTGCTGAAAATATTGCAGTCTCTGCCATCAAGCCAAATGGTTGAGATGAAAACAAATTCGATTGTCAGCAAAAGTCTGTTTGACAGGAGTTTATCGGTTAGTTCGTTATAAGTTTAAAAAATTTTTTTCAATTACAACGCATTACATTTAAATTTTTTGTAAGACCCCACTGTTATTTTTCCAGCCGAACGCCTTAAAAATTGGGGCTTGGAGATCGACAGGCTCTTCAAGTATTCTGGTAGCTTTTCTTTTACCAGGTAGCCAGGTAAGGCACAAGTGTAGGTTATGCATCTGCCTCATTGCCGTTTTTGCAGTTATATCCAAGCCGGCACATTTAAGCCTGATTTCCATTATCCGCAACAGGGTATAGGCCGCAACGCAAGTGAATATATGACCTGATCTTGCTGTCAGTCCAATGACGAACTGGTATTATCGCTACCAGGTCATCATTTTTTGACTGGCGAAAACTATCCTCCACTATCCAGCGATCCAGGCTTGCCTTGACAATCTCATCCGTCGTCCAGTCCATACTATCGGTAACGATGATATTCTTGCCAGAGCGATCAAGGTACCTGCCAATTCGGTAATGGTTCTTGCGAAAATTCATGTTTAAGCTTTCTCCATAATCACTCACCTCAGCAGTATAGAGGTCAGTTGGTATATGGAGTTCTGAGCACAGCTCCTTGTAAGGATGGACAACAGTGGCTATGTTTTTCCAGTGCGGAGCCTGAGTGTTTACTTTCGTCTGGAAAATGAGTAATTGCCCCTGCAGGCGCAGCAGTTTTTTTGGGAAACTGTACCGCTTTTTTGTGACGGTAAGCGGATTGTAACTAACAATAACAGTGGGCTTTTTTCCCCAATACTTGCCCTCTGTTCTCCAGGCAATCAGTTGATCTCCATGTTTGTTTTTCTTTAACAATCTTCTGTTTTTTCTGGGTCAACCGGTGCAAATCGACTCAAGTCAACATGAACAAGATCTTCGCTGTAATACGTTGAATAGGTCGTTATGAAATTGATTTGCTACTGGGAGTCAAGGGCTGCTCTATTGTCCTCGCTGTTCACCCCCTTGTCGAAAACCACTGTCAGGTTTTCTTTTTCCGGGTCTTCTGAAGAGACTGTGGGTAAAATGAGTATCGAAAGTATGATGCTCAGCAATCATGAATTATCATACCACCATATCGCGGAATGATGTTGAGCCCCTCAATCCCCTCTTTTCCACCTTTACGATGAAGCAGTTTCAGGGTTGTTCCTTCGAAGGAATATATGATCGAACCAATCATGGCTGCAATCTGTTTCTGAACCCTGTTCAAGGCGACCATCTGACTGATTATCAGGTGAATGGCAAACGCCTTGATTCCATTTCCATAGATAAGAGAACCCGGCATATCCTCAGGAAATAGTCCTTTGACCGTGGCCTCGCAATTGGGACATTGCTTTATTTCCGCATCAATATGTTCGACAACCTTCTCAAAAACAATATCGAATTTGCTACGCTTCTTGTGGCCCTTACCAGGAGTCTTGCTCAGGTTGACACCGCAGACATCACAGTTTACCACTTCTGCCCTGGAAACCGTTTCCCTTACTTGAGTATTGCTGATCTCGCCTGAGACACCTCACCCTTTCCCCTGGCTCCCCTTGCTCGGAGCGGAGGTATCGTCTTTATTGGTTTGAGAAGAAGGCAGGCTGGAATTGTTGTTGTTCTTGCGCGTTTTCTTTTCCAGGAAAACCGACAGAATCAGCTCTACTACAACCAGCAGACTATTCATCACATCTTTGATCTCAGACGATACTTTACCGTCAGAGCAAAGTTGCTCAAATTCACGTTTCAGACGGGCCTGATTGTGACAAATCGCCTTACCCCCGCACAGTGAGTTTAAAACTCCCTGGATAATGGCTCATTTAATGGTGTTTCTTAAACGAATCAGGCCCTTGTAAAAAGAATCCCTGAAAAACCTGTCAAGTATTTTCTGCATTGCAGACAACATTTTCCCTAAAAAAGAGGGGGTGGGCAGCTACGTTTTATCCAGAATTGTACCCCACAGACTCCCAATCCAGAAGGGATGCTGAAATTCTAACTCGGATTTCTGGTCAGCTCAGGCGGTAACAGGTTCGGTACTTTTTGGTAACGCAATATAATTGGATATATATGTTGACAAAAGACTGCCAAAGATGGTGCCTGAGCATTGGTGGTCAGTTTGTCCAAATGGAAGCCGGTCCCCGGATATCACATCCATATGTTTTTGTATATTTTTTCTCAAATGAGACAAAATGTTCATGAGCAATCCGGCATCAACTCTAGGAGTTACGAATACCCCCAGCAAATTAAAGGAAAAAAAGGATGGGTAGGAGAGTGGGTCAGGAGGAGATTTCAAACGAAAAAAGGCTTTATCTTTTTGATATAAAGAGATAAAGCCTTGATTGTTTACATGGTGCCGAAGAGAAGACTCGAACTTCCACGAGGATACCCCCACTAGACCCTGAACCTAGCGCGTCTACCAATTCCGCCACTTCGGCATTGCGAGGCATACTATCGTTGGAGAAGCTTTTTTGTCAAGGGCTTTCTTAGGGATGCGGTAAAAAAGTGCTCTTGTCCACCAAAGGCGGTTTGGATTTTTGCAAGTTCACTATTCGTGCAGAGGGAAGAAGGATACTTGTTTGAAAGTCTCTCAATGGACTTGCGTACAGCGAGCATCTTTGAATGCCCAATATCGCCTGCACAGCCTCCATGGCAAAGAAATGCAGTTATGATGGTTAGACGAAAGGCTTCTGGCAGCATGATCATTATTGATGCCGAAGTGAGAGCTTTCTATACTCTGATTGTTATATGAAGGATTTGCATATGAAGGATTTGCGTGTTTCGCGTAATTAGTGTACATATCTTCACCTTGCATGAGGGTCTGGAAAGGTTACCAGAACCCGGTCACTTTATCCGTGCTCAGGGAAGGCAGGCTTGAATTGTCCCCTTGGACCCTGGCCGTCCGCTGCGGTAACGGTTGTTAGGAATTCGTTTACAATACCCTACGATGGGTTTCAGGGAGCAGTCCTTATCGTCCTGCCGGGCTAGCCCTGATTTCTCACCAGCTCAGGTGGTGCCAGGTTCGGTAGTTTTTGGTAACGCATTATACTTGGGTATCATTATACTTGGGTATATACGTTGCCAAAAGACTGCCGAAGATGGTACCGCCTGGATTGACCCATGGCGCACATTTTGGCGAAATTTGAGCTGGCTGTTGGCCATCGCATCCATCTGTTTTCGGCTCATTTTTTCAAATGAGCCAGAATGGTTATAAGAAATCCGGGCTTGTCAATACCAAGAGCGGTTCCTGATGGAGTTGCCAAGGCAGGAAAGAACACTTATTGTAAGAAAAAGATGGATGTATGTATTTGAGCAAAAATGCTTGGTGAGCCTCTGCCTGTGGGGGGGATGTGACGAAGATAGGTATTCTGGTTCTGTAAGGACACCCTTTTAAGGATGCTTTGAAGGGTATATGAAGATTTATAGAGATTTAGACGAAATTACGGCTCCCTTTGTCAATGCACAGGTAACAATAGGCAATTTTGACGGTGTGCATCTTGGGCACAGACTGTTGTTTGAAAGGGTTGTTGAGCATGCGCACAGAGATCAGGGAACCAGCGTTGCCATCACCTTTGACCCCCATCCATTAAAGGTAATCAGTCCCAAGGGGATTCGGCTGATATCAACCACTGCCCAAAAAATCGAACAGATTGAACAGGCGGGAATCGATGTCCTGATTGTCATCCCCTTTACACGTACCGTTGCGGCAACGTCTGCCGAGGCTTTTGTAGATTGCATATTAATGGGAAAAATCGGCCTGCGCGGGCTGGTGATTGGGTACGATTATGCCTTGGGCAAAGGCAGGCAGGGAGACATTTCGTTTCTTCAGCAACAAGGCAGGGAAAAGGGGTTTAGTGTGGAAGTGATAGAGCCGCATTACGTTGATAATGACCTGGTATCAAGCACCAGAATACGGACCTTGGTGACTGCGGGTAGGATGCGCGATGTCTATAAGTTGCTGGGACGTTTCTACCAAATACGAGGTGTTGTTCAGCCCGGTAAAAAACGAGGGCGAACATTAGGGTTCCCCACAGCCAATCTTTACCTTTCAGAAGAGGATCTTTGTCCAAAAAGCGGTGTGTATGTCACCCAGGTGCTCTATGATGGCAGGCAGTACGGTGGTGTGGCTAACATCGGGTATAATCCCACTTTTGGGGTGAACGAGCTGGTGGCTGAGACCCATATATTTGATTTCAATGCCGACATTTACGGGAAACCGCTGAAAATTAACCTCCTGCGGTATCTGCGCACTGAAATGGCCTTTGAAAGCGCTGAGGCGTTGATGTCCCAGATCAGCAAGGATGTGGCAGTGGCCCACAAAGTGCTCGCAGTGGCCAGACAGAGGAAGCTTATTGCCTATAAGAAGTGACAGGAAGGGGAATAAGGGCGCTTATTCCGAACAGGCAAGTCAGCTTGCGGTGAGCCTGCTTATAAATGGGCGGCCTGATCGGCTCAGGCCTTGCGCTTGGGAAAAATGTATGTATAGTGCTGACACTTGATCTTTATAACCTATTTGAACGTAACCTCCATTAACAGTAGGACTATTTATGGCTGAACAAGAAAAGACCGCTGACCTGGAAACCGCTGACCTGCAAACTGTAATAAGCGACCTTGAGAAAGTTGTTGCGGAAAAGCCGGCCAACGTGATGGCCAGGCACCACCTAGGCTTGGTCTATAGACAGGTAGGGAGGATAGAGGATGCCATCGAGCAGCTGGAGAAAGCTATTGAGCTGGACGATCACTCCATGGAAAGCATGATTAACCTGGGAGCCATTTATTTTGATATGGGGGACAGCGAAAAGGCCCTCAAGCTGAATCGGCAGGCGTTAGGTATTTCTCCCAAGATGGCTGAAGCACATGTCAACATAGGCCTTATTCATCAACAGAGAGAAAGTGTCGTCGAGGCTATTGAAAGTTATCTCAAAGCCCTTGAGATTGATCCCAAGCTTCTCACTGCCTGGATCAACCTGACCTCGGCGTATACCATGAACGAAGAAGACGAAAACGCTGTTGAGGCGGCCCGGCAAGCCGTGACCCTTGAGCCGGAGTCTGCTATGGCTATGAACAATCTTGCTGTCGCCCTTTATTTTCAAGGCTCCTATGTCGAGTCCAGGGAATGTATGGAGAAGGCAAGGGACCTGGGCTATTCCGTTGACAGCCGCTTCATCGCTGCGCTGGAAGACAAGTTAGGTTGAGAGGCATGGCAAGTAAAGCCGAAGCCAACTGTACGCCCTGGTGTCCCTTCTGCGGAGGCGACATAGAGCCACCATCAGAGGCCAAACAGCGGAAAATGACCGAGTTTCCCATGGGCAGGTGTTCCTGTGGAGCCATTTATGTTAGTGATGCCACTGGACATAATGTCGGCTCTGCCATGGTTGAGTGCCTGGTAAGCGCCTGCAACGATGAGTGGGATCTCGCCTGGGAGCTTATGCCGGAGGAGGATTATTTAACCGGTCGGGTCGAAGACTATGATGAGGTGACCCACCAGATTATCCCCAAGCGAAACCTGGATGGTCGGGCTGTGCGGGGGGTGCTTTTTTTTGTTCGTCTGCATAAAGAACTGGAAGAAATTGTGGCCCGGTTCGAATACAGGCAGCAGCAGGAGAACGAGTTTGCAAAGCAGAAGGAGAGAGGCCCTTCTCTGCCGGAGGTCGAGCCCGAACGGGACCCCAGGCGCAAGAAAAAGAGGAGCACAAAGCAGATAGTCCGCCAATTGGCAGTGCAGGGAGATGTGTCAGCACTGGTGGACTATGCCTTTGATGACAAACGGACATTGCGTTTTTTGCAACGTCTGCTTTATGAGCCGGATTTACGGGTTCGCGGCAAAATAACCTGGATTCTGGCCGAAGTTTGTTCCAGGGTGGCGACCCGTGAACCAGGCCAGGTGGCCGATCTTTTACACCGGCTTTTTGAGGCGTGTTCGGATTCGGCCTCAACCCCTTGGGGCATGGTCGAGGCCATTGGGGCCATTGTCGCTTGCAGGCCCGATATTTATGGGGCATTTACCCGTCACCTGTATAACTTTCTGCACGATACCTCCACCCGGGCGGGTGCGATATGGGGGCTGGCGGAAATAGCTCTGAACAGGCCGGACTTGGTACGCAAAACACCTTTTTACTCTCTGCTGGTACTGCTCAATGATCAGGATGCCGAAGTACGGGGACAACTGGTGCGACTGCTTGGCAGGATTCAGGCCAGAGAGGCGGCCTTTCAGGTGATGCCATTGCAACAGGATACAACTGTCATATGCATATTTGAGCAGGGAGAACCGGTGGAGTGTACCATCGCTGAGCTGGCTGCCGATGCATTGGAGAACATACATAAGGGAGAGGTATAATGGCCAATGATACTGTGCAACCTTTGGGGGCAATCAAACCAATGCCTGAGAGCACTGGCGAAGATGCTTTAAATGAGACTCAGCCAAGAAAAGATTACCGTGAAGGGCGGACCTATCTGACCAATGGCAACTATTCCCAGGCGGCCATCAGTTTCCACAATGCGCTCAAAGGTTTTGAAGAAGAAGGGGACATTCAGGGGGTTGCCAACGCCTCAGATCGATTGGGTGACACCTGTATGGCCAAGGAAGAGTATGCGCGGGCAATCAAGTTCTATAGCCAGGCATCGGAAATATGTGAGCAGGTGGACGATTCCTTCTCACAGTTGTCGTTGAACAAAAAGCTGGCCGCAGCGTATCGCAAACAGGGAGAGTCAGACAAGGCCTTTGAACTGCTTTTCGATATGCTTGAGCATTATCGACTGATCAACAATCCCCAAGGAGCGGTTGAGGTTTTGATAGTTGTCGGGGAGTTATATGTGGAAACAGGGCAGAGCACAAAGGCTGCAGATGCCTATCGCACCATTTCCAACATTCATGCCAATTATAAACATTCGAGACTGGCTGAAGAGTTTGCGAAAAAGGCCGAGGCCTTGGAGCAGGAGAGTTGATCCTCCATGGGGAACCCGCTGCGAGGAAGTCTCTGATTATTGGCCGCAGAAAGATGCAAATGGTGTCAGATACGACCAATTGTGTACCAAGAGCATGTTTTTGAGGACACTGTTGAGATATGTTTACCGGAATAATACAAGGAACAGGGACAGTCGTGCACAAGGCGTCTGTTGGCGGTGGATTGGTTCTGACTGTTGAGGCCGGTTTTGACTTGACAGATCCAGAAGAAGGCGAATCCATTGCAGTGAATGGAGCTTGTCTGACTGCCAGGGATATCAAGGGAAATCGATTCGTTGCTGATGTCTCACCAGAAAGTATCGCCCGCACAGGCCTGGGGCGACTGGTGGTTGGCTCCCGGGTTAACCTGGAGAGGGCGTTGCGGCTCAGTGACCGTCTTGGCGGCCACATTGTCAGCGGTCATGTTGACTGCCAGGGTGTGGTACGTGAACGAACAGCCACCGGCGATTTTACCATCTTTACCTTTGCCCTGGAATCTGATTTAACTAGGTATATAATTGAAAAAGGGTCGATAACCATTAATGGGATCAGCCTGACCGTGAATAGTTGCACAGAGGCTCTTTTTTCGGTATCCATCATTCCCCATACTCTTGTCGTAACGAATCTGGGTGAGTTGCAACAGGGTGACAGGGTGAATGTTGAAGTGGATATCATCGGCAAGTATGTGGAAAAACTGCTGACCGGGAACCGTCCGGAATCAAACAGTTCCATCAGCACTTCGTTTCTGGCGGAGCATGGGTTTCTTTGATGGTGGCACTTTTGATTCGGAGGAACCGTACCCCTGCATCAGGCGTCTGACTGTGTGATATATTCTCAAGTGAGAATTGTAAGCAGCCAGAAGTGGTACAGGTCTATGCAGGTGTTGTTGAAATAAATGTAAGCGTGCACAGATGGGGTGCCCCTGAGTGCGTTCGGTCTTTCGACCGGTAGCGAGAACAAAGAGAGAGGACGACGTTCTTTCATATTGAGGAAGTACAATGGCTGTCAGCCCGATTGAAGAAGTGGTAGAAGATATTAAAGCCGGCAAAATGATCATCCTTGTCGATGATGAGGATAGGGAAAATGAAGGGGATCTTTGTATGGCCGGGGAATGCGTGACCCCTGAGGCTATTAATTTTATGGCGACCCATGGTAGAGGTCTGATATGCCTGGCTATGAGTTCGGAAATCACGGAACAGCTGGGGCTTCCGATGATGGTATCCAATAATCAGTCGCCTTATGGAACGGGCTTCACTGTTTCCATTGAGGCCCGAACCGGTGTCAGCACAGGAATTTCAGCGGCTGACAGGGCCAGGACCATTGAGGTTGCCGTCTCCCCTCAGGCAACACCAAGAGATATAATCAGCCCGGGTCATATTTTTCCCTTACGCGCCCGGGAGGGCGGTGTGTTGGTCCGAACAGGGCAAACAGAAGGGTCCGTCGACCTGGCGCGGATTGCAGGTATGCGGCCTGCCGGAATCATTTGTGAAATCATGAACGAAGACGGTACCATGGCCCGAATGCCCGATCTTGAGGTGTTTGCCAGAAAACATGGTTTGAAGATTGCCACCATTGCCGACCTTGTCGCCTACAGATTTCGCAAGGAGACGTTTGTGACCCGGGCGGCGGAAGCTAGGTTGCCGACAGAGCATGCCGGTACGTTCAGGGTGATTGCCTATACCAATCATGTGGATAATTTAGAGCATGTTGCCTTGGTGAAAGGAGAATTTACTTCCGATGAGAGGGTGATGGTTCGGGTCCATTCCGAGTGTCTGACCGGGGATGTGTTCGGTTCAGCCCGTTGTGACTGCGGCTCCCAACTCCATGCCGCCATGCGTATGGTGGAGCAGGAGGGCAAGGGGGTCATCCTCTACATGCGCCAGGAGGGGCGAGGGATTGGGCTGATCAATAAGCTCAAGGCTTATGAACTGCAGGATTGCGACGGCCTGGACACCGTCGAGGCCAATGTACATCTGGGATTTAAGCCTGATCTTCGTGATTATGGCATCGGTGCTCAGATCTTACGGGATCTTGGGGTGAGAAAGATGCGTCTTTTGACCAATAATCCTAAAAAAATCATTGGTCTGGAAGGATATGGATTGGAGGTCTTGGACCGCCTGCCCATTGAAATCCTCAGTGACGAAGAGAATGTGAAGTATCTGCGCACGAAACGGGACAAGATGGGGCACTTGTTGAAAATGATCGATAACTAGTCCGGATGTTTTATCAGCTCAGGTGGTGCCAGGTTCGGTAGTTTTTGACACCTTATTCTATTTGGGTCAATGTGTTGCCAAAACGCTGCCCAAGATGGTTCCGCCTGGGCTGAGTGTTGGTGAATTTTGTCGAAATGGAAGTCTGTTCAAGGACATCACATACACCTGCTTTGGTATATTTTTTCTTAAATGATACAAAATGTTCAAGAGAGATCTGGACTAGCTACCGAATGGTAGCCCAAGATCGTTTTTTTGCCAATCACAGCCCAGGCCAGACCCCTGTAGCCATTTTCCACAGGGGCCCCTGTCATCAAGAGCCTGCGGAAAAATGTTGTGACTTGATGGGTGGTTTTGTCCGGATACGCAGTCTGTATTCTGGGCCTACAAGACGGCGACCTCGCCACCCATTACGAGGGGCTTCATGAGCTTTTCTTTGGCACGGTACAAAAAATGCGGCCAAATACTTGGCTGACAATAAAAAGGATGGAAGCAATGGCAAATTTTTTTGAAGGAAATTTACAGGGCAATGGGCGTACAGTAGGTATTGTGGTCGCGCGGTTCAACGCCTTTATCAGTGAAAAATTGTTGGAAGGTGCTTTGGACGCCCTGGTACGTTCAGGGGTCAACAGTGAGGACGTTGATGTGGCCAGGGTGCCCGGTGCTTTTGAAATTCCCTTGGTTGCTCAGAAGATGGCTCGCTCAGGAAAGTATGACGCGGTCATCTGTTTGGGTGTTGTTATCCGGGGAGCAACGCCGCATTTTGATTATGTGGCCGGGGAGGTTGCCAAAGGATCGGCTCAGGTCATGCTCGACACAGGTGTGCCTGTACTTTTCGGTGTACTGACCACGGAAACCATTGAGCAGGCCATAGAGCGTGCTGGAAGTAAAGCCGGTAATAAGGGCGCTGAGGTGGCAGTGGGGGCTTTGGAGATGATCAACCTGGTGGAAACTATTCCCTGACAGGGATGTTTTTGCCAATCTCAGTGATTCTTTCACAACGCACAAAAGGGGTGGAACAAAATGGGATTGCGACGGAAATCCAGAGAGTTTGCCCTGCAGTTTTTATACAGCCATGACTGCCAGGGACGCGACGACAGTCCTGAAGAAGGGGAATCGTATATTGAACAGTTTTGTGGCTTGTACAAGGTGAGTGCAAAAGCGATTGCGTACGGCAAAAAGCTGATCAGGGGCATTATGGCAAACCGGCAGGCCATTGACCGGTACATTGTCGATCACTCCCATAACTGGCGTATGGAACGTATGTCGCTTGTGGATCGTAACCTGTTACGCATAGCCGTGTATGAGATGGTTTTTCGGGAAGATGTCCCCGCCCAAGTAGTGATCAATGAAGCCCTGGAAATTGCCAAACGCTATTCCATTGCCGACTCTGTTTCTTTTATCAACGGTATTTTGGATGCCGTTCAGGCGACTCTAATGCAATCTGAGGGGAAACCAACTAACCAGGATTTTTCATCAGCTCAGGCTGCGCCAGAGCACCGCCAGAATACCTGAACGGGTGTGCCTGCTCTTTGTCTTACTCCCAACCGTCTGCTGTGTACGTCTTGTTTGTTGAGGTCGTTTTTATAGATGGTGTTCTGCCTCGGAATCTTTCAAGACCCCTGACAGATTGCTTGCCTGCTTGTGGTGATCTGGTAAACAGCAGCCCCCCAGGGGGCGTCCGCTTGCACAAATACCTGCATGCTCTTTTTTTCAATTTCAGTTTAAAAATCTCGCTCAGCGGTTTTTCAGGTATGACACAATCACAAGGACATCCCTCCAGGCATGTGCAGGAAACAGTTGGTCTGTTGTTTCTTTTTGTTTCTGTTTTCCTTCTGTTAAGCTTGATAAGCTACCTGCTGCCTTTGTTGTTGTATGAAAACGGACTGCAGGAACCTGCGGCCAACTGGTGCGGATCATTTGGTTTTTTTGTGGCCCATTACCTGTTCTCAATTTTCGGATTGGCTGCGTTTATACCTGCGGTGATCCTGTTGTATAGTGCGATACATTTCTTTTTCACCTGGGTGTCTCTTCGCCGCTTGCCATGGGTTGTACCGGGGATCAGCGGGATTCTGATTTCTTCTGCCGGCCTTTTAGGGGGGGGCAAGCATGCCGCACTGCCTTCTGCATACAGTACTGCAGGGGGGTATCTGGGCGCCACGATCTGGCGTGTATTGAACGGTACTTTTGGCAGTGTCGGTTCGATAATGCTCCTTGTACTTGTTCTCGTGTTTTCTTTGATGGCCACTGTTAGGTTTTCCTTGCTAACAACCTTGCATTTGATCCAGACTACAGTTGCGGCTTGTTTTGGTTCGTTGGGCAGAGGAATACAGCGACTGTTCTTGACTGAAAAACAAGGAAAGGGTGATGAGGCATTGCCGGTACCGGCTTGTACGTTGGTATCAGGAACGAAGGGAAAAAAAGCAGGAGAACTCACTTCTCACCCCTCTGTATCACAGTCCCTGGTTCATGAACCTGTTGTCCGTGAGCCTGTCCGCTCAGAGCCTGAAGAAGAAACGAACTTTTTCATTAAGCCCACCAAGTTTGGTACATACCGCCTGCCAACCATACGACTGTTGGACCAGAATGTCAGGGATGCCATCGAAGTCAGCAGGGAACATTATATGCAGACAAGTCAGATATTGACCGACAAGCTGCTGGATTTCGGAGTTCAGGGCGTTGTCTCGGGCATATCTCCTGGACCAGTGGTAACGACCTATGAGTATGCGCCCGCACCCGGCGTAAAGATCAACAAGGTCGTTTCCCTGGCCGATGACCTGGCCATGGTTATAAAGGTCGACCGGGTGCGTATTGTTGGCTCCATACCGGGGAAGGCTGCTTTGGGTATAGAGATCCCCAACCCTAAAAGAAAAACTGTATACCTGAAGGATATATTGCTTTCCAAAGAGTACAAGAATTCCAAGTCCAAACTTTGTCTTGCTCTGGGGTTTGATGTCATTGGTCGGCCTGTGGTTGCGGATCTCGCACAGATGCCCCATTTGCTCATTGCCGGGGCCACGGGTGCAGGAAAATCGGTGGCGATCAATGCTTTTATTGCCTCGATTCTTTTCCGGGCCACACCGGATGAAGTCCGCATGTTGATGATAGATCCGAAACGGATCGAACTCTCGGCCTATGATGACATTCCCCACCTGCTGCATCCTGTTGTTGTCGAGGCGAAAATGGCTTCCCGAGCTCTTATCTGGGCAGTACGTGAAATGGAACGGCGTTATAAACTGCTTGAGGAAAGCAGGGTTAAGTCCTTTGCCTCATACAATAGTATTGCAGAGGAAAAATTGCCCTATATCGTCATCATCGTTGATGAGCTTGCCGACCTGATGATGGTGGCCTCAAAGGATGTGGAGACCTCCATAGCCAGACTGGCGCAGATGGCCAGGGCCGCAGGGATGCATATCGTGTTGGCCACTCAGAGGCCGTCAGTGGATGTCCTCACAGGCCTGATCAAGGCCAACTTCCCCACCCGGATTTCGTTCAAAGTTTCCTCCAGGGTCGACTCGAGGACTGTCCTGGACGGATCGGGTGCAGAACATCTGCTCGGTATGGGGGATATGCTTTTTCTGCCCCCAGGTGCGGCAAAACTGCAGCGCATCCATGGGGCCTTCATTTCAGAACAGGAAACCGAGCGGATTATCGACTTTTTAAAACAGCAAGGCTCTGCTAATTATGACGAATCCGTCCTGGAAAGTGTGGAAGAGGAATCGGGGGATGACGTCGATGATGGAGAACAACACGATGAAAAGTATGATGAGGCCGTGGCAGTGGTAACGGAAACAGGGCAGGCCTCCATCTCTATGGTGCAGAGGCGGCTGCGTGTGGGGTACAATCGGGCGGCACGGATGATTGAAACCATGGAACGAGAAGGTATCGTAGGACCTGCTGACGGTTCGCGTCCGCGGGAAGTCTTGGTGCGGTCGGACTATAACCTGAGTTCATAAACCTACCAAGTCAGCTTTTTCTTTGCAGGTCACCCATGGGTACTTCAGCCAACAATCACCCAGGTCACAAACAAGACGGGTGTCGGAACCTTGAGGGGGAGAGTCCGACAAGAATACCTGGTTTTCGATGGGCCTGTGTGTTTTGCGAGGCTGAACTTTTGGCTGATCCATTGCCCTTTTTTTGAAAATGATCTTTTTTCTGAAAAAAAATCAGAAAAAAGAGATGAAGGGAAAGAGAGATATCAGCATGTATCCATTTTTCTGATACTTTTGTTAAATTTCGCTGTTCAGCCTTGATTTGACGATTTTTCTTGACAATGACAGGGCAACAAATTAAATCATTCTTTCACCATAATGAGTGACTGTTCATTTTTTTGCTTCGGGTCTATCTGCTACGTACCGAGCATAATGTAACGGTTGCAGCTAAGGTGGAAAACGGATGAGTTGTGAGTAAATACGTTTGTTTTTCTGAGCAACAAGAAGCTAGAGGTAATTGGTCCCCTTTTTTTGTGAGACCAAAAGGAAAAACCAAGTGAGGAGGTAGTTTAATGCCAAGTTACGTAGATCCTTCAAAATGTGATGGTTGCAAGGGTGGCGATAAGACTGCCTGCATGTACATCTGTCCTAACGATCTCATGGTGCTCAATATTGAGGAGATGAGAGCGTACAATCAGGAGCCGGATGCATGCTGGGAGTGCTACTCTTGTGTCAAAATTTGTCCTCAGGGTGCAATCTTTGTTCGTGGGTATGATGACTTCGTGCCCATGGGCGGTCAGGTGCATCCGATGCGGTCTTCAGACTCTATCATGTGGACGGTTAAATTCCGTAATGGCAATATGAAGCGCTTTAAATTCCCGATTCGGACAACTGCGGAAGGTGCTGCCAATGAGTATCCCGGTGAGAAAGGCGCAAATCTTGACGACGAGTGTCTGCTGCTGGAGAGTGAATTGCCCACACCCACCAAACTCGCCTAAGCGGGCTTGGGAGAGGCTGCATTGATAACGCTATTAAATTATTAGGAGATAAGAAATATGGCATTACCAAACAAACCGCTGGGCGAACTCGAAGCTGTAGTGGATCCGGAAGTTGTTGAGCATGAGTGTGATGTATTGATCGTTGGCGGCGGTATGGCTGCCTGCGGTGCTGCATTTGAAATTGGTAAATGGGCCCCAGAGGGTATGAAAATCACCCTCGTTGATAAGGCCTCTCTTGAGCGTTCAGGTGCTGTAGCTCAGGGGCTTTCTGCGATTAACACCTATATTGGCGAAAACGCCATAGAAGATTACGTAAAAATGGTACGTAACGACCTCATGGGTGTTGTCCGCGAAGACCTCATCTATGATCTCGGTCGCCACGTTGATGAGTCTGTTAAGCTGTTTGAAGAATGGGGTCTGCCTGTCTGGAAAAAGGATGCTGATGGTGAAAACCTTGACGGCTCCAAGCCTGCCCCGACCCTGCGTGAGGGTGGACAACCCGTACGTACCGGTAAATGGCAGATAATGATCAATGGTGAGTCCTACAAATGTATCGTGGCTGAGCCTGCCAAGAAAGCTCTTGGTGAAGAAAATGTTCATGAACGTGTCTTTATCGTTAAGATGCTCCTTGACAAGAACCGAGAGAACACCATTGCTGGTGCGGTAGGTTTCTCCACCCGTGAGAACAAAGTACATGTCTACAAGTGTAAGGCTGCAATGGTTGCCTGTGGTGGCGCGGTAAACATTTTCCGCCCACGTTCAACCGGTGAAGGAAAAGGCCGTGCTTGGTATCCTGTATGGAACGCTGGCTCCACCTACACCATGTGTGCGCAGGTTGGTGCTACCCTGACCATGATGGAAAATCGTTTCACCCCAGCCCGTTTTAAAGATGGTTACGGACCGGTTGGTGCATGGTTCCTTCTGTTTAAAGCAAAAGTTTCCAACGGTCTTGGTGAGTTCTACGCGAATACAGACGCGGTTAAGGATGAACTGGCAAAATTCATGCCGTATGGTCAGTCTCCGGTTACCCCAACCTGTCTTCGTAACCACTTGATGATTGAAGAACTCAAAGCTGGTCGCGGTCCCATCTACATGGCCACTGACGTTGCTCTGAATGCTTTTCTTGATGAGCGCCGGGCATCTGGTATGGATGAGAAGAAGATTAAGAAGTTCTGGAAACATCTTGAGTCAGAGGCATGGGAAGACTTTCTCGATATGTCCGTTGGTCAGGCTGGTCTCTGGGCTGGTATGAATATTGAGCCTGAAAAGGTAGGTTCTGAAATCATGCCCACCGAACCTTACATGCTTGGCTCTCACTCCGGTTGTTGCGGTATCTGGACTTCTGGTCCTGAAGAAGACTGGGTGCCATCTGTAGACGGACCTCGTTCGCATCAGTACAAGTGGGGCTACAACCGTATGACCACTGTTAACGGCCTGTTTACAGGTGGTGATGGTGTTGGTGCTTCTGGTCATAAGTTCTCCTCTGGATCCCATGCTGAAGGCCGTATCTGTGCCAAGCAGATGGTCAAGTACTGCCGTGACAATGCAGATTTTCAGCCTGAATTGGCCCAAACAGCGCAAGAGCTGGCTGACGAAATTTACGCACCTGTCAAACGGTACCATGAGCATGTCGGTGCTACCACTGCAGCAGACGTTAACCCTAACTACTGCAAGCCTGCAGGTATGATGATGCGTCTGATGAAAGCCACCGACGAATACGGTGGTGGTGTTGCTACCTACTATATGACCTCTGGTAAACTGCTGAACATCTGCCTGGATCTTCTTAAAATGCTGCGTGAAGATGCCGAGCTTATGGCTGCGGGTGATCTCCATGAACTGATGCGTGCCTGGGAGAATTATCACCGTATCTGGTGTGTTGAAACTCATATTCGCCACATTGAGTTCCGGAAAGAATCCCGTTATCCCGGCTTCTACTATCGTTCAGACTATCCGACCTGCGATGACGAAAATTGGAAAGCATTTGTTAACTCCACCTTTGATCCAGAGACCAAAGAATGGACGTGCGAAAAGGTTGAGTGTCTTAATATCATTGAGACCGATCCTTGGATCTAACAGTCAATCGATATTGAGCGTATGATAGGTAATCTCCAGACTCCTTAGAGGGGTCTGGAGATTTTTTGTATGCATTGGCATTTCTGTTTGAGTTGAGACAGAAGATGAGGTAATCCTTCTCTTTGGATCAATTGAAATAGAAAGCACCTTTCATCAAATTCAATACAGAGGTAATGGAGGTTTGGCATGAATGATACTGCAGGAAATGGTGCAGTTCTGGTTGTAGGCGGCGGTATAAGCGGCCTTACAGCTGCCCTTGAAGCTGCGGAAGTCGGTAGGGATGTTTTTCTTATCGATAAAAATCCATACTTTGGCGGGAGAGTTGCGCAATTAAATCAATATTTTCCAAAACTTTGTCCTCCAACGTGCGGGCTTGAAATTAACTTTAAACGCATTAAGGAGAATCGGAAAATCAGGACCTATACCCTGACAACAGTCAAGACAATATCTGGTGAACCCGGGGATTACCGCGTCGAACTGGAAACGACTCCCAGGTATGTCAAAGCCAACGGTAGGGCCTGTACTGCTTGTGTTGAGGCCTGCAAGGATCTGATTGACAATCCGTTTAATTTTGGAATGGATAAGATCAAGGCCCTGTATATTCCTCATGAGATGGCCTTTCCCCAGCGTTTTGTAGCTGACAAGGATGCTCTTTCCGAAGAAAGTCTCGCTGCCATGCAAGCTGCCTGTGAATATGGGCAGGGTTGTGTGGATTTGACCATGCAGCCGGAAGTGTTCACGCTGCATGTCAGCTCCATTATCTGGGCCACTGGTTGGGATCCGTATGATGCCGAAAAAATTGAAAACCTTAAATCCTCCTCTTCATCGGCGATTGTCACCAATATGATGATGGAACGGTTGGCCGCACCAAACGGTCCTACAAAAGGAGTTATTCTGCGTCCCGGTGATGATAAGAAACCAGAATCCTTTGCATTTGTCCAATGTGCGGGATCAAGGGATGAAAATCATATGGAGCACTGCTCCTATATCTGTTGTATGGCAACATTTAAGCAGATTTCCTACATCCGTGAGCAGTATCCTGAAGCAAAGGTCTATGTTTTTTATATTGATTTGAGAACACCTGGAAAATATGAAAGTTTTCGGGCAAAATTCATGGATGATGAAAACACTACCTTTATTAAGGGAAAAGTCGCCGATATCGTAGCAGAAGATGATGGCGGGGTGACAGTCGTGGCTGAGGACACCCTGACTGGAAACAAGGTCAACCAGAAAGTGGATCTCTGCGTTTTGGCAACGGGCATGAAACCCGCCATTGGCGCGTTGGCCACCCAGTACGGATTGACCGTGGATGGCAACGGTTTTATTGTTTCCGAGCCTGAAAAAGGTATGATTTCAGCTGGATGTGCTAAAGCTGCTGTTGATGTCTATACCAGTGGGCAGTCTTCTACAGCGGCAGCCCTCAAAGCAATCCAGATTGGACGACGGTAGGAGGTAAGACAATGGATAAAGTATACGGAGCCTATCTCTGTACTGGTTGTGGTGTCGGCAAAGTTCTTGATGTTGATGGTTTAAAGAGTGTCGCTTCTGAAGCCGGGGTCGAAATGATAGACCATGGACGTCTCTGTATGGCCGAGGGACGCGCACTCATTGAGCAGGATATACAGGAAAAGGGTGTGAACACCATTATCGTCTGCGGCTGTTCCCCGCGGGTAATGCAGGACGAATTTAACTTTGGGGCTGATACTCTTACGATTCGTTGTAACCTGAGGGAGCAGGTGGCATGGACAGTGGGTGAGCCAGAGGATGGGGAAGCCTTTTCTGATACGGAAAAAGAGTTTTTTCAGGAACTGGGTGAGGACTATGTTCGTATGGCTGTCACCAGGGCTCAAAAGACTGAAAAGCCTGAGCCGTACAAACTGGAAACCCTCCACAAAAATATCCTGGTCATGGGTGGGGGGATTGCTGGCTTGACGGCTGCCAGAGAGGCCTCTAAAGCAGGCTACGAAGTGACGCTGGTCGAGAAATTAGACAAGCTCGGTGGAAAGGCGAACGGCTGGCGAAAAATGTTTCCTGTTACCTATCCGTACAGAGAGCTCCAGGAGCCAAGTATTGAGCAAATGATTGCCGATGTACAGGCAGATCCCCAGATTACCGTTAGAACGGAAACCGAAGTAGCACGAATCTCCGGTGCTCCTGGTAAATTTAATGTTTCCTTTAAAGACGCGGCTACCAAGTCCCCATGGGATGCACCCGCCCGCGTGACTGTTGATGAACAGGAGAAAATCGACAAAGGTGAGCTGGAAGACCCCAATGCGGGAATGCGAAAATACACCGACATTAATCCAGAAGGAGAAATGTATGGTTCTGTTGTTCTGGCAACCGGCTGGCGCCCTGCTGATGTCTCAGAGTATGAGCACCTGGGGTACGGATCTCTGCAAGGTGTAGTTACCAATGCTGAATTTGAAGCTTTGGCCAAAAAGGGCAAGGTTCCTGCTAAGGTGGCCTTTGTTCAGAGTCCGGGGGGAAAAGAGGATGACAAGGATTTCCCCTACTGTAACTCTGTCACCTCCATGGTGGCCTTAAAGCAAGCCAACTACGTAGTTGATGATAACCCGGAAACCGGTCAGGCCTTCATCCTGTACCAGCATATGCGGACACCAGGGAATGCCGAGCATTTTTATAAAAATATGCAGGCGAAAGATGGCGTGTTTATGACGAAAGCCGCTGTTACCAAGGTCGAAGCCAATGGTTCTGGTCTGATTGTAACCGCTGCTAACAGTCTCCTGGGCGAAGATCTGGCCATCCATGTCGATATGGTTGTTCTTGCTGCGGGTATGGTTCCAACCACAGCTGATAATCCAACCATTAACCTGGCTTACCGTCAGGGGCCAGCTTTTCTGGATCTGGATCTGTTTGATGGGTACGCGGATTCGCATTTTGTCTGTTTCCCTTACGAGACGAGGAGAACCGGCATCTACACCTGTGGCGGTGTCCGTAAAGCAGAGAACATGGAAGAAACCATAGATGACGCTACCGGTGCTGCGCTTAAAGCTATCCAGTGCATAGAGTCCGCCAATCGTGGGGTCGCTGTCCACCCTCGATCAGGAGATCAAACCTATCCTGATTTTTTCTTCTCCCGCTGTACGCAATGTAAACGGTGTACGGAAGAGTGTCCCTTTGGCGCCCTCGACGATGACGAAAAAGGTACGCCATTGCCTAACCCCACCCGTTGTCGGCGGTGTGGTACCTGCATGGGGGCCTGCCCAGAGCGAATCATTAACTTTGCCGATTACTCTATTGACATGATCGGTTCAATGGTCAAATCAGTTGACGTGCCTGATGATGACGAGGATAAACTGCGTATTATTGTCTTTGTCTGCGAGAACGACGCCTATCCGGCATTAGATATGTCCGGCATGCATCGTAACAAGATGAACGCCCTGGTTCGTTTTATTCCTGTGCGCTGCCTGGGATCCATGAATATGGTCTGGATCAAGGATGCCATGTCTTCGGGCATGGACGGTGCTTTGCTCCTTGGCTGTAAGTACGGAGACGACTATCAGTGTCATTTTGTAAAAGGCTCTGAGATCGCAAACAGGCGTATGGAAAACATTGGGGAGACCCTTGGTTCTCTGGGGCTCGAACCTGAGCGTTGTGGCGTTCGGGAAATAGCCATTTCCGATTACGACAAAATTCCCGGGATCATTGATGAGTTTGTTGAAGAGATCATCGAGATGGGGCCAAATCCGTTCAAAGGCTTCTAGGATTCCCTGTTAATGAGATTGCCGTCCGCTGTCAGCAGTGGATGGCAGCAGGCTTTGAGTTTGGTGATGTTGCAATAAATTTGAAATATGAACGATCTCATATTGTATGACAGGAGGATAAAATGTCTATGAACGTGCAACCTGATTTAGAGTTCATAAAAGCGATGAAGGAGGCTGGCGGTGACACGCTGAAACAGTGCTACCAATGTGCTACCTGTTCAGTTGCCTGCCCACTGTCCCAAGATGGTAACCCTTTTCCTCGCCGCGAAATGATACTGGCCCAATGGGGCCTGAAAGACCGGCTAATCGCCGACCCCAATGTGTTTCTCTGTCACAATTGCGGTGACTGTTCTGATATGTGTCCAAGAGGCGCAAAACCTGGAGATGTCTTGGGCGCCATCAGGGCTTATGCCTACCAGCATTACGGTTGGCCTGCCGGTCTGGCAAAATTATGTGCATCTGCCAAGAATCTCCCCATGTTGATTGGTCTTCCTTCGCTGACTATTTTTCTGATGTGGATCATTTCTGGAGGCATGCATTTTCCGACGCAAGAGCATTTTTCCCAGGTCGGTTACACTCATTTTTTTGGCCATTGGGATTTTCGTTACCTTTCAAAAAACGTCCTTTTCATAGACCTTATTTTTTTGACTTCTGTGGTAATTGCTGTCTTTTCCGTCTACAAAGGGCTCTCCACCATGTGGAAAACAATGGAGGAAAATCTTGTCGCCACCAGTGCACAGTACAGACCAACAATAGGGACTTTTGTTAAAGAATTTCTCTACCCGGCACTTGTGGAGATCTTTGAGCACAAACGATTTAAGGAATGCGGTCCTAACAATGCAAGGATTCGAGGGCATCTTCCCTTGCTCCTTTCCTTCTGTGGTTTGTTTATCGTAACCATATATTCGGCATTTACCCAGGATGTAATCGGAATATTTATTCCCTCTATGCATGGGCCAATTTCCATGTGGAATCCTTTTAAGGTGCTTGCCAACGTATCTGCTGTTGCCCTGCTTGTCGGTATCGGTATCCTGTGGATGAATCGTACAAAAATGGAAGCTGAGGGCAAGGCCTCCAATACCTTTTATGACTGGTTTCTGATCTGGATAATTGCAAGTGTTGGGGCAACGGGTCTCGGTGCTGAGGTGCTCAGGCTGACAGGTATTCCCTCTCTGGGTTATGTTGTCTACTATCTGCATCTGGTATCTATCATGATGTTGTTTTTGTACTTACCTTATACAAAATTCGCTCACATCGTGTATCGTACCTTTGCCATGGCTTTTGAACGGTATCGTGAATCAGCCTATGTCAAAGATCCACTAAATGAATAGGTAATTGGATCTGAAATAAAAAAATAGAGCCGGGGGCGAATGTCCCCGGCTTTTTTGTTTGCAATTCATGCTCAGTGTTGTATAACAGCCTGCCATCAATATCCGCTGCTTGCGCTGTGTGGGATATCCATTGAGATATGAACAAAGGCGGGCTGTCATTGTCCGTTCAGGCACCGCTGCAGGGGCAATTAAATAAAAAAAGAATTGACAGTGTAACTGTTCTGCGGTAGACTGTGCCGATTGACGCTGGCGTAGCTCAACTGGCAGAGCACCTGATTTGTAATCAGGGGGTTGCGGGTTCAAGTCCCATCGCCAGCTCCAGATTACACGACCGCCGGATGGTCATCATGGTGTATAATCCGGTACGTAAATAGATAAGTGGAGGGGTTCCCGAGCGGCCAAAGGGAACAGACTGTAAATCTGTCGGCGGAGCCTTCGGAGGTTCGAATCCTCCCCCCTCCACCACGAGCATCTGGTCAAGATCGTCGTTCCAGCGATTATAAAATTATCGAGCGGGAATAGCTCAATTGGTAGAGCATCAGCCTTCCAAGCTGAGGGTTGCGGGTTCGAGTCTCGTTTCCCGCTCCATCTCTTGTATAAGCTGGATCGTTTTTTGTAGTAGCAATTCATACAAACTATAAGAGCCCACGTAACTCAGTGGTAGAGTACCTCCTTGGTAAGGAGGAAGTCACCGGTTCAAGTCCGGTCGTGGGCTCCACGTGTCAGTCGATTGTCTAGCTGGTCGACTGAGTCATGTTGAACTTTTGTCCGAGGAGACGTGAAATGGCAAAGGAAAAATTTGAGCGGACTAAGCCGCATGTCAATGTTGGAACAATTGGGCACATTGACCATGGCAAGACTACACTGACCGCAGCAATTACCCGTGTTCTTTCCACAAAGGGTCAAGCAAATTTTACTGATTTTAGTGAAATTGATAAGGCGCCTGAGGAAAAAGAGCGTGGTATCACTATTGCTACAGCGCATGTGGAATATGAAACCGAAAATCGTCATTATGCCCATGTGGACTGCCCGGGACATGCCGACTATATCAAAAATATGATCACTGGTGCTGCTCAAATGGACGGCGCTATTCTAGTTGTTGGTGCTGATGATGGGCCCATGCCTCAGACCCGTGAGCATATCTTGCTTGCTCGCCAGGTAGGTGTTCCTGCTATTGTCGTTTTTCTCAACAAGTGCGATATGGTCGATGACGAGGAGCTGGTAGAGCTGGTTGAAATGGAGTTGCGAGAGCTGCTGGACAAGTATGATTTTCCCGGTGATGACATCCCCATTGTTCGGGGGTCGGCATTGCTTGCTCTTGAGAATCCTGAAGATGCGGAAAAATCAGCGTGTATATGGGAGCTTATGAGTTCTGTTGACAGTTATGTCCCGGAGCCTGAGCGCGATGTGGACAAGCCTTTTCTCATGCCTGTTGAGGATGTTTTTTCCATCTCTGGTCGTGGTACCGTTGCTACTGGTCGGGTTGAGCGTGGAGTAATCAAGGTGGGTGAAGAGGTCGAAATTGTCGGTGTCCGTGAAACGGCCAAGACCACATGCACAGGCGTGGAGATGTTCCGTAAACTGTTGGATGAAGGGCAGGCTGGAGATAATATCGGTGCTCTGCTTCGCGGTATCAAACGTGAAGAAATTGTTCGTGGCCAGGTTTTGGCAAAACCAGGCTCAATTACTCCGCATAAAAAGTTCAAGGCAGAAGCCTATATTCTCACCAAGGAGGAGGGAGGGCGTCATACACCATTTTTTAATGGCTACCGGCCGCAATTCTACTTCCGTACAACAGACGTGACCGGTGTGGTGAGTCTTGATGAGGGTGTTGAAATGGTTATGCCTGGGGATAATATTCATATCACTGGCGAGTTAATCACACCGATCGCCATGGAAGCAGGGCTTCGTTTTGCGATCCGTGAAGGCGGGCGCACTGTTGGCGCAGGCGTTGTCAGCGAAATTATCGAATAGACTGCATTCGGCCCCTTGT
This sequence comes from Desulfobulbus propionicus, assembly GCA_002748755.1. Taxonomy (GTDB): domain Bacteria; phylum Desulfobacterota; class Desulfobulbia; order Desulfobulbales; family Desulfobulbaceae; genus Desulfogranum; species Desulfogranum propionicus_B. Next base: position 66,243 of record PDTD01000015.1, on the reverse strand, counting down.
CATGTAATGCAGCGGGGCGGCTCATCAGTGAACTGCTACAGCCGGGCTCAGTCCCGGCTGTAGTCCTCTATCAGGGGCTATCATGAGAGAGATAATCACGCTGGCTTGCCAAGAGTGCAAGCGGCGAAATTATACAACAACAAAAAACAAGCGCACCATTCCGCATAAGCTTGAAATGAAAAAGTTTTGTTCTTTTTGTAAGACGCATACTTCGCATAAAGAGACGAAATAGTACTGGAGGCCAGTAGCTCGAATTGGTAGAGCACCGGACTCCAAATCCGGGGGTTGGGGGTTCGAATCCCTCCTGGCCTGCCATCGTCTAGCATAATCAGAATGCACGAGATGGGCGGTAAACATACTACGAAAAATATGGTTGCGAAAAAGAAATCAAAGGGCATGAAGGCAAAGCAAGTTGCCAAGTCTGAGACAGTCCAGAAAGAACAGGCATTTTCTTGGTCTCCATCAAAAATTCGTACGTTTGTTAAGGAAGTCAAGGCGGAGTTTCTGAAAATTGTCTGGCCTGCGAAAAAGGTGACTGCTGGGCTGACAGGGTTTGTCGTGCTGCTCGTCATAATCATAGCCACATATCTTGGTACCGTTGACCTCCTTCTTGGTAGACTCGTAACGTTCATCCTCAATTCCTGACCACCTTGCATACTCATGGCAAAGCACTGGTATATTATTCATACCCACACCGGATTTGAAAATAAAGTCAAGGCAACCTTGGAAGAGCGGGTCAAGATTGCTGGTCAAGAGGAGTTCTTCGGTGCAATTTTGGTACCGACGGAACAGGTCGTCGAGATGGTGAAAGGCGCCCGAAGAACGTCAGAAAGGAAGTTCTTTCCAGGCTATATTCTGGTAAATATGGAGATGAATGAGCATAGCTGGCACACGGTTCAGGAAACGCCGCGGGTGACTGGATTTGTAGGGGTTAATGTCTCTCAGGCTGCTAATGAAAAAGATATTTATAAACGGATACCGGCCCTAACAGAGAAAGAGGCCTTGCAGATTATCGGTCGCATGGAAGAGGGTGCCAGCAAACCTAAGCCCAAGGTTGTTTTCGCAGAAGGCGATGTGGTACGGGTTATTGATGGGCCTTTTGCCAACTTCCAGGGTGTCATTGAAGAGGTCTATCCTGATAAAGGGCGGGTTAAAGTTATGGTCTCCATTTTCGGGCGGTCAACCCCTGTGGAGTTGGAATATATTCAGGTAAGTCAAAATTAGCGAGTGCAAGCTCGTTCAGGTGTACAAAATGGCAAAAAAAATACAGTCCTACATTAAGTTGCAGATTCCAGCCGGTAAGGCCAATCCCTCACCACCCGTTGGCCCGGCTCTTGGCCAGCATGGTGTCAATATAATGGATTTCTGCAAAGCCTTTAACGCCCAGACGCAGTCTGCAGGGGATACCATTATACCTGTGGTCATAACTGTTTATCAGGATCGTTCATTTAGTTTTATTACCAAAACTCCACCAGCCTCAGTGCTGTTACTCAAGGCGGCCGGGCTTGATAAGGGATCAAGTAATCCCAAACGGGAGCGTGTGGCGGAACTGTCTGTTGATACAATTAAAGAAATAGCAGAAACGAAAATGCCTGATTTGAATGCCTATACCGTTGAACAGGCGATTAAAATTGTTGAAGGAACCGCTAGAAGCTGCGGAATTACAGTCGTTAAATAAGTTGCGACTGGTTCGTGTACCCTTGCAGTGCCCGCTGTAGTAGGGGAGAATATAAACAGGGTGGAAAATATGCCAAAACGTGGAAAACAATATAAAAATTCTGTCATAAACATAGACCGAACCAAGCTTTACGATCTCAATGAGGCCTTACAGCTTGTCCTTGAGACCAGATATGCCAAGTTTGAGGAATCAGTGGATATCGCTGTGCGATTGGGTGTCGATCCACGCCACGCAGACCAGATGGTGCGCTCAAGTGTTATCCTCCCCAACGGGACTGGTAAAGAGGTTCGGGTGCTGGTCTTTGCCAAGGGTGATAAGGAGGCGGAAGCTCTTGCTGCAGGCGCAGACTATGCTGGTTCAGCGGAATATGTCGAAAAGATAAAAGAAGGCTGGCTAGAGTTCGATAAAACCATAGCCACCCCGGATATGATGGGTGAAGTCGGAAAAATAGGCCGTATACTCGGTCCTCGAAACCTCATGCCCAATGCGAAATTGGGTACGGTGACCTTTGACATTGACCGTGTGGTTAAAGAGGTAAAAATGGGAAAGGTCGACTTCAGGGTGGATAAGGCCGGTGTTGTACACGCTGCCGTTGGCAAGTGCAGCTTTGGGGTTGATAAACTGTTGGAAAACATCGTAGCCTTTGTGGACAAGCTTATCCAATTGAAGCCGTCCACCAGTAAAGGGGTTTATCTCAAAACTATCTCTCTCTCCAGCACAATGGGTCCAGGTGTCAAGGTGGATCCCCTGCAGGTTCGGGGACTCATTAAATAGGAAAAAAGGGGTGAGAGAAGCGTTCTCAAGGACATCTACAAACCACACCTTGGCTTGCTAGTTTACTCCACCGGACAGGCAAATGTGCTTATATCCGAGAGAGTTCAGACGAGATCCCACCGAAACACATTGTGGTACCAGAATGCGAAACTCCAGGGGAGTAACTGCTTAGAAACATTGAGATATGTTTACTTCCTACTGAAAGAAAAGTAAAACCATTGAGTACACTCAATGATTTGTATCCGCAGCGGTCTTGTATAAGACTCTGATAAACCTGGGAAGGTCAAAGACAGCAGGAACAATACGTTTAAATATCGAAAGATGTCCTGCCTAGACCGGTATCAGATACTTTATTGTCAAACGTATAGGTCTTGATAATTCACCTGTCTGCATCTTTGACAGTCCCGTTGAAACCTTATTAGGAGGAATAACCGTTGGATCGCAATGAAAAGACCAATGTGGTCAGTGCGCTCAACGAAACCTTTTCCAAAGCTAAGTTCGCAGTTGTTACCGACTATCGCGGACTCAAGGTGACGGAACTGGAAGAATTGCGCAGCAATCTTCGTGCAAACAACGCACATTTCCAGATTGCAAAAAATACGCTGCTCAGATTGGCGGTACGTGGCACGGAGTATGAGGGGTTGACCGAGCACTTCTCAGGAACGACAGCCATAACTTTCAGTTTTGAGGAACCTGTAGGACCGGCCAAGGCGCTTGCCAAATTTGCAAAAGACAATGCACATCTGCAAATTCGCTGCGCCGGTCTTGAAGGAACCATCTTGACGGCCGAAGAAGTGGTCGCTCTTTCAAAACTGCCGAGCAGAGAAGAATTGCTTGCAAAACTTTTGGGCACCATGAACGCAGTACCTACTGGCTTTGTACGTGTTCTCAATGCCATTCCCCAAAAGTTTGTGTATGCCCTTGGTGCAATCAAAGATCAAAAAGACAATTAATATGCCCGTTGTCTCATGTATTGAGCCTATGAGCAATAGACAGTCCGTTAGGAGGAATTATCATGTCTGTTACAAAAGATGATGTTATTGCATTTATCTCCAACATGACCGTACTTGAACTCTCAGAGTTGATCGGTGAGCTGGAGGAAAAATTTGGCGTTTCTGCTGCGGCCCCTGTGGCAGTCGCAGCTGCCGGTGCACCGGCCGGAGACGGTGGTGAAGCTGTCGAGGAAAAAACAGAATTTGACGCGATTCTCGCCAGTGCAGGAGATCAGAAGATTAAAGTGATAAAAGAAGTCCGTGCGATCACTTCCCTTGGCCTCAAGGAAGCGAAAGCCCTGGTAGAAGACGCCCCAGCTCCAATTAAAGAGGGTGTGACCAAGGAAGAGGCGGAAGAGATCAAAGCCAAGGTTGAAGGTGCCGGCGGTACTGTTGAGATTAAATAAACTTCATTAACACCGTACTGGTCGAGGAACAACTCGAGCCAGTTCCCTTATGAACTGTGGTAACGCTACAGGATGCCAAATCCTGTAGCGTTACTGTGTTTACAGGAAAGGGTATAGTTTGCATTTTATTTTTTACCATAAATTAGGCATATGTGATTTGTTTACACAACATTTGTCTTCATTTCGCGGAAAAGTTCGAGGGAATACATGAAAAGAGTACGTAAGAGTTTTGCCAAAACTAGTCACATAGTTGAACCCCCGCATCTCATTGCTATGCAGCGAGAATCTTACGAGCATTTTCTCCAAAGGGATGTTGCACCTGATGAGCGTAAAGAGGCAGGTCTACAAGCCATCTTCCAGGACATATTCCCTATCACTGACTTCAATGGATTATGCTCCCTGGAATTTGTCCGTTATAGTTTTGGTGAACCCAAATACACGGTAGAGGAATGTGTGGAGCGGGGCATGACCTATGAGGTACCCGTAAAAATTACTGTTCGTTTGATCACTTTTGACATTGATGAAGAGACAGGGGTGCAATCTGTACGGGATATCAAAGAGCAGGAGATCTTTCTAGGTGCTCTTCCGCTGATGACCAAAGATGGTGTTTTTGTTGTTAACGGCACTGAGCGTGTCGTGGTCAATCAACTGCAGCGATCTCCCGGACTTTTCTTTACCCATGACAACGGGAAATCACATACCTCTGGCAAACGCCTTTACTCAGCGCGTATCATACCTGTTCGTGGTTCCTGGCTTGATTTTGAGTTTGATGTCAAGGATGTTCTCTATGTGCGAATAGATCGACGCCGGAAAATGCCAGTCACCGTGCTGCTCAAAGCCTTGGGTTATTCCCAGGTCGAGTTGCTCCAGGAATTTTATCAGGAGGAAACCATTCGAACAGTAGACGGCATCTTCACAGTTGATTTTAAACCAGAAATTTTTATTGGGCAAAGACTGCAGGCCGATCTTATTGATCCGGCCAGCGGCGAATTGCTCGGTAAGAAAGGACGCAAGATTTCCAAGGCGCTTGCTGGCCGGATTCTCGATAGAGATATTTCCTCTCTTCCTATTCAGGCCGAGGAACTCGTCGGTCGATACTTTTCAGAAGATGTTATCAGCCCCCTTACTGGAGAGGTTATTGGACGCTGTAACGATGTTGTGACCCAAACATTTCTGGAGTCACTGTCTGAGCAAGAGGTAGTATCTTTCAAACTTCTCTTTATTGATGGTGTGCATGTTACCGAATCCTTCAGAAAAACATTGGCAGTGGATAAGGTAAAAGATAAGGAAGAGGCATTGATAGAAATTTATCGTCGGCTGAGACCTTCCAGCCCTCCAACGGCAGAAATAGCCCAGACATTTTTTGATAATCTGTTTTTTAATTCTGCGAGTTATGACCTCTCTGAGGTAGGTCGCTACAAGATCAATACCAAACTTGCTCAGAACACACCCATTGAAACCCGTACGCTCACCAGGGAGGATATCTTAGAAGGGGTCAAGCATCTGGTACACATTAAGGATGAGCTGAAGGAAGGTGACGATATAGATCACCTGGGGAACAGAAGGGTAAGAACTGTTGGAGAGCTTTGTGAAAATCAGTACCGGATGGGATTGGTGCGAATGGAAAGAGCCATTAAAGAGAGAATGACTCTGCAGGAGATTGAGACGCTCATGCCCCATGACCTGGTCAATCCCAAACCGGTTACTTCAGCTATTAAGGAGTTTTTTGGAACCTCCCAGCTCTCCCAATTCATGGACCAAACCAATCCTCTTTCCGAGGTCACCCACAAACGTCGACTCTCTGCCTTGGGACCAGGCGGTCTGTCGCGAGAGCGTGCTGGGTTTGAGGTTCGTGACGTACACCCCACGCACTACGGGAGAATTTGCCCCGTTGAAACGCCAGAGGGGCCCAATATTGGTTTAATAGTATCATTGGCTACCTATGCGACGGTGAATCCTTACGGGTTCATTGAAACGCCTTATCGCTACGTTCAAGAGCGTACAGTAGCTGCTGACTATACGTATCTCTCAGCCACCCAGGAAGAAGAATATACCATTGCGCCTGCAAAGGTGAAATTGCAGGGGGATCGTATTGTGGATGACTATCTCATTGCCCGTCAGGAGAATGAGGTTTCCATGGTGCCTGCTGAAGACATCAACATGATGGATGTAGCCCCTAATCAGCTAGTTTCTGTGGCCGCCTCGCTTATTCCTTTTTTGGAAAATGACGATGCCAACCGTGCCCTTATGGGCTCTAATATGCAGCGCCAGGCCGTGCCCCTGCTCAGCACAAGATCGCCTCTTGTCGGTACCGGTATTGAAAAATATGTGGCCCAGGATTCCGGGGCCTGCCTTCTGGCAGGTGGAGATGGTGTTGTTGAGGAAGTCGACTCCTGCCGCATTGTGGTTCGTTATGATGCACCAGGGACGGATGGGTTTGATACGGGTGTGGGCGTCTATCGTCTATCTAAGTATAAGAAATCAAACCAAAATACTTGTTTTAATCAAAAGCCATTGGTCCTGCCGGGAGAGAGGGTGACCAAGGGATCTGTTCTCGCAGATGGCCCTTCCTGCGAGAAGGGGGAGCTCGCGTTGGGTAAGAATGTCACCATCGCTTTCATGCCCTGGCGCGGTTATAACTTTGAAGATTCTATTCTCGTCAACGAGCGTCTTCTTAAAGAAGATACCTTTACCTCTGTTCATATTGAAATATTTGAAATTATGGCCCGGGATACCAAACTGGGCAAAGAAGAGATTACCCGCGACATTCCCAACGTGGGTGAAGAAGGGCTTCGTAACCTGGATGATTCTGGAATCGTTCGTATCGGCGCCGAGGTTGGGCCAGGTGACATGCTGGTGGGTAAGGTTACCCCCAAAGGGGAAAGTATGCTCTCCCCTGAAGAGAAATTGTTGCGGGCTATTTTTGGAGAAAAAGCCGGTGATGTCAAGGATTCCTCCCTCAGGGTACCTCCAGGAGTGGAAGGTGTTGTGATTGATGCCAAAGTTTTTTCCCGAAAAGGCGTTGATAAGGACGAGCGTACTGTCATGATTGAAGAAATTGAAATAGAACGACTCAATCGTGACATGGAAGATGAACTGAAAAGTTTGAAAAAAGGGGTGCGAAAGGCCTTGGGAGATTTACTCGACGGTCGTACCACCAAGAGTGATGTGGAGGATAATCAAGGCAATGTCATCCTCAAATTGGGGAAACAGCTTACCCCAGAAATTATCGAGCAGGTAGAGTTTGCACGCCTGGGACATCTTGATTTTGCTGAAAAAGCTAAATACCTCGGGGAAATGGAGGCTATCTTCAGCAGGTACAGTAGCCAGGCTGCCTTGGTTCGTAGCCGTTATGAGGGAATTGTCGAGCGTATGGAAAAAGGAGACGACTTACCTCCCGGCGTTGTCAAAATGGTTAAGGTCTATGTCGCGACCAAGCGTAAGCTTGCCGTGGGTGATAAAATGGCTGGTCGGCATGGGAATAAAGGTGTTGTGTCACGCCTGCTGCCTGAAGAGGACATGCCGTTCTTTGCTGACGGCTCTACGGTGGATATCGTCCTGAACCCACTAGGGGTACCGTCGCGTATGAATGTTGGTCAGGTGCTCGAATGCCACTTGGGGTTTGCCGCCAAAAGACTAGGAGAAAAAATATCCAACATGGCTCGCCGAAAGGAACTGGAGCTGGTCAAGGAACAAATGCACCGAATCTATTCTGCTGATGAATGTGCTTTGATTCTAGACAATTGTAACGATGACCAACTCCTTGAATTCTCCCGGAACGCCAAGTATGGTTTACATGTGGCCACCCCCGTATTCGATGGAGCTTCAGAGTCTGAGATAAGACAGATGCTGGTTGAGGCAGGCGTAGATGAAGTTGGCCAATCCACTCTGTACGACGGGCTCAGTGGAGAGCCCTTTGATAATCAGGTGACAGTTGGTGTTATGTACATGTTGAAGCTGCATCACCTGGTTGACAATAAGATCCATGCTCGTTCAACAGGCCCATATTCTCTGGTTACCCAGCAGCCTCTGGGCGGGAAAGCACAATTTGGCGGCCAGAGACTGGGCGAAATGGAAGTCTGGGCGATGGAGGCATATGGGGCAGCCTATACCTTAAAGGAATTTCTCACGGTTAAGTCCGACGATGTGGAGGGTAGAACAACCATGTATGAGAAAATTGTGAAAGGGAACAATTTTTTGGAAACAGGTCTTCCCGAGTCTTTCCATGTTTTGGTTAAGGAACTCAAAGGTCTTTGCTTAGACGTAGAACTGCAGGAATAGCACCCAAAGCGGACTGGAATGAAGACAATAGACATCCTCTGCAGACAGATGCTGATTAGATAAGATATAGGTGATTACGTGGAAGAACTGTTCAATTTCTTTGCAAAACCAAAAGGGCCCGTCAGTTTTAACAAGGTCAAAATTTCTCTTGCATCCCCTGAAAAAATCAGAGAATGGTCCCACGGTGAAGTTAAGAAGCCGGAAACCATCAACTATAGAACTTTTAAGCCGGAACGGGACGGACTTTTCTGTGCCAAGATCTTTGGCCCTGTAAAAGACTACGAGTGCAACTGCGGCAAGTATAAACGCATGAAACACAGGGGCGTTGTCTGTGAAAAGTGCGGGGTGGAAGTTATCCAGTCCAAGGTTCGGCGAGAGCGCCTCGGCCATATTGAATTGGCTGCGCCTGTTGCTCATATCTGGTTTTTGAAAAGCCTGCCCTCAAAGATTGGCGCAATTCTTGACATGACGCTGAAACAGCTCGAACGTATTCTCTATTTCGAGTCCTATGCCGTTGTCGCCTCCCAGGTCGAAGACCTGGCCGTAGGCACCTTGCTCAACGAAGAACAGTACCGCAATGCTCTTGAAATGTATCCTGGCCAGTTTCGTGTCGGCATAGGGGCTGAAGCTATCCGTGAAATGCTCATGGCCCTTGAACTCAAAGAACTGTCCGCAACATTGCGAGAGGAGATGAAAACCACCGGGTCAGCGACCAAACGGGCCAAGTATGGCAAGCGCCTGAGTGTGGTTGAGGCATTTAGGGATTCCGGCAATAAGCCTGAATGGATGATCCTTGAAGTTATCCCTGTTCTGCCTCCCGACTTGCGTCCCTTGGTGCCCCTGGAAGGGGGACGTTTTGCAACCTCTGACCTCAATGATCTTTATCGGCGGGTTATTAACCGTAACAACAGGCTTAAGAGGTTACTTGAACTCGATGCGCCCGATATCATAATCCGTAATGAAAAGAGAATGTTGCAGGAGGCGGTTGATGTCCTCTTTGACAATGGTAGAAGAGGCAGAACCATTACAGGTCCCAACAAGCGCCCCTTGAAGTCACTTTCAGACATGCTCAAGGGAAAACAGGGACGCTTTCGCCAGAACCTGCTTGGAAAGCGGGTCGATTACTCCGGACGGTCTGTCATTGTAGTCGGGCCGCATTTGCGCCTGCACCAGTGCGGCCTGCCGAAGAAGATGGCTCTTGAATTGTTTAAGCCTTTTATTTACAACCGGTTGGAACATAAGAATTATGTTTCTACCATTAAAAGTGCCCGCAAAATGGTGGAAAAGGGCGCCAAGGAGGTATGGGATGTCCTTGATGATATAGTTCGTGAGTATCCCGTCATTCTCAATCGTGCTCCTACTCTTCACCGCCTTGGCATGCAGGCCTTTGAGGTCGTACTTATCGAAGGCAAGGCTATCCAGCTGCATCCTCTGGTCTGCGCCGCCTTTAATGCAGACTTTGACGGTGATCAGATGGCAGTGCATGTCCCGCTTTCTGTCGAGGCCCAGGTCGAAGCACGGGTGTTAATGATGTCCACCAACAATATTCTCAGCCCAGCCAACGGCGGACCTATTATTATCCCCAGTCAGGATATTGTTTTGGGACTCTATTACATGACCCGCCAAAAGCTTGGTGTGGTCGGCGAAGACACCCGGTTCAGTTCTCCGGGCGAAGTCCGGATAGCCTACGATAACGGTGCCGTGCACCTTCAGGCAAAAATTCAGGCTCGTATCAAAGGGAAAATGGTGGACACCACCGTTGGGCGGGTTATCGTCGGCGAGCTTCTCCCAGACGGGGTACCGTTTTCTCTGGTCAACAAAGAACTTGCGAAAAAAGAACTCGCTTTTTTGATAGATTATACCTACCGACATGCAGGAACCAAGGAAACAGTCTTATTGGCGGATCGTTTGAAGGACCTTGGGTATGAGTACGCCACCCTGGCAGGAATTTCGATCTGCATCAACGATATGAAAATACCTGTACGGAAGGAGGAATTTGTTGAAGATGCAGAGAAAGAGGCGGCGGAAGTTGATCAGCAGTATAGTGACGGCCTGATTACAGATGGTGAAAAGTACAATAAAATTATTGATATTTGGTCGAAAGCCACCGAAAAAATCACCAAAGAAATGATGGATGAGATGGCGGTCGAGTACACTCCCAATAAGAATGGCCAAGTCGAGGAACTCAAAAGCTTCAACGCTGTTTATATCATGGCGGATTCAGGAGCACGTGGTTCCAAAGATCAGATCCGACAGTTGGCAGGTATGCGAGGCTTAATGGCCAAGCCTTCCGGAGAGATTATCGAGACCCCCATTAAAGCGAATTTTCGCGAAGGACTCAATGTCCTGGAATATTTTATTTCCACCCATGGGGCACGTAAGGGACTGGCCGATACTGCTCTTAAAACCGCTAACTCCGGTTATTTGACGAGAAGGTTAGTGGATGTGGCCCAGGATTCCACCATTGTTCAAAAAGACTGCGGAACCATGCGCGGTGTGAAGGCCGAACCACTGGTCGAGGGCGGTGAGGTTATTGTCAGGATCGGTGAACGCATACTGGGGCGTGTCGCACTGGAGGATGTGGTTGATCCACATAGCGGTGAAATTCTGGTTGAAATGGATGAGGAGATCACCGAAGATAAGGTGGACGCCATTGAGGCGGCAGGGGTTGATCAGGTGATGATCCGCTCTGTGTTAACTTGTGAAGCCAAGCGTGGTGTCTGTGCCATGTGTTATGGGCGTGATCTCGGTCGTGGCCACATGGTAAATATAGGGGAGGCTGTTGGTATTATCGCGGCCCAGTCTATTGGTGAGCCTGGAACTCAGCTCACTATGCGGACCTTTCATATTGGCGGTACGGCGAGCAGAGCTGTGGAGCAGGCCGAAATCAGAACCCAGCGTGGTGGCCGGGTTCAGTGCAAAAACCTGCATTCTGTTGTCAACAATGAGGGGTTCCTTGTGGTTATGAATAGGAATGCAGAAATCTCTGTTCTTGATAGCCAAGGCGTTGATCGAGAGCGATTTCCTGTCCCCTATGGTGCTGTCTTGCGAATCGAGGAAGGTGCAACCATCGACCCAGGGAGCGTTATCGCCGATTGGGATGCCTTTTCCATACCGATCGTGGCAGAGGTCGGTGGTAAGGTGAAATACGGTGATGTTCTTGAAGGCGAGTCCATGCAGGAACGGGTCGATCAAATTACCGGCAAGGCAAGCAAGGTGATCACAACCAGTACATCAAGCAAGCAGATTAACCCCAGAATTTCTATAAAAGATGAGAGGGGCAGAACAGTGAAACTGGAGAGCACGGATCAGGCTGCCCGGTATCCGCTTCCAGTGGGGTCAATTATCACCGTTGATGAGCATGAAATAATTACTCCTGGTACCGTGGTGGCCAAGATTCCACGCGAAACTACCAAGACCAAGGATATTACGGGTGGCCTTCCCAGGGTGGCGGAACTGTTTGAAGTACGTAAGCCTAAAGAACAGGCTGTTATCAGTGAAATTGACGGCTTGGTAAGCTTTGGCAAGGATCTGAAAGGAAAACGACGAATAGTCGTAACCCCGGAAACTGGTGAGCCAAAGGAGTACCTTGTTCCCAAAGCTAAACATATAACCGTGCACGAAGGAGACCTGGTTCAGGCTGGTGAACGGCTTATGGAGGGCGCTGTTCTTCCCAATGATATCCTTCGGGTGCTTGGCTCTGAAGAGCTGGCCAGGTTTTTGGTAAACGAGATCCAGGAAGTTTATCGACTGCAGGGCGTTCGAATCAATGACAAGCATATTGAAACTATTGTTCGCCAGATGCTGAAAAGGGTTCGGATTACTGATCCCGGCGACTCGGTCTTTATGCTCGAGCAGCAGGTCGAATGGTGGAAATTTCAGGAGGAAAATGAGCGATTATTGGCCATGGGCGGGCTGCAGCCTGCAAGTGCAGAATCGTTACTCCTCGGGGTGACCAAGGCGTCATTGTCGACGGATTCATTTATTTCAGCCGCTTCTTTCCAGGAAACAACCAAGGTTCTTACCAACGCAGCCATGGCTGGAAAGATAGACGATCTTTCCGGTTTGAAGGAAAACGTCATCATGGGTCGGTTGATATCGGCTGGCACTGGTTTGTCTCGGTACAGGATCACCAAGGAGAATTGATAAAATTTTAACTTGACCTTTTTGATGATATAGTTTAAATATCGAACCTTTCGTGCTCATTTACAACCTTATTGACGCATGATTGACTATTTTGTAAAGGAGTGGTTTGAATGCCCACAATTAATCAGCTCGTCCGCAAAAGACGAAAAAAAATCACCAAAAGATCGAATACGCCGGCTTTACAGAATTGCCCTCAAAAGCGCGGGGTCTGCGTGCGTGTATACACCACGACGCCTAAAAAGCCTAACTCAGCTCTACGTAAGGTAGCAAGGGTGCGGTTAACAAACGGGATTGAGGTTACCTCATATATTCCCGGCATCGGTCATAATCTTCAGGAACACTCCGTTGTGCTGATTCGTGGTGGTCGTGTCAAGGATCTTCCCGGTGTGCGTTATCATATTGTACGTGGTACCCTGGATGCTTTGGGCGTTAATGATCGTCGTCAGGGTCGGTCTAAATATGGAGCAAAAAGGCCGAAGTAATTCTCTGTTACAGGCACCACAGGAAATATTATGCCAAGAAAAAAATTATTAGATAAGCGTCCGATAAACCCAGATCCACGGTACAACTCCGTGTTGGTGTCAAAGTTTACCAACGGTCTGATGCAGAATGGAAAAAAGAATACCGCCAGGAGTATCTTCTATGGGGCTATGGATATCCTAGCAAAGAAGGTCACCGATCAGGAACCCTTGGTGGTATTTGAAGAAGCCATGGAGAAAGTACGACCCCGTATAGAGGTTAAAAGCCGTCGTGTTGGTGGTGCGACCTATCAGGTACCGGTTGAGGTCCGCCCTGAAAGAAGAAATGCGCTGGCCATTCGTTGGATTATTGGCTTTGCGCAGAAGAGATCGGGCAGGTCGATGGCAGAAAAGCTGGCCGCTGAACTGCTTGACGCTTTCAATAGTAGGGGCGCATCGGTGAAGAAAAAAGATGATACCCATAAAATGGCGGAAGCAAATAAGGCTTTTGCCCATTATCGTTGGTAGTTGGAAAAAATACAGCTGTGGATAGTATAAGTATTGACAGAGATGAGCAGCTGTTGTAATAACGAAAAATTTTTCTTGGGTATTGCAACCGAGAAAATGAGAAGTACGAGAACAGGAGAACATGGTGGCTGGTTCGGATACGTTATCGAACGTGCGCAATATCGGTATTATGGCGCATATAGATGCGGGAAAAACCACAACCACTGAACGTATACTCTTTTATACAGGTAAGTCTCATAAAATCGGCGAAGTTCATGACGGCACTGCGGTTATGGACTGGATGGAGCAAGAACAAGAGCGCGGTATTACCATTACCTCTGCTGCAACGACTTGTCATTGGAAAGATGTTGTCATAAATATCATAGATACGCCCGGCCATGTAGATTTTACGGTTGAAGTCGAGCGTAGCTTGAGAGTCCTGGACGGTGTTGTTGCTGTTTTTTGTGCTGTAGGGGGAGTGGAACCTCAGTCTGAGACGGTGTGGAGACAGGCTGATCGATACGAGGTCCCTAGGATTGCCTTTGTTAATAAGATGGACCGGGTCGGGGCTTCCTTTGAGCGCTGCCTAGACCAGATGCGTCAGCGGCTAGGGGCCGACCCAGTGGCAGTTACCCTGCCTGTCGGGAGCGAAGATACTTTCCGTGGTATCATTGATCTCGTTGAAGAGAGGCTACTGACCTTTGATGAGGACTCTTTGGGGATGGACGTCTTTGAAGAGCCCATTCCTAATGAATTAGTAGGCGAATCATCGGCCGCCAAGATGATACTCCTCGAGAAGTTGGCCGACTTCGATGAGGAGATCATGGAAAAATATATAGATGATCAAGAGATTACATCTGGTGAACTGCGCGCAGCACTGAGAAAAGCGGCGCTCAACCGGCAGATTGTCCCAGTTTTGTGTGGATCGGCGTTTAAGAACAAAGGGGTACAACCTTTACTTGATGCCATCAACTGGTATCTGCCCTCACCCATAGATGTTCCCCCGATTGAGGGGAAGGATAAGAAAGGTGTGCCTCTTATCCGGCAACCTGTAGGGAGTGAAAAGTTCTGCGGTCTGGTTTTTAAGCTGCAGTCTGATTCCTATGTGGGTAGCCTTGCCTTTATTAGGGTGTATTCCGGAATTTTCAAGGTTGGTGAGAAAATGTTTAACCCCTTGAAAAGAAAAACGGAAAAAATATCCAAGCTATTGAAGTTACATGCTAATAAACGTGAAGAGGTCACAGCCTTACAGGCGGGAGATATTGGGGCCGTGGTCGGTCTCAAATGGACCACCACCGGTGATACGCTGTGTGCTAATGGAGATTTTATAGTCCTGGAAGAAATGACCTTTCCTGAACCTGTGATAGGAATAGCCATTGAGCCCAAAACGAAGGCGGACGAGGCAAAACTATCAGAAAGCCTGGATAAGGTCATGAAAGAAGATCCCAGTTTTAAGGTTACGGTGAATGAAGATACCGGACAGACGATTATTTCCGGTATGGGTGAATTACACCTTGAAATTGTGGTGGACAGGCTGATTCGAGAGTTCAAGGTCTCGGCGAATATCGGTAAACCACAGGTAGCCTACAGAGAAACTGTTACCAAAACTGGTACTGGCGTTGGCCGATTTGAAACCCTTGTAACGGGCAAAGAGCAGTATGGGCATGTCGAGCTTGAATTACGCCCGGCTCCAGCAGGTAGTGGCACAAGCTTTCATTCTGCGATTGATGACAAAACAATCCCCGACCAATATGTCGAGGCTATCAAGAAAGGGGTATTGGACAGTTTGGATTCCGGTCCAATCATAGGGTATCCGGTTATTGATGTAGAGGCGCATCTGGTCGGTGGTTCTTATGATGAGGAACGGTCCACGGAAATGGCTTTCGGTGTCGCTTCTACTATGGCATGCCGTGCGGCAGCTCAGGAAGGCGATCCCAAGCTGCTTGAACCGGTTATGTTGCTTGAGGTGGTAACACCCGAAGAATATCTGGGCGATGTTATCAATGATCTCAACAAAAAACGAGCGCAGGTTTCGGGTGTTGAGGTGGAAAAAGACAGACAGGTTATTCAGGCCAAAGCCCCCTTGGCCGAAATGTTTGGCTATTCTACTGATCTTAGATCGGCGACCCAGGGCAGGGCAGTTTTTAGCATGCAGTTTGCAGAATTTACAGAAGTTCCTCAGAAAAAAGCTGAAGAGATCACCCAAGCAATACGGGGCGTATGATGGGTTCACAGAGCAGACGCCATTTTTTAATTGAAACCGAGCTTAGTTATACTTCAGAGTTACTGATGGAACAGTATTGTTTGCGCTGGCGGACGGAATAGAAATGGTTATGCCAGGTGATAACGAGCTTATCACAGGCGAATTGATCACTCCATTGCCATGGAAAAAGAACTTGGTTTCGCTATTCGTGAAGGTGGACGAACCGTTGGTACTGGTGTGATCAGCGAAATTATCGAATAAGAGGAGTACAATGATTCCTGCTGATAAGATCCGTATTAGACTGAAGGGTTACGACCATAAATTACTTGACCTTTCAACCAGAGAAATTGTCGAAACTGCAAGAAGAACCGGTGCAACTATAGCTGGACCGATTCCTCTGCCAACCAGTACCAATAAATATACTGTCCTTCGTTCTCCTCATGTAGATAAAAAGTCCAGAGAGCAGTTTGAAATGAGAACCCACAGAAGACTGCTGGACATCCTTGAACCAACCCAGCAAACCATTGATGCCTTGATGAAGCTGGAACTCTCAGCTGGTGTTGACGTTGAGATTAAGCTTCCTTAAGGGATCTGGGCGCAAGGTTAAAAGCAGAAAAAAGTAATATTTTATCCACGAGTGATTAATTGAATACGGGTAGAAAAATGTCGAAGACAAAAGGAATTCTGGGCCGAAAGATTGGGATGACACGGGTGTATGATGAACACGGGAGGTCCATACCTGTTACTGTTGTCGAAGCTGGTCCATGTACGATTCTGCAGAAAAAGACTACCGCTAAAGAAGGGTACAACGCCATACAGGTTGGGTTTCTAGAGAAAAAGGCAGCCCGAATAAATAAACCGGAGGCAGGACATTTCAAGCGAGCCGGCGGGCAAGGGTTTTATCATATCAAGGAGTTTCGGGTTACTGATCCAGAAGCGTACGAACTTGGCCAGCAAATTACCGCTAGTGAGGTGCTCAATGTAGGTGATTTCGTCGACGTTTCCGGTAAGTCGAAAGGTCGAGGGTATCAAGGGGTCATGAAAAGGCATGGCTTTGCGGGTGGGAAAGCCTCCCATGGTTCTGGATTTCATCGAGCGCCAGGATCCATTGGCTGCAGTGCATGGCCTGCTCGTGTTGTGAAGGGGAAAAAACTTCCGGGCCATATGGGTGATGTTCTGGTTACACAGAAAAATCTCACTATTGTTGACATCAGGAAAGAGGATAATGTTATCTTGCTGAAAGGTACGGTGCCTGGTGCTAAAAACGGTTTGTTACGTATTTATACTAAAGCATAACCCAAGGCTGCTCGTAAGGAGATACTCATGGCAGTATGTGATGTTGTAAATAATCAGGCAGAGAAAGTGGGAGAAATTGAACTCAACGAAGATCTGTTTGCAGTAGAGGTTAATACTGGCATTTTGCACGAGGTTGTTTGCATGCAAAGAGCCAACAGACGTACGGGGAATGCTTCCACGAAAAACCGTAGTGAGGTGCGTGGCGGGGGAGCCAAACCTTGGCGGCAAAAGGGTACAGGACGTGCGCGCTCCGGCACCAAAAGCTCCCCGGTATGGCGAGGCGGAGGTACAGTTTTTGGCCCAAAGCCGAGAGATTACAGCTATTCCATGCCTAAAAAGGTCAAACGTCTTGCGCTAAAAATGGCCTTAAGCACTCGATTGAAGGAAAACAATCTCGTTGTTGTCAATGATTTGGGATTAAAAGAAATCAAAACCAAGGATTTTGTTGCTGTTATGCATAATTTCCAGTTTGATGATTGCCTGGTGATTACCATGGATAATGATGAAACTGCCGCCAAGTCTTGCAGGAATGCAATCGGTTACAAAGTTCTCCCTGTTGCCGGCCTCAACGTATATGATATATTGAAGTACTCGAAATTGATGCTCGTACAAAACAGCATTGAGAAGATTGAAGAGAGGTTGTTGGTATGAAAATACTCTATGAAGTCATACAGGGACCCTGTCTGACCGAGAAAAGCAGCCGGTTGCAGGAAACCCAGGGAACCGTCGCGTTCAAAGTTGCAAGGGCAGCTAATAAAATAGAAATTAAGCAAGCGGTTGAACAACTATTTAATGTCAAAGTAGCGGACGTGCGAACTACTTCAATGCGGGGAAAAAAGAAGCGCGTAGGTCTGAAGTCTATAGGAAAAACCAACGATTGGAAAAAAGCATATGTCACTCTGTCCGAGGGTGAAATTAATTTCCTCGATGAACTTTGATTACAATAGTCGCTGGATTTTCCCCCTGAAGATACAAGATTACAGGATAAACAATGGCAATTAAGACCCATAAACCGACATCACCTGGAAAACGTCATTATGTTTCTGTTCATCAGGAGTACCTCTCTGATAATGGACCTGAAAAAAGTCTACTCAGGCCGCTGAAAAAATCCGGTGGACGAAATAACTATGGTCGTATAACAACCCGCCACCGAGGTGGAGGACACAAAAGAAAATATCGGTTGATTGACTGGAAGAGAAACAAAACCACGGTTCCTGCAAAGGTCACTTCCATTGAATATGATCCCAACAGATCTGCTCATATCGCTTTGCTCACCTATGCAGACGGTGAAAAAAATTATATTTTGGCACCTAACGGTATAGCAGTAGGAGATACCATAGTCGCAGGTGATAATGTGGACATTAAACCTGGAAATTGTCTGCCGATGATAAATATTCCCCTTGGTACGATTATTCATAACATTGAAATGAAGATTGGTAAGGGAGCCCAGCTCGTTCGTTCAGCAGGAGCTTCTGCCCAGCTCATGGCCAAGGATGGAAATTATGTTCTTGTTAAGCTGCCTTCAGGTGAGGTTCGCAAGTTTCATAAAGATTGCCGGGCCTGCATAGGCCAAGTTGGCAACAGCGAATACAGTAGCCAAAAATTGGGCAAGGCGGGAAGAAAACGATGGAAAGGAAGAAGGCCTTCTGTACGGGGCGTAGCCATGAACCCTGTTGACCACCCCATGGGTGGAGGTGAAGGAAAAAGCTCCGGTGGACGTCATCCCGTGTCACCCTGGGGTATGCCGACCAAGGGGTACAAGACTCGGAAGAAGAAAGCTTCTGATCGCGACATTGTCACCAAACGTAAGTAATTAGAGGAGAGACGGAAATGGCTCGTTCAGTAAAAAAAGGACCGTTTGTCGATGATCATCTCATGAAAAAGGTGAACGCTGCTCAGGAATCCGGTTCCCGAAAAGTTATCAAAACCTGGTCTCGAAGGTCGGACATTACCCCTGATATGGTTGGGCTGACATTTGCCGTTCACAATGGTAAAAAGTTCATCCCTGTCTATGTATCTGAGAACATGGTTGGACATAAGTTGGGTGAATTTTCACCAACAAGAACCTACTATGGCCACGCTGCTGATAAAAAAGGTCGCAAATAAATTACGACAATACCGATCTCAAAGGAGTTAACCGATGGAAACGAAAGCCGTCGCAAAATATATTCGTATTTCACCACAGAAAGCGAGATTGGTTGCTGACGTTATCCGGGGTATGGACGTGGAGAGTGCTATCACAACTCTGCGGTTCATGCCTAAAAAAGCTGCCCGCATACTGAAAAAAGTTGTAGAGTCTGCGGTAGCCAATGCTGATCAAAACGACAGCATTGATGTGGATACTCTGTACGTCAAAAAAGTATTCATAGATGGAGGCCCGATGCTCAAACGTTTTCGTCCAAGAGCGCAAGGCCGTGCCACAAAAATACTGAAAAGAACAAGTCACATCACTGTTGTTGTTGATGAGAATTAACAATATTTTTCTAACCAATCCTGAGAAATAAAGTTAGAAAGAACGGAGGGCATCTTGGGTCAAAAAGTCAATCCCATAGGATTGCGGTTAAATATAACGCGCTCTTGGGAATCTATCTGGTATGCGGATAAGGACTATGCGAGTAATCTTCATCAAGATCAGCTTATTCGCAAATATTTAAAAAAACGGTTATATCACGCGGGAGTGTCCCGAGTTGTGATTGAACGAACCGGTGAAAAAATCAAAGTCAAACTTTTTACTGCCAGACCGGGGATTGTCATAGGTAAGAAAGGCGCAGAAATAGAGAGCCTGAAAAAGGATCTTGAGCAAAAGTTTGGCAGACCCTGCCTGATAGAAATACAGGAAGTACGTCGCCCTGAAGCTGATGCACAGCTTGTCGCTGAGAATATTGCCATGCAGCTTGAACGTCGTATTGCCTTCCGACGGGCAATGAAAAAGGCCATAAACTCTGCATTACGCTTCGGTGTCCAAGGTATTAAAATATCTTGTTCCGGACGACTTGGAGGAGCTGAGATGTCTCGTACCGAATGGTTCAAGGAGGGACGAGTACCCTTGCACACTCTGCGCGCCGATATTGACTATGGGACCGCTGAAGCCAAAACCACCTACGGTATTATTGGTGTCAAGGTATGGATATTCAAAGGAGAGGTACTTCATGAGCAGGAAGCAGCGGTAGACTAGACTGTTATGTCCATGTCGAAACTGGCCCTTCCGATTCATACTGGAGAAGAGGTGTAAAAACATGTTAAGCCCACGGAAAGTAAAACATAGAAAACAACAGAAAGGAAGGATGCGAGGGACCGCATATAGAGGTTCTGATATATCTTTTGGAGATTATGCCCTCAAAGCTGTAGGTTGTGGGCGTATGACGGCGCAGCATATAGAAGCTGCGCGTATTACCATCAATAGAAAAATTAAACGTGGCGGTAAGCTCTGGATACGTGTTTTTCCTGACAAGCCCATTACCAAAAAGCCAGCAGAAACACGCATGGGTAAGGGGAAAGGGTCTCCCGAATACTGGGTGGCGACCATTAGGCCTGGTAGAGTACTTTATGAATTGAAGGGGGTTCCGGAGAAACTGGCTGTGGAGGCGCTCAAACTTGCAAGTTACAAACTACCGTTTCCCACCAAGGTGGTGACCAAGAGAGAGGCGTTATGAAAACCAAAGAGATGCGCGAAATGAATCTCGAAGATCTTTTACACAAGGAAAAAGAAATTCGGCAAGACCTGTTTAAGCTCAAGTTCCAGCACGGCATCAGAAAGCTTGAGAATACCGCACGACTCAGACAGCTTCGCAAAGAGATTGCCAGAATACAGACAGTTGTATCAGAAAAGAGATAATGGGGTAGACAGCTTAAAAGGAATACAGGGAAATACCGATGGCAGATAAGACAAAAAAAACACGTCAAGGGGCAGTAATCAGCAATAAAATGGACAAGAGTGTTGTTGTCCTTGTGGAGCGAAAAGTACGCCACAAGCTCTACGGCAAATACATCAGACGCAATGTGAAATATATGGCCCATGACGAATCCAATGCATGCAATATTGGCGATATCGTTTTGATCGAAGAATGCCGACCACTTTCCAAAAATAAGCGATGGCTTGTGCGGTCGATTGTTGAACGTTCCCTTTAATCGGTATCTTTATTCCCCAGTACAAAGCGACTGTATAAAACTGTAGAGCAGGTAGAACCATGATTCAAACCGAAACTATTCTTAATGTAGCCGATAACTCTGGTGCCAAAAAGGTGTTGTGTATCCGGGTACTCGGCGGCACTCGTAAACGATATGCAAGCATTGGGGATATAATAGTCGTCACCGTTAAAGAGGCTATTCCACATGCCAAAGTTAAAAAAGGTGACGTCCTTGATGCTGTCATTGTCCGGACAAAAAAAGAGTTGAGCCGTCCTGAAGACACAACTGTCGCCTTTGACGAAAATGCGGCAGTGTTGCTCAGTAACAGCGGTGAACCGATCGGGACACGTATATTTGGGCCTGTTGCCCGCGAGTTACGCGGTCTTGGCTTTATGAAGATAATATCCCTTGCACCAGAAGTCTTGTAAACCAGTCTCCTGGTAGAGAAATTAAATTTAAGGGAAATGAGGAATCACAATGCGGCAGGGAAAAACCAGTCTGAGAGTAGACGATCAAGTTGAGGTTATAGCTGGAAAGGATAAGGGACGCGTGGGTAAAATACTCAAGGTAGATCGTGCTCGCAATAAGGTGGTTGTGGAGCGCATCAATATGATCACGAAGCATCAGAAAGCCATTGATGTTACCCAGCCAGGACAAATCATTCAGCGTGAGGCTCCTATTCATATCAGTAATGTGATGCTTGTATGCCCCGAATGTACAGAGACCGTTCGCATGGGGAAAAAATTTCTTGAAGATGGCAGTAAGGTTCGTGTCTGTAAAGGATGCGGAGCTACACTGAAAACATCGACAAAGTAAGGGGTTCACTGGTTAGGGAGCAAATAATGGCTACATTAAAAGAATATTATGACAATGAACTCAAAAACCAGTTACAAAAGGAGTTTGAGTTTAAAAATGTAATGGAAATCCCCAAGGTGGAGAAAGTAGTACTCAATATGGGGATTGGTGAGGGGGTTCAGAACCCAAAAACAGTGGAGAACGCTGCCGGTGAACTGACCTTAATAGCGGGACAAAAGGCTGTGGTGACAAGGGCAAAAAGATCTATAGCTACCTTTAAGTTGCGAGATGGTATGCCCATTGGAACCCGGGTTACCTTACGGCGGGATAAGATGTACGATTTTCTGTCCAAGCTGATCAATATAGCCTTGCCTCGTGTACGCGACTTTCGGGGTGTCTCCCCCAAGGGATTTGATGGCCGGGGAAATTACTCCATGGGTATTAACGAACACATCATTTTCCCTGAAATTGATTATGATAAAATTGACAAGATTCGGGGAATGAACATAACCATTGTCACCTCAGCAAAGAATGACGAACAAGGCAGAGCCTTGCTGAAGGCTCTTGGAATGCCATTTAAAAAGAAGTAATAAAAATAGTATTGTACGAGATGTACATTTCATTATCAGGAGGAAGCAGTGGCAAAAAAATCTCTGATTGCCAAGGCAAAGCGTGATCCAAAATTTAAGGTTCGATCATACAATCGATGTCCACTGTGCGGACGTCCAAGGGCCTTTATTAGAAAATTTGGTATCTGCAGACTGTGTTTTCGCAAGTTGGCTTCTCAGGGTGAAATTACCGGTGTGACGAAATCAAGCTGGTAAACACACAAATTTGGTATGAACCATTCCTGAGCACGCATTTGTTGTAAAGGTAAGAACAGATAAGCTTTTTAATGAGGATATTTCAATGTCTATGAGTGATCCACTGGCAGATATGCTGACCAGAATCAGAAATGGTGTGAAAGCTCGGTTCGGCTCAGTGGAGATGCCACTGTCTAAAATTAAAGTGAATGTGGCCCGAGTACTCAAACAGGAAGGCTACATTGTTGATTATCAGGTTATGCAGGAAGGTCCCCAGGGGACTTTGCGAATCGAGCTTAAGTATGGAGCCAATAATGAAGCTGTGATCACTGGTATACAGCGAATCAGCAAACCCGGGCTTCGGAAATACAGTAAAAGTGATCGAATTCCTAAAATCATGAGCGGGCTAGGAACATGCATCTTGTCTACTTCCGAGGGCGTCTTAACTGATCGAGAGGCCAGGGCTCGTAACATTGGTGGCGAATTACTCTGCCAGGTATGGTAAGGGTCTTTAATAGCAAGGAGCTGAAAATGTCCAGAATTGGTAAGCAACCTATTCCTGTACCAGGTAGTGTAAAGGTTGAGATTAAAGGGACGCATGTCCAGGTAACTGGCCCCAAAGGGTCACTTGAGCGAACTATCCGGCCTGAAATTGATTGTCAGACCAAGGACGATCAGATCGTTCTTCTGCCTAAAGGAAACAGTAAACAGGTCATGGCCTTCTGGGGAATGACGAGGTCTCTTATCAGTAATATGGTTCTTGGCGTCGAAAAGGGCTTTGAAAAAGTACTGGCTGTCGAAGGTGTTGGCTATAGAGCAGCCATTGAAGGAAATACGCTGACCCTCAATGTCGGGTACTCCAGTCCAGTTGAATTTCATCTGCCTGATGGTATCAGTGCCGCTGTTGATAAAGACAATAAAATTACGGTCAGTGGGATAGACAAGGAACTGGTTGGCTTGACGGCAGCCCGGATTCGAGACATACGTAAACCGGAACCGTACAAAGGAAAAGGGATACGGTACATCGACGAGCGTATTGTACGCAAGGTCGGTAAAGCTGGTGCGAAATAATTTCAGGTAATCCAAAGAGTACCATTATGGCAAAGACGAACCCAAAAGCTACTGCACGAGAAAAAAGAATCAAGCGTATTCGCAAGAAGATTTTCGGTACACCCGAAAAACCAAGAATGCGGGTATTTCGTAGTAACAAACATATATACGTGCAAATTATTGACGATATCAAAAAAATCACTTTGGTTTCAGCTTCAACACTTGACAAGGATATCGAACTGGAGGCAAGCGCTGATAAAGTAGCACAAGCCAAAAAAGTAGGGGAAGCTATTGCTCAAAGAGCACAGACGGTAGGCATAAGCAGGGTCGTTTTCGACCGCGGTGGTTACATTTATCACGGACGTATTAAGGCGCTTTCCGACGGTGCTCGTGAAGCCGGCCTTCAATTTTGAGAAAAAGTAGACTCTTACTAAACCATAACTAACCTACGGGGGTGTTTCTTGGCTGATTTTAAACGAGCTAAAGAGGGAAACCAAGAGGAGCTCATCGAAAAAATAGTTTATATCAATCGCGTCGCTAAGGTTGTTAAAGGTGGACGTCGGTTTAGTTTTAGTGCCATTGTCGTTGTTGGTGATGGTAAAGGTCGGGTAGGATACGGCCTGGGTAAAGCGAATCAGGTTCCCGAAGCAATCAGAAAAGGTATTGAAAAGGCGCGTAGGGATATGACATCTGTGGCGCTAACAGATTCATCAATACCGCATGAAATTATCGGAAAATTTAAGTCTGGAAGTGTTATGTTAAAACCCGCTTCAGACGGAACAGGCGTTATTGCCGGTGGGGCCGTAAGGGCCGTGCTTGAGGCTGCTGGTGTGCAGAATATATTGACAAAATGTCTGGGCTCCAATAACCCACATAACCTGGCAAAAGCCACCATTGAAGGGTTGAGGCGACTGCGATCAGCAAAGGAGATCGCCCGTCTTCGTGGGCTAAGCGTCGAAGAAATGGTCGCGTAAAAAGGCAGCCAGGGAATAGGAAAGAACATGAGAGATACAGTTACATTGACACAGGTCAAGAGTGCCATTGGCAGTAACGAGAAAATCAGGGCAACACTTGTAGGGCTGGGGTTGACCAAGATGCACAAAAAGGTGGTTCGCAGGAACTCCCCGGAGATCCAGGGTATGATCGCCAAGGTGCGCCATCTCATCACAGTGGAGGAATAGGGCATGCTGAAACTCAATACACTCGCTCCCTCTCCCGGTGCAAGAAAGAACAAAAAACGTCTTGGCCGGGGGCAGGGCAACGGGCATGGTAAAACGGCTGGTAGAGGTCATAAAGGTGCCCGGTCAAGGTCTGGATACTCATTGACCCCAGGTTTTGAAGGTGGTCAGATGCCTTTACATCGGCGCCTGCCAAAACGCGGTTTTACCAATATTTTTAAAACCGAATACGACATCGTTCATCTTAGTCAACTCAATGTTTTTGAAGCCGACTCCCTCGTTGATCATAAGGCTTTGATAGAGGCTGGCATTGTTCAAGGAAAAAAACCGGTGAAAATCTTGGCTAACGGTGAAATTACTACCTCCGTAACCGTTGACGTGGACAAGGTCAGCAAGGGTGCGGCCGAAAAAATTGTTGCTGCTGGTGGAGCCATAAAGGAGTAGTCATATGAGTGGATTAGCCAGCGCAGCTAATATCCCAGAGTTACGAAAGAGAGTGTTGTTCACTCTCTTTATGCTTTTTGTCTACAGGATGGGAGTGCAAATACCCACACCTGGAATAAATGGAGGCGCACTGAGCGAATTTTTTTCCGAGAATGCAAGTACGCTTTTTGGGATGTTTAATATGTTCTCAGGAGGTGCACTAGAGAACTTTTCAATCTTTGCGCTGGGTATTATGCCCTACATTTCGGCCTCCATTATCATTCAGTTGCTCACGGTTGTCATTCCTCAATTGGAAACATTGTCGAAGGAAGGGGAATCTGGACGGAGAAAAATTACCCAGTATACCCGATACGGGACGGTAGGCCTTTCCGTCATACAGGGGTTCTTCATAGCCTCCGGCCTCGAATCCATGCACAGTCCCTCGGGCGCTCCAATTGTGATACAGGCAGGTTTGGAATTCAAACTTATGACTGTCCTCACTCTCACATCAGGTACTGCATTTATTATGTGGCTCGGGGAGCAGATGACCGAGCGAGGGATAGGTAACGGCATTTCCCTTATTATTTTTGCCGGCATTGTAGCTCGAATGCCAGCTGCCGTTGGGCATACCATCGAGCTGGTCAAATCAGGGGGCCTGCCAGTTATTTTTGTTCCAGTCATGATAGTCGCCATGGCCTTTGTTATTGCCTTTATTATTTATGCTGAAACAGCGCAAAGGCGCATACCCATACAGTACGCCAAACGGGTGGTAGGAAACCGGGTGTACGGCGGACAGGCCAGTCACCTTCCGCTTAAGATCAACATATCTGGTGTTATCCCACCTATATTTGCATCTTCTATTATGATGTTTCCTGCAACCATCGGTTCTTTTATACAGATCGAATGGGTGCAGAGAGTTTCTGCTGCTCTTTCACCTGGAACAATCTATTACTATATCCTTTTTGTAGCGATGATAGTGTTTTTCTGCTTTTTTTATACCGCTGTTACCTTTAAACCAGATGATGTCGCTGAGAATCTAAAGAAAAATGGTGGATTTATACCCGGTATACGGCCTGGAAAACGTACAGCAGAGTTTATTGATAAAGTTCTAACCCGGCTTACGGTAGTGGGTTCCATATACTTAAGCGCCATCTGTGTAATGCCAACCCTGCTTATTTCTAAATTTAATGTTCCGTTTTATTTTGGAGGAACAGCACTTCTTATTGTTGTTGGGGTTGCCATAGATACTATCAGTCAGATTGAATCACATATGGTAATGCGAAATTATGATGGCTTTATGAAAGCCGGAAAGATACGTGGAAGGCGTTGATACAATCGTGACCAAATCGGAATCGAACCGAGCTATAACTGTTAAAACAACAGCTGAACTTTTTATCATGTGGCAGGCCAACCAGATCGTCGCTGGTGTACTTGATCTGCTGAAGAAAACTGTCGCACCAGGAAAGACCACACTGGATCTGGACAAAGTTGCCGAAGAATATTGCCGGGATCATGGCGCGATACCTGCGTTCAAAGGTTATCGTGGTTTCCCTGCAAGTTTATGTACCTCTGTTAACGAGGAGGTTGTACATGGAATACCTTCTCACAAAACAGTTCTCAAGGAAGGAGATATTATTTCAGTTGATTTTGGCACACTGTACAAAGGGTTTTATGGAGACTCTGCAGTAACTATTCCCTGCGGTAGAGTACGTCCTGAGATCGAAAACCTCCTGGAGGTAACTCATCGATCCCTGATGCAGGGAATAGAAAAAATGAGTATCGGCAACCGGGTCTCAGATGTGTCCAGGGCCATCCAGGAGTATGTTGAGAAAAGAGGATATGCGGTTGTGAAACAGTTTGTAGGACATGGAATAGGGTCAGACTTGCATGAAGCTCCTGAGGTTCCCAACTACGTTCAGAGGGGTGCGTCTCCAAGACTTATGGAAGGCATGGTTTTGGCCATAGAACCCATGGTAAACATTGGTACGGCAAAGGTTAAAATTCTCAAAGATAATTGGACTGTCGTCACCGCAGATAGAAAACCTTCTGCGCATTTTGAGCATTCTGTAGCAGTGACTCGTTCGGGACCAGCAATACTGAGCAAGCTCGGCTCATCTCCACCAAAGTGAGCCCCTGGGGTAGCTTTTGATCAACTAGATCCAAAAAACTGTTGAAAATTATACTTAAATCGATATAATATCAAATTTTTTGGGCAAAAAATTTAAGAGGCGGTTGATTCTATGGCAAAAGAAGAAGCCATTGAAGTAGAAGGAACTATCATTGAGCCGTTGCCCAACGCGATGTTTCGTGTTGAGTTGGACAATGGCCATAAAGTCCTTGCGCATATTTCCGGAAAAATGAGGATGCATTACATCAAAATTTTACCAGGAGATCGGGTAACTATAGAGTTGTCTCCCTATGATTTGACGAGAGGCAGGGTTACCTTCCGCGCCAAAGGTGGCAAGGGCAAGAAATAATTCAGCAGTCGGGAAGGAACAATGAAAGTACGGGCATCAGTAAAGAAGATGTGCAGCAGCTGCAAAATCTTCAAGAGAAAAGGCGTTGTTCGAGTGAGCTGTACGAATAAAAAGCACAAGCAAAGGCAAGGGTAACTTGCAACAGGGTTAGATTTATAACCAGGGAGAATTATTTTGGCACGTATAGCTGGTGTGGATTTGCCACGTAATAAACATATGGATCGTGCGCTCACCTATATTTACGGTATTGGTTTGACCAGTGCACGTCAGATCCTTGATAAGGCTGATTTGCCATATCAAATGAATAGTGATGATCTGAGCGGGGACGATGTCACTCGTATACGGCAGATTATTGAAAGTGATTATACCGTCGAGGGTGACAAAAGACGGGAAATCTCCATGGATATAAAACGTCTCATGGATCTTGGTTGCTATCGTGGACGACGGCATCGTAGGAGCCTGCCTTGCCGGGGGCAGAGAACAAAAACAAACGCACGCACCAGAAAAGGTCCTCGTCGCGGGGCAGCAGTACGGAAAAAGTAACAAGTATTGAGTAGCTTTTTTTGAAGAGAACACGGAGATACAATGGCTAAAGCTGGGAAGGCGGCAGGTCGAGCAAAACGCCGCGAAAAAAAGAATGTACCCGAAGGAATAATTTATATTTATTCCACCTTCAATAATACAATAGTCACCGTGACAGACAGGCAGGGCAATGCCATTGCCTGGTCTACTGCTGGGGTTATTGGATTCAAGGGGTCACGAAAATCAACACCTTTTGCAGCACAGAACGCGCTAAATGATGCCGTTGCAAAGGCTAAAGAGCATGGCTTGAGAAAAGTTGAAGTCCATGTAAAGGGACCCGGTCCAGGGCGTGAAGCAGCACTGAGAGCTTTGACCAGTGTGGAATTGGATGTGAGCCGTATTGTCGATGTTACCCCTTTACCTCATAATGGGTGTAAACCACCAAAGCGTAGAAGAGTGTAAGGCCAGGGCTACGTCAGAACACAATAGGTGCTGTCACCATTGTTCAGTTAGAAAAAACTAGAATACAGTGATATTATGTTTTTTCTTTTGTCTAGAATCCAAGGATATAGCCCCAGCCAAAATAATCTGCAGTGATAAAGCGAATTGAAACTGGTGACAAATCTGACGAATGGATAAGTATAAACGGTATTTCAACGGCCTGCTTGGAAACACCCCATCTTAACCGATAATAACCGCAAATAGTGTTTTTGTGCACAAAATTGATTGAGAAAACCAGCTGTTAACCAATTTAATCAAGGGTTATGAACAACAGGCCGTTCCCGGTTCAAACGAATAGATCCAACTTGACCATACTATAAAACCTCGGTACATTTCAAGCAACTCCCACCAAGTGCGGGTAGCCTCGCATACACAGGAACAGCTTATTGTCAAATTGAACTCCAAGTAACCATAAGCAATCAGGTACTGCATGGCACAGGAAACATGGGACACAAATCCCTTTTACAAGAATTGGCATAACCTTATTACGCCTGAGCGATTAGAGGTTAACGACGAAACACATACGGAACAATACGGAAAGTTTGTTTGTCAACCTTTTGAGCGTGGTTTCGCTACAACCATAGGCAACTCTTTGAGAAGAATTTTACTCTCCTCTATTCGAGGGGCAGCTATTACTTCTGTAAAGATAGAAAACGCTCTCCACGAATTCACAAGTATAAATGGTGTTCATGAAGATGTGGCAGACATCATTTTGAATCTCAAACAGGTCCGGTTACGATTAAACGGATCAGAAGGACACACTGTCAGTATTGAGAAATCCGGGCCAGGTGAAGTCACTGCAGCAGACATAAACGGAGGGGTTCATGTGGACATCATGAACCCAGAACAACATATTTGCACTATTACCGCAGATATAGAATTTCGAGCCGAACTTGAGGTACAGTGGGGAAAGGGATATGTCTCAGCCGAAATGAACAAGAAGGAGGAGCAATCCATTGGCGTTATACCGATTGACGCCATTTTCTCACCCATAGTTCGCGTGCAGTATGTGGTCAGTCAGGCTCGTGTCGGCCAGAAAACCGATTATGACCGTTTAACACTTGAAGTGGAAACCGATGGGAGCGTGACACCACAGGATGCAATAGCCTATGCTGCAAAAATATTAAAGGAACAGATGACCATTTTCATCAATTTCAACGAAGAGCAGGCTAAAGCACCTGATAAAAACGATGCTGATGATGAGGGTGCCAACTATCCACCTTTTCTTGATAAAAATGTTGAAGATCTGGAATTGTCTGTTCGTTCGGCCAACTGCCTTAAAAATGCGCAGATCCAGTACATCGGCCAGTTGGTACAACGTACAGATGCAGAAATGCTTAAGACTAAGAATTTCGGGCGTAAATCGCTCCACGAGATTAAAGCCCTTCTTTCAGAGCATGATCTCACCCTGGGCATGAAAATAGAAGGTTGGGAAGCTCCTGACATGAGAGAGGGAAACTCTGAAGATTGATGAGTCCCACGGCTGAGAGCGTTTTTTAGGCTGATGATTGACAAAAGGATAGAATAATGAGACACAGAAAAGCTGGTCGTAAACTAGGACGAACTGCCTCACATCGTAAGGCCATGCTTCGCAATATGGTCACCTCTTTGCTAGAGCATGAGAGAATTGTTACCACCGTACCCAAGGCAAAGGAAGCCAGGCGCATGGCCGAAAAAATGATAACCCTGGGAAAAAGAGGTGACTTGAACGCCAAGCGACAAGCATTTGCTTATATCAGATCACGGGATGTGGTGGCCAAACTGTTTGACGAACTTTCTCAACAATATTCTGATCGTCAGGGCGGTTACACCCGTCTTATTCGAACAGGTAACCGCTATGGTGATGCGGCCCCCATGGCTATTGTAGAACTCGTTGACTACAACGAATCTTTTCATCAGGAAGAATAAGACGACACCGAGGCGTATCCCAGGTAAAAGAGTGATAAAAAAGGCCGGTATGATACAATCATACCGGTTTTTTTTACCTTAGCCTAACCCGGATGCCTCACCAGCTCAGGCTGTGACAGGTTCGGGGGGCGGGGTATAATTCATTCTACTTGCGGTGTATGTGTCGCTTAAAAACTCCCGAAGATGGTGCTGACTGGGCTGATCTTTGGCGACGATTCTGTCGATACTTTCCTTGGCTCAGATAGTATATTCATTGGTTTTTCTATTTTTTTCTCAAATAAGCCAAAATGGCCATGCGAAGCTCTGGCTAGGGTGTTGCATGCGCCAATGAGGGGTTAAGACTGTATAGTTTCTTTTCTTTTGCGAGGTCTTTATGGGGGGGCAAGATTGTACCCAGAGAACAGATGTTGGGAATGACCCTTTTCATTTTCATTGCCATCCAGGCGTATCTTGCTTTTTAATCTGTTGTCACCAGGTTGATTTGTGTTTGTACCCCTATGATCTCATACGTTTGAAAACCAGACTAGGCCTATCATCAGAAGAATTTTTGAAACGGCATGTTCTGGTTACAGAGGGAAGCCACCCTTTTTTTCCCGGCCTGATGTTAAAGCTCTCTGACAAACCCAATAATCCTTGTCCATTTCTTTTGAAAGAAGGCTGCAGTGTCTATACAGATCGTCCTTCGGCGTGCAGGACATATCCCCTGGAACGAGCAGTAGAAAAACCAGGAAGCAACCATAGCCTGAGAGCACGTTATCGCATGACCCATCATCCCTATTGTCAAGGACATTTTGAGGATCGAGCCTATACTGTGCAACAGTGGGAAAGGGAACAGGGACTGCACGAATACAACATGCACAACGACAGTTGGGCGGAGATGGACGCTTTTTTTGCCGGCAACCCCTGGCAGGGTGAAGGGCATGCCGGGCCTTTGCAGCAACTGGCCTTTATGGTCTGTTTTAATATTGATGGATTTCGCTTGTATGTCCAGAAAAATCACATCATCCAACAGTACAAAATAGAGAAAGCATGGAAGCAACGAATTCGTCGTGACGATGGCGCGTTGCTTCTTTTTGGATATCAATGGCTCAGAACAGTTTTAGGAGGCAAGAGTATGCTGGTTCAACGATCCTGACTGCTCAATCGTAGGCATCCAATGAGGTGACCTCTAAAGGGGGAGAACACTCATGGGTGTATCTGCTCACAGACATCTTTTTCCTTCAATGAGACAAACTGTTCATCAGAAATCCAGGATAAATGACAGCTTGTAATTTCGTTGTTATTGTTGTATAATCATGTATTTTTTGAAAGCTTATCTTGTTGTAGGATAAGCAGAACACACATCCCGCTGACCCCTTTGGTGTCTCGCGATAGAGATTGGGGATAGGGATGGAGGTATAACCAAAATTCAAGGAGATACTATGGCTCAAGTAACCATGCGGCAAATGCTTGAGGCTGGGCTGCATTTCGGACATCAGACCCGGCGTTGGAACCCTAAGATGAAACCATACATTTATGGGCCTCGTAACGGAATTTACATTATCAACCTCGATGTCACCATGAAGCTATTCAGGAAGGCATATAGCCAGATTGCCGATGTCGTGAGTGAGGGGGGTACGGTTCTATTTGTCTGTACAAAGAGGCAGGGGCAGAGCATTATTAAAGAGGAAGCCAAGCGTTGCGGCATGTATTTCGTCAACCATAGATGGCTTGGCGGGATGCTGACAAATTTCCAGACTATCAAGAATTCCATTGAAAGGTTAAAAAAAATTGAAGCCATGCAGGAAGACGGTTCTATTAATCGATTTCCCAAAAAAGAAATCCTGCAGATGGAAAAAGAACGCCTGAAGCTGGACCGCAACATTGGTGGTATAAAAAATATGCGCTCCCAGCCTGATATTATTTTTGTAATTGATCCAAATAAAGAAGAGATAGCAGTCAACGAGGCTCGCAAGCTTGGAATACCGGTGGTCGCGCTAACAGACACCAACTGTGACCCTGATGGTGTCGATTACCTTATTCCCGGGAATGATGATGCCATTCGGGCCATCAAGCTCATCTCTTCCCTTATGGCTCAAGCCGTCCTTGAAGGCAAGGAAAGAAGAGGTGAAGAGGCTGTTGCCGATGTAGACGAAATGGAGGCAGCCATGTCCACAGAACAGCAAAACACAACGGAAGAAGCTCAGGAGGACGCCAGCGAAAAGTAAGGTTATAGTGGAGAAACACGCTGGGGTTTGCGCACAAGAAGGGCCAAGCACGCTTGGCCCTTCTTGCTGTCTGGTTTCGGACAATACCCACTTTAACAAAACTGAAGCTATTTGTGGTGTATAATAGGTAAAGAGAAGGAGACCCAAAGTGAAGATTACAAGCCAAATGGTCAAAGAACTGCGAGACAAGACCAATGCCGGGATGATGGACTGTAAAAAGGCTCTGACTGAAACAGAAGGAGACATGGAAAAAGCCGTTGATCTTCTCCGCCAGAAAGGACTTGCTGTGGCTGCAAAGCGAGCAGACCGGGCGACCAGTGAAGGTGTAGTCGAGGCCTACATTCATGCTGGTGGAAAGCTTGGGGTTATGGTCGAGGTCGGCTGTGAGACTGATTTCGTTGCCAAAACTGATGATTTCAAGGCCTTTGCCAAAGACATTGCCATGCATATTGCGGCTGTCAATCCCGTTGCCGTAAGTCGTGACAACATCCCATCAGAGTTGATCGCGCGGGAGAAAGATATTTATACCAACCAGGCTCTTGATTCCGGTAAACCCGAGCAAATCGTGGAAAAGATTGTTACCGGCAAACTCGAGAAATTTATCAGCGAGATCTGCCTGCTGGAGCAGAAATTTGTTAAGGACCCTGACTTGACGGTTCAGGACAAACTCAATGAACTTATCGCCAAAATGGGTGAAAATATTTCCATCAAAAACTTTTCACGCTTTCAGATTGGCGAGTAATACTTGATACCCGGGAATCCGGGTCTGCCTGCATTTAGCACATGTCCCCCGGTATCAGTATTGATACTGGGGAATAGGCCGGTTTTTTTTTGAACATTTGGTACAAAAGAAAAAAAATATTTAAAAAAAATAAGTTATCAAATAATTTCTTTGTAGATTTTTTTCCCAAAATGTTCACCAAAGCTCAGCTCATCCGGCATCATCTTCGGCAGTATTTCGGTCACACATGAACCCAAGTAGAATGCCTTACCAACAACTACCGAACCTGGCACCATCTGGGCTGATAAGAATTCCGGGCTAAGCGCTCATCGCACTTTAGAAAGATTTTATAGGCGTTAGGCGCATACAGTCTAACGGGCAATGCCAGGGCTTGGTTACAGTTCGGTGACTGATTACCCGCAGAGATGATGTTGTCTTGCATTTTCGAACAGATTATCCGGTAGGAACAATGACATTTAAAAGAATCCTCCTAAAAATTAGTGGCGAAGCACTTATGGGGAGTGGATCATACGGTATCAGCACTGATATGATCCGGTTTCTTTCCAGTGAAATAAAAAAAGTCAATGACCAGGGAATTGAACTTGCCCTTGTGGTTGGTGCGGGTAATATTTTTCGTGGTGTTGCCGGTGCAGCCAGCGGTATGGACAGGAGTTCCGCAGACAATATGGGTATGCTTGGTACAGTTATGAATTCACTTGCTGTGCAGGATGGGCTGGAGAATATCGGTATTCCCTGTAAGGTGATGTCTGCCATCACCATGCTGAACGTCTGTGAGCCTTATGAGCGCGTTAAGGCTGTGGAGCATTTGGAACGTAAACGGGTGGTAGTTTTTGCCGCAGGAACTGGAAACCCATATTTTACAACAGACACCGCTGCTGTACTCAGAGCACTGGAAATCAAGGCCGATGTGGTCATGAAAGCCACACGAGTAGATGGAGTGTATGATGCAGATCCTGAAAAAAACGTCCATGCCAAACGTTATACCGCACTGAGCTATGCCAAAGTTTTACAGGATGACCTGCGTGTTATGGACACGGCCGGTATATCCTTGGCAAAAGACAATAATCTGCCTGTCTTGGTCTTCAACATGAAGAAGGAGGGCAATATCATCCGGGCAGCCCTTGGTGAGAGTGTCGGTACCATAATTTCAGCAGAAGGATAACAGCTTGGTTTTCATCCGGACCAACCCACATTTTTTATGACATGTCTGCCTTATACTGCACCCAGTTTGTAGACAGCGTCGTTTTTTTAAGCAGGTTACAAACTGATTTGAATCAACAATCAAAACAGTTTCCCCTTTGGGGTAAGAGTGGTTCCTGTAGGCTCTCCGCTGAGAACGGTTCCGGAAGATTGGTTTAGCGGTGCGACTTGCCCTTTAATGTGCAAAAAAATTCATCCCTGCTCCAGGCCCCTCCATCTTTGGGACGATTTCCATCGGCCGTAGAGCGGGGCTATGGCTGTCAATCGGGCGTACCCCTATCTCGCCCGAATTTCTCATGCACATTTTGGCACATTTATCTTTGAATTATTTCTTTTCTAACACATTGTCTTACTATTTTTTTGTTTTTACAAAAATTGGATGAGCAATCGGTCGCATGAACCTGAAAGCAGGCAGAGGCTGGGAGCAAATGCAATAAACAGGTTGCAGGCCCTGTGAGTAGGTACCACTTTTCTTGATAAGTAATCCGTTGAGGTTTCAGGGCTTTTTTTTCCCGTGCTCTGGGGTGCTGATAATGGGCTGCAATCTTCATAAAAAATATTGTGCAAATTACACGGTATCCTTGTATTACAAACACGGCAACAGGTGGAAATATTCTTTTTTGAGGAGCAGAAACTATGACGAGTGACATCTTTGAGCAAATTGAAGAGAAAATGGAAAGCAGCATTGAGGCGCTGAAAAGGGAACTGGTCAGAATCCGTACAGGGCGTGCTTCATTATCTTTGGTAGATGGCGTGCGGGTTGATGCCTACGGGTCTCAGATGCCCCTGGATCAGGTGGGTACACTGACAATTCCTGAATCCAATATGATTGCCATTAAACCCTGGGATCCGCAGATGTTGCCTGCCATTGAAAAAGCCATCCTCGCCTCTGACCTGGGATTGACTCCTGCAAACGACGGCAATGTTATTCGTCTCACCATCCCGCCGCTCACCGAAGAAAGGCGCAAGGAGCTGGTTAAACAGGTGAAGAAGATTGGGGAAGAGTATAAGGTCGCCATTCGTA
The DNA here is from genome assembly GCA_002748755.1 of Desulfobulbus propionicus. GTDB lineage: Bacteria > Desulfobacterota > Desulfobulbia > Desulfobulbales > Desulfobulbaceae > Desulfogranum > Desulfogranum propionicus_B. The sequence goes on along the minus strand of PDTD01000015.1, from coordinate 30,543 downwards.
ACGTCCGACGGGATGGTAATGATACGCTAAAAAAAATGAAAAAAGACAAGGAAATATCCGAAGATGACATGTTTCGGATGCAGGATGAAGCCCAGAAGACCACCGACAATTTCATCAAACAGATCGATGTAATTGTCGGGGGTAAAGAAAAAGAAGTCATGGAAGTATGACAGCTTCAGGGTCTGGGAATCAGCAGCGGGTGAAACTTCCCCCAGGCATGACTGTGCCGCAGCACATTGCCATTATCATGGATGGCAATGGTCGGTGGGCTGAAGCGCACAACCGCCCACGACTGTATGGGCACAAGGCTGGGGTGGCTTCTGTCAGAGAGGTTGTGGAAACCGCGCGGGAGCTCGGAGTGGGGTACATGACCCTGTATGCCTTTTCCACTGAAAACTGGAAACGACCGGATAAGGAAGTCTCCGGCCTGATGTTCTTGCTAAAAAATTATCTGCATGCGGAATTGAAGAACATGGTGACCAACGATATTCGCCTGCATTGCATCGGTCAACGGCAGCGTTTACCCGAGGATGTTCGTTCCGCTCTCGAGCAGACGATAGAACGGACCCGGTCCTGCACTGGGATGACCTTGACTCTAGCGCTCAGCTACGGTGGGCGGGCTGAACTCGTCCGCGGGGTTCAGAGTCTGGCCCGCGCCTGTGCAAACGGAGAGATATCGGCCCAGGATATTGATGCAAAAGCCATAGATAAAGTGCTCTACACTGTCGGTCAACCTGACCCAGACCTCCTTATTCGAACCGGAGGTGAATACCGGCTGTCAAATTTTTTACTCTGGCAGGCATCGTATGCAGAACTGTATTTCACAGAAACCATGTGGCCTGAGTTCAGAAAAGAGCAACTCCTGGAGGCCATAGTCGTGTTCAACCACCGGCAGCGCAGGTTTGGAAAAACCGGTGCACAACTGCAGGCGGAGTAACTGTTGTGGATCGAATAATACCTGGGTTGATTATGGGCCTGGGCGCTCTGTGTCTGCTCCTTTTTGGTTCTGCCTCGATGATCAGTCTGGTGGTGATCGCGGTGGCGGGTATGGCCCTGCATGAACTGTTTTCCATTCTTCTGCCCCAGCTTCGCGGATTGGCGCTGTGGGTAACCCTTATTGTTACAGCGCTCCCCTGCGTTGGAGCCACCACCGGGTCCCTGCACGGCCTTATCGGTGTCTTTGTGTGCAGCCTGATTGGTTGTGTGTTACTGTCTTTTTACTGGTTTGAGCGGTTCAAAGATGAGCAAGGCCATGTCTATGTCTATCTGGGGGGATGTTTTTTTGCCCTCACCTATATATCCCTACTCATGGGGCATCTTATTGTGATCGCTCACCTATATGATGGCCCTAACTGGCTTGTCGTACTTTTGACGCTGACCGTGGGCTCGGATACAGGTGCCTATTATGTGGGTAAAAAATTTGGCACCAGTAAGCTGTGTCCCATCATCAGCCCTAAAAAAACAGTAGCGGGTCTGATCGGTGGGTTGGTAGCCGGATGCCTGATGGCCACAGTGGCAACTGCGCTGCTTTTTAATCACCCTGTATGGTTCCGGCTGCTTCCTCTTTTTGTTCTGCTCATTGTCCTTGGCGTCTGCGGTGATTTAGCAGAGTCTACTCTCAAGAGGTCTTTTCAAATAAAAGATTCAGGTAGCATTTTGGCCGGTCACGGCGGTATCCTTGATCGCCTTGACAGTCTCCTGCTCAGTGGTCCGATACTGTATTATTTTTTGTATTTTGGAGTTGTTGGATGAAGACCCTCAGTCTGCTCGGTTCAACCGGTTCCATTGGTCAAAATGTGCTTGCCGTGGTGCGTCGTTACCCGGATAGATATCGTATAAGCGCCTTGAGCGCCGGCAGCCAGATTGATCTGTTGGTGGAGCAGGCCGTTGAGTTCCAACCGGACATCATCAGTATCGGGCAGGAAGAACTCCGGGAGCCCTTACGCACCATGCTGCCGCCTGAGCTTCGGGAGCGTGTTCACTGCGGCGAAGCAGGGAATATCGCGGCAGCAACTCTTTCAGGAACCGATATGGTTGTCACTGCTGTGGTCGGCGCTGTGGGGCTGGCGCCGACACTGGCTGCCATCGAAGCAGGCAAGGATATTGGGCTGGCCAACAAAGAAACCCTGGTGATGGCTGGTCGTCTGGTTATGGACAGGGTGCGTGCAAAAGGCGTCCGGATTCTCCCCATAGATTCGGAGCACAGCGCTATTTTTCAGTCCCTTGAGGCTGGCAGGATGAAGGATGTCAAGAAAATTTTGCTCACCGCCTCCGGAGGCCCTTTCCGAACTTTGAAAAAGGACAACCTAAAGTTGGTCACCCCTGCACAGGCCTTGTCCCATCCCAACTGGGATATGGGAAAAAAAATTTCCATAGATTCAGCAACCCTTATGAATAAGGGGCTGGAGGTGATTGAGGCCAGGTGGTTGTTTTCCGTCGCACCCAAGCAGATTGAAGTTGTTGTTCACCCGCAGTCCATTGTCCATTCCCTGGTGGAGTTTCTAGACGGATCAGTTGTTGCCCAGATGGGCATCCCTGATATGCAGATTCCCATTGCCTATGCCTTGTCCTATCCAGAAAGACTGCGGCTCAATCTCCCCCGGTTGGACCTGGTCAGTTGCAGAGCGCTGACCTTTGAAGAACCGGATCATGATCGTTTCCCCGCACTATCATTGGCCTTTGAAGCCTTGCGCAAGGGTGGCCTACAGCCAGCCGTACTGAATGCCGCCAATGAAGTGGCCGTGGATGCCTTTTTGGCAGAGACCATACGGTTTACTGATATTCCCAGGATTGTGGCTGCTGCCATGGCTGCCCGGTACCCCGATGACGACATGGATCTGGAGACCATTCTTCGGGTGGATGAAACTGCCAGGGAGCATGCGAGGACAACGATCAGGCAGTTGGCGTCTGTTTGCTGATGAACGTGTAACTTAATTACCGACTTTGCATGGTTATGTATTCGTTACTTTCTTTTATTATCGTACTTGGCGTCCTGATTTTTGTTCACGAGCTGGGACATTTTTTGTTTGCCAAGCTTTTCGGTGTCAGGGTGCTCAGGTTCTCATTGGGATTTGGTACCCCCGTTCTTACAAAAAAGTGGGGTGAAACCGAATACCTGCTCAGCGCAATTCCTCTGGGCGGGTATGTCAAAATGTATGGAGAATCCCCTGATGTTCCGGTGGATGAAAACGAAAAGCACTGCTCTTTTTCGCACAAGCCTGTATGGCAGAGATTTTTTGTTGTGTTGGCCGGTCCCCTGTTCAATATAGTTTTTGCGATAGTGGTCTTCTTTAGTATTTTTTTCATTGTCGGTTTGCCAGAACTCGCTGATTCCACAGCCATTGGCCAAGTGCAGGCGGGGTCACCTGCTGAGCAGGCCGGTCTGCAGGTGGGGGACGTTATCCGGGCCATCAACGGTAAGGAGACCACTCGGTGGATGCAGGTGGCTGAGTTTATCAAAGAAAGCCAGGGGAGCCCGGTGGAGCTTGATCTTTCCAGGCAAGGTGAACCTGTGCAGATTACCGTCACTCCCACCCTTGTACAGGAGAAGAACATTTTTCAGGAAGACATAGGGGAACGATACATGCTGGGGATAGTGTCTGATAATACCCTGCGCTATGTTGAGGCTACTTTTTGGGAAGCAGGCAGGGCCGCATGTATTCAGAGTTATAACCTCTCCTACCTGACCATACTCTATCTCTGGAAAATGGTGCAGCAGGTGATCCCTGCCTCTGAACTGGGAGGTCCCATACGCATCGCTGAAGCAGCCGGAGAGAGCCTGAAGCGAGGATGGCTGTACCTCTTCAATTTTATGGGACAGCTCAGCGTCAACCTGGCCGTTTTGAATCTTTTGCCGGTGCCGGTTCTTGATGGTGGGCATTTGGTTTTCCTGACCTTTGAAGGGATCCGGGGTAAGCCCCTCGGCGATCGTATTATGGGAATGAGTTTACGCATCGGCATAGCCTTGCTTGCTACCCTGATGCTTTTTGTCTTTTACAATGATATTGCGAGGCTGGTACGCCTGTGGATGGCCCCCTGATTCTTTCCATTGAGACTTCTGCCGGCTGTGGCAGTGTTGCTTTGACACGCGGGTTCCTGCGGACTGGGTTTGTTGTCGCGGAATATACCCATCGACCGGATAAGACCCATTCTAGACGCCTGCTCGGCTTGGTTGAGCACCTCATGCGTACCACCAATACGGATTGGCCGGCGATTGATGCCGTCAGTGTGAGCCTGGGGCCTGGATCGTTTACTGGGCTACGGATCGGGCTGGCTGCTGCCAAGGGACTGGCTCTGGCCGCTGGGGCGCCCTTGCTCGGCATCCCAACCCTGGAGGCCCTAGCCTGGCAGTGCTACGGGACAGAGCGGCCGATCTGTTGTCTGCTGGATGCCAGGAAAGGGCAGGTTTATGCGGCCAGATACAGCTTTGAGAACGACCGACTCAAAAGCAGGGGAGAGACCAGAGCCGTGTATCCCCAAGAGCTGGCAGGGGAGATTGATGAGCCGACCCTTGGTGTGGGGCCTGGTATCCAGGCTTACCCAGAGATCTTCCTGCACCACCAATGCATTCAGTGTATCCCTCAGGGGGGAGCCTATCCTCGAGCAAGCATGGTCGGATTTCTGGGCGCCCGGCAACTCATGGATAATGCCGTAGCGCCGCCGGAGACCCTAGTTCCCTTCTACGTCCGTCCATCTGAGGCACAGATAAACAGAGCAAAGAAGAGGAAGGCTGCAACCGGAAAATGACCCTGGGAGGTTGTGTATGATTCAACGAAAAGTGACCCGCCAGGTTCAGGTCGGTGGCGTCGCTGTCGGCGGTGATGCTCCTGTCTGTATTCAGTCTATGACCAATACCGATACCGCTGATGTTTGGGCAACGGTGGAGCAGATCCATCGGCTTCGGCAGGTTGGATGCGAACTGATTCGGGTGGCGGTTCCTGATATGCAGGCTGCCCGGGCAATTCGCTTTATTCGTGACCAGATTGATCTACCCTTGATTGCAGATATTCATTTTGAGGCCCGTCTGGCCGTGGCTTCCATGGAACACGGCGCTCAGGCCATCCGCATCAATCCGGGCAACCTTGGGGGTGAAAAGAAACTTAAAAAGGTGGTCGACGCTGCCAGGCAGCATGGGGTCCCCATCCGGGTGGGGGTTAATTCGGGATCCATTGAAAAGGATCTGTTGGAGAAGTTCGGCTACCCAACACCTGAACGTCCCGATGCCCTGATTCAAAGTGCTCTGTGCCATGTGGCTCTGCTGGAAAAATTCTCTTTTCGGGAAATCAAGATTTCCATTAAATCTTCTGATACTCTGACGACCATCGCCGGATACAGAAAGCTGTCCGAGTTGACTGATTATCCCCTGCATCTGGGGGTCACCGAAGCTGGCGGACTCATCGCGGGCACAGTCAAGTCAAGTGTTGCGCTAGGTATTCTTCTGCAGGAGGGCATCGGTGATACCTTCCGTATTTCCCTGACCCGTGATCCAGTGGAAGAAGTCAAGGTCGCATGGGAGTTGTTGCGTGCCCTGCGGATTCGTGAACGTGGGCCAGAGTTGATTTCCTGTCCCACCTGCGGGCGTACCCGTATCAATCTTTTTTCCCTTTCGGAAGAGGTTGAGCGTTTTCTTCAGACCATGGTTGCCCCCCTGAAAGTCGCTGTCATGGGCTGCGTCGTCAACGGTCCTGGGGAGGCGCGAGAGGCTGACATCGGTATAGCCGGAGGTAAGGGCGAGGGTATCATCTTCAAAAAAGGAGAGGTGTATAAGAAAGTCGCAGAGAGTGAGCTGCTGACTGTTTTTCTTACTGAACTCAAAAAGATGGAGCAGGAGTATAGGACCGGCTGCGAAGGTACGCCTGGCTTCAGCCGGGATTGTTCATAGAAAGAGAAAACAGGGCACAATAAAAAATTGGTTTAACCAAGTATCCAGCGAGGTACCGCATCGCGGATGCAGGGAAACATAGAGACTGTATATGGAGTTTTGCCGTGCGTTATTCACAACTTTTTTTACCGACAACCAAGGAAACCCCGGCTGAAGCCGAGGTCGTCAGCCACAAACTCCTGCTCAGGGGCGGGTTTATCCGTAAGCTGACCTCAGGCGTATATACGTATCTTCCCTTAGGGTTCATGGCTTTGCAAAAGGTCACTGAAATCGTCCGTGAAGAAATGAATCGGGCTGGAGCGCAGGAAATCCTGATGCCCATGGTCCAGCCCGGTGATCTGTGGCAGGAATCGGGTCGCTGGGAGAAATATGGACCTGAACTGCTGCGTTTCCACGACCGGCATGAGCGTGATAGCTGCCTGGGACCGACCCATGAAGAGGTCATTACCGATCTCGCCAGACGGGAACTCCATTCCTATCGACAGCTGCCGCTTAATCTCTATCAGATTCAGACCAAGTTCCGCGATGAGATCCGCCCCAGATTCGGCCTTATGCGGGGCCGGGAGTTTGTCATGAAGGATGCCTATTCCTTTGATGTGGACGATGAGGCGGCTGGTCTGAGCTATGAGCGGATGCGGGCAGCCTACCACCGGATTTTTGAACGTTGCGCCCTGGATTTTCGAGTCGTGGAAGCAGACAGCGGTGCCATCGGGGGGGCCTTTTCCCACGAGTTTATGGTGCTGGCAGAGACCGGTGAGGATACCCTGGTGATATGTTCTGGCTGCAGTTATGCGGCAAATGTGGAGAAGGCAGCCATAGTCATGGACAGGGAATCGGTACCCGTTGCGGAACCATTGCTGCCCCTGGAAACTGTAGCGACCCCGGGGATGAAAAAAATCCATCGGGTGGCGGAATACCTTAAGGTGTCCCCCCGGGAGATGGTGAAGACCCTGCTCTATGTGGCCGAAGACCAGGTGGTTGCCGTTCTTGTCAGGGGGGACCGGGAGGTCCAGCCTGTGAAATTGAAAAACATATTGGGGGGAACGGAGGTAGAGCTGCTGCCTGAAGAAGAGGTCTGGGAACGGGTACAGTTACCGGCAGGGTACCTTGGCCCTGTGGGGATACAGGTGCCAGTGGTTGCTGACCAGGAAGTAATGACCATGGTCAACTGCATCACGGGGGCCAACGAAAAGGGGGTGCACCTCAAAAATGTCAATCCCGGTCGGGATTTCACTCCTGATCATGTGGGTGACATCCGTCAGGTAACGGAAGAAGACCGCTGTCCTCTCTGTGCAGGCAGGCTGCAACTCACCGAAGGAATTGAGGTTGGGCATATTTTTAAACTCGGTAGGCGATATTCCGAGTCCATGCATGGGATCTTTCAGGACAATGAAGGACATGAACAACATTTTGTCATGGGCTGCTATGGCATCGGTGTCAGCCGGGTGATTGCGGCCGCCATTGAGCAGAATCACGATGAACATGGTATCATTTTTCCCCTGCCTCTCGCTCCTTTCCAGGTTATCGTCTTGAATCTGGGTATACAGGACGAGGCGGTCTCCCGGGCTGCGGAGGAACTGTACGAGGGGCTGCAAGCAGCGGGGATCGATGTCCTCTATGATGACCGCGACCAGCGACCAGGCTCAAAGTTCAAAGATGCCGATCTCATAGGTATTCCCTTGCGGGTGACAGTGGGAAAAACCTATGCAAAAAACGGTCAAGTGGAAATTCGCCATCGTCGCACTGGTCAAACCACGGAGGTGGCCTATAATGGCGTTATTGAATACGTAACAGAAACTATTAACCAGGCTGTTACCTGATAGACGCAGTCTGGCCTGTTCCCCATGCCTGATATTACAACCCTTTATTCACTGACAGCCGGGTACCTCCACGACGTGGATTTGGAGCCACTTAACAAGGCCTACGCATTTGCAGTTGAGCGGCATGGCAAACGACGACACGAATCAGGTGAACTCTATATTACTCATCTTTTAGAAGTCGCCTTCAGCCTCGCGGCTATGGAGCTGGACCTGGATACCATTATTGCGGGACTGCTCCATGGCACTTTGAAAGACGGGGTTGCGTCTCTGGAAGAGCTGGAGAAGCTCTTTGGGCATGATATAGCGCATCTGGTGGAGGGGGTGACCAAGGTGCCGCGTTTCCAGTACAATTCCAAGCTGGCGCATCAGGCTGAGAATATCCGTAAGCTTCTGTTGGCCATGAGTACGGATATTCGTGTCTTATTATTGAAGCTGGCGGATCGTTTGCAGGATATGGCGAGCCTTGAAGAAGTAGATGGGGAACTGCGTCGCCAAAAGGCCAGGGAAACCATGGATCTCTATGCCCCTCTGGCAAGCCGTCTGGGAATTGACTGGTTGAAGAGGGAACTGGAAGATCTATCGTTTAAATATCTTTATCCCGAGGAGTATGCGGAACTGGACGGTCTTCTCCAGTCCACCTTGGACGAGCGGCAGGCTTATGTGGATGAAGTACTCAAGATTTTGGCCATCAAACTGAGGCAGAATTCGATCAATCCCATTCAGGTCATCGGCAGGCCCAAACGTATATACTCCATTTATAAAAAGCTGGTGGCCCAGCAGATACCTTTGGAAAAGGTGTATGATAAGGTCGCCTTCCGTATCATTACCCGTACGGTTGAGGAGTGCTATGCCGCCTTGGACACAGTTCATAGGGAGTGGAGGCCGGTTTCGGGCCGCATAAAGGACTTCATCACGTCACCTAAGTCCAATAATTACCAATCCCTGCACACTACAGTGGCCGGGCCCCATGGACACTTTATAGAAATCCAGATTCGTACTGAGGAAATGGACAAGATAGCCCAGGAAGGAGTGGCCGCGCATTGGGCGTATAAAGAGGGGCAGGAAATATCAGAACGGGATGCCCGGCTGTTCAAGGGGTTGAAAAACTTGGTGCATAACCTCCAGGCCGTTGAAGATCCGGGAGAGTTTATGGATTCAGTACGGGCTGAATTGTTTGAGCCGGATGTCTATGCCTTAACTCCTACCGGGGAAGTGCGTGAGCTGCCGAGCGGTTCAACGCCCATAGATTTTGCCTACTCTATCCATACTGCGGTTGGTGATACCTGTATCGGAGCCAAAGTCAACGGTCAGATGGTGCAGTTGAAGCATGAGTTACAAAGCGGTGACATTGTAGAAATTCTGACCCAGAAGCAACAGCACCCTAAGCGAGCCTGGCTGCAGTTCGTCAAAACCGGACGGGCTAAAACTCGTATCCGGCAATGGTTGCGGAAGCAGGAGCGGGAACGTTTTTTGAAATTGGGCAGGGAAATCTGTGAGCGGGAATTGAAAAAGTATGACGTCAGCTTTCGTGGCCTGTTAAAGGGCGGTCACCTTCGGCTGCTGCTCAAGGAACTGAGGGTGAATTCCCTGGAAGATTTGCTGGAAAAAGTTGGCTCAGGCGCCCTCACCGTCTTTCAACTTATTAAAACCTTGCAGCCGGAAGAATTCCGTGAAAAGGAAGAAAGGCGAAGGGAAGAAGAACTGCTTGAGCGTACCAGAAGAGCTGAACAGGGTAAGGAATGCAAAGAGAAACGCCAGGGTGTTGATATAGACGGGGTCGATGATATGTTGGTGAAGGTATGTCGTTGCTGTCGTCCAATACCTGGTGATGAGATCATGGGCTTCATCACAACCGGTTCCGGCATTTCCATTCACAAAACCGATTGTCCTCATCTGCGTTCTTCGGATCCTGCCCGTTGGATCGATGTCTCCTGGTCTGGCACCCACAAGGGCGAGCATCGTGCGGGCATTGTCATTCGAGCTGAAAATAACAAACGTCTCCTAGGGAATATCAGCAGTGCGATAAATGCAGATGATGCCACTATTCTGGAAATACATACACGTACCGCGCGTGATAATGTTGTGGAGATGACCGTGCTCATCGAGGTAACCAACAGAACACATCTACAAAGCCTGATGCGGCATCTTCGCCAATTTCCTGAAGTAATGGAGGTTCGGCGTACCTGATGCTATGATGACTCCAACTTATGCCATTATTCTCTGCACGATGTGTGGTAATGAATTTGCTGCGGGGACCGAGGTGTGCCCTTATTGCGGGGCAGATGCAGCCGGATCGGAGTTGATCAAAAAGGCACGTTCGTTTGTGCAGCGAACCATTAACCTGGAAAAAGGCATGCCGCAGGTCAGACAGGCCTTGGAGCGGCTGCGGAGCGAATTGGACAGCTGCCGTCGACAGCGGGTACGTGTCGTGACCTTGATTCACGGCTATGGCTCTTCCGGCAAGGGTGGCCAGATACGCAAGGAGGTTCGTCGGTATCTGGAGTATCTGCTGCACCAGGGTGAGATCAGCGCTTTTGTTCCTGGAGAGCAGTTCCATGGACATGGCGGGCGCGGTAAACAACTGCTTCACAGGTTTCCCCTGTTGACCCAACATCGAGACTATAAAAAGAATAATCCCGGCATTACCCTGGTGGTCATATAATCAGGTGGGAATAAATCCGTTTCATCGTGGTGCGGTGCCTGCTTCGGCAGTTTTTTTAAGAGGCAAGAGAGGGTATCCTTATGCTCTGCTCTGTCAAACACTACCCATCGTACACCGCCTGAGCTGATGAGCAATCCGGGCGAACCGTCCAATTTCCAGTGGCCGACGGAGGAAGCAGCTATGTCGGCTAGACCGGAAGCCATGGGGGAGAGTTGCTGTAGGGTACTCTTCCCCCTTATAGTTTGGCCATATATACCCGCAGGGACGCCATTTTTATCGGTGCGGGGGTTGCCGGAACAAGCCATATTCCATGGGTCGGGCAATCAGCTTTTTGGTGCCGTTCATGTGGATGGCCGCTTTAAGCTGCCAGACAGGAAAATCTGTGTCGTCTGGAAGAATTTTTCACCCCGCCAGGGCAACCCGGCAGGGCCATATTGATGGCCAGTACCAATGGGTTGTGATCGGCGATGCGATGAACAGAAAAACTGGGTGAGCTTGATCACTCCAAAGGGTAAAAGCAGGTACCAACGTGCAGCAAAAAATGGAGTAACAAGCCCTTTGAGGCCTTACCTACGCCTTATCCCAACCAGTCCCAGCAGGGCTGAGCCTAAGAGCCATACAGCACCTGGGATTGGAACAGGTGAGCCGGTGTTGCCTGCCTCGATGGCCGTATTTGCTGTCGTTTCCCAAGCCATATCGTAGAGGGTGATATAGAGATTGTCTGGATTTACTCTGGCCTGAATCCACCCGTAATGGAGGGCATTGCCGCCGTCGATAAATTGAAACCCGAGATAGGCTGTTTCGTCTGCGCCCATATTGTCCCATTCTCCCCAACGGCTGTAGGAGTATTCCCAATCATCCCAATATTCGCTGAGCATGACAGGTTCATTATAGTAGTCAAGACTCTCATCGATTGTGTCACCAAGAGATAATTGACTGGCGAGATAGTTTGCCTGGGCAAAGCCATTAGCGGCGTTTGCTCCCAAGGGAACAGAGGCTTCTGCTGTGGTATCATCCGCCCAGTCATCATAACCCCAGACAACTCCCACGTCGGAAGTTCCATCTCCATCCACGTCAAAATAGTGTGAGCTATGGGTAGTGATATCTGTGAAATCAGTATAGGAAATAGCGGCTGATCCTACGGTGGGGCAGGCAAACAGTAATGTTATGCACCCGGCTGTCATAATTTTTTTCATGGGGATTTACCTTTCATTTTGTTTTGGTCTGTATATGATAAGTACTGACTAAGAATACATGCTATGCTGTTTGTCCGCAGGTAACTATTTGCTTAATTATTTGGATTTTATTGCCATGTTTTGTGCCGCCACGAGCCCGGATGTCTTATCAGTTCAGGTGGTATCAGGTTCGGTAGTTTTTTGCCCTTTCTTTCACTTGGGTATATGTGTTGCTAAAACATTACCGAATATGGCGCCGCCACGGCGCCGCCGGTGCAGACCGTTGGTGAACATCTTGAAGAAATTGGCTAGCCCGCATTTTTTGTCTATCCCGCGCTGTGTGGGATAGGGTCGTTATTATATCGTACACTTGGGGCCCTGTGGGTGGCTCAACTGCCAGCAATGGTGGATTTGAGGGGTGCGGGCAAAGTCATGGGGCAAGGTTTCCCTGCTGATATCCTGCACCTGGTATTGGGCAGTTATTGAATCTGCCAGTTTGAATTTTTTGAAATTGTTGGAAAAGATGAGGATTCCCTGGCGAGTCAATCTTTTCATTGCCAGGTGTAGCAGGGATTCATGATCTTTTTGGACATTAAACTGCAAGGCCTTGTGCCGTGAGTTGGAAAAGGTGGGCGGATCGATGAAAATCAGATCATAGCGGTTTTTGTTTTTCAGCAGCCACTGCATGCAGTCCGCTGCCTCCATCCTGTGTCTGGGGCCGCCGAATCCGTTGAGGGCCATATTTGCCCTGGCCCTGCCGAGATACCTGGCCGAGAGGTCAACGCTAGTGGTTTCCCGGGCCCCCCCGGCAGCGGCATACACTGTTGCCGTTCCCGTGTAGGCAAAGAGATTGAGAAAGCTCTTATCTGTTGCCAGGGAAGCTATTTTTGCTCTGGTGATACGGTGATCAAGAAACAGACCCGTATCCAGGAAGTCTGTACAGTTGACCAGAAAAGACAGTCCGCCTTCGTGCACTTCCAGCAGTTTTTCCTTGGGAGTTTTTTTCGGAGTATCCTTTTTTTGATATTGCCTTTTGCCTTTCTGCTGTTTGCGGGATTTAATAAAAATTCTGCTGTGGGGGACCTGCATGACTCGTCGCAAGGCTTCCAGGGCGTCGCTGAACCTCTTGGCGGCTTTGGTTTTGTCTATGGTTTCGGGTGGGGCGAATTCTTGCACATGGACCCAGTTTTCATAGATATCCACAACTAGATTGTATTCCGGAATGTCCCGGTCATATATCCGAAAACAGAAAATATTTTCTTTTTCTGCCCAGGGGAGAAGGGTGGCGCAGTTTTTCAGCAGCCGGTTGGCAAAAGCCTGTGCAGGACAATCTTCTTTGGGTAATGTCGTCTGCCAGGAGAACGGTTTATGGCAGGGGAATGGCTCTTGGGTGCCGGTCAGGAGCTGACACTTGATAGGGCCGTTGAAAAGACGGGTGCGCTGCTGCCACTTGAGGTTGGTTGACTCCGCTATATCAGGGTGTGCTGTGAACAAACCAATGCGCCAGGTATGGAATTGTTCACGAAATCTGCGGCCAAGAAACCGGTACAAGTAGCGGACAGCATCTTTGTCTGATAAACGTTCCCCGTACGGTGGATTGGTTAGCAAAAAACCGTGCTGTCCCGGGGGCATCAAATCGGCCAGGGGTTGTTGCCTGATTGTTATCAGGTCTCTCAGACCGGCGGCGATAATATTTTTACGCGCAATTTTAACCATGTCCGGGTCTATGTCGTAGCCGATGATCCTGGGCCACTGCGACGTCGGCATGCCTGCTTCCTCCTTAGCCAAGGCCTCCTGGAGCAGCCGTTCCCACAGGCCGCGATCATGTCTGTTCCAGAACATGAAGCCGAATGTCTTGCGTGCCAGGCCTGGTGCCGTGTTGCTGAGCATGAGTGCGGCTTCGATCAACAAAGTGCCGCTACCGCACATGGGGTCAAGGAGTATGGTCTCGCTCTGTAAAGAAGGCAGGCAGCCGCTGAGCTGTACGATTCCCGCGGCCAGGGTTTCTTTTAAGGGCGCTGTTCCTGCCGAAAGTCTGTAACCGCGCCTGTGCAGGCTGTCGCCGGACAGGTCAAGGGCCAGGGTTGCCCGCACTCCGGCAACGTGCAGATTGATGCGAATACCTGGCTTTTCCACATCCACATTGGGTCGTTTGCCGAACCGTTTGCGGAACTGGTCCACGATAGCATCTTTCACCCGCAGGGAGGCGTACTGACTGTGGGAGATTTCAGAATGTATCAGGGTGGTATAAACGGCAAAGGTGCTATGGGGTCCAAAATGTTCATTCCAGTCCACTTTCTGGACCTGTTCGTAGAGGGTGTCTGTATCGGCTACCTCAAAATTTTTCAGTTCCAGTAGTATGCGGGAGGCAAATCGGGACCAGAGACAGGCGCGATATCCGCTCTCCAGGCTTCCTGACCAGGAAACTGCACCAGCTTTGACGGTCGGCTTTTCATCGCAGTAGGGGCGAATTTCTTCTTCAACAAGGGTTTCTAGGCCGGCCCCGCAGGTGGCGACAAAGCGCAGGTGCTGTTTTTTTTGGGATGCTTTCCTTCTGATTGTCGGGGGGGTGATCATTGCAAGAGGTATAGAGTTTGGTTCATAAATGGGTGTCGGGAGCAGAGAGCACTTTTGGGAGAAAAGAGGGTGAGTTGAGTCAATTTTGCAAAAAAAAACTCTTAGCCCGGATTTTTTATCAGTTCAGGTGGTGGCGGAGGCACAGTTTTTGGCAGTGCCGTACAGTAATCTCAATGTACTGCCAAAAAGCCTGCCAGAGGTAGTGCCGTCTGGGCTGACCTTTGGAGAGATTTCCTCATACGTCTTTCTTTTCAATTTGTCAATATCCACATTTTGTGCATCGACAATTCAGGTTAGAGAAAACGGTCGTCGGATCGTTTTTGGGCCACTTGTGCTTTATCTGCTTGCATCCACCCGGAGCGGCTCTGCTCAACAGCGTCAAAAGCATGGATATAGGGTTTTATATCTAACAGCGGTGTCTGATCCACAATATCAATCCCCTGAACATGAAGTATGTTTTCCTTGATAGAAAGTAATTGCAGGATGGATATGCCAATGTGATTGGGGCGTAAGGGAGAACGGGTTGCAAACACTCCCCGTTTGGAGGTATCCATAAAGGGGGTTACCACCAGCTCAGTGCGGTGCGCCAGATGGAAGTGATACAGTACGTATAGGTGGCTGAACCCCTCCAGATCGGCAAGACCAGCGGTATAATCAGGATAGACCTCCATTGTACCCTGCATGTTTGCAGCACCTTGAGGCTGGATGGGAGCATTTTTAGGCGAGTCGATTGGGGAATGAATGAGACCTATGGGGGAGAGGGTCAAGTCCATGGCAAGTGTCTCCTTGAGTGTGAGCTGCCGTGCACGGTTTGCCAGCTCGTGATAGGACAGAAGAATGCATTTATTTATCGGGAGCAGCGAAGTGACTACCTTCCCGGAAACCGCACAGTTTCTTCGTATGTTGGACTGGTTGTACCATCAGGGGGACCTGGACAAAAGGAAAATACACCTGTTTGGGCTGTTTTTTTGGCAGATGCGTTCAAGTTATTTCATTTATACTTTGACACTCTGTTCATCTTATTATTTGATGATACCGCATTCTTGCAGCTATGCAACTGGTTGGAATGCAAGACGTCGGTATTGTCGCTGCCATTGACGGCTGCACAACATCGGTAACGAAGGCGCTTGGCCTGCATTTTTTCGTCTCGTTTTTACCTTTTGACTCAATCTGATGGAAAACGCAATACAATGCATCCCGCTTCAGATTCAGACCGTTTTGGGTCAAGAAGGAGAATGCTTTGTCTTCGGCTCAAGAGATTGTTTTGCAGACTGCTTCCTGCAGGGCTTTTGCTACAGATGGTTGCAGCATGAGCTTCCTGCGGCTTGACCTGGGAGATAGTTTTCGATAGGAAATGCGGGTGAGGTGGTACAGGACCAAGCCAGAGAAATCCGCGCTCAAACAGATTTCTATGAGGGCTTAAATTGATTGTGGAGTAAAGAAGTTATGCAGAAATTGGAACGAAAATACGGGGTCTGGACCGCAACCGCCATGGTGGTGGGGATTGTCATCGGTTCCGGGGTATTCTTCAAGGCAGACGATGTTCTGCTTGCCTCGGGAGGTAGCCTGCCTACCGCCTTGCTTGCCTGGGGCATAGGCGGGGCTATCATGGTGGTTACTGCTTCGGTCTTTGCCAGAATTGCGACAAGGATAGAAAAAGTCAACGGCGTTGTCGATTATTTCGAGGAAGCCTATGGGCCTAAGGCAGGATACCTTGTTGCCTGGTTCATGACTTTTGTCTATTACCCGACCCTGGTCGCGGTGCTCGCCTGGGTATCGGCTAATTATACCGCCAACCTGATCGAACTCAAGCAGGCAGTATGGCAGTTGGCGGCGTTTTATCTTCTGTCTTTTTTTCTTCTGAACATTTTTTCCCCGGTGCTCGCCGGAAGATGGCAGGTCACGACCACGGTTATCAAACTGGTCCCCCTGGCGTTGGTTGCTGTTGTGGGATGCGTGTCTGGTTTTTTAAGCGGCCAGACGCTCTCAAGCTTTACCAATGCAGCGCAGAGCGTGTCATCCAGGGGTGGTCTTGCCGTGGCAACGCTGGCCA
Source organism: Desulfobulbus propionicus (assembly GCA_002748755.1). GTDB lineage: Bacteria > Desulfobacterota > Desulfobulbia > Desulfobulbales > Desulfobulbaceae > Desulfogranum > Desulfogranum propionicus_B. Next base: position 14,375 of record PDTD01000015.1, on the reverse strand, counting down.
CTGCCTTTGCCTATGAGGGCTGGATTATTGCGACATCCATCAATGCTGAATTGCGAGATGCCAAGCGTACACTGCCGAAGGCTCTTTTCTTCGGTTCCTGTTTGGTTGTGGTGGTGTATATGCTCTATTACCTAGGCATATCGGGGGTTCTCTCAAACGATGCCGTTATCGCTGCAAAGGACGAGGCACCGGTAAGGGTACTGGCCCTTATTTTTGGCCAGGTCGGGGGGACGCTGCTGTCTGTCTTTGTCATCATCTCTTGCCTCGGCACCTTGAATGGCCTCATTATGGGCTCCAGCAGAGGTATGTATGCGATTGCCTCCAGAAGAAGAGGACCTGCTCCGGGGCTGTTTGGCCGTATCAGCAGGCGGACCAACAGCACCGTGTTATCCGCGATGGTCGGCTTTGCCATGTCCTCTATCTGGCTGCTTGTCTGGTACGGGAATTTTGCTGGTTGGTGGGGAGGGTTTATGGATATTTCAGAGTTACCCATTGCGTTTCTCTATGTCGTTTATATATCCCTCTATTTTTGGGTGATAAAGACCTTTACTGATACTGGTTTCATAGTTCGGTATGTCTTGCCCGTTCTTGCCGGGATTGGCTCCTGCTACATCATTTGGGGTGCGGTTCAGAAAGATATGTTTCTCCATTTTTTTCTGATAACCCTGGCTGTCATCGTGGCCGGGCTCCCCTATATCAGGGAAAAATAAGGGGGAGAGAGGTAGCTTCTCACAGAGCAGGTAGCGTCTGGCCTTGGTTGCATCTGTTTCAAGTTTGTACGTGCTGACAGACAAAGAAACAACCTGTTGCGACCTCATACAGACTGTTTTGCTGCGAAATGGAGAAAAGGAGTTTCTGGGACAAGAGATGGTCCCGCAGACTTTTGGTTGCAGGGTGTGCAGCTTGTTACGGCTGCACACCCTGCACCTGGTTTTGCGAAGAATTTTTTAGATAAGAAAAGCGGACTAGAGTAAGGTCTGTGCGACCAGATCGCCAACCTCGGTAGTGGAAAATCCCATCTTACCAGCTGAAAGGCTTTTCAGTTTGTCCGCCACCACATATCGGATACCCTGCTCTATGGCTGAAGCGGCTTCCTCTTCACCCAGATATTCCATCATCATCTGGGCCGCACCAATAGCGGCAAGAGGATTGATGACGTTCTTCCCCGTATACTTGGGGGCAGAACCACCAATGGGCTCAAACATACTGACGCCTTCAGGGTTGAGGTTGCCGCCTGCGGCAATACCCATCCCGCCCTGAATCATGGCTCCCAGGTCGGTGATAATGTCACCAAACATGTTGTCGGTAACAATGACGTCAAACCATTCGGGATTTTTTACCATCCACATGCAGGCCGCATCCACATGGGCATAATCGGTCTTGATATCAGGGTAGTCTTTGGCTACTTCGTTGAAGGTACGTTCCCAAAGATCAAAGGCAAAGGTTAATACATTGGTTTTTCCGCAGAGGGTAACTGTTTTTTTCTTGTTTCTCTTTCTTGCATACTCAAAGGCAAAGCGAAGGCATCGCTCAACACCTTTTCTGGTATTGATGGATTCCTGAACAGCCACTTCGTCAGGAGTATTTTTTTTCAGGATGCCGCCTGCACCGGCATACAGTCCTTCTGTGTTTTCCCGAACCACGACGAAATCAATATCTTCTGGTTTTTTATCCCTAAGGGGGGTATGGACGTTGGGATACAGTACCACCGGGCGAAGATTGATATATTGATCAAGAGCAAAACGTAAAGTAAGAAGAATGCCTTTTTCCAGGACACCAGGTTTGACATCTGGATGTCCGATGGCGCCTAGTAAAATCGCATCATGTTTTGCCAGTTCTTCTGCAGCGTTTTCCGGTAATACTTCGCCGGTTTGAAGATATCTGTCTCCACCATAATCAAACTCTGTCATCTCCAGAGAGAAATCAAATTTTTTCGCTGCAGCCTCAAGGACTTTCACGCCCTCGGCAACCACCTCGGGGCCGGTACCATCACCGCCCATTATGGCAATCTTATGTGTCTTTCCCATTGTGTAACCTTTTGTTTGCTAATATGAAGAGAAGAAATACTGCTTTTGTTTCTTCCCATTGATACCTCAGTCATGTCTTCTTTGGTGGCCATTGTGTGCTGCCAGGTATTGAAGCAGCATATCCACCGAAGATGGACATCTGTCTTATATCCAAATCCTGAAAAATCTTCTAGCCCCAATTTTTCCATCAACCCAGGCGGTGGCAGGTTCGGTAGTTTTTGGTAATCATTATACTTGGGTACAGGTGTTGCCAAAATACTGCCGGTGATGGTACCACTAGGGCTGACTTTGGTGAACGGTTTGTCGCTCTTTGAGCCTGCTTACGGCCATCACATCCATCTGTTTTGGCGACGTTTTTTTTAATGAGACAAGTTGATTATGAGAAATCCTAGTAAGCCTACATTTTGTATCAGCTCAGGCCATGCCAGATGCAAAGTTTTTTTCCAGTGAATACCTTTCCCAAGTCACTCTGTTTCGCGCGATGGTGATCAGCCGCATAGAGGGGCTATAACAGTTCATTGCCCGTAGCCAAATCTGGTCAATCTGCAAGCGGTTACAGGTGCCAGGCAAGGAAAAAAAACAGGTAACCGCTCCTGTGAGGAGGTCCAAGACATATTTATTATTCAGACAGGCCCCTCTTCCAGGGCAGAAGGATCAGGAGCAATGCGAGCCATCCTCTTTGCCTTCACCATATAATAGAGCACCGGTACAGCCATACGACTGATAAGCAGGGAAGCTATTTCCCCAAACATCAGTGAGATGGCGAGCCCCTGGAAGATCGGATCTGCCAGGATGACCGAGGCGCCCACCACCACGGCCAGCGCGGTGAGAAGCATGGGGCGAAAACGGATGGCGCCGGCTTCCACTACGGCATCTGCCAGGGGCAGCCCTTCTTTGATGCGGAGTTCAATGAAATCCACCAAAATTATGGAGTTACGCACCACAATACCCGCTCCTGCCATGAAACCGATCATAGAGGTGGCGGTGAAAAAGGCGTTCATGGCCCAGTGGGCAGGTAGAATGCCGATCAGCGAAAAGGGTATGGCCGCCATGACCACCAAAGGGGTACTATAATCTTTGAACCAGCCCACCATCAGCATATAGATGAGCACCATGACCACGCAAAAGGCCAAGCCCAGATCGCGGAACACCTCCAGGGTGATGTGCCATTCACCATCCCATTTTATGGATGGCTCTGTTTCGACAAAGGGCTGCTTAAGATTGTAGATGCGGACTGGCTGGTTCAGGCCGTCGAACTCTGCTCCGTTCAGTTTGCTAATCTCCTTGTTCATGGCTAGGATCGGGTAAACCGGGCTTTCTGCCGCACCGGCAACATCCCCGGTGACATAAATAACAGGACGCAGGTTCTTGCGGTAAATGGGCTGGTCAACTGGCTTCTGTTCCACCCGGACAAGTTCACGCAATGGAATCAGCGGTGCTGTGGGGTTGGCTGCAGAACGCACACAGACACCAAGAAGGGTGTCCATTCGGACTCGTTGCTCCTGCGGCAGTTGGAGAACAATATTGATTTCTTCTTTGTCTCGGGGCTGATGAAAAAGATCCATGGAGAGACCGGAAAGGGCGATGTGCACGACCCGGGTGATTTCGCCCACACTGATCCCGTTGAGGGCGGCCTTTTCTTTGTCCACCGTGAGTACGGTTTTCATCCTTGGCGCTTCCCGGTACCAGTCTATGTCCACCACGCCTTGGGTATGGTGAAAAATATCTTTGACTTTTTGGGCAAGGTGTTCCCTGTCTTCATCTGTGGGGCCGTATATCTCAGCAACCAGGGTCTGCAAAACGGGTGGTCCCGGCGGAACCTCGGCAACAGCGATGGCGGCGTTGTATTTCTTGGCGATGGCGGCCAGAGCCGGTCGAAGAGCCTTGGCTATGGTATGGCTTTGCCTTTTTCGCTCTCCCTTGGGCTTGAGGTTGACCTGGATGTCGGCCACCAAGGGGCCGGAACGCATGAAATAATGTCGGACCAGACCGTTGAAGTTGTAGGGGGAAGCTGTACCGGCATAGATCTGGTAGTCCACCACCTCTTCCACCTCAGACAGCTGTTCCGCCATTTCCAGGGCAACCCTGGTGGTCTGCTCCAGGGTGCCGCCTTCGGGCATGTCCAGGATGACTTGAAACTCGGATTTATTATCAAAAGGGAGCATCTTTACCTGGACAAGTCCGAAATAGACCATGGAGCCTGAGCCGAGAAGGAGAAGCGTGACCACCAGAAAAAAACTCAGTCGCCAGCCTGAATGAGCAAGCAGGGGATCCATGATACTGTGGTACAGCCTGGTGAAAAAATCGTCGGGAGCATGCTCATGAGCAGACGGGGCCTGAGTGTCGACCCGTCTGCGTTTGAGGATATGGATACAGGCCCATGGGGTAACGGTAAAGGCGATGATCAGGGAAAAGATCATCGCCGCAGAGGCACCCACCGGGATAGGACGCATATACGGTCCCATGAGACCACCTACAAAGGCCATGGGAAGGATGGCCGCGATCACAGCCCAGGTGGCAAGGATAGTGGGATTGCCCACCTCCACGACGGCCTCCACGGCAATGGTCTTGAGTGATTTCCTCTGGCTGGCGGGCAGTCGCATGTGGCGGACAATGTTTTCCACGACCACAATGGCGTCGTCCACCAGAATACCGATGGAAAAGATAAGGGCAAACAGGGTGATCCGATTTAAGGTGTACCCATAGAGGTAAAAAAGCAGTAAGGTCAGTGACAGGGTGGAGGGAATAGCCAGGAGTACAATGATGGATTCCCGCCAACCCAGAAAAAAGAGGATCAGCGCGGCAACGCCAAAGACTGCGATTCCCATATGCAGCAGCAGTTCATTGGATTTTTCCGCTGCTGTCTCCCCATAATCTCTGGTCACTGTTATGGTGATATCTTCTGGAATAAGGACGCCCTGCAGCGACTCGATTTTTTTCAACACTGTTTCCACCACTTGCACCGCATTGGTGCCGGGTCGTTTGGCCACAGAAAGAGTCACCGCCGGTTCCGGCGTCTGGGTATCTTTGCTTCCGTGCAGTACATACGTTTGTGGTTCCTCGGGACCGTCCAGGATGTCCGCCACTTCATCGAGGTACACAGGTTTGCCGCCATAGACACCAATGACAACCCTGCCTATCTCCTCGGCTGACTGCAGAAAGGATCCGGTCTGGACGAGTACTTCATTATTTTCAGCCTGCAGCCGACCTGAAAGTGTTTGTCGATTGGCCTCCCTGAGGCTGGTGATGAGTTGGCTGGGGCTCAGATTTCGGGCGGCCAGGCGAAGTGGATCAAACTGGATGCGTACCTGACGTTGTGTACCGCCGATAATTTTGGTTTCCGCTACCTCAAAGATGTTTTTGACCGCGTCGTCCACCTCGGCCACAAGACGGCGCAGGGTGTAGTGGTCATATTGCTGCGAGTGAAAGGTGAGTGCTAGAATCGGAACATCGTCGATGGTATGTGGTTTAATGAGGGGATGGGAGACACCGTGGGGAATACGGTCAAAATTGGTCTGCAGTTTTTGGTTGAGCCTGATTATGGCTTCTTCCAGGTCACTGCCGACGTAAAAACGGACCACCAACATGGATTGGCCCGGCATGGATGTGGAGTAAATGTATTCGACGCCCGGCAGTTCATAAAGAAGTTTTTCCATGGGAATGGAGAGCCGCTGTTCTACCTCCTTGGCCGAGGCACCGGGCATGGAGACCAGTACATCAATCATGGGTACCTTGATTTGCGGTTCCTCTTCCCTGGGCAGAAAGGTCAGGGCAAGCAGGCCAAGAAGCAGTGAGGCAACGAGCCCTATGAGGGTCAGTCTGGAATCGACAAAAGTTGCAGCCAGGCGTCCGGCAAAACCGGGATTGTCTCTCTTTTCGGCTTTCATGGTCTTGTACGCACCTTTTGGCCGTCCCTCAGAGGATGACTGCTGTCTACGATGACCTCTTCCCCTGGCTCAAGCCCGCTGAGAATCTCAACCTGGTCATCGATCTGTAGACCTTTTCTCACCAGGCGGAGCGAGGCCCGGTTGTCCCTGACGACAAAGACACGATCCATCTGTCCCACGGAGCTGACAGCCTGGATGGGGATATAATACCCTGTCTGCATGGTGCCGGGAAGAACGACTCTGGCGAATTGACCACTCCTGAGGTTCTTCTGGTATGGCAAGTCAAGGGTGACCGGCGCCGTCCGCGATGCCGGGTCAGCCGAAGGCGCTACTTCCGCCACCGTGGCAAGCGTGTTGACACCGGCTGCGGGGACCCGTACGTGCAGTTGATCACCAGGGTGCAGGGTGCGGATAAGGCTTTCCGGTACAGCGGTCCGTACCTGAAGCCGGGTATTGTCTTCAATACGTATGAGGGGGTGACCGGGCGTAGCCAAGTCACCGACATGCACGTTTTTCAGCGTAACTACCCCACTGAATGGGGCGGTAATACTGGTGTACCCATACATGGCTTCCACCTCGGTATAGGCTGCTTTGGCCAGGTTGTATTGGTCCTGCATGGATTGCACCGTTTCCGTGGTGGTGGCATGCTTTTGCAATAATTTTTTTTCCCTGTCCAGGTTTCTTTGCGCCTGGTGCAGTTGCGCCTCGGCCTGTTTGAGCCTGGCCCCTATCTCAGCAGCTTTGATCTGTATCAGCAGGCTGCCTTCCTGAACACTGGAGCCAAGCACCACCGGAATTTTGGAAATAACCCCGGATACTTTGGCCGAGATAACAGCACGTTGAACAGCCTCAAGAGTGCCGACAACCTCCGTAAGGTGGGGGACCTGACGCTTGACCACTGTGGTGGTTTTGACCTCTTTTTGTTGCGGAGGCGTTGCCGTGGCGGGAGCAGGGAGTGGTACAAGCATCAACAACAGCAAAGGAATAATGGCGTGTGAAAATGTATTGGTCATGACAAATAGTTATGGATTGTCGAATTGATTCGCGCCATAGGCCCTTCGCAGGTCGGCAATGGCGATTCGTTCAGCGGCCATGGCCAGGGCGTGGCGAACCCGGGCATCGGTCAGCCGGTTTTCCGTGTCAATGATATCCGAGGCAAGGATGACCCCTTCTTTGAAACGGGCACGGGAAAGGCGGGCACTTTCGAGGGCAGATTCCACCATCTTGCCCGTTACCTGCAACCGTTTTTCAGCCTGCTTGAGGCTGAGGTCGGCCTGCTCCTGTTCGAGGCTGACGGCAAGCTGTAGTTTGTGCAGCTCTTCACGGGATGCAGCCAGGGCGGATTGGGCGGCTTCAACTGCCGCTGCCGTTCTGTGGCCGTTGAACAGAGTGTAATCAAGCCGAATACCTGCAAACCAAGAGGCCCCGTTTTCTTCCCGTTCAAGGCCTTGATCCACCTGATAGGAACCATAGATGCTGGCTGTGGGATAGGAATTGGCCCTGGCCTTGCGGAGACCTGCCTCCAGGCTTTGGATTACACTTTTCATGGCCTCCAGTTCAGCTCTTTTCCAGGGACTTTCAGGATTCGGCGGTTTCTGTTGTATGCTGCCGGCGAGATCCAGCACGGGCTGATTGCCTTTGAGGCCAAGCAGGTGGAGAAAGCTTCGCTGTGCCAGATTGAGGCTATGTTCAGCTTGAATAAGGTTTTCCCGGGCTAAGGCTTGCTGTACCTCCAGATTGAGAACTTCCTGTTTCAGGAGGTCACCTTCATCGTGACGGGCTCGAGCAACTCGCAGGGAGGCGCTGAGAGCGTCTACTGATGATTGTCGGGCAAGCACAGTCTCCTCTGCCTGCACAATGGTATAGAAGGCCTGGATGACGTTGAAACCAAGCGCTGCCAACACAGCCTCATGTTCGAGTGCTCTTGCTTCTTTGCCGTGTTCGGCCATGGCCAGACCTGCCGTATCGCCACTGTTGTATAAGGTATAGTACAGGTCGGTTTTCAGAACCAACGCATCGGTTTCTCCAGGATTGTTGAAGTCAATGGTGTTGTCAAAGGTCCCCTGGTTGAGGATATTGCCAAAGGAGTACATGGCGTTATTGGTTCGGGCATAATCAGCCTGTACCGTAAGCCTGGGATAGAAGGCAGCCCGGGAAAGGAGGACACCTGCCTGAGCCTCGGCGATTCGTTGTACGGCAACCCGGGCATCCGGGTTGTGGGAGTGGGCAAAACGGACCGCTTCCTGAACGGTCCAGACCGTCTTCTGGGGTTGGGTCGTTGCCCCATATACGGGGAACACGGGAAGCAACACGCTCAGTAGGAGAGACAGCGTATACAGTTTGGCCATTGGGCCTCCTGTCGGGTGAAGGGGATTTGCAGTTTGAAATGCTGCCAGAGGCATCCGATTGAGTCCGTTTTGGGGCTTTGTACCTTTCTGTTATTGAGGGGCATGCATCTCTTTGCGGATCAGTAGTACCAGCCCAAATGTCTCACCAACATTTTATTGAAATTTAAAAAAAAATATAAACACAACAAGTGAAAAAACTGATTTGCCATCAATTCCTTCAAAATATATAAGCCATCCAGACTAATCCGACGAAAGTATACGGAAGAACAGGGGCAAAGTCCAACAATTTTTTCCTGTTTTTAGCCTCGATGCCTCATCGAGAACCTTTTTTGCAGAGCAAGGCGCAGGGTATGTTAAGGCACTGGGTGACCTACGGTGTTACCTGTACGGTACGGCTCCCATAACGGACGTTGGAAATAATTTAAGCGCTTTGTCTTGCCTTGTCGACTGCAATGACTATACGTCTTAAGAAACCTGAAATCGTTACCCATGTAGGGTAAGAACCACAAGGAGGATGTATGTTGACAACCCGAGTTGTTGTGAAGAAATGGCGTTCATCTCTGCTGCTGTTTGGAGCTTTATGCCTGACGACAGCCGCTTTGGCGCAGGAAACGGGTACACCCGTGCCTGAACAGGGGAAGTGGGAAAAAGCCGGTAAGGAAATAAAAGAGGCCGCAAGCGCGGTGCAGGAAGCGACCAGGGATACTGCAGAAAAAACCTGGGAAAAGACCAAGGAGATCAGCGGTGAAACCTGGGAGAAAACCAAACAGGTCAGTGGAGAAACCTGGGGTAAAGTAAAAGAGGAAACCGGAGAAATAGTAGAAAGCGCCGGAGCAGCCAGTCAGGAGGCATGGACTCATACCAAGGAAGAAGGCCGGGAATTGTGGCGTAAAGGGAAAGAGAAGTTGTCAGGTTCGGCTGAACCCGTCGCTGCAGTGCCCGTTCCAGATGCCCCGGAAGTCCAGCCTCCAGAGTCTCCTGATAATCCATCCCTGCCGCAAAGTACCCAGGAGACAGGCCCTGAGGGCAAAGAGTAACCCTTGTGCTGTATACCAGATGCTCTGAAGCTGTGAAGCTGATATATCGCTCTTTCTTAATCTTTCTTCATATAGCGGGGGGAGAGAGCAACACTCTGCCCCCTTTAAATCTCCTGAGAGCTTGACCCACCCCCCGAACTTGGCGTCACCTGAGCTGAGGGGAAAATCGAGCTCGTTCCAGGTATAGCTGGGAATAAGTGAGAGCTGGGTAGCCGGCGGCAACAAATGGTCCGGGGCAATTGAAACAGAAATTCCTGGCCTGCCTGAATACCGGCGGTGCAGGGTTGCTGCCGGTTATACTGTATAGCTCTGGTGGAGCGTGGGAATAATAACTTCTGTATCCTGGAGGCATCTTGCCAGTGTCTCCTGGGCATGTTTCTCGCCATGGACCAGGTAGGTTTGCCCCGGTTTTCCAGTTTTATTATGCCAGCGGATCAATTCCTGCTGGTCCGCATGGGCTGAAAACCCCCCGATGGTGTAGAGGTCGGCTTTGACATCAATTTCTTCGCCGAAAATTCGTACGGTTTTGGCTCCGTCAATGATGATTCTTGCCAGCGTACCCGTACCGGCATAGCCGACGAAGACAACGGCAGCCTCTTTGCGCCAGAGATTGTGTCTTAGGTGGTGTCGAATTCTGCCTGCGGTGCACATCCCGGAGCCAGCAATAATAACAACGCCCCGCATCTGTTTCAGGGCCATGGAGTCTGCTGTCTCTCGGGAAAAAGTCAGTCCAGGGATTTCAAATGGGTCCTGTCCTCTGTCGAGGACGTCTTCGGTTTCTTCATCAAAATATTCCGGGTGCCTGCGGAAAATTTCTGTGGCGGATATGGCCATGGGAGAGTCGAGAAAGACCTTCAAATCTGCGGGCAGTTTGCTTTGTTCCACACCTTCTCGCAGGTAGTATAGAATTTCCTGGCTACGTTCCAGTGCAAAGCTTGGAATAAGAACATTACCATTACGAGACACCGTGTTGTTGATGGCCTGGTAGAGTTCCTCAATGGACGGCTGCAGACTTTTGTGCTGCCGGTCGCCATAGGTCGATTCCATGACCACTATGTCACTGGCAGGAGGGGACGCCGGGTCTGGAAGAATGGCCCGCTGGTCATATCCCAGGTCGCCTGAAAAGAGAACCCTTTTGCCTGATCCGTTGGTACGAACTTCAACAAGAATAGAAGCCGACCCCAGAATATGGCCGGCATCGTAGAAGGTTGTCGATATGCCCGGCCTGAGAGAAAAAGGTTGTTCAAAAGCCCGGATATCGACAAAGTTGTCCAGGCAGCGGAGCGCGTCTACGGTCGTATAGAGAGGTTGAAAGGTGAGGTCTTCTCGGTTACGTTTCTTTTTACGATAGTTTCTATACCTGGCTTCCTCCTCCTGTATCCGTGCGGAATCAAACATGACCAGTCGGGCCAGTTCCCTGGTGGCGGCGGTGGTGACGATTGAGCCCTTGAATCCGTTTTTGACCAGCAGGGGGATACGACCACAGTGGTCGAGATGGGCATGGGTGAGGAGAAGGAAATCAATGGAGGCCGGATCAAAACCAAAGTCGCTTCGGTTTTCTTCCTCCATCTCCTTCTTGCCCTGATATAGACCGCAGTCAACCAGGATGCGGGTCCCATCATGTTCCAGGTAATGGCAGGATCCGGTCACATTTCGTGTTGCTCCGTGAAAGGCAAGTTCCATAATCAATCCACCTTGTTGTTGCGAAGAGTAAGGGCTACTCTGCGGTTGAGCCTGCGCCCTGCTTTGGTGTCATTGGAAGCCACCGGGTCGGCAAAACCGTACCAGTAGGTCAACAGTCTCTGCTCGTTGAGTTGAAAATGAGTTTGGAGATAGTGTTGTACGCTTTTAGCACGTTTTTTTGATAACTTGAGGTTGTACTGTTTCGTGCCGATATTATCCGTAAAACCAGAGAGCACCAGGTAGGCCTCCGGGTGTTGCTGCAGGTGCCGGCCCATTTTGTCAAGGGGATGGATATACTCAGGCTTGATGTTTGCTCGGTCAAAGTCAAAGAGTATTGTGTTGAACTGCTCGCTCCCTGTATCCAGGAACAGTTTGCCAAGCAGGTGTTCGGGGTGATCGAAAACAGTATCAAAGTCGATAACCTGGGAGCAGCTGTTCACAGAAGCGATCTGGTCCAGCAGCGCCCTGGCATCGTTGGTAGCGGCGCTGCTGATAATTGTGTAGCAGATATCAAAGCGTTTTGCCAGTTTTCTAGCCTGTTCCATAGGCTGTGGCTCCAGTTCGGCAAAGGTGGAATCTTGCCCGTCTGAAAAGAGGAACACTTCTGTACGGCCAGGGAGACCGAGAAGGTGCTCAAGTTTCATCAGGCCTATCTGCAGCATGGGTGGCCCCTGGGCGGATTCCGGCAATTGCTCCACAGCCTCGGCAAAGGCTTTTTGATCATATCGCTGGAGCCTGTATAAGGGCAAAAAACCTCCTGGCGAGGCAGGGAGCCAAAGGCCTCCTTTCCAGTGAGGATACAGGCCAGTTTGCCAGCCAAGATCAGGGAGGCTTTGATTGCTTTTTCGAATGATCTGCTTTTGGGCTTGAATGCGGGTCAGCCCCGTTTCCTTATAGGGGATATCCATGGTGGATGAAGGATCATACATGATGATAAAATTGTCGGCCATGCTGATCGGGCCGTTGCCGGGTTGCAGGTCGCCCTGGTGGCTGTCCGGGCTGGCAGTCTCACTAGCCGAAAGAGGAGAGACGGGCAGAAAAAACAACAGGGTTACCCCGTATATGAGCAGAGTGGCTATTTTTTTTGGCATCATCGGGCCTCCTTTGTGTGTGGACAAGGTGTTTGCGTAACCATTCACGGGGTATATGTGACTGTTTTTTATTTACAATAGATTTTCGGCAGGTAGTGCATGCCCATTCTGTCTTGTTTGGGAAAACATACCAGAAAAGATGTCTATGTGGTGTTTGTTCGCAGCCGCAAGTTATTCCCAAAAGGCCCACCCAGGTCGGCTCGGGCGGCGTTATCTTCATCAGTAGTATTGTGGCAACATAGAAACCCAAGTATACCGCCTTGTCAAGAACGACCGAACCTGGCAACGCTTGAATGGATGAATAATCCGGGTCTGTATCACTCCCGGTATGTATCTGTTGTCAGTGTTCCCGCTTTGGGCAGACTCTTTGTACCTTGTTGCCAATTTATACAGGGTATGGTGACTGCTCCAAGATGAGCGTTGTAAGTTGGTATATACGAACAGTATATCAATACGTTATTAACACGGCAACTGTCTTGTTTGTCGACCGCATTTCTCGTGACCTATTTGTGGACATTGAAGAAGACGATATAAAAACAGTTGGTTATCTCAGCCCAGGTGGTCTCCTGTTTGTTTGTCTTTTGACAGCAAAGAGAGGGTACTCTGTTTTTCTGCTAAAAATTTTGAAATTGGCATCGCCTGAGCTGATGAGAAATCCGGGCTAGGTGTTTGGTATAGTGAGTACCTCGTGTATGTTGGTGGGGCCCTTTTGGGGAAAACGCTGAATTCAGGGGCGTCGGGACTTTAACCCCGGACTTGGATTAAAAGACTGACTATTGATTTACCAATAAATTTAAAAACCGCGAGCCTCCCGCCGTCTTTTGAAACGACTTGTTCACGGCGGCTTCGCCACCGTGAATCGCGGTACTGATTGCGTCAAGTACCTTGTCCTCCCGTCGCTCCGCGCCTGAAAAGGTACTTGACCGGACACCGCACACCGATCATTCAGACTACGTCTGCTTGATCGGCCCACGCCGCTGGTCAGCACCGCGATTATGCTTTTTTTACTTTTTTTTTAATAAAACCACTGATTGCTTCTATCAGTATTGGCGAGGCTATTTCCAAGACCATCGGAGGTCGGGCTTTCAGTTGCTTTTTTAGGGTTTTATCTGCAGATAGCCCAACCCCTGCAATTGATATAAAGGTTATCAACATCTTTTCCTTGGGATGCAATCATTCCGGTTAAAGAGCCTTCACTATTACCAATCACAATTATTTGATTAAATCTTTTATCTTTTTTTAGAAAAAAATCCATCCCTTTGTAACTTCAATATGTTTTTCAAACCGCAAATCAATTTCTTTTAATCCTGCTTCCCTGCTCTTGCCTATCGCTCTTTTATCATACCGAAGTGATGCTATTCCGTTTTTCAATAATTCGTTTGCCAGCAGTTTTAGAGAATTATTCTTCATCCCAGGATTATTGCCATCTCTATCAGTAGGGCCAGAACCTGCAATAATCAAGGCTACAGGGATGCCAGCACCTTCCTCCGGAACAAGAAGGGATCCTTCCAATGTTCCGGTCTTGGTTTCAATCTAAACGATAGTTTCGACTTGAACTGCACGTAGATTGCAAGCCATGCATGTACATTCCTTTTTCTCATGTTTGAACTGAGGGTTCAGACGTTTTAACTCAACACCTTAGATAAAATTTTTCAGTCTTTTCAACCGCATACTTTCGAAAAAGTGAACAGTACGCCCTGTCCCTCTCCAGAGATTGGTTCTCTGTCATACGTCTATCTTTTCCCCTTTTTTCCAGACAATGAGAATGAAAATCAATGTCAAGATTGCAAAATAGCCTAAAAATAAAAGGACATGTAATGAAGATGGAGAACTTGAAAAGACGAATAATCCCATAAGCGTTAAAAGGAAGTAACTCAGCAGTACAAGCCATCCTTGCCATGTGATTGGTAAGCCCCATCCAATACCAATCTTCATTTTAGGGAACCAGAAATCATTCTTTGAATCATTCATAGTTTGCTCCAGTATAACAAGTGATACGCTTTCCTTCTTATGATACCTTATAGTCCCATGGTTTGGAAACGGAATTCTTTTTGGGATGTGAGATCGTCTTGACGCATCTGCTGTGCCTCTGCTACATTGCCAGCAATGAAAGAACGCCGGGTTTCGATAATGTGTCCTGGGGGCAATGTGCGGGATGGGAGTCGATGACAAATGATACAATATAAAACCTCAATACTGGAATATGTGACAGGGTCTTTTTTGGTATCGACCCGGCAAATGCCCGACCCTCGATTTGCAAAGCTTGTGGTGTATATCTGTACCCATACCGAGGAAGGTGCGA
>PDTD01000014.1 GCA_002748755.1 Desulfobulbus propionicus | reverse complement strand
TAGAGATATGAGAAATTCAATTGCAGAATCCATAACATTGACGCTTAAAGACTTGAACAAGAGTGGAATTGTTGATGATATAACATTAAAAAACATAGAGAAACTATGTCTTCCTCAAGTTAAAGACTATTCTCCCAAAAACATTATTTCTCTCAGAAAAAAATTCAATTTAAGTCAGGCTGCTTTAGCAAGTGTTTTCAATATTAGTACATCAACAGTTCAAAAATGGGAACAAGGGGTAAAAAAACCAGCAGGTTCTTCAAAGAAACTTTTAGATATCATGGAGCGTAAAGGAATAGAAGCTCTACTATAAAAGTATAATTGCGGCGCCGGTCAGCACCGCGATTATGTGAATTATGCTTCAAGCATATTTTTGTTGACTATTCCTGACTTACCAAAGGGATTTACTTTTGATAGAGATTTTTCTGCTTTTTCTTTCGCTATATCTAAATTATATCGAGCTTGAATGTTTAAAAAAAAAATTTCAGAAAATCCGAAAAAACTTTGACAGCTTCAATACATTTACAGCAGAAATACCTCTTTTCCTTTCAGTTCGTAATGACAACCTAAAAATGACCACCTGTGCTAACCCAATTTTGACCACCCTGAGCTTGGGTTAAAAAAGGTGGTCATTTTTAGGTTGTCATTACGAGGCCGCACCTGGTGCACCCTCTGCAGCCTCTTTGTTAAGGCTTATCGCCTTCTGTTCAGCCTCAGCAGCTATTGTGTGCTTACCCACCAAGCGATAAATGACCGCCATATTATGGTAGGCTCTTGCATACTTGGGATCATACTGCAACGTCTGCACGGTGCAAACCCACAACCCGATCTGGCAGCTGGAGTATGCAGCCGCGCATCCTCAGCGCGGGGAAAAGACCCAGGTGGAGAAAGCCAGGGCATTGCCTGCCCCGGAATCCGGGCCGTATGGGAATATACAGCCGCCCGAGGGGGAGGGTGAGATATGATTGCGAATTCCTGCCGAAAATGCAGCTGAACACCAAGCCATTATGGAAACAAATGTGGAGCTGTACCGCACTGAAACGGGCTACACCAAACCTGTAACCCTTACTCTATGGGTTGGCGGCAAACCTTTTGTTCGCAGGACATACGAGTAAGCATCACTACACACAAGGCACGGATCACCCTGGTTGCACCTGCTTTTAAGCCTGTACCTTTTTGAGGGCATCCATTTTCAGGATCACCCTTTCCCGCTTACTCGCGTACACGGAGTTGTATTGCGTTCGCTTACCAGCGGGGAAGAGTGCCTGTATTGCACCCATGACCAGTCTTTACTCACCTGTGTCGGCTGCTTCGAGGCGACCCAGCCGCGCCATTCCAGTCATACAGGGAGGGGCAAAAATGGCGTTGTTTGTTAGCCCTATAGTGCCTGGATCGTTACGGTAATTAGAATACTTTTTCCCATAGATACTGCCATCAGCGATCACTCTCAGGTGATGAGAGACCTCCCAATCGGTTAGTTCCTCCACTATAAAATCACCGCCAGTACGAAACACCACCCCCTCATAGATGGTCCCCGCCCCGCGACTGGTATAGCTGACAATATCTTCAGAGCAAATAATGATGGTCTGCTCCTCTCCTTTGCCGCCAATATGCTGCTTCAGCTGGTCATTAGAATTACCGGGTTTCAGATAATTCAGAATATTTATCGGGCAGTTGGCGATAAATGTCAAGCCGGATATGGTATCGCCATTAGGTGTATGGGGGACGTTGCTAGTAGGAGGTCGTAAACTAAACAGAACTTGATAATCATCGTCCTCTCCTGCGTCAAAAAAAATCACTCTTCTTCCCGTACCAGGCTCTGCTGCCAAATCAAAACAACAATGGTTCGGTCCAATAAAGGAGGCATAATCTATTCCATAAAAGACATTATCCTGCCCAGCCTGATCTGGTGTATAAACAGTATCCGCTCGATCATACCAGTAATCCAGGGTAGCTTCATCCACTGGCCTGATCCCGGTGAGCGGTTCTATGGCAATGGAGCTGTTACCCTGAACAGGGGAAGAAGCGCTATCCCACTCCACAATCATATCTTCCCAAAGCCACCCAGAAGGGACGATAGTAACGCCGACGGAATACACCCCATTCACAGTGTAGAAATCACAATCAGTGAACTCGGGAGTCGGATAGAATTTTCCATCGCAAACAGCATCTTCAGGATACTCGATTTTGTTATTACTTAAAAAAACGGTGTTTTCCCAGCTGCTCTTATGACCGAGATGGATATACCCCTCCGGGTCCAGAGAGGCAATATCCACCCTTTTGAGATAGGCCACGGCTTCAGCTCTCAGCCTCACCTCTTTATGCATTCCTGTCAGGCTGGGCACCGTTTGGGTGTGACGAATGAGTACTGCGTTATCATATCTGCCTTCAGGCGGCGGCCCAAAATCTTTATAGTCTCCCAGGTCCTGGGCAAACTCGTTTCTTGCATCATAAAAACCGGGGATGATTTCCAGCTGGGCCGAATCGTCTGAGAGACCATTTTCCACGGCCATAGTGCGGGCACGTTCCTCCATGTCCTCCTCACAGAGGTGGCGAACCCCTGCCAGGGCAACAGCCTCTACACTATTTTGTAACTTGTTTCTCATATAATAGAGGTAACCAACATCCATGGTAAAGGCCATGATGCCCACCAAAACAGACAAAAGCAAGGCCACAACAACCGCAACACTCCCCTTTTGGTTCGTCCTCTGAAAAGAAAGGCCGGATCGTTGCACCTGCATAACCTACCCCTCCAGCGTTTTACTGCAGCCCTTTGAGCTGATCGCTCCCGCTTTCTTTGTCTTTCTTGTCCTCGGTGAGCATCTTTATGTAGCGTTTCTGGTAAATCTGATTGCTCAAGTCACCGGGTGTGGTATCGACATGGGACCTGTTTTCCGGCCCAACAGAGTTGAGCGTCTGGGCAGCAAACGCCCTATGAGACGAAGTACCAAAGTCGGGGGAGAGGTTCTTTTGGGCAGGA
This sequence comes from Desulfobulbus propionicus, assembly GCA_002748755.1. Lineage (GTDB taxonomy): Bacteria > Desulfobacterota > Desulfobulbia > Desulfobulbales > Desulfobulbaceae > Desulfogranum > Desulfogranum propionicus_B. The sequence continues at coordinate 87,242 of PDTD01000014.1, read as the reverse complement.
CTGCAGCCGACAACAAGTATTGCCAGAAAGAAAAAAGCAACCATTTTCCTCAATAGAGAACTGGAGCGAGAGGTAATCATGACAAGGTCTTCCGTATTTTTTGTTGACAGGGAGCATCTCTTCCGTGGCCGACTCAATACGGGGTCGGCTTGGGTTCCAGGAAATTTTCTTCTGTGGCCGCACCTGGTGCACCCTCTGCAGCCTCTTTGTTCAGGCTTATCGCCTTCTGTTCAGCCTCAGCAGCTTTTGTGTGCTTACCCACCAAGCGATAAATGACCGCCATATTATGGTAGGCCACCTGGGCTGGCGCCTTCTCTCTGAGCACCTTGAAGGCATCTTTGTCTCGCTGTACAAAGCCGTAACAGAGGGCCAGATTATTACGGGCAGTGGTATATTCCGAATCAATGGCAAGGCTGCGAATAAAAAAGTGCTCCGCCTGGGTAAACTGCTTATCCATCAGATAGGCGTAGCCGAGGTTATTGATAAAATCAGCCCGCGCCGGGTCCAGTTCGACTGCGCGCGTAAACGCCTCAATCGCTTTCCCAAAAAGATCATCTTTCACATGCACCAGCCCCATACCATTGTAGGCTCTTGCATACTTGGGATCATACTGCAAAGCCTTTGCAAAAGAGGCCAGCGCCTCTTCCGGACGGTCGGTTTCCCGCAGACAGACTCCTTGCAGATAATAGACCTCTGCACTGCCGGGCCCTTCTTCCAGGGCCATGTTGAGCTGCCCCAAAGCAACTTCATAGTGCTTTTGTCGAACTAAATCGCGAGCCAGGGCTTCATAGTTGGGTGCGATCTTTTCAGGTGGCCAGTTGGCCTGCTGAGCCGTGTCATCCGATTGAAAAATGATTTTGGGTTGTTCTGTAGGCCTTGGAGCGGAACAAGCTGTTAACACAATGCTTGCCAGCAACAACATGCTCATGCAATAAACAGATAAGCTGCTGTTCATTACAAGCCTCCTTTCAACTTTTCAAAAATGTTTATTAAGGCCGGTCCCAGGATCACCATAACAAGAGCCGGTAGAATCAACATCACCATGGGGAAGGTGAGTTTGGTAGATATCTTGGCCCCGCTCTCTTCAGCTATCTGCCGTCTTCTGGTTCGCATGGACTGAATATGCACCTTAAGCGCATCGCCAATATTCGTCCCAAAGCGGATAGATTGAAGCAGAACAGCCACAACGCTGGTCAGGCTTTCCACTCCATTACGTTCGGAAAGATTGCGGAGAACCGATCTGCGCGGCAAACCACTCTGAACTTCAAGGAAATATTGAGCGAACTCTTCAGATAACACAGGTGAGACCTTGGCCACTTCTTTACTGACCCGGTACAGGGCCATATCAAAGCCCAGTCCTGCCTCAAGACAAATCAGCACCAGATCCAGAGCATCGGGCAATTCCCGAAAAATCTGTTTTTGCCGTGATTGCACCTGCAAATGCAACAGCCAGGCCGGGAGGTAATAACCAACAGCCAAGGGGAGAAAAAGCAGCAGGATGTTGGAGAGATGTAGGTTTCCCGTAAGCAGGGCAACAAAAATATAGAGTCCGCCAAAGACCAGCATCCCCCCAATGCGCATGCCATAATACACCTGGAGGCTACCCGGCGTACGGTAGCCGCCAAAACTGAGCTGTTGGCGAACAGTGTCCAGGCTGCGTTGCTCCTGCGGCATTGCCGCCCCGCCCAACCTGTGGGCGGCGCGAATCCAGGGAGCGTTAAAACGCGCCACCATGTCTTTTGCCTCTCGGGTTGTGCCAAACAGCCTGCGTGCCACCACGGCGCGCCAGTACCTTTCCTCAAGGTAGACATACAGGCTCATGAGAGCTGCAAACACAGCAAGAAAAACAACGGAGGCAATGATAAGCGGCGCACTCATGGGTCCATCCTGGTCATAAGCCGCATGAGCAGAAAACCTAAAACTTCCAACAGGATGGCGACAATGAGAAGTTTCCTGCCCAGGGGATGGGTAAACAGCACGCCAATGTATTCCGGCCTGGTCAACCAGAAAACACCCATAACAAAAATGGGCAGGACCCCTAAAACCATGGCAGAGGAACGGCCTTCGGCGGTCAGCGCCTGCACCTGTCGTTTCAGGGTGTCACGCTCACGAATGAGATCCGCCAGGTTGGCCAACACCCGGGTCAGGTTCCCCCCGGTTTCACGTTGAATGACAAAAGCTGTGGTCATCAGCTTGACATCTGCTAACCTGGCAAAGCGGCCCTCAAAATTCTTCATGGCCTGGACAAAAGGAATACCCAGCGCGATCTCCTCGTGGATAACCCGTATTTCTCTGCCCAAAGGGTCGGAACAGGTACGGGTAACTTCCTTGAGCGCATTATCCACCGATTGCCCCACCCGTAAGGCCCGTACTATCATATCCAGTGCCTCCGGCAGTTGCTCCACCAGTGCCGCATCACGCTGCTTACGCCGGTACAGAATATAAAAGACAGGGAGACAACAGAGCCCCAGCATCAGCGGTATGGCTACAATTGCCCGGCCTGACATCAAAAATGCGATGCAGAATCCGAGTATGGCCACCCCCAGCGAGAGTACGATAAAGCGCTCCGGTGACAGCGCCACATTCGCAGAGGCAAGCAGAGCCTGCAGTCTAGTCAGGTCGACCTGATAGCCAAACACAGAGAGACCCGCCTGTTGCGCCTGTTCCTTTTCGCTGTTTTTGCCTTGGTTTGGCAGGCGGGATAACCCTTCCCCGGCAGTGAGCAGGTCGGCAATCTGCTTCTTTCTGGCTTTCTCCCGAACAAAAGACACCAGAACATAACAGACCAGCCCCAGAACCACAACAAAACAGAATGCTGAAAAGGCCAGGACAAATCGCATCAGGGTACCTGAACAATGTGATCAAAGATGTCATCGGGCATCTCAAGGCCAAAGGACCGTATATGCTCTGCAAACAAGGGAGCGGTCCCTGTTCCTTGAAAATTCCCATATACCTGCCCTGCATCGTCCACTCCTTCCTGACGAAACACAATCAGCGGCTGGACTTCAACCATCTCATTGACCATGCCCCGCACTTCGGATACAGAGATCACCCGCCTGCTGCCATCAGGTAAACGGGCCAACTGCACGATGATATGGATGGCGCTGGCAATCAAACCACGCAAAGCCCTTTCTGAAAAAAAGGTGGTTCCCATGCCGGCCATCACCTCCATTCTTGAGAGCGCATCTTTGGGGGTGTTTGCGTGGATAGTGCTCATGGATCCAGGGTGGCCGGTATTCATGGCCTGGAGCATATCCATGACCTCCCCACCACGGGCCTCTCCGACAATGATCCGGTCTGGGCGCATACGCAAGCAGTTTTTTACCAGATCAGTCAGGGTCACCTCACCACGGCCTTCCACATTAGGTGGCCGAGACTCCAAGGGTACCACATGGGGCTGATTAAGGCGCAGTTCAGCACTGTCCTCAATGGTAACAATACGTTCGGTGGGAGGTATGTATTCAGAAAAAATATTGAGCAGGGTCGTTTTACCCGCCCCGGTACCGCCGGAAATCAGTATGTTGAGTTTCGACTGCACCGCTGCTTGAAGAAAGGTGTGTATTTGGGGGGTAAGCGCTTTGGTTTGTAACAGTCTCTCTAAATCAACAGGCCTTTTCCCAAATTTCCGTATGGAAACAACCGGCCCTAAAAGCGCCAGAGGCGGGATGATAACATTCACCCTGCTCCCATCGGTCAGCCGGGCATCAACCATGGGTGAGGATTCATCAACCCTTCTCCCTACTCTGGATACAATACGATCAATAATCTGGAGCAGGTGGTCATTATCCCTGAACTTAATATCTGTATGTTCCAGCAGGCCGCCGCGTTCAACAAAGACCTGATCATACCCGTTGATCAATATATCCTGAATAGACTCATCATGGATCAACGACTCAATGGGGCCAAGCCCCAGAATTTCATCCATCAGGTCGGCGACTAAGACGGATCGCTCCACCTGGTTCAGGGGAAGATTGAGGGCAGATGTGATCTGCTCCAGACCCACGCGGATGGATTCTGCAAGTATCTCCCTTGGCAGTTCTGTTACCGAAGTGATATCCAGCTCTTCCACAAGATGAAAATGGACCTTGGACTTGAGGTCATTATAGGTTTTCCTGTCCAGATGGGACCTTGCCTGGATCTGCTGGCGATAATCGGCCCAGGAATCATCTGATTTCAGTCGTTCACTCAGTTTCATAACGCTTGTACCTTGTAAACCAACGCTGCAGCAAACCAAGCGAACCCTTGGTATCCGAGATGCCGGTCAACTTGGCAGCCACAGCCCGAATATCCTGCGTCACTCTCTGCCTGCGGTAGGTACCGCTCAACGGTTCACCTTTTTTCTGTGCCTGGCTCAAGGTCTTCCACCCGTTGCTGATTGCAGCGAAAAGAGGCTGCTGTAACGCAATCTCAATATCTTCCTTCTGCAGCACGTTTTTATTGTCCTGCCGGTTGAGCAGTACCCCTATTTTGGTATCAGTGTAATTGAGTTCCTGGAAAAAATAGAGGGTCTGCTGGACACTTTTTACCGACAACAGGTCTGGCTCGACAACGATCAGAAGCTTATCTGATTCTTCGATGGTGGCGAGGGTCCGTTCGGTAAAGTCGTGGGGCAGATCGACAACAATGTAGGTGAAGTATCGCCTGAGCAAGGTCAGCATGGCGATTACCTGGGAGCGGTCAATCCTTTCTGCATCACTTACTTCAGCCGGTCCCGGCACAACATAAAAACCGTGCGGGTGCTGAAAAAGAGAGGAAAACAAGAGGTTTTCATCCATGCGTTCATGATCCCTGATAAGATCATAAGCCGTACAGTTATGAGTACAGTTGAGCGCACTGTTGACCCCCCCCAGATAGAGATTCAGATCAAGCAGCAAGACGCGCCCCCCTGTCACCTCGCGGATCTGATCAGCAAGATTGACACACAAAGAGGTCACCCCCTGTCCCCCTTTCATACTGAAGAGGGAATAGATGTAACCGTTGATGCTTCCAGGTTGTTCCTGTCCCATTGCTTTTTGCAAAGGGGCCAGAAAGGCGCTTTCCTCCTTTTCAGATACAATGATGTAATCCTCAATTCCCAGACGTAAACCCTGCAGGATGTGATCACTGTTTTTTTCCGCGGCAACAAGAAACACCCGGATGTCCGGCTGGAGCCTGCGGACCTGCTCGACCAGGGCAAAAAGCGATATGGTATCCCCATCATCCAGGTGCAGGTACAACACCTGGATAGTCTCTGTGCTGATCTTTTCAAGCGCCAGGGCAGGAGAAGGTGTCTTGAGCGCGATCTTGCATATAAACCGTATCTCTTCTCCAATGACATCAGCAAGACGCTCATCGTCTGTAACAATGATCCCCTTGACAAGATGCGCAGGATCGGTATTCACCACTCTCTTATTGGGCAAAACCACCCCCTCCTATCATATCAGGTCCATCCACCGGCGGCTGCTCAACAATGGGAGCAGCCTCCACCTCGTTTTCCATAAAGAAATCCCAGTCGCTCACCATATCCATTTCCTTTTCACCAGGAAGTTCGGGTACCTCTTCAGGATTCAGGGCGCGCACCAGACGAGGAGTCACGATGATCATCAGCTCAGACTCGTTTTTTTTCAACTCCTTACTGGTGAATAATGTTCCTAGATAAGGAATATCTCCCAACAGAGGAACCTTGCTGCTGAAGGTATACAAATCCTCTCGTAACAACCCCGCCATAGCAAAGGTTTGTCCATCTTTGAGTTGCAGGGTCGTGCTGCCCGTTCTCGTGATCAATCCGGGGACAGCAACGCCCCCACTGGCCACAGCCGTTGAGTAATCCACACTGCTGATTTCCGGCTCAACCTGGATGGTTATGGTTTCTTTCCCCGTCACCATGGGGGTAAAGCGCAGCATGATGCCGTATCTTTTATACTCGATAGTTGTCCCCTCACTACTCTTCATGGGCACAGGGAATTCGCCTCCCACCAGAAAGCTCGCCTCCTGGCCACTCATGGTCACCAGGGTTGGGCTGGCCAGTATCCTGGCCAGGTTCTGCCCTTTCAGCAAACTGAGAATACCCATGAAGTCATCATTTACTGAATGAACGGCGAGTTGAATGGCAGAGGCAAAGGGAGAAGAGAGATTGATTTCACTGCCTAGTATTTTGGTAACATTCGAGGCCACCGAGGAGCTGGATCCTCCCGTGGAGCTGCTGGTCTCCTGCGCCCAAAAACCTTGTGAATCCTGATAATAGGTGTTGGTGTTCTCAACAGAAGCATCGCTTGGAGGGGTTCGCATTGCTTCATTTACAATTCGCCCGCTGACAGTGCTTCCGCCCGGTAAAAGGCCCATGGCCCAGTCATGATTGGTAAAAATACCTAACCCCATCTGCTTGATGCCACTGCGGGAGACTTCAGCGATACGCACCGACAACTGCACCTGTTGTGAGCCGCGAACCGTAATCAGGTTCGTGTAGAACCCGACATGACTGGAGACAATTTTGAGGACTTTATCCAGCTCGCCCTGGCTCTCCACCTCACCGGAAAGGAGCAAACCTTTGTTCCCTATACGCACATCTATCTGAGCACTCGGAGTAATTGCAGCCAGATCTTGTTGAATACGGCTAATAAGATCCGAGGGCAGAAAAACCTCCACATCATACATCTCAACGCTCTCTTCACCATGCCAGAGGATCAGGTTGGTGGAGCCCCTCTCTTTTCCCATGAGTAAAATCTGGGTAGGTGTGATCAGGTGGCAATCAGCTATTTCAGGTTGGCCAACGAATACCCTGGTAACGGGCGTCTGCATCTTCTTGAGCAATGCTTTGCCGGGCTCGACCTGAAGGTGGCATAGGCTCGGATCGCCTTCCGAGCAAAGATCAGCAAGAGCGGGCAGGGAGAAAAAAGCCAGCACTAGGACGACACAGAAGGAGTGGAGAACCCCAAAAACATGACGGGTATTCATATAATATCTCATTTATAAAAAGTCTGAACTGTACGGTAAGGGCCACGGATTATTTCTACTGCCATATACGGTCTCCGTTTGCTCAGCAGGTCCAGCAACTCAGCCCCCTCTGTTATCGCGGTTGAACCATCGTCCTGATTACGACTGATGAGGCGAATGATATTTTTCCCTTTTTTTGAATCTGCCAAGACAGTCAACTTCTCTGCATCTTCCGGGCTTACTTCCAGGGTTACCATCTTAGTCAGGCTATTGTGCCCATCCTGCCACCCCAGACTGTTGTCTGTTGCAATAACCTTAATGTTTTGCAGCATGATACGCGAATTTCGATGGGTCTCCCGCAACACAGCTTTTTCCCCGGGTTTGTTCTCGCCTTTCAAGCTGACATTGCCCCAAAGGCTGGTAACAAGGATATCCACTCTATCTTCTGGTTGAAAGACGCCGTTCACCCCATCTGTTGGAGAAACTTCCAGGGTTATGGCCCGCATGCCGGGAGCGATGAGCTGTGTCAGGTCTCTTTTTGGCTGGGTAAAGGTTTTTCCCCCTGTCACAGGAGTAAAGGCCATAGCCCCTTGCGGTGCCTCGTCCTTGTCTTCCGGATTGCGCAAGACAAGGTGCACATCAGAGGCAGCAGAGGCGCTTTTAATCAGTGACGCCTCAGCAGGGGTCACAAGTAACGAGACCCCAACATTTCTGACCTTCCGTCCTCCTGTATTCTCATCAATTGCAACCCCCAGAACCTGCACCGCCTTCGTCAGCACCCTGGTCAGACGTCCTTCCGTCACGTTCGGGATGGGGGTAACGGCCAAGACATCGACCATGTCCCCTTTTTTCAACGCACTTATATTATTTTTCTGGGTACTCATGGTGACGGTGACAACCCGCATTCCCACAGGAATAGTTTGACTCAAAGACAAGGGTTTTTGCGGCTCAATCTCTGGGTGTTTCGTCTTGACATGAACAACCTTCTTTTCGACAGGAGCTGGCGTATCCCAAAAGTTGTACACCGCCAGTGCAGCCATTCCTGCCAGCCCTAAGGAGACAAGCAGGGCGATCACCCCCCGTACTTTTTTCATTGCATTCCCATTGGTTGTTTTTGATGGCTGTTTCCCTGGTTTCTTCCTTTTTTAAGGAAAAGACATAACCGCCTTGGCTGCCAGGGTTTCAGGCAAGATACTCGCTCCCAGGTAACCAGTGATGGGCGTATAGGGAACCTCGGTTACCAGCACTTCAATACGCTTAGGCCCACTTGTTTCATCAACATGCACTTCAAGATAAGCTGAAATGAATGTCTCCTCGAAGATCCACAATGCCTCGATGAAGGCCGTACGGGCAAGTTCTTCAGGGTCTTCAGCAGCACTGTTCCCCGTTTCCCAGTCACGGGCTAAGGCACCTGCCCGGGCAGCCTCAGCCACCGCATTATTGAGGACAATACTTTGCGTTAAATACCAGCCATACTCAATGGTGGCAAAAACGATAAGCAGTAAAAATGGTATCACGAGAGCAAACTCCATGGCTGCGACACCATCCGTATTTCTGAGCGACCGCAACACCCCCTTCATACAGGCTCTCCCAATACATGACAAGGGCGGAAGCCTTCGCTGATAGCCAAGGGATAGGGTGTTTTGGGGGTTGAATCTTCTCTTGGTATTGGCATGTTTTTCATAAGCAAGCTACGCAGAAGAGGCACTCTTCTGCTCTGTCTTGGGGCAAGAAAGAGTACCCCCTGACAATCCTCGGCAAAGGGCACTGTCCATGAAAAGAAAACAGATACTCTTCGCTCCGACCCATGCCCCTGACCCGAATTTCTCATAACCGTTTTGTCTTATTTGAAACAATAGACCACAACAGTTGAAACAATAGACCACAACAGGTGTATGTGATATTCCTCAGCCAGCTCAAGTGTCGACAAACTGTTCACCAAAGCTCAGAGCGGGCGGTACTATTTTCAGCCGTATTTTGGCAGCAGATGCACCCTAGGATGATGCCGTACCACAAACTCCCGAACCTGGCGCCGACTGAGCTCGTGAGAAAACCGGGCCAGTACTTCTGCAACAAGCAATACAGTTGGACTTCAGGTATTAGATGCGCATCTTAAAAAAACATATACGCCCAACACCTGGCATCAATTTGTAGAGCTGGCTTTGACATTATTTGCGGCTTCGGTTAATTTTTCAGAAATTGCCTCGAAAAGTTCGGTAAGGTTATCGCCAAACAAGCCAAGTACGGTCACCAGAATTGCTGCAATAACCCCTGCAATGAGACCATATTCAACAGCTGTAGCACCTGATTCATCTTTCCAGAAAGCACGGAGATATTTCTTCATAGAAGACCTCTTTTGAGCTGTACAAATGTTCTTGATCAAAAAACGAAGGGTACTGAAAAATTTTTTAGTCTTGCCAAACATATAGATTGGAAAAGTACCTCTTGTGTATAAATCACTTTTTCCTCTATAACCTGTAATTAATTGCTAAAAACATAGATAATATTGCCTCTTGGTACTTCGAAAGACGATTTTGCATTTTTATCCTTTGACAAACAAGGCTTTTTCTCGCTAAAGAAAAGAGAAAGGTGCCCAAGGGCTTGAAAGGGAATCCCGTGCAAACCGGGAACGGACCCGCCGCTGTAACCGAGGACGAACACCACGAGGAGCCACTGTTTTCACGCGTTCAGAAAATGGGAAGGTGTGGGAAGTAGGATGATCCGGGAGTCAGAAGACCTGCCTTGAAAACCAACGTATAGCTACGGGACATTTGGCTATGCACATCAAAAGGCCAAGAAACCAGGGTGCAACCTTTTGGAGTTTTTCGGTTTAGTGGTTTTTTTGATGAACTCGATAACATTATCCCTTTCCAGAATACAGCCTTTTTGCACTTTAAGCCCAGATCGACTGGAAAAAGTTTCCAGTTTCTTTGAAAGAAGAGACTTCCCAGCATCATCTCTACTTGTTAAACAAGGCGCTCCGGTATTGCTCATTGGTATAATCGAGCACGGTTGCGCAAAAATTATTATTGATGATTACTCAGGTAACGAAATGTTGTGTGGTTACCTCAACAACGGAGATATGTTCCTTGATATTGGTTTATTTTCAAGATCACCAGCTACATCAACCATAAAATGTTGTGTTGACTCATCATTAATCTGTATTGATTCAGTAAATTTTATTTCATTACTTGAATCATTTTATTCTATAAAAAAACATTTTTATAAAATAGTTGCCAACGGCATAAGGCATCGTCATATTCTTTATTGCAATGATACTCCCCATTCTATATCCAATTTAAATCTTCATTCCCCATTAAGCAACAAGGAAGATTTCATAAAAAAAGTCAAAATTTTTATAGACAATAATTACTATAGACCAATTACACTAGAAGCAATAGCAAAAGAGACAGCGATGAGCAAATATCATTTTTGTCGTAGTTTTAAAAAACACTTCGGGATATCATTTAAACATTATCTCAATAAAAAACGTATTGAAGCGGCAAAAAAACTTCTTTTGAAACATGGAGCAACCGTAACCGACGCAGGCTTTGCTGTGGGCTTTAATGATGCATCTTATTTTTCGCGAGTTTTTAAGGAATTTGAAGGATATCCCCCCAAACAACTCTATAAAAAGAAGTAGTCATCCCGTGACCCGTTACACCTCAGAACGAGAGCATAACACCCAAATACAAAGCCCGTGATTGGTTACCTCACCCCAGCACACGCCCTTCTTCCCCCCTGCCAGTCACACACACACCCGCCGCCCATTTCCGCCCAAGTAACCCGCACTGCCCGTCGCGCTTGTCCAAATCCGAGCGCCCTGAACGCAGGGACAAATCTGGGCTTATGGGCTTATAAAGGACAGACAGCATCCACCGTCAAGGTCAGCGCGCCATAATCCTCCTCCACCAGTCCCGTCAGCAGATATCCCCTGCCGCTTTTCAGCATCCGGGCGTATTTGCGATAGGTTTGAGGGAAAAAAGTCGTTTCAATCTGCGCGCTTTCGTCTTCAAAGGTAAGAAACTCCATTGCCTCACCTCTGTGGGTGGAAACAAGCTTGCCCGTCAGCAGCCAGGCCGCGCATCGCACGCGTTGGCCGACCCGTTGTTCCAGGGTGGACACAGGGACCAACCCTTTTTCTCCTCGTCTTGTACGGACAAATTGGAGCGGATGGTACTGACACAAAAACCCCAGCACAGCATACTCTCTTCTCAGTGTGTCCAGCAGTTCCGGTGCGGCAAGCTGGGGTGGATCTGGCAAGACCACCTCAAAAAGCGACATGGTTTGCATCTCCTGCCGCAGCCTTTGGAAATGCGTCCATTGCCAGAGGATCATGGGACGATTCAGGTTGGCAGCAAGACTATCAAGTGCCCCAGCGCACGCCAGGGCAAGGATTTCATTATCCGTCGGCTGAACGCGGCGGAAAAAATCAACAAGGCTGACATAGGAGTTCTCTGCACGCTGGGTAAGAATACGTTCTCTACAGGCTGCAGACAGTCCCTTGACCGCCTGCAGCCCCACTCTCAGGGTGTTGCCAGTACCCGTCCAATGCACCTGGCTTTTGCTCACATCAGGGTGCTGTACCTCCAGCCCTAACCGCTTGGCCTCAGAAACATAGGCAAAGGCGGTATAGTAACCGCCCTGGTTGGAAAGCACTGCTGCCATGAACTGGGCTGGATAATGACATTTCAGATAGGCTGCCTGGAAAGAAACCCGGGCATAGGATGCCGAGTGGGGCTTGCAGAAAGAGTACCCCTCAAAGCTCATCATCATCTGCCATATCTGGTTCATGTCTTTCTGGGCAATCCCTTTTGCCCTACAGCCTGCGAAGAAATCTTGTTTGTAATCGCGGAGCCGCAGTTCCTTGTTCTTTTTGGACATCACCTTGCGCAGTCCATCTGCCTCGGCATGACTAAACCCGGCCAGGGCCACCGCCACCTTGGAGACATCTTCCTGGTAGACCATCAAGCCAAAGGTTTCATCCAGGACATCTTTGATCTCAGGACAAAGGGGAACCCAGGTGCCGCCATGGAGACGCCGCACATATTCCCGGACAAAATCATTGGCTGCCGGTCTGATAATGGAGGACTGGATAACAATCTGCTCAAAATCCCCGGTGGCAGCTTTTTGCTCAAGTAAACGCATGGCCGGGCTTTCAATATAAAAACAGCCCATGGTCTGCCCCTGGGCAACAAGGTTTCTCGTCTGGATATCATCCTCGGGCTGCCAGTGTTCTTCGATAAATTCGTCCGTTGTTTCCCCCCTGGCAAGGCATTCACTTTCCACCGTGGAAATCGTGTCACGGATAACCCCGAGGCTGCGATTGCCAAGCAGATCTATTTTCACCAGGCCAGCCTCTTCGGCGCCATCTTTCTCCCATTGGATAATGGGCACCCCTTTGGCTGCTCGTTCCACCACCACATATTCATCAATGGGATCAGGCGTGATGACCACCCCTCCGGAATGCACGGAGAGATGACGGGGAAACCCGATTATTTGTTCAGCAAGGGCGAGAATCTCCGGCCAGGGGGGTGACAGGTCCTGATCTTTGAAGGTCGGCAGTTTGACCAGTTGGCCTGCAAGATCTTCCCCTGTTCCATATCCCCCCGGAATTCGTTTGGTGCGTTTTGATATTTCATATCCAGGTATGCCGTATACCTTGGCCACTTCCCGAATCGCCATACGAGGTTGAAAGAAAACATGGTTACAGACCATTGCCGCATGACCAGCGTATGTGTGCAACACCTCATCAAGGACCTGATCCCGTTCGTCCCAGGAAAAGTCTATATCAATATCAGGGGGATCTGTGCGGCCGGGATTGAGAAAGCGTTCGAAATACAGATTATATTTGATAGGACAGACGTTGGTTATGCCCAGACAATAGGCAACCAAGGAAGCGGCCCCTGAGCCGCGACCACAAATCCGGCGTCTTAACCTCTCTGCCCCCCTGCTCTTTTGCGTGGTATGGTGAACGATATCGTCCACGACCAAAAAGTAGGAAGAAAAGCCTTTCTCTTCGATAATGCGCAATTCATGTTCAAGCCGCTCGACCACCTCTTCACCGAGGTCCTGGCCGTATTTTCTGGCCGCTCCTTGGAAAGCCCTGGTGCGAAGTGTAGTCAGCGCATCTGTTTCCTCTTTTCCCTGATCGTGCTTCCAGGGCGGCATGATCACTTGACCTGATGGTCCCGTATATGGGCACTGCTTCGCCAAGCTATCAGCAGCCTCGACCACGCCTGGCCAGATGGCAAAACGATCAGCGTATACCTGTGGGGGGAGCAGGGCATGCACATCTTTGCTCTCTCGTCGCGCTGTACTGATCGTCCAACCCTCTTTGATCGCTTGTACGACCTGGTGCACCTCTCTTTCCCCTGTATGTCCCAGGTCAGCATCAGGAGTGGCAACAGCAACAAGGCCGTTCTTTTTTGTCCAGGTATACAGGGCTTTGGCCTGCGCCGTGGGGGATGGTCCCAGATCAGCGACAGCGCAAAGACCGTGATCCAGACAGTGCCGTAAACTGTTCAGGTCATTGCAAAGGAGGATCAATCCGGCAGCAAAATGTGGTATTTCAGAGAAGAGATCAAATCTGGAATGACCAGATGCCATATGACGTCTGGTCAGCATGCGACAGAGATTTTTGTAGCCAGTTTCATTTTTTACCAGGCAGGTGATGAGCGAGCCACTCTCCTGCGCGGAGACTTCTGCTCCGATGATGGGTTGTAATTTCTGTGCCTTGCAGTGTCGTATAAATTCCCAAAGGCCGTATATATTGTCTCTATCGGTCAGAGCCAGACCGCTGTAGCCAAGTGTTTTGGCACGTATACAAAGCTCCCGGGGCGATGACGTCCCCTGCAAGAAGGAGTACCAAGAGCGGACACGTAAGGCAAACATGACAATTGGTTCGGGTAGTTAGGCTTCCACGGGAACGGGAAGCTCGGATTTTCCATGAACATCTTGTTTTTTTTAAAAAATACAGGCAAACCAAGGGATGTGGTGTCCAAGGACGGTCTCAAATTTTGGCAAAATGTGCACCAGGGCTTATCCCATCCGCCACCATCTTGGACGGTATTTTGGCCCCACATCTCTCCAGGTATACTGAAGTCCCCAACCCCCCCGAACCTGGAACCGTCTGAACTGATGAGAAGTCCGGGCTCAGCTGATGAGCCATCCGGAGAGTGCTTTCCTGAACAGGGTAGCAGCGTCCACGACCAATAATACCTGAACCGTGACGACTGCGAAGGGTATCCATGGCTTGGTCCAGTTTCTTGTTTTTTTCTTTTGCCCCTCCCATCATTTCAGGAAAAAGTACCCCTTGGGGAGAGCAAGGGCTCAGGCGGTCACAAACCAGGCGACAGCTCCGTACCCGAGTACGGCGAAACCATGCCCGGCAAAAAGCGGCAGCAAGCATTTCCTGAAGACTGTCCTCGCCGCAGACTCCTTTTTTGTGGCTGGCCTGCCGCACGACATCGGTTCCGTCTGCATAGCTCAGCCATACACCCAAACGACGGGTGACCTGTTGCCTGTTTCGCAACCGCTCCCCTGCTTGACTGGCGAGCAAGGAGAGAACGGCAAGGATCTTTCTGGAATCATTGGTATCTTCTGCAAAAACCTCTTCCAAGACAATCGCTGACCTCTTCCTAGAGGATGGCCATACAGGGGTATTGTCTACTCCGCGACTGGCATCGTGTAAAAACTGCGAACGCTGACCAAAAGGTATCATCAGTTGCTCCCTGGAAAGAGCAGCTACCGAACCAAATGTAGTGAGTTGAAAATGCTGCAGCCGCTCCAGCTCGGCTCTTTTCAGACCTGGGAGTAAACGAATGGCGAGCGGCGCGAGGAAAGAAGGCTCCTCACCAGGACTGATAATGTATTCACCAATTGGTTTCACAAGTCGAGAAGCCACCTTGGAGACCAGCTTGTTGCTCGCCAGGGTCCAGATGGGGTCAATGCCCATCCTGTTTTGCACCTCTTTTCTCACTCGCCACGCCACGTCGTGAGCCGGGCCATGCAGGCGGTGAGTGCCGGTGAGATCGACATAGAAATGACCATCGACCTGGCCTGACTCTATAAGAGGCGAATAGAGCTGCAGCTCAGAACCAAAAAGCCCCATTGCTTTTTGGTACAAAGGTATGCGCGGGGATACTATTTTTGCAGCCGGGCAAAGACGGGTGGCGGTTTGCAGTGGCATGCCCTTGCGGACACCCTCTCCGTACGCCTCTTCGCTCATATCATAGACAACGGTTCGGGGAAAGCCCATTGGTGCTATAATGACCGGCTTTTCCCGAAGGGTGAGATCACAGAGCCGTTCAACCGCAACCGCAAAATCAGCAACATTAAAATGGATTATCTGACGATCACATGTGGTTCCTCCCCAGGCCATTATACCGCTCCTGCCTGGTGCTTGTTGAGGATCCCTGCCAAGGTCGAGCCATTGCGCGGCGCCTGGGCCTTGACGTGGTTGTTGAAAACGATGACCCCTTTTTCTGCCTGCTTGGACATGGGAAGGATATACTCCTCAGTCCACTGGTGCAGCTCCTCCTCAGCGTAGTTGTAGTTAAACTTTTTCTGCATATTGGTTGAACGCCAGCCCTCAGTGTTTCGACCATGAAAGCGAACATAGAAGAGGGAGGGAGTGGTAACGGTTTTCAACGGTGGAAAGAGATTGGGCATCTCCGGTGCATCCACGTTGACCAGGGTGATCTTGCGTTTTTCCAGCTCAGCGAAAACCGAATCCACGGCCCAGGATCGATGCCGAAATTCTACCGCAATGGGGAGCCCCTGGAGGCCGTCCAAGAGAGCTGCCAGGTATTGACGATGTTTAATCGTCCGCTCAAAAGAAGGGGGAAACTGCACCAAAAGCGCTAGAAGCTGGTCTCTTAGCGGAGCAATACCTGTACGAAAGAGCTTCAACTGTTCCTGCCAGTTTCTGCGAACTTCGTGGGTCATGGTTCTGGTTACTTTGGCACAAAAGAGAAAGTGACTCGGAGCTTTCCCCACCATCCGGGCCATGGCATCAGCCCGGGCCATCTGGTACCAGGTATAATTGAGTTCCACCATTGAGAAATTGCGGCAATACAGCTTGAGCATGTCAGACGCTCTGGTTCCTGGGGGGTAGTACCCACTGTCCGTCCACTCGGTGTAGGAATACCCGCAGGTCCCCAGATAAACGTGACAAAAATTATCTGGTCCTCCCGAGACGGCCTGGCGGGGCAGCTTCACATGACCAGGGAGGTTCTTGTCAATGGCTCTTCCCATCCAACAGTCCATGCTTGCCTCTGATTACCCCGACAACCTTGCCTTGCACCAGGATGTCGCTGAATGGGTAGCACATTATGGAAAAGGCCTTGTTGGCTGGATGTAATTCGATGTGATCGGAGTGAAGAAAAATTCGCTTGACCGTTGCCTCCTCTCCTTTGATGAGTACAGCAACGACTTCCCCGCTTTCAGCATATTGACGTGGTTCACAGATCACCAGGTCTTGATCAAAAATTCCGGCTTCTTTCATGGAATCTCCAGAGACACGTAAAGAGAAAAGATTTGTACCCGGGAAGATACTCTCATCCACAACCACCGTTCCCTCCCATTCCTGCTGGGCATACATCGGCAAGCCTGCCGTTATCTGGCCGACAATCGGTACTTCCCTGCCCCGGCCCCAGCGACCCTGGTTGCTCGGATCAGGGTAAAGCTGAACGCTGCGTCCATAGCGTCCCTGGCGTTGCAACATTCCCTTTCGCTCCAATTGATGCATCAATTGAGCGACAGCATTATGCGTCACTCCCAGATCAGCTGCGGCCTGTCGCAGGGTGGGAATGGTGCCGTTTTCATCGAGCTTTGTACGCAAATATTGCAGCAAGCTCTGCTGCTTTTCTGTCAGATCCACAACCTCTCTCCCTTTGTCTCTGTACTGAACTGGCATTGTACATGTACAAGATAATTTGTCAATATACTTTTAGTTGTCGTTGTCCAGGGGACGGGACGATCACGGAACCCGGATTGTTCAAGAGCTATTTGTTGCAATTTGAAACAGCGCCCCAAGAGCGCATCTTTTTATTTTTGCCTCTTTTTTCAAACAAGACAAAAGGTGCATGAGAAATCCGGGAAAGTGGTGGCACATCCCGGAATAATTGGGAAACTGTATGGGGAAAGAACATTCCCAGGGAGGAATCTGGCTTTGGTTGTGGACGAGATTCTCCTCCGTGGAGATGCTGTCGATGGTATCAAATATGGGATAGCTGCGGACAGATTTGATCCATCCACCAAAGACGTTGCTCTAATTGACACCCTTCGCTGGAAAAGAAAACTTGGCTTCTGCTTGCCATGTCCTTACCATGGGCAGCAGGTGCACATCTGGCAACACAAGGAGTCAGGAAAGGAGGAACTCCAACTGCAGACGAAACCAGAGAGGCCTAGGAGGGGGGAGGAGCTGAAACTGGGAACCTGAACTGTTATCTGCAAGCTCTTCATCTGGATTTCTCATCAGCTCAGGCGGTGTCAGGTTCGGGAAAAGTAAGACCCCAAGCTCATGAGCAATCCGGGGTAAACCGACGTCCTTGCACCGGTTCGACCTGGAAAAAAATATCTCAAAGTTTTTGATAAACAAAAGAGGTCACCACCATTGCTGGTAGTGACCTCTTTTGTACCTCAATCAATGATACGGCATCAGTTTCTTCTTCTCATCCATGCCATGAAACCGAGACCTGATACAAGCAGGACAACTGAACCAGGCACTGGAACAGGGGGGATGGAGGGTTCATATTCATAAATAACCTGGACGTTACCGCCAGCGATCATATTGGTAAAGCCGCCTTCAAGACCTCCGACTCCTCCAAAGTTAAGATACGGTGCTACATCCACCGTAACATCAAAGGTGCCAGAACCTATATATTGACCATGAACCAAACTGTGAAGGTAGCCGTTGTCAGAAGTTTGGGAACTGTTACCTATCAGGGTGGCAGCATCTGGAGCAGAGGGGTCTACATTGCTGGGACCGTCACCATCATCCGCTGCAAGAGCATAGGTTGCCGTTTCATAGGCGTGAATGTCATTGGCTATAAATTGAAATGAGGTGTCCATAAAGGATACGTCCGTCGAACTCATTGCTCCTTGAACACCCAACTTTGCAGTAACCGTAGCTGGTTGTGCACCATCATTGTCAACGGTTAGAGAGCCCCCAGTGGACTCCAAATACATGCCTACCTCTATGGACAAAAGAGTTCCCAATGAAGCATCAAATTTATCAAAGGTCAGCGTCTCCTCAAAGGTGGGTATACTATCACCAAATGTCTGCTCTTGAGTAAGAAAAACAGATGCTGCCTGAGCATGCAGCACTGCAGTACTGCACAACAAAATCGAAATAACGACAAAACAAGTTACCTTTCTCATATTTCCTCCTTTAAGTAAACTCTCAACTGCCGAAAGGTAGTGGATTCAAACCAGAGGGGCCTGCAAGACGGCTTACAACACCGATGTCATCGCCGCCTCGCTTTTGCCAATTCCGGGTCGCAAAATATGGCATCCGTTCCATTGTCTGGGTTTGCTCGAAAATAACCGCGACCCGCCAAGAACGAGCCGATATCTTGTTCTCCACACAATAGAGATGTACCAATAGAAACTGAATGGGAGCCTTGCTTGTAACCATGAGAAAAACTTTGAATATACCAAAGTCTTCGTCTCAAAGTGAGGGTTTTTCTCCCACTCCTCAGCAGAGAGAATCTTTCTTTTTTTCAGGTGTTATACCGAATTTTACCCACTCTCTTCATTCTCTTAACATTAGTATAAGCTATTAAGTATCACCCAGACGAGGAGCAATGTCAAGCGCTTTTTTATAATTGAAGCCTCCTGAAAAGGAGCACCAAGGTGGAAAACACCAGGTTCTTCTTCTGACAATCCTCCCACAATGTAGCTTTCGCCATCTCACCCCATTTTGGGTGCAGTATTTTATTCAGCTTGTTTATCTCATGTAATAGACACACAAAAAACAATGGCTTTTTTCAAGATCCCGCCCAGGCGCACGAACAAAAAAACGGCCCCAAACCTTACAGATTTGGGGCCTAAACAAACTTCAGTGAACGTTCTTAAACCTTTCAATGGTGCCGAAGGCGAGAGTCGAACTCGCACGACCGTGGGCCACTACCCCCTCAAGATAGCGTGTCTACCAATTCCACCACTTCGGCACCCTTTATTGAGCTGTCTACTATTTTTCTTCGGCGGCCTGTTGCGTGCTTTCGCTTTCAGGCGCCGGAGCGCTCATCTGCTCTGTGGACAGCGGCATTGCCTGCTGTTCCCCAGGGACAGTCACAGTGCTCATAACCGATCTTGTACTTTTATTCACCGATATATACGCCAAAGTGACCGAGGTTCCCATGAAAACGATAGCCGCAATTGTCGTAATTTTATTGAGCAAGGGAACAGGTCCTTCCGTCCCAAACAGCGACTGACTGGATCCGCCGAAGGTCGCTCCTATATCCGCACCCTTACCATGTTGCAATAAAACTATGGCAATAAGAAAAAGACAGACCGTGACGTGTGTTATAAGTATTATATTTGTCATATAAAATTGATAATTCGAGCAAAGGACTCGAATTGGAGTGCTGCACCACCAACCAGTGCACCATCTATATCAGGCTGCGCCATCAGCGCATCAACATTCTCTGGTTTAACCGAGCCACCATAGAGTATTCTCACCTTTTCTGCAACAGTTTTGTTTACTTTATTTTCCACCAGCTGCCGAATAAAACGATGCGCCTCCTGTGCCTGCTCTGTGCTTGCGGTTTGCCCGGTCCCAATAGCCCAGATCGGCTCGTAGGCGATGACCACCGACGACATCTGGGCGGCATCGATCCCCTTCAGGCCCTCGATTATCTGCTGCTCAAGAACGGTCAGGGTATCTCCTGCCTCCCGCTCCTCCAGGGTTTCACCAATGCAGAATACTGGCGCCAGATTATAGTGCAAAGCTCCCAGCATCCTTTGATTGATCATAGCATCGCTCTCGTTGAAGAGCTGCCGACGTTCGGAATGACCGATGATCACCATGCTGACGTTGCAATCCTGGAGCATGGTCGGAGAAATTTCCCCTGTCAATGCCCCCTGCTCTTGCCAGCACACATTCTGGGCACCAACCAGCATCCTGGAATCTTGCACTGCCTTGCTGACAGCATCAAGCGCAGTGTACGGGGGAGCGATCATAACCTCCCGGTCCCTGCAGGCATCAGCTGTCCTGGCGAGTTCAAGGGCGAGTTGAACGGCCTGGTCGACAGTAAAGTGCATTTTCCAGTTGCCTGCGAGGATAGGTTTTCTAGCCATTATAGCCTCCTTTCTGTGAAAGTCTCCTGACAGCGTGATCCCCAAGGGCAATTCGGGCTAGGCCAATGCCTGCACACCAGGCAAAGCCTTCCCTTCCATAAGCCTAAGAAACGCCCCTCCGCCAGTGGACATATACGAAATATTGTCTGCTTCACCGGCCTTTTTAATGGCAGCATTGGAGTCGCCCCCGCCGATCACCGTGAGCGCATGGGATGCCGCCACTGTGTGGGCAATGGCCATGGTCCCTCTGGAAAAAGAATCCATTTCAAAGGCGCCCATCGGGCCATTCCAGACAATAGTCTTGGCCTTGGCCAATGCCTCGTTAAAGTAAAGGACAGAAGCCGGCCCGATATCCAGAGCCATCCATGCATCCGGAATGTCCTGCACCGTTACCAGTTTGCTGACAGCCTGATTAGCAAACCTCTCTGCAGCCACCACATCAACGGGCAAATAGACCTTGACACCTTTGTCCGCAGCCCGCCGGAGCAGGTCTGCCGCCGCCGCAAGCAGATCATCTTCAACCAGCGAATCACCCAGGGCGTACCCCTGACTTTTGAGAAAAGTGTTGGCCATGGCCCCTCCCAAAATCAACCCATCTACCCGGTCGAGCATATTCTCCAGGGCTTGTAGTTTACCGGAGACCTTAGCACCTCCGACAATGGCAACCAGCGGCCTGACCGGATTATCCAGGGAACGTTGGAAATAATCCAACTCACGCTGCAACAGAAATCCAGGCGCTTTTTCCGCTATGCAGGCGGGCACTCCTACAACAGAAGCATGTGCACGATGGGAAACGGCAAAAGCATCGTTCACGTAGACCTCCGCCAGTCCGGCCAGTTGGGCTGCAAACTGCCGGTCATTTTCAGTTTCCTCTTTGTACAGCCTGATGTTTTCCAGCATCAGCACATCCCGATCCTGCATCCGCTGGACCAAAGCCTCCACCTCTGGCCCAATGCAGTCAGGCGCCAGTACCACGGGTGTACCAATTAAAGAAGACAGATGCTCGGCCACCGGCGCCAGGGAAAACTTGTCCTTCTGTTCTCGTGTTGGTCTTCCCAGATGGGTGCAGAGGATGGTTCGCGCTCCCTGTTGCCTGAGAAAGGTAATGGTCTGCAATGCCTTTTGCATTCGCAGATCATCCTGTACCCGGCCATCAGCCATGGGGACATTGAAATCCACGCGGACAAAAACCTTTTTTCCTGCAAGGGAAAGGTCCTCTATTTTTTTCACGGGTTCCTCCCATCAATCAATGGTTCTTTGGACAACAATCGCATCCTCTACAGGATGCAGGTAATACTTCTTCCTGGAGCCCACCCTAACACATCCCAGCCGTTCATAAAAGCTCCGGGCGACGGTATTGGAACGGCGAACCTCCGCAAAACACCTCATCACTCCGGTAGCACGCAGACAACACAGCCCCCGCTCCCAGAGCGCCCTACCCACGCCTGTACGCCGGTCGTCCTGGGCGACCCCAATGCGCAGCAGTTCAGCCTCCTGGGCCACATACCTGAACAGGGCATAACCACACACCCTCCCCCCTGCTGCCGTGGCCAGCAACTGTACCCCCAGCGGATAGTCCAGCTCAGCTTGGAGCTGGCTGTATGACCATGGTCTGTTCATACCTGACTGCTCCAGGGTATAAACAGCGTCCAGGTCACGCCTGCCTGCCGCCCGTATGTCAAACCATGGTATCGGCAACTGTAACGGTCAAATCACCCAACATGTGGGTATAACTCCCTAGTTCATTGTCATACCAACCATAAATGACCGCCTGGGTAACTGGGATTTCCAGGCTGGCGTTGGCATTGCCCTGGCTTAACGACACCCCCTTGACGTGCTCCAAGTTCACCTTAAGGGTAGCTGTCCGGGTATGAATTTCGGTTGCCTCAATAACAGCAGCGGCCCTGGGCACCCCAATAATATCCGAAGAGACATTCTGTTCAGTGGAATGGACAAGGTAGGGGGTGTTTTCTGCGTAGGCACTGTAAATAGAGTTAATCAGGCTCCGCTTGATCGGATTCTCCAGGTCATCCTGAAGGTTGAGCACCAAAACAATGAGTGAACCAGTGGAGGTCGGAATTCGGACGGACTCGGCAATAAAGCCAATCCCCTTCATTTCCGGGATCACCAGACCAAGGGCCTTGGCCGCACCGGTGGTTGTCAAGATAATATTGTTCAGGATGGAACGGTTTTTCCGCAAGTCCGTCGTCCCAGCGCCCGGCATGCGGTCCAAAACCTGCTGACTGCCGGTGGCTGCATGCACGGTCACCATGGAGGCTGAAAGCATGCGGTCGCTGCCAAAGTGGTCAAGCAAAGGTTTTATCATATAGGAGAGACAGGTTGTGGTGCAGGAAGCAGCAGAAATAATACTGTGCCGTAAGGGGTCATACTCATCATCATTGATGCCCATGACAGTGGTCACAGCATCTTCGGGCATATCCAAGCCTTTCGCTTTGATCTGAAAGGGCGCGGACAGTACCACCCTCTCGGCACCAGCCTGGAGGTGCCCTCGCAGGGCTCCTTTGCCGTCGTCGGGATCCGTGGTCGGATCTCTGAAGACGCCGGTGGTATCCACCACCAGGCGAACACCGTTCTCCTGCCAGGCGATATCTTTGGGATTACGGGCTGTCCTCAGAAAGCGCACCGGCATACCGTCAATGGTCATGCTGCCTTCGGCTTCGTTGAGGTTCTCAATAACCCGACCACAGCTGTGCCCATGGAGGTATACGCCCAGTCGGCCATAGGATGAATCTTTTTCTATTGCGGCCGCAATATCCTGCAGTCCAGACCCCACTTGTCTGCCCAAATTGACCACAATCTCAGAAAAATGCTTGCATGCAACATGATGCCACAATGATAACTTGCCTATTCTCCCCAGGCCGTTTAACCCTAGCTTCATGGGTTGAGTCTCCTTTGTTGTATGTTGAGTGCGAATAGAGTACCTAAAACGCCGACGCCACCCCTTTTATTACAAAAAACCAAGCAAAAACTCAAATGGAGAAAGGTGCGCCACCCATATCCCCTCTCTTTTTCCCTTTGCCGTATTTCTCATTGCCTGCAGAATGCCCCAGAGGTATAACAGCTGGACGCAGGTCCGCTCCTTACAGAGGATCGGGCAAATTCAGCTACATTTTGCAATCTCTGGCTATGCTTCTTCCAACAAGACAAACTCGTGCAAAACTGGTCAAGCGGTACAAACGTTTTCTGGCTGATGTCCAACTGGATGACGGGCGCATACTGACCGTACACTGTCCCAACAGCGGCTCCATGCTTGGCTGTTCGGATCCCGGTCTTCCGGTTCTCATCTCCAGGTCGACAAATCCTCAACGAAAATATCCCTGGACCCTGGAACTTGTTCGGGTAGGCCCCTCTTGGATTGGGATCAACACAGCACGGACCAATAAACTGGTGCACGAGGCCCTGACCAACGGCCGGATCAACCACTTTGATCCCATCAAGACCATTGTGCCTGAGGTCAAAATTTCAGAGAAAAGCCGTCTGGACTTTATGCTTGAACATGAACCAGGAGGTCGGACAACCTACCTGGAAGTGAAAAACTGTTCTCTGGCGCAGGATAAATGCGCTCTTTTTCCTGACGCGGTTACCGCTCGCGGGACCAGACATCTGGAGGAACTGATCAGCCTGGCCCATCAGGGGCATGGCGCTAGTTTGCTCTTTTGTATCCAAAGAGAGGATACAGACGCCTTTCAGCCTGCAGCACATATAGATCCCAACTATGCAGAAACGCTTGCTAAAGCTATTAAAGCGGGGGTCCTGGTCCTGGCCTTCAAGGCCCGAGTTTCTCCCCAAGAAATATATATCAGAAAAGAGGTACCCGTCTCCCTGCCTCCCAGCCCGGATCTCCCGTAACACCTTGGTTTTACTTGATAAAAAATAAAAACAGATGGGTGTGACCTCCGTTTTCAGGCCCCAATCTCGACCAATGTCCATGAGAAATAAGGGTTAGAGGGAAAACCGGACAGCACCATCCACCATGGTTAGCACAGCCCTGCCTCTGAACTGTCTTCCGATATAGGGCGTATTGACACTCTTGGACACAATCATCTCCTCTGTGTACGAAAAGACATGATCTGGGTCAATAATGGTCATATCCGCCCTCTCTCCCGGGGAGAAATGTCCTCCCTGCACCCCCAGAATCCTGGCCGGGGAAACGGACAACAGCTCGACCAGGCGGGTCAGATCCAGCACATCCCGGTGTACCAGCTCCAAGGTTAACGGCAAGGCGGTTTCCAACCCAATGATGCCATTGGCTGCTTGATCGAACTCCAGATCCTTTTCCAAACTGGAGTGGGGAGCATGGTCCGTGGCTATGGCATCGATGGTCCCATCAACAAGTGCGGCAATGATCGCCTCAACATCGGCCTGTTCCCTGAGCGGCGGATGCATTTTCGCGTTGGTGTCATACCCGATAACCGCCCCATCGGTCAGGCTGAAATAATGGGGAGCGGTTTCCGCAGTCACCTGAACCCCGCGCTTTTTTGCAGCCCGGATCAGATCCACGGACTGGGCGCAGCTCACATGGGCAATATGCACCGGCTTACCTGTCAACTCGGCCAGGGCGATATCCCGGTACACCATGACCGATTCAGCAGCCGCCGGGATACCTTGCAACCCAAGAAGGGTGGAATTCGCGCCTTCGTTCATCACTCCCTTGCTCAAGGCCGGATCTTCACAGTGCGAAATCACGGTCAACTGAAAATCACTGGCATACTCCAGCGCACGCCGCATAAGCTGACTGTCACGAACCGGGAGTCCGTCATCAGACACAGCCACTGCCCCGTGATCGCGCAGGTCACCCATCTCTGTGAGTTCCCGCCCCAGACTGCCCTTACTGATCGCCGCCACCGGATACACCCTGGCAGGCGCCTGACGGGCTGTCTCTTTAATAAAAGAACAGACAGCACCGCTGTCATTGACGGGCACGGTATTGGGCATACACGCCACAGCAGTAAAGCCGCCGGACACTGCGCTTCTTGTCCCGGAAAGAATATCCTCCTTGTATTCATGTCCGGGTTCCCGAAGATGCACATGCATATCAATCAGCCCTGGGACAACGATTTGTCCCCTAGCGTCAATAATTTGAACATCATCAGGTAGAGCGGAGGCCTCAGCGGTGAGAATACCGTCTAGCACATACAAATCTTGGCAACGATCAATGGCATTGACCGGATCGACAACCCGGCCCTGTTGAATAATCCAAGAGGTGTTCATGAAGATACTGTCCGATCTCTATTTTCCGTGGTCTGCATCCGAGCGCGTTTATGAAACAGTACAGAGGCAAAGCTGGCGCATACCTCCGTCTCCAGGCAGCCCAGAGTTGGGAGTACGACAGCAGCTCAGCGAATAAAGCGGAGCTTGGGCTGCCCTGTTTTTGAACCTGCCGCAGGACGACGAGGTGCAGCTGCTCCTCTATACCTGGCTCCAGCTTGCTTCCTACACAACAAGAGACCATGGGGTATCAGTCTGTACTCCGCAGCGGATTCAGGCGTTCCCCATGACCAGATACAGCAAGGCCATGCGAACCGCCACACCATTGGTCACTTGATTGAGAATAACCGATTGCCCACTGTCGGCGACTTCCGGGCTTAACTCTATCCCTCGGTTCACAGGCCCGGGATGCATGACAAGGGCGTCCGGTTTGGCCAGGGAGAGTATCTCTTTTGAAATACTGAAATGTCGGGCATATTCCCTGAACGAGGGGAGCAAAGGATCGTTCTGTCTCTCTTTCTGGATACGCAGTGTCATGACCACGTCAGCACGACGGACGACATCTTCCAAAGAGGTTTCGACCACGGCCCCGAGATTCACCAATCCTTTGGGCATCAATGTCGAGGGTCCAAACACATGGACACGGGATCCCATCTTAGTAAAGCCCTCTATATCCGAGTGAGCCACCCTGCTGTGCATAATGTCCCCAATGATGGCAACCTTGAGATCATGCAGGCGACCTTTATGCTCCTGAACGGTCATCATGTCGAGCAAGGCCTGGGAGGGGTGCTCATGCGCACCATCACCGGCGTTAATAACCGAGGCGTTCACATGCCGGGCGAGTATGTGGGGTGCCCCTGAACAGGAGTGGCGAAGAATGATACCATCAGGATGCATGGCCGAAAGGGTACGGGCCGTATCGATGAGTGTCTCCCCTTTGGTTGCGCTGCTGGTGGCCGGAGAAAGAGTAAAGGTATCAGCGCTCATCCTTTTGGCTGCGATCTCAAAGCTCAACCTGGTACGGGTCGAGGGCTCAAAAAAAAGGTTGATAATGGTATGCCCTCGTAAGGTCGGCACCTTTTTAATGGGTCGTGCCGAAATCTCCTTCAGGGATTTGGCCGTGCGCAGTATGTGGGATATATCATCAGGGGAAAGTTGATCAATTCCAAGAACATGCCTGTGGGGGAAAAAATATCCTGTTGCCACGTGTACTCCGCTTCAATGCACAAGGTCACCAATACGGCCCCAACGAACAGATCTGAATCGATCCAAAGAAAAAAGGTCTGCCCGGACATCCCAGGACCAGTAAATAAGAAAGGCTTTACCCCGCACCGCCTGCAGGTCAACAAATCCCCAAAACCGCCCATCATAGGAGTTATCCCTGTTGTCTCCCATCACAAACAGTTTACCCGGCGGGACGGTCACCGGACCATAGTTATCCCTTGGCCCCTGGGCTGCCGACAAAATATTGACGTCACTGTGAACACCGTACTTATCATCAAAGGCCACCCCGTCAATCAAGACCACTTTATCACGGATCTCCACAGTTTGTCCTGCTGTGCCAACAACACGTTTAATGTAGTCCAACTTGGGGTTTTCCGGGTATTTAAAAACAATGATATCATTTGGTTGCGGATCCTTTACCGGCACCAGCACTTTGCCGGAAAAAGGGATCTTGATACCATAAATGAATTTATTAACAAGAATATGGTCGCCAATTTGCAAGGTGGGCAGCATGGACCCCGAGGGGATCTTAAAGGCCTGCACAATAAAGGTCCGGATGAACAGAGCCAGGATCAGGGCAATGACAATCGCCTCAACGTTCTCACGCCAGGCGGATTTTTTGGAAGGGGATGGATGAGAAGTCACTCGTAAGCCTCTGGGGAGATGGAGAATAAAGTTGCCTGCCAAACTAACCGATAGCTCATAAAAATACAAGCAGGATTTCGGCTATAACAACCACATGTTATTTATAAAATTATTTTAAAAAATTAGGCAAGGATAACACAAGATAAAGCACAAGGGGACCATATCTATCCCTTTGTTTTTAATAAAATAAAAACAAAAAAATTATGCTCGACACTTGACAAACGCAGCGGTTTATGTGCTTAATATCTAGAGACAGTCGTATATTTCCCTGTCAATTCAAGCTCCTGCATTCACAATTTCTAAGAGATAATCATGGCTAAAAAAGATCAGCTCATCACCGGGGTAGACATAGGCTCTCATGCGGTGAAGATTTGCCAACTCCGACGCTCTGGGAAAGGATATAAGCTCTCGGCTGTTGGCAGCGCCCTGCTCCCTGAAGGAGCGGTCGAAGATGGTGTACTCCAAGAACCAGAAATCGTCGGCCAGATCATTGCATCTCTCTTTAACAACTTGAAAATAAAAAATAAACGTATCGGGCTCTCCATCTCCGGTTATTCAGTTATCGTCAAGAAGATCAACCTTGAATACATGGAAGGCGACGAGCTGCAAAACTATATCCTTGCAGAGGCCGAGCAGTACATCCCCTTTGATATCGATGATGTCTATCTCGATTATCATCAACTGCCCACCAGCAGCCGAGAGGAAGGACGAAGCGATATTATGCTCGTTGCTGCAAAAAAAGAAGTTGTCGATGACTATCTCATGATGATGGAAGAGCTGAACCTGAAAACCGTTCTGGTGGACGTCGACGGCTTTGCCCTGGAAAATATCTGGGAACTCTCCACCGGTGAGGAGCAGAATACTATTGCCCTGGTCGACATCGGGGCCTCCAAAATGAACATCAATATCCTCAAGGAGGGGATAAGCGTTCTCGCCCGGGACGTGGTCGTTGGCAGCAATCAACTGACCATACAGTTGGCCAACGCCTTGGATATTGACGAAGATCAGGCCGAACAAATTAAACTGGGCCATATCCAGGCCGATGAAAGCAGAGAAATAATAGAAGATGTTTTTAACCAGACCTGTACCCAATGGATCCTGGAAATAAAAAAGGCCGTGGACCTGTATACGGCCAATAATCCCAGCAACCCGCTTACAGCGCTGGTCCTGAGCGGCGGGGGCAGCAAAGTGGCTGGACTGATCGACTACATCGAGGAGGAAACTGCACTTCGTGTTATCGCCTTTAACCCCTTTGCGACCATGAAAGTCGACGAGAAGAAAATTGATGCACACTATCTTCAATCAATAGCCCCGGAAATGGCTATTGCAACCGGCTTAGCCATAAGACAAGCACCCTTTTAAGACATGACACACATAAATCTTCTTCCTGTCAGAGAGATCAAGCGTCGATATCGAGCCACGAAGCAAGTCATGGGCTTTATCAGCCTGTTCTTTGTTGTCCTTATCGTTGCGGCTGCGGTCCTGTTCGTTCAAAAAAACACCCTGGCCAGTAAACAGCAGACGCATAAACAACTCCAGGCCCAAATACGCCAACACCAAAAATTACTCAATGAGATAAAGAAGCTTGAGACGGATAAACTGACTTTGGAAAGACGCATAGCCATAATCGATGAACTCAAACAGAGTTCCTCACTCACGGTCCACGCCTTGGACGAGGTGTCTTCCTTTGTCCCCCCCCAGAGGATGTGGCTTGAATCCCTGATACAAAAAAACAACAGCCTAAAACTCAAAGGCATGGCTTTAGACAATCGCACCATTGCCAAGTTCATGGATGACCTGAAAAGTTCAGAATATATTCAAGCTGTTACCCTGGCAGGATCATCAATGAAGACATACGCCGGTAGAAAATTGAAAGGGTTTGATATCTCCTGCAGCCTGCCGAACCCGTCGAAAGAGGCCCAACAACCAGCCTCAAACAAGTAACTCGATAATCATACAGCCCGGATCTCATGAAAAACAAGAGCAAATTCGACACATTTATAGATGAGAAGTATCTGCCGCTGGACGTGAAGCTCAAGGCCGCTCTGGCAATAGCGCTTCTTCTCTTGCCACTGCTGGCTGCATTCTGGTTCATGTACAAGCCAACGTCCCAACAGATAACCCAGGTTGAGAGGCAGATCAAGCAGGCGCAAATCCAGTTGAGAAAAGCTGAGCAGACCGTTCGCAATCGCAGCAAATATGAGAAAAACCTGCAAGAAACCCAAGCCAGATTTGCTGAAAAGGCCGCAATCCTTCCAAAATCTCAGGAGATCCCTGATCTCCTGAGAACCATCTCTGACCTTGGAAAAGGCGCAGGGCTGGACTTTTTAAGCTTCAGGCCGGGAGCAGAAATGCCGCAAGACTTCTATGCCACCATCCCCATCAACATAGAAACCAAAGGTCCTTATCACAACATGGGTTTTTTCCTGGATCAGGTCAGTAAAATGAAGCGTCTGGTCACAGTAAACAACATCACCATGGGGGCGCCCTTAAAAGAGGCCGGGGAAATGCTGCTCAGTTCCCAATGTCAACTCCTGACCTACAGGTTCACCGACAAGGCTCTGCCTCCGCCGAACAAGAAGAAATAATGGATAACTCAGCAGGACGAAAAAACAATGCTAGCTCAACGAACAACCACATACGCGGATCACAAGAGTATGCCGCTGCGTAAAAAAGTATCAGCTCTGTTCACCATTTTCTTAGTTTCTGGTGTTATGGTGCAGCCTGCGGCTGGAGCTGAAAACCTTCCCGGTGACACCGTAGAGAACGACCCCGGGGCTGGCGATGCACCGTCCTACGAATACCCTCTTGATGCCCGCCATGACCCTTTTGTACCCTTTCTGTCCCAGGAGGCCACCCAGAGCGGCCCTGATCCCAACGAAATCATCGATGAGGACAGGGTTCTCACGGGCATGCAGCTCTTTGAACCAGGACAACTGCAGCTGGTCGCCATTTTAACCACCGACGGAGAGCGATTTGCCATGGCACAGGACGTGACCGGCAAAGGATACATCCTTCGGACCGGCATGCTCATCGGGAAAAGAGGAACGGTTAAAGAAATAGAGACATCGCAAGTGCTCATAGAAGAACGAGCAGTCACCCGTGCAGGGAAAGAAATATTGAGCACCTATACAATGAAATTAAATAAAGAGGGGGACGAGTAAACATGTTGCACCAATCTTTCCCGCGCGCTCTGGTGTCCCAGATTCATATCTCAGCACGAAAATATCTGGTTGGCCTCGCCGCATCCGCGCTGTTTGTTGCCGCCAGTGCAACGGCCGCTGAGCTGGTTCACATTTCTGATGTTACCAGCCAGGAGACCGATGCAGCCTATCACATCACCCTGGCTACGGATGGTGAGCCTTCCTTTACCTCCTACAAACTGTTCAACCCGCCCAGGATCATAGTCGACATCGCTGAGGCTGAATTTGCAGGGGATTTCCGTCAGGCAGTAGATATACCGGGCGTTGTCGTTCAAACCAAAACCTTGTCTGATATGACACCTTCGCTGGCCCGAGTAGAAATTCTCCTTGACCAGGAACATGATTTCACCTCCGAACAGGTTGGCAACCGCATCCTGCTCCATCTTGCCAAAGGGGAAAGCAAAACTGATTTCGCTGAGCCCAATCCGGTGGCCGCGCAGGTCATTGAACAGATTGACGTATCTCCCACTGATACCCAAACCCGAATTGTCCTTGTCGGCAACACGCCGCTCACGGATTATACCTATGACATTCTCGACAAGGATGGAGCCAATCCGGCCCGCCTTTTCATCGATGTCAACAATGCCACCGGTGACGACCTCCTCCAGGAACAGCAGGTAAACTCCGCCTCCCTGGCCCAGATACGGGTCACCAAACGCGGAAGCGGCCTCCGTTTTGTTTTAGAAGCCATGGACGACGAACTCTTTCCGTTCACCATCAATACTGTTGAGAGAGGACTTGAGATCGTTATAGAAGAGGCCGCAAAAGCCGATGAGGTGGCATCAATCATCCAGGAACAGACTTCCATCGAAAGCCACCTGCCGGATGTCAATCCTCTGGCCAGACAGCTCTCTCCTGAGGCGGAAGAACAACAGATCCAGGATGCCTTTCTTTTCTCAGGATACGTAAAAAAACGTATCACCGTGGATTTTTATAAGACAGATCTTCATAACGTCTTTCGTATCTTCCGCGAGGTGAGCGGCATCAATATCATTGTTGATGAATCAGTAAGTGGATCTCTTACCCTCTCCCTGGATCAGGTGCCCTGGGATTTTGCCCTGGACGTCATCATGAACCTGAAGGACCTGCAGAAAGAAGAGCGGTTCAACACCCTGGTGATTCTGCCCAAAGACAAAACCTACAATTGGGCAAGCGGGGGCAGTTCTGAGATTACTTTTGAAACAGATCCCGAGGTCAGGGATGCTGAGGCCCTGACCATCAGGCAGCAGATGAGTATTCCCAAAGAAGTTGCCGAGGCCAAGCAGCTGATAAACCAAGCCAAGGCTTTGGAAAAACGTGAAGATTTTGAATCGGCCATCCTGTTACATGAAAAGGCGCTGGAACTCTGGCCCGACAATGCCAACCTCGCCAACCGGATAGCATCTCTCTTCCTGGTGCATCTCCACCAGAATGCCAAAGCCATCTTTTTTGCCCAAAAGGCGTTGGCCATAGACAGTACACATACTGGCGCTGCTCTGACGGCAGCCATTGCATCTGCCAACATGCAGGAAACCGGTAACGCCATTGAGTATTTTGACCAGGCCATCAGTATGGAAAAACCCAGTCGGGAAGCGCTTCTCAGCTACGCTGCCTTTATCGAAACCCATGGAGAGCCTCAAAACGCCCTCAAACTGTATCACAGACATGATGAACTCTATGGGAGAAACTTAGCTTCAATGGTTGCTGTTGCCCGTATATACGACAACATGGGCGACCAGGCGAAAGCGACTGAACAATACCAGGCGCTCCTGTTATCAGGTATTAGAATACCACCTGACCTGGCAAAGTATATCAAAGGTAGACTTGCACGTAATCAATCCATGTAATTGCCATCAGACACGACTTGAGGAAAGCCCTTATGAAGTTACCTACAATCAAAATAACGACACTCTTCTCGTTGTTTGCTTTTGCACTCGTATCCTGTGCTCAAAACGACGTGCAAGAGCCGCCTATGGACAATGCGATTCAAGCAGACCTGCCTGAGCCGTCCAAACCCGCTCAACTGCCAGTTCGTTTCCAGACGCCGGGCTATCTTGCTGCTGATATCAATACAGGAGAGGACCTGGACACGGAAGAGTCTGACTTTCAACTCAAGGTTGGCGCGACCATACGTTCCACCGGTGGGCCTCAGCCTCTGTGGGATATCCTCAACCGGCTGGCAGCGCTGAAAGGCATGAGCGTGAGCTGGGCAAGTGACGTTGAACGCGATGTCCTGGTTGATGTCAATATTGCAGCAGACGATAACTATTTCGAGGCCATCGATAACCTGCTCCGCCAGGTGGACTATTATCAGGAGGTGGTCAACAATACCATTGTGGTCAAATACCGTGAGACCAGAAAATTTTATATTGCCATTCCTCACATGAAGGGGAACTACAACACCACGGTTGGCGGGAACTACCTCATGGACAGGGAAGCTGCCACAGGCACGGAAGGCACCGTCAAAATAACCAGTGAAGAGAACACCTTTGACGTCTGGGAAAATATCCAGATCAACCTGGATGTGATCATGCAGCAGTGGACCACCACCAAAGAAGAAAGCAAAGAAACCGGTGTTCCTGACCTGGAAGAAGACGCAGAGGATGAGGCCCCCGCTGAACCGAAGGCGACCCGTCGTGTTGCCTCAGGCTCCTCCTACTACACCATTGACAAGTCCGTGGGACTGATTACGGTTACGGCGCCCAGGCCCCTGCTGGAAAAAGTCGATCTCTACCTGGAAACCCTGAAGAAAGAGCTGTACCGACAGGTTATCCTTGAGGCCAAGATCATTGAGGTCTATCTCCGGGACGACTCCAAGATTGGTCTTGACTGGAGCGGGGTGCTCAAAGATTTCGACATAACAGGTACCACCTATCTAGGTAATATTACTGCTGATACAGCTACTCAGCTCGGGCAGGTCTATCCCTGGGTGCCAGCTCAAGGTGATGGGGACAGTATTACCCAGTTTGTCAGTTCGGTCACCATGAGTCCCCTTGATTTTTCCGTGATGCTCAGCGCCCTGAACGAGCAGGGTGACGCCAATGTTCTTTCCAATCCCAAGGTGACGGTTCTCAATGGTCAACCGGCCTTGATCAGTGTCGGCAGGGATATCGCCTATGTTCAGGAGATGGAAAGGGATGAGGAAGTGACCGAAAATGGAAGAATTATTTCCTATAGCGTAGAGGTCGGCAATGTCGTTGAAGGTGTCTCCCTGGGTGTCATGGCGTCCATCATCAATGACAACAAGGTTATTCTCCACCTGACTCCCGTTACCACGGATCTGATTGATGATCCCATTGAATACCGGACTTTTGGGGCTAATTTTGAAATCGGGCTGCCCAAGGTGAGCATTCGTGAGATGTCCACCATGGTCGAAGTCAACAACGGTGAAATGCTCATCATCGGTGGTCTGATCGATGAGGTTGAGTCCACTGACAGCTCCTTCCTGCCCGTTTTGGGAGACATCCCGATCATACGCTACCTCTTTGGTGCGGAAGAAAAAATCCATCAAAAACGTGAACTGGTCATTCTTCTTACCCCACGTATTATTTAAACCGACCTGAATATTGAGACGCCATGCTAACTGTATTTAGAACACATAGGAGAAATGGAATGAAGTACAATCACTACCTGCTGATAGGTTTGTTAGCACTTCTTCTCGGAGGCTGCGGGACAACCGTTCAAGAGTCCCTCAAGGTTCAACCAGCAGCCAAGAGTGCTGTTGGTGCAGATAAAACAGTAGTCATCCTGCCCTTTGCGGATTACTCGTACGCAGATAGCATTGATGCCGCATACCGGCGCAACCTCTATATCACCGAAGACCTCACGGACCAGTTTGTCGCCAACAGTTTTCACCTGCCTGTGCAGGAAGATGTTTTTCTCTACCTGGTGGACCATCACATCATAGACGTGGTTGCCTATGAGAAGAAGACCTCCCCTCTTGAAGCCGAGTTGCAAGATGAATGGTCCGAAAGTATGAAAAAGAACCTGCAGCGCTACATTGATCTGGCCAAGAACAGAAACAATACAATGCCTGTATCGAAGAGTCCTGGTACCCACGGACTCAGTCGTCAGGAAATAGTCAAAATCGGGCGCCATTTTTCAGCGGATTACATCGTGCGGGGACGTATTCTCCAATACAAAGATCGTCTGGATCCTTCCTGGGCCCCGTGGAAAAAAGGGGTTATCGGTTTTGTCACCGGCGTAACCAACCAGATCGCCTTTGGCCAGGCAGACACGGCAAAATATGACAGATGGGGCAACATGCTCGCAGGTGAAGTCCATGGTGCATGGTATGGCGACGGCGCGGAATGGCCCTATTCCAAAGCTGGTCAGACCATCTTTGGCGTCTCAGGCGGAGATATGGGCAACACCATCCTGTGGGGGGCTTTTGGCGGCTACCTTGGCAACATGGCACATAATTCAGGCAAGACTCCCCAGGCCGTGGTGCAGCTCAGAATCTGGGTCCAGGATGCCTACAATGGCGACGTGGTCTGGACAAATCGTGTCGATGTCAAGGTTTCACCGGAAACCTTTTTTGCTGATTATCAATACGACGCCCTGTTCGAGGGGGCCACGGAGAAAGCCGTATCTACTTTAATCAACGATTTTGTCACTTCCCTGTAGGGTAGCAATAGGTTCCGTTGTACCTCATTCCCCAAAAGGTGTCACCAGAGTGACACCTTTTTTTTCTCTTTAATCTTTTTCGTCTCTTTGCTCTATGGGCTCTGGCAGTCCTCGCCCCTGAGCGGATGAGAAATCCAGGTCAGCCCGGATTTCTCATCCACATCTTGTCGGAAGGTGGGCGCGCTCAGTGGCCGCCCCTGCATTTCTTGGGATGCGTTTTTCTCAGATAAGAAAAAGAGAAATGTGTACTCCTGATTAGTGAGCGGCCTGCTTCTTTTGCGCATTGTCAAACAGGGCCACAAAGTTGATGGGCTCCATAAGAAAAGGCATAAACCCACCGTCCACTGAGGCCTGGCTGACAATCTGACGGGTAAAAGGAAACAACATCAGAGGGCAATCAACGCCCATGACCCGGGCCAGGTGTTCCTCCGGGATATTTTTCAGGAAAAAGAGTGCAGCATGTTCGATCTCCATGATGAACAACACCCTGTCATCGTTTTTCTTGTCCATAACTTTGGCGGTGATCACCATGGACACTTCATAATGCTCATCGTCTATTTTTTTGTTTTTTACCTGGAGATTGAAGTCTACTTTGGGTTCCTGGTTGCGCTCCAGAAAAACCTGGGGAGCATTGGGGCTTTCAAAGGAGAAATCCTTCGTGTACATTTTCTGCATGCGAAATACGGGTGTTTCCTGTTCTGCCATCTTTTTTCCTTGTCTCTATACGTAATTAATAAAACACTGTACGCTTCCATTCGGTACAGTGGAACGAATGTTCCCATGAGTAACACTCATCCTCTCCACATCGCCTGGGCGACAAGTGCCGACACAGCCCAGCAGGGTGGCGGCCTACCCTTTATATCACTCCATCCCCAAGGTCTGACGTAAAAAACGGCCGGTATAGGAGGTTGGTACCTGGGCCACCTGTTCAGGAGAACCCCAGGCAACCACCCGTCCACCACCGTCACCGCCTTCCGGACCGAGGTCAATGATATGGTCCGCTGTCTTGATCACATCCAGGTTATGTTCGATCACCACCACGGTATTTCCCTGATCCACAAGCCTGCCCAAGACAGCCAGCAGGTGTTGAATATCGGCTGGATGCAGTCCTGTTGTCGGTTCATCGAGGATATACAGAGTCCTACCCGTGGAGCGGCGACTCAGTTCCTTGGCCAGCTTAACCCGTTGTGCCTCACCGCCGGATAAGGTCACAGACGACTGCCCCAGTTTGATATATCCTAAGCCGACATCATAAACCGTTTTCAATCGATTGTATATGGGAGGAATATTTTTAAAAAACTCGACACCCTCTTCTACCGTCATATCA
Organism: Desulfobulbus propionicus; assembly: GCA_002748755.1. GTDB lineage: Bacteria > Desulfobacterota > Desulfobulbia > Desulfobulbales > Desulfobulbaceae > Desulfogranum > Desulfogranum propionicus_B. The sequence goes on along the minus strand of PDTD01000014.1, from coordinate 50,792 downwards.
AGTATTTGGGCGATATTTTTTCCCTTGTACGCTATCTCTAGGGTTTCGCGATTGTACCGCTTCCCATGACAGCGCTCGCAGGTTACATAAATATCAGGCAAAAAATGCATGGCTATACGCAAGACGCCATCACCTTCGCAGGTTTCACAGCGGCCGCCCTTGAGATTAAAGCTGAACCGTCCCGGTTTATACCCGCGTGCCCGGGACTCAGGCAGACGGGCCAGCAATTCGCGAACAGGTGTGAGCACACCAGTATAGGTAGCCGGGTTGGAACGTGGGGTTCGCCCAATGGGACTCTGGTCAATATTTATTACCTTATCCAACTGCTCGAGACCTTGGACAACACCTCCTGCCCTGCTCTTTTTTTTCTTATCCTGGAAAAACCGGGCAGCTTCCCTGTAGAGAGTTTCGATCATCAGGGAGCTTTTCCCTGATCCAGAAACACCAGTAATGCAGGTCATCACCCCCAGGGGAATGTCCACATGCAGATCATTCAGATTATTCTTGTTCGCACCAGCTATGTGAATAACATGCTTTCTTCCTTTGGCCACTGTCCGGCGCTTTTTGGGTATGGTTATTGCCAGGCGACCGGAGAGATAGCCGCCTGTGAGGGACTGCTGACAATCCAAAAGCCCTGAAACCGGGCCTGAAAAAAGAATTTCCCCGCCATGCACCCCTGCTCCGGGACCAATATCAAGCACATGATCTGCAGCGGTAATGGTATCTGTATCATGTTCCACGACGATCACCGAATTACCAAGATCACGCAGATTGAGCAGGGTTTGAATCAGCTTGTTGTTATCTCTTTGATGCAGCCCTATACTCGGTTCATCCAGGATATAGAGCACCCCTGCCAGCCCTGAACCGATCTGGGAGGCAAGACGGATCCGTTGAGCCTCTCCTCCAGAAAGTGTCCCCGCCTTCCTCTCCAGGGAGAGGTACCCCAGACCGACACCAAGCAAAAAGGCAAGACGCTCATTGATCTCTTTTACAATCGGGGCCGCAATCACCTCTTGACGTTGGGAAAACTCCAGCCCTTGGAGTGCACGGATGAGTTGGGCAATGGACATAGCTGTCAAGTCCATAATGGACCATTTACCCACCTGTACGGCCAGGGCCTCTGGTTTCAACCGCTTGCCACGGCATTGGGGACAGGGCTGCTCATGCATGAACGTGGAGATGGCCTCACGAATCCTGGGCGAGGAAGTCTCCCGAAACAACCGTTCCAACCGAGGAAGAATGCCCTCAAAGGGACGATGGGAAACGACGGTCCTCTCAGCTCGCTGCCGATGGAATGCCAGTTTTTTCCGGCCCGTCCCGTACAACAAGCCTTTTTGCGCCTTGTCTGGAAGCCTGGCAAAAGGGGTGGCGGGATCAAATCCATACTCCCGGGCAAAGGCGTCAATCCACTGTCGGGCATGGGTGGAAAGCTTCCTGTGGGTCCAGGGAACAATGGCCCCCTCAAGAAGACTCAGGGAACGATCCGCTACAATGCGGTCTTCATCTAAAAACTGGTTAGCCCCCAGACCGCTGCAGGCCGGGCATGCCCCTTGGGGATTGTTAAAGGAAAACAGCTGCGTCGTCAGCTCGGGTACGGAAATGCCGCATCGATGACAGGCCGCTGATTCGCTGAGCAGTATCTCCTCGCCGCTCTCTGGAAACACGGCCACCATGGTCCCTTCACTCACCTGGACAGCCGTGGAAACAGAGGCATCAAGACGTCTTCTGATCCCTGACTTGAGAACCAGACGATCAATCACCACCTCAATACAATGACGCTTATTTTTATCCAGCTTGATCTCTTCACTCAACTGTCGTACTGCACCGTCTACCCGTACCCGGACAAAACCATCTGCACGCAGCTTCTGCAAGATCTGTTCGTGCTGCCCCTTCTTCTGGGTGACCACCGGAGCAAGCAGGATCACCTTGGCCCCCTTTTCCCTGGCCAAGAGAAGGGTGACCATATCCTCTATAGACTGGGATCTGATGGGATCCCCGCACTGAGGACAGTGGGGGGTCCCGGCCCTTGCATAGAGCAGTCGCAGATGATCATAGATCTCTGTCACTGTGCCCACGGTAGAGCGGGGATTTTTACTGGTTGTTTTCTGCTCAATGGAGACTGCCGGTGACAGCCCCTCCAACAGGTCCACCTCCGGCTTGTCCATCTGGCCCAGAAACTGTCTGGCATAGGTGGAGAGTGACTCCACATAGCGCCGCTGCCCCTCCGCATAGAGCGTATCAAAGGCCAGGGTTGATTTGCCTGATCCCGATAAGCCGGTAAAGACAACCAGTTTATTACGAGGTAAATCAACAGAAATGTTTTTCAGGTTATGCATTCGTGCGCCACGAATGCGTACAAACTGGGGTTCCATACAATTTCAGTGCCCTGCACAGTATGAGTAAAAAGAGGGTATGCCGGCATGGCAGTCTTGCGCCCATATCCAAAGGGGATGCGTCACACCGCTAAGACAACAGGCGCGATGGGGAGTACGGGACGTCTGTACAAGGTTGACAACTGTGCGTATTCAGTTCGGCCTGCATGGCCCGCAACTCCAAGCATGCCAGAGTCACAAATAGCCTAGATTCGGGAAGTACCCCATGCCTGCTGGCGGACCCGTGACCCAAAGGGGTCTCTGTAGTCACCTCCAAGTGCTGTACAAATTCGTTTACCGCATCCAACCACTATGGTAAATTGTACTGTTACAGTAGCCATTATTTGTTAACAATCAACGTAGGATTTTCACCTGACCATGTACTTTCAAGATATTATCAGTACACTCAACAATTACTGGGCATCCAGGGGATGTGTTGTGATGCAGCCCTACGATATGGAGGTTGGGGCGGGAACATTCCATCCCGCTACCCTGTTGCGCGCACTGGGTCCGGAACCCTGGAAAGCAGCGTATGTCCAGCCCTCACGTCGTCCTACTGACGGCCGATATGGTGAAAACCCGAACCGTTTGCAGCATTACTACCAATATCAGGTCGTCATCAAACCCTCTCCCCAGGATATCCAGGAAATGTATCTGGAGAGTCTGAAGCGTTTCGGACTGGACCTGCTGGAGCATGATATTCGTTTTGTCGAAGACGATTGGGAATCACCCACCCTTGGCGCTTGGGGTCTGGGCTGGGAAGTCTGGCTCGACGGTATGGAAATTACCCAGTTTACCTACTTTCAGCAAGCCGGTTCCCTTGACCTGAAACCGATCACCGTTGAAATCACCTATGGCCTTGAACGCATAGCCATGTACCTGCAAAAGGTGGACTCAGTCTATGCCATTCAATGGAATGCGCAGGTCACCTATGGTCAGATTTTTCACCAGGCTGAAAAAGAGTTTTCCGCTTTCAACTTTGAAGAAGCGAATATCGAGGATATGACAGCCTCCTTTACCCAGTACGAACGTGAGGCCCTCAAACTGGTGGATAAAAACCTCATCTTACCTGCATATGATTACTGCCTGAAATGCTCCCACACCTTTAACCTGCTTGATGCCCGGAAGGCCATAAGCGTTGCCGAAAGGACCCGATATATCGGAAGGATTCGTAACCTGGCCCGGGCGGTGGCTCATAAATACGTCCAGCAACGGGCTGATATGGACTACCCTCTGCTGACAAAGAGCTAACCCGGATTTCCCATGCACATTGTTTCTTCTTTGAAAAAACAGGCGCCACCTGAGCTGATGGGCAATCCGGACTGCCCTTGGTGCATGCAGCCTTCTTTTCTGGCACAATCCCGGTAAAGAATTCTGACCCGGTCTTTTTTTAAGCTGTACGCCTCATGCCTCACTGGGCCACAACCTGAACTCGATTTTTCATCACCTCTTGGGGCTAGAGAACGGCTTGTTTATCCATGTGGAGTATAAGGTCCAGCATACGGTTGGAATAGCCCCATTCGTTATCGTACCAGCTCATGACCTTGACACTCTTGCCAATCACCTTGGTGGACTGGCCATCGATGATGGAAGAATGGCTATCACCCGTGAAATCGATGGACACCAGCGGCAGATCTGTGTAGCCCAGATACCGATTGGCAGCCTCTTTCAAAACAGTATTCACTTCGTCCACGGTTACTTCTCGCTCTACCTCCATAACAGCATCAACCAGGGAGACGGTTGGGGTCGGCACCCGAACCGCCAGTCCGTCAAACTTGCCTTTCAGTTCAGGGATAACCAGGGAGACGGCTGCCGCAGCACCTGTCTTGGTGGGGATCATGGAAAGGCAGGCCGCCCGGGCACGACGTAGATCGGAATGGGGCAGATCCAGCAGCCGCTGATCACCGGTATAGGCATGGATGGTGGTCATCAGCCCGCGTACTATCCCAAATCGGTCCATGATAACCTTGGCAAATGGCGCCAGGCAGTTGGTGGTGCAGGACGCGTTGGAGACCACGTGGTGTCTGGTCGGGTCATACTCGTCTTCATTCACCCCCATGACAAACGTCTTCACAGCACCTTTTGCAGGTGCTGAAATAACCACCTTTTTTGCCCCAGCATCAAGATGGGCCTGAGCGGCTTCATAATCTCGAAACCGTCCCGTGCATTCGGCCACATACTCAACGCCGACGGCATTCCAGGGAATTTCAGCGGGATTGCGCAGGCTGGTTACCAAAATTTCCCTGCCATTCACCACTATACTGTTTTCACGGACAGCAACCTCCGCCTTCATGGTTCCCATAATGGAATCGTATTGCATCAGGTGAGCCAAGGTTGCGATGTCTGTCAGATCGTTGATGGCAACAATCTCGATCTCATTGAAGGCCTCATCCTCCATCATGGCACGAAAAATAGTCCTGCCAATTCTACCAAATCCATTGATACCAACTTTGATCCCCATGGTATGTCTCCTTCTCTCAAATAAAATTGTTGAATGGACTGAACCCGTAGATATTCAAAAACAACCAGCCTGCCTCCTGGGGGCAGCGGATGCCCCTGAAAACAGGGGCCCTTACAATGCTATCTTTGCAAACCAGGAATACAGCTCTCTCAGGATTCAATTTGATGCTTTGCGTGTCAGGTCCATGATCTCCATGCGGTCATTGCGATCAGGGTATTTGGAGGACGGACCCTCGGTGAGGATAACCCATTTGCCATGGAGCCCATGTTCTTCCAGCATTTTCTTGGCCCAGTGACGCCAGTTTGTGGGATGGTCATGTTCATGGACAGGAATCACGCCGTAGGTAAAGACCATGTCCATGCAACTCTTCTTCTTTTTACTGACACCGACCACCCATACAGGGAGATGATGACGGGCAATATTACGTGCCGTGGTTCCACTGCGGGTAGGAACCAGTACCGCAGCAGGAGAAAGCCTATATACAGACGCCTCAACACTTGGCGCGATGATATCCAGTGAGCAGCTGGCCGGGGTCAGCGCACTGGAGGAATACGATTTTTGGGTACTGCGAAGATGTTCCGCTTCCACTGCTATATCACTCAAAGTGGTGACAGATTCTACCGGATGCTTACCGACAGCAGATTCACCGGACAGCATAACACAATCGGTGCCGTCCAGGATCGCGTTGGCCACGTCGGTGGCCTCCGCCCTGGTGGGGATAACGTTATGGATCATGGATTCCAGCATATGCGTGGCCGTGATAACCGGTTTCCCCAGCTGGTTGGCCTTGCGCACGATCATCTTCTGGACGACAGGAATACGGGCAATGGGAATCTCCACCCCCAGGTCGCCCCTGGCGACCATAATACCGTCGGCCTGACTGAGGATGGCATCCAGGTTGGTTATGGCTTGTGAACGTTCAATCTTGGCAATGATAAACGGATCATGGTCAAGATCATTGGCCAATTCCCTGAGTTCAACAATATCCTCTGCCTTTTCTACAAAAGAAAGGCTTAAGGCATCAGCCCCGTTTTCCAGAGCAAAAGCTGCAATTTCCTTGTCTTTTTCGGTCAGAATATCAATCCCAAGGTCCACGTCAGGGATGTTCAGACCTTTTTTCGAGCGTAAGGGGCCGCCCACCACAACACGGCAATGAATGTCACGGCCCCGAATCTCTTTGACCTCAAGCTGAAGAAAACCGTCATTGAGAAAAATGTTCTCCCCCACTGCGACCACCTGGTGGAGATTGGGCAGATTCACGGCTATTTTTTCCGTGGTGCCGACAACATCCAGAGTGGTCAAGATCAGTGATTGCCCGTTGACCAGTTCAATTTCTTCTTCTGCAAGATCGCCAATACGTATTTTAGGACCAGGCAGGTCCGCCATAATGGCAACAGGTTTGCCCAGCTTATGAGCCACAGCCTTGATCTGCTGAATATCTTTTTTATGCTGCTCAAAGCCACCATGCGAAAAATTCAGCCGGGCAATATCCATCCCGGCTGCCATCAACTTTTCCAGTACCTCCGGTGATCTTGAGGCAGGGCCGATGGTACAGACAATCTTTGTTTTATTCGGTGCCGGCATGAGCTTTCCATTCCGCGTGATTAGGAGAGATACAAGCAGTTCAACGCCTGTGTAGACAACGGAACATCGATCAGATGATTCCACTATGCTTCGGAAGAAATGCTACCGAGCGATTATTTTTTTGTATTATATCCTCTCCAATGGAAACAATCCAGCTTAAGAGAAAAAAAGGAGAATGGCTCCGGTGCTCACGACAGTACGGCCAGATCAAGCCCCCCTGTCTTCAAGGTACCTCTGATCTGAGGAGATGAGTATCCAGCCAACATTGGAATTCCTGCCTGCTGGAAGTATGGCAAGGTGCTGAAAAAACATACTGATCAGGAAAAAGACAGTACAAAGGAGGGTGGCGGAAGTGCATGGGAATCGAACCCACCTGGGAGGCCATTAACCCCCCACACCGGATTTGAAGTCCGGGAGAGCCACCAGTGCCCTTTCCACTTCCACGGTAAACTTTTATTTTAATAACTATTGACCTTAAAAACAACTTTTTATTATAATCTGTCTTTCCTAAGACTATGCTTACTATTTTTGAACACCTCCGTATGAACCAAATTGGAGCAGCCCCAGGATTTACATGGAATGTGAACGACTCATTCGCCTGATAAAAGACTGGTACCTGCGAGTAAAACAGGAAACCATGGCCCCTGCACGCATGATGCAGTTTGTTGATCAACACGTGAGGGAGTGCGAAAGCTGCCAGTCTGAACAAGGTCTTTTAGAAGAAATAGAAAAAATTCGAGAATTCATCGTCCCGGAATCCAAAATACCCAAAGCGGTTCGCGACCAAGATGACCGTTCCACCCCCGAAATCTCTCCTGATGAGGAGGATGAGGAACCGGAGGAGAAGTTCGACAATCTGAATTATGATGATGTTGAGGTGGAAGAGTAGCCTGCCTCTGGTGGGCATGTTGTATGCCAACTTCTCACGATTCTTGCGCAGACTTTTCTTCGCAGGGCGCTTGCCACAACCGAAGGGAGCATATCCGTACGCCCTGCGCCTTGATCCACGACAAAGGTTACTGCCCTGTTTTTCAAGAATAATACAACAGCTGCATGGAATCTGATCGCTATTTGGATGTAGAACAACTGGCCAGGGCACTCAGGGAGTTCGCCCGGATCAGGAACTGGGAACCTCTTCATAGCCCGAAAAACCTGGCCTCTGCGCTCATTGTGGAGGCAGCGGAACTTCTGGAGCATTTTCAGTGGCTGGAACCCAAAGACAGTCTGCACCTGGACCCTGCAACCAAACAGGCTGTGGCCTATGAAATGGCTGACGTTTTCATCTACCTGACCAGGATGGCAGACCGGCTGGACATTGATCTCTTGGCAGTTGCCAAGGAAAAAATGGCGCTCAATGCCAGGAAGTATCCCCCACCTGAAGTATGAGCCATGAGTGACGAACTCCCCGAGGATATGATCAGCTATTTTCTTGGCGTGCGGGAGGATTACACTCTGGAGCAGCTCCACGGAGGCAAGGTGAACGACACCTGGCTGGTGCGATCTGCACAAGGGGAGCGCTACATTCTCCAAAAGATTTCGGCAGCGGTTTTTGCCAAGCCTTCTGCAGTCATGCACAATCAGCGTCTGGTCACTGCGCATCTGCACAGTCGACAAGATTCTTGCCTTCGCTTCTATCGACTTATCTGCAACAGCAGGGGAAAAGACACCCGAATCGATTCCAAGGGCAATGGGTGGCGTCTGCTCTCGTACCTGGATAATTCCAGAACCCTGGAAAAGGTCGACTCACAGCAGCAGGCGTACAACCTGGGAGAGGCCCTGGCCGCCTTTCATCGCCTGCTCAACAACCTGGACAGTGGGACTCTCTCCGACCCCCTGCCCCACTTCCATGATACCCCTCGTTATCTCCAGCACTATCGTGAGATTGCAGGATCTGGCCCATCAGGGAGCCCTGAGGAACGGCTCTGCAGCCAGCTCGTGGAGCAACTCAGCCCTGTTGTCGACCTGTTTGAGCACCACAAACCCCGGCTGTCACACCATATCATCCACGGCGATCCCAAAGTGTCCAATTTTTTATTCTCTCAGACAAGCGAAGAGGTGATCAGTCTCATTGACCTGGACACCGTTAAACCCGGCCTGCTCCTGCACGACCTGGGCGATTGCTGCCGATCTTGCTGCAATCAGGCTGGTGAAGAACATCAACAGCCTGAAAAGATTTTCTTTTCAGCAGAGCTTTTTGCTGCCCTGCTCCGTGGGTATGCCGGCCAAGCAAATGGACTCCTTAAACGAGCAGACCTCGAACTCCTCCCCATGGCCGCGAAACTGATCAGTTTTGAACTGGGCCTGCGTTTTTTTACCGATCACCTGGAGGGCAATATCTACTTTCCAACCAGCACCGCTAACCAGAACCTGAACCGGGCGCTTGTACAGTTGCACCTCTCCGCTTCCATTGACAGGCAGAGCCGACAGTTGCAGGAAATAGTATCCAAAATCTTCTTTTGAGAAGACTTCCCTTAGCGTCTTGGCTCAAAGGCAATGGTCCACCGTGATCAATCCTGCCCCCCTCTGCCCACCTTTTGATTGTAGCTCTATGATGGATCAAAAACGGCACAGGAGAAAAAGGTCATCTCTGTGACCCCTGCAACTGTCCCGTTTTTGACCAGCCATTCATGTTATTTTTTTCCACATTTCTTTTTCTTTGCCCCAACATTGGAGTGGGCGCAGTTATCCGGTATCTCCATGCCGCGAATATCACTTTGGTGTTTGGCGATGGCACGAATGACATTGACCCGCTTCTGGAGTTTTTCCGGAAGATCTTTCTTGAGTAGTTTCTCTGCTTCTTCAACAATGGCCAGGAAAGCTTTTTCCATTTTCTTGCTTGGTAACATTCTCATACTCCTGTTATTTTAGGTTGTTACATGGTAAAAACAATACGTATTCCCCCAAAAAAAATGGGACAAAGCCTTTTCTCCGATGTATCCGGCCACTACCCAAGACATAAAGTCGGCCAAGATCCACTCGGATTTCTCACAAAAAATTTATCAAGACTAAAAAAATATAACGCAAAAAAACAAGTTTAAAAAGAGATACGTTACACCCAGGCTCATCTCAGGCTGTGCCAGGTTGGGGAGCTGTTGGCCCCCCATTCCCCCTGGGTCCTTATACCATCCACAAGCTGCCAATGGGGGGCAGCCTGAGATGAGCCTGGGAATGTACTATCATACGCTGTGACCGACTCTGACCGGTATTAGACGCTTGGTTGTTCTCCTTGTTCAGCTTAACAGCGCCAGTCAACACCTGGATTTGACAAGACACCCTGTTCACGATCCTATCCGGAGAGCCCGATTTTTCCCGCTCACAGGTGCCGGAATTACAATGTGTTGAGAATTTTCATCGCCGATTCATTGTTGGCTTCCGTCATGAAGGGGATGCCGATCTCTCGTGCGGTTTCCCAGTTGCCTGCAATAAGGTCTGTACGCTCCACTTCACTCAGGTTGAATTTTCTTGCTCCAGCCATCAATTGCTGGAGACCACAGCCGATTTTATCCGCCATGGTCCAGAATGCGATGGCACCATAGGGAATGTTTTTCATCTCATCCTTACCGACTTTCTTCTCAACATCGTAATAACAGGCAAAAATTTCTTCCGCTGTTGTCCCGATGCTGCTGACACTTTTGGGGAGTTTATCCCAGTTGCCGTGGACGGTTTCTTTTCTTTCAGGCCTAAGAACGCCTTCGATGTTCGAGCCAAGGAATCCAGGAATCATGATACCTCGTCCCATACAGATCAGCTTGACATAGGGAGCGCCCAGGGCAAGGCCTTTGAAAATGGAGTCTTCGTAGGCAAAACCACCGGCAAAGGAGAGGTCCACAACTTTTTCACCTTTTGCGGCCAGTACAGAAGCGTACTCGTACGCCTTGGCATGCAGATGGACAGAGGGAACACCCCAGCTCTGCATCATGTTCCAGGGACTCATGCCCGTGCCCCCGCCAGAGCCATCAATGGTCAACAGGTCTAACTTGGCGTCCGTTGCGAACTTAATGGCCATGGCCAGCTCTTCCATCCCATATGACCCTGTTTTCAAGGATATTCTCTTAAAACCAAGACCCCGAAGATAATCCACGCTTTTCATAAAATCTTCTTTCACATCAACCACGGACGCCAGATTGGTTGCGCCGAGACGGGAGTGACGTGCAAAAGCTCTGATCGCGCCGGCGTGAAATGCTTCCTGAACTTCAGGTAACATCGGGTTGGGATCGACAACATACCCTCTTTCCTTGAGAAACTTGGCATAATCAAGGCTTGTCACCTGGATCTCGCCCCCAATATCCTTGGCCCCCTGTCCCCATTTAAGCTCAATGATACATTTGTTCCCATATTTTTCCGCCACATAACTTGCCACACCATTTCTGGTATCTTCCACATTCATCTGAATGATGATAGCGCCATATCCATCATGGTAGCGAAGGTAGGTCTCAATCCTTCTGTCCAGCTCAGGAGCTTTGGTGATTTTTCCGTTGCTCATCTCAGACTCTTTGTCCACCCCAACAACGTTTTCACCGACAACGACCGGAATACCGACCAATGAACAGCCTACAGCAAAAGAATCCCAGTATTTCGTCGCAATAAAGGTGGAACCGAGCGCTCCAGTCATCAAGGGAATTGTACATTTTGTCTTGATCTCATTGCCGAAGGAGGTTTCCAGATTGACATTAGGAAAAATACAGTCGTCTGGATCATTGGAAAGAGAAGAGTGCAACCCTTTTGAACCATAGGCGTAGCCCTGGATTCTCAAAGAATTGTAGGATACCCCGACATGGGTAGTGTTATTGGCCCCGGCGGTTACCAGACCAAAATCCCTGGGATAAAGAAGCTTCCTGCCGACCATACCGGAAAGCCAGGTCTCACATTTCCCCTGGCAGTCGGCCCTGCAAAGGGTACACAAGCCTGATTCGGCGGGATTACCGCGATTGGCGGTTCCTAGAACATCATTTGATTTTGCAAAACGCATTGCCGGTTTCTCCTTGCTGATTAACAATCCTTAGTGCATTAGGGCATCCCGGATAACAAGGAGTCATAGCAAAAAACATGGGCATCCCTTCATTATCCGAATAGAGACACCCTTGTCACTATAAAAAAAAGAGAGCATACGCCTTTGTATGCTTTTTGTACCTGTTGGTCCAGACCCTGTGAGGGTTACTCCAGACCACATCCGTTATTAGCCTATTGTTGAAAACAGAAAAAGTCAAGATGTTTTTCAAAAGAGAGAAAGATAATTGAGCACGCGGACAAAGGGCAAGGCGCACAGCAGTGCTGTGCAAAAAGCTGGTCCGGGCAATGGGCAAGGCAAACAATGAGTCCCGGCTTCTTTGTTTGCGCAAAAATTTCTTTCCAGTACAGCTTGTTATTGAGAAAGCTCTTCAGACAAAATGATAGCTTCGGCTATATCGCTCATGGAGCGCCTGGAATCCATGCTTTTTTTCTGCATCCATCGAAAGGCCTCATCTGCGTTCACATTTTTGCGTACGATGATAATTTCCTTGGCCTTTTCGACCAGCTTCCGAATGCGGAGCTGTTCACGGGCCTTACGGGCTTCCACCGCGAGCTGGGTGTTATGTATGGCCAGCGCGGCCTGATTGGCGACAGTAGAAATGAGGTCGATTTCAGATTTTGGAAACACATGGAGTTTGTCTGTAAAACAGTTCAGCACCCCAATGACCTCTCCAGTACCCAGGCTCAGGGGCACGCCGACCATGGACACCAGGCCGAGCTTGCGGGCCATCTCCTTCTCCTTGAACAGCTTGTTCTCCAGAACATTCTCCACTATCAGCGGGCGGCCGTCGGTGGCGACCTTGCCCACCACCCCTTCGTCCAGTTGCAGCATTCTGTCATGCACATATGCCTGATCAATTGCCTGGGTTGTTTTTAACCTAATGACTTTTGCGCCGTTTTTCTTCTCCAGCAGCCACAAAGAACATATCTCAACCCCAACCACCTGAGCAGTAATCATAACGATGAATTGCAACACATCCTCAAGGTAATGATCAGAGATCACTGCCCGACTGATCTCCATGAGGGCCTTACAATACTTTTCATATAGTTCAGGAGAGGTTTCCTGGGTCATGGCCTGGGTGCTCTCTCAAGTAAAAACTTGAGTGGTCTTTTTTCAATCAATCGGGGGTAACAGATCGTACATTTTGCTGTATCCATACAACACTCTCCCAAGACCTGGGGGGCCACAAAGCCAAACACAGAATCACGGTAAAAATTCAATGGATGCATCTCCATATTCTCTTTGGTCTCTTCTGTTGCCTCAACGAAAAAAGCGTGGGAGTGTGTATGGCCTGTATACACGGCACTCTTGCCTTGCGCATGCACAGTGGTTCTATGTGAGAAAACAGAAAAAACCTTATGTGATCTCAACGACCACTCTCTCGTTGCGAAAAAATGGTACTCCCAGGGTTCACGCCGACTGCGCCAACTTCGCTAGTTGGCAGCACCAGGTGTGCCCGGGTAGAATGCCTGGGTACGACCGACTGAATCTGACACAGCCTGAGCGGAGATAAAATCCGGGGTAGGGGACCATGACAACAATCTGCACATATACCACGTGCAGGAATTAGTGTGCAACGGATAATATTGTCCAAGCCTGTACACGCCCCATGGGGGGCAAGCGATACGGCCAAACCATCAGGAAAAACAGTCGGGCCGGTATCTGGTCTCCCTGCTCTGACGAGTCTGTTCTCCAGGTACGAGCGGTCTCAGGGTTGCGAAACCATGCCATCATGTATTATATATGCTGGGAAAAAATCCCTCTCCCCCTCTTTGTATTGTATGATCACATCTCCCTTTACCCAAACATCAGGCTCAACGCAATGCCATGCTCGGACCGGGAACCTGCAAACACTCCATGGCGAGATCCAAACACCGGTATTCATGCCCGTGGGAACCCAGGCGGCAGTCAAAGCCCTTACCCCGAACGACCTGGATGCAGCCGGGGTGCAAATACTCCTTGGCAACACCTACCATCTTTTTATCCGACCCGGTCATGAACGTATTCGCAGTTTTGGCGGTCTGCACGGATTCATGTGCTGGGACAAACCGATCCTAACCGATTCTGGAGGATTTCAGATATTCAGCCTCCAGAAACTGGCTCAGATCACCGAGCAGGGAGCTGCCTTCCGCTCACATCTAGACGGCAGCAGACTTTTTCTCAGCCCCGAAGATGCCGTTCATGTTCAGGAGGCCCTGGGCTCTGATATCATGATGGCGCTGGATACCTGCATTCCCTACCCTGCCGACAGGGAGGCCGTGGCCCAGGGGACCGCCCTCACCAGGAGGTGGGCTGCACGTTGTAGAGCGGCGCAAACCGACACCGGTCAGCACCTGTTCGGCATCATCCAGGGCGGCATGTTCAAGGACATGCGCCGACAGGCCCTTGAGCAAATCGTGGAAATCGGCTTTGACGGATATGCCCTGGGCGGGCTTTCGGTGGGTGAACCAAAGGAACTGATGTATGAACTCCTGGCAGAGGTTACCCCTGCAATGCCCCAACATCATGCCAGATACCTTATGGGGGTTGGCACTCCGGAAGACCTGGTTGAGGGCGTCTACAACGGTATGGATATGTTTGACTGTGTTATGCCCACCAGAAACGCCAGAAACGGAATGCTCTTTACTTCCAAAGGGAGACTTGTTATAAAAAATGCCCGTTACAAGGATGATCCGGGTCCACCTGATGCGTCTTGCGGATGTTATACCTGCAGGAATTTTTCACGTGCATACCTGCGGCACCTGTTTCAAAGTCGAGAGATTCTTGCCTGTCAGCTCAACAGTATGCATAATATACACTACTACTGTTCTCTGATGGCGGAGATGCGCCAAGCAATCAAAGCAGATCGTTTTATTGCTTTTCGGCAACAGTTTTACGCGCAACGGGATATGCCCGTTCCTTACTAGTGCCCTGGTGCCTGCCCGAAAACACCGTCTTCCGACAAGCACCGGCAAACAGACAGTTTTTACTTTGGAGGCTATTTCACATGAACGGCATTGCATACGCTGCGGACGCCGTCCCAACCGCCGGAGCAGGAGGCTTTGGGACCCAGTTAATCATGATGGCGCTTATTTTTGGCGTCTTCTACTTTCTGCTTATCCGTCCCCAGCAAAAAAAGGCCAAAGATCACCAGAGATTTCTTTCTGAACTGAAAAAAGGTGACAAAATAATCACCGGAGGCGGTATCCATGGGCAGATCACCGGTCTCACCGACACTGTGGTTACCCTGGAAGTTGCCGACGGAGTGCGCGTCAAGGTAAATCGAGCCTCCATAATGGGCTCACCTTCCGATACCGAACAGGCAAGAGCACTCCCCAAAAAAGGTGGATGAAGCCTTGGAGGCAGTTGCTGATTTTCATCGTGCATGAAAAGCGTTCTTCCTGCGTCTGGTCCACACCCCAAGAGGCTGTCAACCCAAGGATAGCCTCTTGGTGACAAGAGCTGGAAGAGGATTTCTCTTCCCCCCTCTTTCCCGCATCTGTCCCCTCATGGAGACGGTCACCCCACCCCCTGACATCCCCTTTTCTTGCAAGAGATACCTGGGTACCGTACTTGCGAGCGGATATCCCAGGAACGTGTTGATGAGGTTTGGGCCTGTTCACGGACAACACATCCATCTGTTTTTATTTTTTTCTCATGAGACAAAGTGTGCAGGAGAAACCCGAAGGCAAGCTCCTTATGCGGGGTGTACCCAGTTCCCTGTACTGTGCATGGGGTCTCACTCCTGGAGTACTTGATAGTATGGCCTGCTGTCACAGGCCCTGCAGATCGACCTGCCGTTGCGAATGATATCCCGGCTATCCTGAACCCAGGCTCCACACTGTGCACACTGCACCCTTCGAGTCGGTCGGCCGGGCAAATCACAGGCATTAATATCCACCCGCACTTTCTGAAAGGTAAACAGTTCCTCCAAGGGCATAATGCGGTAGGCTTCCAGTTGACATCTGTACTTATCTGCCCCTTCTGGAACGTAACGCGCTGATAGTTCTCGCGCCTCCTCGCGTGCTGTTACCCGTACGGCTTGATTGGTTTCCAGGTTGACAAAGGTCGCCGCCATGATACCGAAATCCAGCCAACGCATGGTGCGTTTACCCAGGCTGCACCCTGTGACCGACTGAATCGCATCCGTGGCACAGCGGTCTATTTCTACCAGGACATAGGTTTTTTTTCGATCCTTGCCCTTGGGATCGTCTATACCAATTCGTTCCAGGGCAGCCATGGCCATACGCACCCCGATAACCTGACCTGCGCAGAGGTGTCCGTGCAGCCTGGTTGAAATATCAAGCAGTCGTTCAAAAGATTCCATTATCGTCCCTGGGTCAAGAGTTCGGCCATGCCTAAACGGTCATACATCCGGGCTCAGGCAAGAGCGGGTAAACACGCTCTCTTAAGGCAGGACCTGCCTCTCTGCAGCCACACGTCTATCCTGAATGGAAAGAGGCAAGGGATACGCTATGGCCTCGAACAGCTCCTTACAAAAACCACAGCTATCACAGTGACCGTCACACATGGATAGTATGTTGGCAAAATCAAAGGACAGCGAGGCGTTGTCCACATACAGCTTGTCCGTCAGCCAGTTGGTTGCATCAAGCAGATCAAGCAGGTTGCCGTCGTATCTACGGTCACGGTAGGCAGTTATCACACGCTTGAGGAATTGCGGTCCCAACGTACGACCACAGAGCTTGATGGTGTCGATGTGATACAAATAGAGGTCAAGATCTTCAGGCCTGACAAAAGGAGAAAAAAGGATTCGATGGGGTTGCTCGTCAAACATCCGCACACACCCCAGAAAACAGTTGAGGTCAAAGGTGGCGTCAGCGCCGCTTATATTGGCAAAGGCAATATAAGAATCATGGGCGAGCTTAAACGGACAGTAAGGCAGGCATCCTTCATTGGCCAAAATCTCAATGCACAGCTCTGGATATTGCGTGTGCAACTGTAAGGCAAGACTGGCAAGACCCTCCAGGTCGCGGTTCAATGCTCGATCAAGAACTATTTTTGAAGGGAGTCGAAACCCGGTACCACCGATATAGGAGAGCTGGGCATCCACCTTTTTAAAGGTGTCGAGCATGGTGTTGACTCCGGGGACGGCTTCCAGAGAAGCAGCTATTTCCGGGGACGCGTCGGATAGACGCTGTAAAAGGTAATGATCGCAGTAAATGATACCATCGAGTTGATCGTTTTCCAGATGAAATTCCAATGCCTTGAGAACCGGTCGGATGTTACCCGCATCGGTCAAAAAAGCAGGCAGGTAGAAACGGCTGTTCATCAAGGCATACTTGTAGGGTTTCTTCAGCCTCTGCAGCTGCCCTATTATTTCTGCTGTATTCTCCAGGTGCAGGAGAACACGGCTGTCCAATGGTTGATCCTTAAGAAGACTGAAATGAACGCTGTCCAATTCGTCTTCGCAGCTGACAAGAAAATCGACATAGGATTGTTCCACTAAAAACGGTACGTCTAATTGCGGTTTCATTGCTCTGCCATATTTTTCCGAAAAATGCCGTTCTCTTCAGCACACCTCAGCACCGGTTCGGTTACTATCTGTACCACACTTCCTGGATGTGCAAGTGCCATTTCACCCCCGTCCTGTGTGTACATGGATTTGACCTGAACAGTTACCGGGGTAATTGCGCGACCAAGATACTCGATTTCATCACCGCAATACAACCTGTTTCGGGTTTCGATGAATAACGGTTCAGTTTTTCGTACAATGCCGACTGGCGCATATCCTTGGTCCACACGCATTGTACCATAGAGCATGTCATCAAATGAAGGGGCAGAAAGAAAAAAATTCTCTGAACGTCCACGGGTGCCGATTTTCTTTACTTCTTGAAAAAAAACAGCGGGCAACTCTATATCTGCCAAAGGTACACACGCTTGCTGGGCCTGTATGTAATCCAAGGCACAACGGTACAGGCGGACCACGCTCCCCACATAACCGACAGACTTCATCCGTCCCTCTATTTTGAGGGAATCGGCTCCGACCTCTATCAACCTCGGCAATTTGCCAAGAAGACACAAATCCTGGGAATTGAAAATATAGGTGCCCCGATCATCCTCTTCTATGGGGAAATATTCATTGGGCCGTTTCTCTTCGACCAGTTTATAGGAATAGCGGCACGGGTGGGCACAGTCTCCCTTGTTGGCATCACGCCCGGTCATATAGGTACTCAACATGCATCTGCCCGAATACGAGATGCACAGCGCCCCATGAACAAAAATTTCCAGCTCAGCATCGGTGGCCTGCCGGATCTGCTGGATTTCTTCATAGCCCAGTTCGCGTGCCAGATTCAGACGGCTGACCCCTTGCTCCCGCCAAAAGTCGGCGCTGGCTGCATTGGTTACGTTGGCCTGGGTAGACAGATGTACAGACAGATCCGGGACAACTTGTCGGGCCATGCTCAAAACCCCTGGATCAGCCACAATAACAGCATCGACCCCGCAATGCCGTAAAGAGGCCAGGTATGCCTCCATTCCTGCCAGATCGCGATTGTGGGCAAAAATATTAACAGCCACGTACACCCGTACACCTCGATCGTGGGCATACAAAACGGCCTCTTGGAGAGCAGGCAGGTCAAAATTGGCGGCCCGGGACCGCAGACTGAACTCTTTCCCCCCCAGATACACGGCATCAGCTCCATAATGGATGGCCGTAACCAGTTTGTCCATGTTGCCTGCAGGTGCAAGCAACTCAGGAATTTTTATTTTATTTGTCTGTTTCTGCATTCTGCAATTGACCTGATTAGGAACTCTTCCTACAGTTTTATACTACCAGGAGATGTTTTGAGCCCGGATGTCTCATCGGCTCAGGTGATGCCAGGTATGGGAATTTTGGGACCTCATGCTCCTTGGGTATATGGGCTGCCAAAAGACTGTCAAAGGTGGTACCGCCTGGGCTCAGTGTTTGGGGCACATTGGGTCGAAAGTTGAGCCTGCCCACGGACAGCACCCCATCTGTTTTTGTCTCTTTTTCATAAAACGAGACAAATTGTTCATGAGAAATGCGGGTGAGTACTCTTTTCCACCCCATCATGATTAAGGAGAATAGTATGCTGAAGAAAAACTATTCAAAAACAGGAAAAATCTGCAGGGTCACCTTTAAGTATGCCAATGAGGAGGGCGCTGGTTCCGCTGTGCTGGCAGGTGATTTCAACGCCTGGTCCCAGGACGGGATACCAATGAAAAAACTCAAGGACAACAGCTTCTCCATCACTCTTTCCCTGAAGCCGGATTCCTCCTACGCTTTCCGGTATATCCTGGACGGCAACCTCTGGGTGAACGACAGCGGTGCGGACTCTTACCGTGCCAATGAATACGGTGACCAAAACAGCATTGTCACCACCTAAACGGTATCACATCCCCCCGTCCGGCTTGAACCGTATACATACGGTTCAAGAACAGCAAGATACGGGGTGCCTTACCCCGTATCTTGCACAAACATCTTGTCTCGGGTACCAACACTCTATCCAAACAAAGGAATGTGGTGGTCGTAGGAATCACACATTTCGGCAAAATGCGCCCCCCAAGCTCAACTCATGCGGCACCATCTTCGGCACCATGGTGGCAAGCCCCATATGCCCGTCTACTATCGTACCCAAAACCACCAAGTCTACAACCGCCTGAGCCAATGAACAAGGCGGAAGACAGGAATCGTATCAAAAGCAGTCCCCCACCTTTGCCTGGTGATACTCGTTTTTCAAAGCGACATACCCTTGCCAGGACTTCCGAATACCGGCCACCTGCTCATCACTGATTTCGCGCACGGCCTTGGCCGGTGCACCCAGGATCATTGATCTGGGGGGAAACACCTTGCCGCCTGTCACCACAGCCCCTGCCCCCACAATGGACTCTCGACCGATGACAGCTCCGTCCAGGATAATGGCGCCCATTCCTATCAGGCAGGCATCCTCTACGGTACAACCGTGAAGGATGACGTTATGCCCCACGGTTACCTCAGCACCTATGATGGCAGGATACCCCTCATCCAGTGCATGTTTCGGACCCTGTTCATTGGTGGTATGCACCATGCAGTTGTCCTGGATATTGGTCCTGGCCCCGATTCTAATACTGTGCACGTCGCCACGGACCACCGTTCCAAACCACAGGGAGACATCTTCACCAAGCTCCGCGTCACCGATCAGCGTCGCTGTCGGTGCAACCCAGCCGCCCTTTCCCACAATCGGATAATACTCTTTGTACTGTACAATCATCTTGTTCCCCCCATTTTTGATGTATACGTCCGAATTTCTCCGCAGCTCAAACAGTGCCGCATGTACTCTTTTTGACAGTGAACAGATACCCAAAAACTCCGATACCCCTTCTCTTTGCCGTTAAAACCCCACCGAAGAGGTCCATCCGGGCTGTCAACTGGTGCCCATTTTGTCGATATGTACGCCTGCTCACAGGCATCCCCTATATTTATCTGCACATCTTTTTGTCTCAGATGAGACAAAACATTCATAAGCTCTTCGGACAACACCTGTGGCTATTGGCACGCCTTGAAAACCAGGCCAAAGACATGGCACCTTGTACGATCCCCCGTGGACGCTCAATCCGTTCAGACCGGATAACAAGGTCACTCTTCCTGGCGAATGCCTGCCATCATTTCAGGTATTCTGTCTACCTGATCTGCGTCATCGACATCGACAAACCCGATGATGGTCCCGGCAAACATGACTCCAATGCGATCAGAAAGGGCCAGAGCCTCGGAAAGATCGCCGGTCACGAGCAGGATGCCGGCCTGTTCCCGGGCCTTCAAAAGCAGGTTCCAGACATCTTCTGCGGCAGCAATATCCAATCCCTGGGTCGGCTGCTCGGCAATGATGAGGTGCGGCTTGCGATAAAACTCACGGGCCAGCACCATCTTCTGCAAATTGCCTCCAGAAAGCTGCCAGGCAAAGGCGCCTGGCTCCGGCGGTCGAATATCAAATTTTTCTATAAGGGCTTCCGCCTT
Source organism: Desulfobulbus propionicus (assembly GCA_002748755.1). Taxonomy (GTDB): domain Bacteria; phylum Desulfobacterota; class Desulfobulbia; order Desulfobulbales; family Desulfobulbaceae; genus Desulfogranum; species Desulfogranum propionicus_B. Next base: position 30,411 of record PDTD01000014.1, on the reverse strand, counting down.
TTCCCTGGCTTGACGGCGCAGAATCCAGGGTCCACGGCAAAAACTCTTTCTTGTGGTCAACAAGAAATTGTCCACCAGATCCAATCCCCTGCACGTTGCCAGCCCCAGACGATCTTCTGGAATATAGCTCAACTTGTGCCGCTGGCTGTTCCAGCTATAAAACTTTTTCCAATCCCGACCCAAAAGACGGACGGCTCCCTGCTCTGGCTTGCGTAGACCGCAGATAATTTCCACCAGGGCTCTTTGTCCATTGCCAGCTACACCAACCAAGCCCAGGACCTCTCCCTGTTTCACCTCAAGCTCTACGCTCTCCAGACCGGAACCGCCCAATTGACTCATCTTCAAAACCGTCTGACGTGGTTCAACCGGTTCCTTGTCAACCTCAAGAAGAACTGTCCGCCCGACCATCCGTCGTGCCAGCTCCGCCGCGCCGCTAACCGCCGAACGGGGCATGGAGCCTACCACCCTACCCCGTTTGAGGATAGATATATGGTTGGCGACACGCAGTACCTCATCGAGCTTGTGACTGATAAACACCACGGCTTTGCCTTGCCTTGTCATTTGCCGCATTGTCGCAAACAATCCCTCCGCCTCACTGGGAGTCAAGACAGCCGTCGGCTCATCAAAGATCAGGATCGAACTGCTGCGATACAGCAGTTTAAGAATCTCAACCTGCTGTTTTTCGCCCATGGAAAGAGTATGCACCACAGCATCTGGCCGAACACTCATGCCGTACCGCTCAGCCAGTGCCCACACCTCCTGATACATGGTACTTTTGCGAAGAAAAACGCGGTCGGCAATACCCAGAAACACATTTTCCGCCACAGTCATCGCTTCCACCAGCTTAAAATGCTGGTACACCATACCAATACCGCTCTTGATGGCTCGATCCGTCCCGGTAAAGGCTACCCGTTGGCCATCAAGATATATGGCACCGCTGTCAGGTTGCAGTCGACCCGCCAAAATGGACATGAGTGTAGACTTGCCAGCCCCGTTTTCCCCCAGCAATGCTAACACCTGCCCAGTATAAATCTCCAGGTTGATATCGACATTAGCCTGTACCGTACCAAAACTCTTGGAAATCCCCTCAAGTCGTATGCGTGGAATCAGCTCGGTCAATGATAGCACCTTTTCTCAAAACACCTTCTCTTGCTCGACACAAAGCACCGAAACAGCAACCAGGCTTAGATCCGCGTTCGCTGGTAGCTGGGTACGGTGCAGACAGGCTGACAGATAAGAGCCCCTGCGCGTCAGCCTCCCCCGGATTTCCGGTGAACATTTTGTCTCATTTGAGAAAAAAGAGACAAAACCAGGCCTCTGTGATCTCTTTGAGCCAGCGCACTTTTTTACACAATATTCACCCCAGCACCACCGAAAGCCCGAAGAATGCTGGTGGTTCACCTTTGCTCAGGTTCTGCGTGTGTCGGCCATGGGCTGCACAAACCGGGACTCGGAATCCCAGGGAAAAAGAATCCAGGTATCCTGGCTCACCTCTGTAATATAGGTTTCCACCAACGGCCGCCCTGCCGGCTTGGCATACACCGTGGCGAAATGCGCCCGAGGGACCATATGTTTGACAATCTGTGCAGTCCGGCCCGTATCAACCAGGTCATCAATCAATAGGTACCCTTCTCCATCGCCTGCAAACGACTTGAGTATTTCAGGATCACCTTTTTTATCTTTCCAGTCATAACTGGAAATACAGATGGTGTCCACCAGATGAATATCCAGCTCACGGGCAACAATGGCCGCTGGCACAAGCCCCCCACGGGTGATGGCGATAATGCCTGTAAAATAATCTTGGCTGAGCAGCCGCCAGGCCAGGGCTTTGGAATCACGGTGCAGTTGCTCCCAGGAAATGGGGTATGTTTTGGTGTAGACACTTTTTTCGGCCATGCTATCTTGCTCCTCCTGCTCTCCTGGTGCTTAATCTATTGGTTCCATGTTTATCCCCAGCGCTGCGGGCTCACCTGTTCTCGTCTGTTTCAGGGAAGACAGAATCAGAACCACGATGGTCAGGCCATAGGGCAACATCAAAAGAAGAGAAGACGACAGTTGTGTCCCTGCCGCCTGCATGCGCAGCTGCAGCGCCATAATCCCGCCAAAGAGATACGCCCCAAAGACAGCCCTTCCCGGCCTCCAGAAGGCAAAGATAACCAACGCCACCGCTATCCACCCCCTGCCACCGGTCAGGGTGTTGGTCCACAAATGGGTGTAGGCCAGGGAAAGGTAGGCCCCGCCCAGGCCAATACAGAAACCACCAGCCAAAATACCAAACCAGCGGTACTGCAGTACGTTCAGACCCACGGCAGCAGCAGCCTCGGGGAATTCTCCCACAGCGCGCATTCCCAAGCCAAATCGCGTCTTGTACAAGAAAAACCACAGACAGACCGGCAGAATATAACTGCAGTACACCAGGGGATCATGCTGAAACAAAACCGGTCCCAGGGCGGGAATATCTGCCAAAAAGGGGATGGAAACCGGAGCAAAGCCAGGGGCCGACTGGCCCACATAGGAGGTCCCCAGATAGTTCGCCAGACCGGTCCCAACAATGGTCAGGGCCAAACCGGACACGACCTGGTTCCCCTGAAAAACCAGGCAGACCACGCCATGCAAGGAAGCTATCATGGCACCGGCCAAGCCGGCAGCGACAAACCCCTGTACCGGACTCCCCGTGGTCTTTGCTACCAGAAACCCGGCCAGGCTGCCCACTATCATGACGCCCTCGACCCCAAGGTTGAGCACACCGGATTTCTCGGTAATCATCTCTCCAAGAGTGGCATAGAGAATCGGGGTTCCGGAAACAACAGCCGCTGCCAACAGCGGAATGAGCATATCCAGGGTCATATCGATTGCACCGCAGCGATTTTATAATGCACGAAAAAGCCGCCCGCGAGCACCATCAACAGGATAAGCCCTTCCATGATATTGCCAAAGGCCGCAGGGACCTGAAGATCAAGCTGCATATTTTCAACCCCGACCCGCAGCCCGGCCAGGAGAAAGGAGGTCACCCCTATCCGCAGGGGGGTGAGACCGGCCAACCAGGCAACCACAATGGCTGTGTAACCGTAGCCCACCATGAGAGAGGGCTGCAGCCGGTTCAACGTACCAGAAGCTTCTATGAACCCGGCCCAACCGGCCAGGGCGCCACTCAGCACCATCACCAGGACGACAAGCCTGTCATAGGGAATACCCGCATACCGGGCGGCACGAACACTGTCACCACTGGCTGTGAGTTCAAACCCGGTACGGGTAAATGAGAAAAAAATCCAGAAGAGCACCCCCAGAACCAGGCAGTGAACCACGCCCCAGTGTATCGTGGAATCCCCCATACGACCGAGTATTGCCTGGTCTGAAAAGGTTGGGGTCATTGGAAAACCGAAACTGGTGGGATCTTTCCATACTCCGTAGACCAGGTAATCCAGAAGTTGGATGGCAATATAATTCATCATCAAGGTAACAATGATCTCATTGGTCCCCAGTTTCTGGCGCAAAAGTGCCGGCACAAGGCCCCAAACGCCTCCTGCCGCGCAGGCCGCTGCAATCATGAGGGGCAAGAGAAAAAAGCCCGGTAAATCCGGGTACCGTAAGGCTATCCAGGCAGCCCCTATAGCCCCAAGTCCGAACTGTCCTTCCGCCCCAATATTCCATATCTGCAGGCGAAAAGCGGTGGCTACCCCCAGGGAACAGAGAAAGAGGGGGATCGCCTTGAGCAGGCTGTCTTCCAGTGCCCATCGGGAACCAAATCCACCCCGAAACAATACCAGAATGCCCTCCAGCGGGGGAGTCCCCCGAAGTGCAAGCAGCAGCGCACAGAGAACCAGGGACAGACCGATTGCCCCTAAAAATATAAAGCAGGAACGCCAACCCAGGCGTTCCTGTCTATGTACGACGCGAAACCTTAGCATCAGCTCAGTATATTCCGGGTATGCCTTATTTCGTCGTGCCGACCACTCCCTGGACAAACCAGGTCATGCCCAGCATTTCCTCATCCGTGGCCGTGATACCTTCAGCCAGCTTGACAGCCCCGGACTGATCCTTGATTGGTCCCGTGAAAACCTTTTCCTTGCCAGCAATAATGGCCGCTTTTGTAGCTGCCACTTTCTGCTGCACCGCCTCAGGAACCATGGGGCCCAAAGGAGCCAGATCCACAATACCGTCCTGCATGCCCAGCCAGTCTGCTCCTGATTGCCATGTCCCGTTTTTGACCTCGTTGACCACCTTGGTGTAATAGGGAGCCCAATTCCAGACCGCAGAGGTCAAATGCGCAGTTGGAGCAAATGCGCTCATGTCCGAGTTATACCCAATGGAGTACACCCCTTTCTCTTCCGCAGCCTCTTGAGGACCGGGGGAATCCTGATGCTGAGCAATGACATCTGCTCCGGCATCAAGCAATGACTTGGCAGCCTCTTTTTCCGTAGCCGGATCATACCAAGTCTTTGTCCACACCACCCGGACAGAAACGGCCGGGTTGATCTCCTGGGCGCCCAGGGTAAAAGCATTGATCCCTCGGATGACCTCAGGGATAGGGAAGGCGGCCACATAGCCCAGTATATTCGACTTGGTCATGGAACCAGCCACCATACCGGTCAAATACCTGGCCTGATACATGCGGCCAAAATAGTTGCCCATATTCTTTGCCTTCTTGAACCCGGAACAATGCATAAACACGGTCATGGGGTACTTTTCGGCCACCTTGAGCATGGGATCCATATAGCCAAAACTGGTCCCAAAGACAACATCATACCCTTTCCGCGCCATGTTGAGAATTACCCGCTCTGAATCCGGCCCTTCTTTAACAGCCTCCACAGGGTGTGTCTGCACCCCTTCCATGTTCTCCACGGCCAGGCGGCCCTGATCATGGGCATAGGAAAACCCTGCATCTCCAATGGGTGAAACATAGACAAAACCAACATGCAGATCCTTGCCTACCGCATGGGGAACAGTGACTGCCAAGGCAGACAGGAACAGGACAAACACTTTTACAAATCGCATGAAAACCTCCTGTGGTCGATAATCGGAATTATACGCCTTGTTCTGTTTCTTGAAGAGAAGGCAACGGTACAAGAATTTTTCTTATACGTAATAGCCTGCCGACTGTCAAACGAAAAGGGCGCATACTGCCGTTCCGGGAGGTCTTCCTCCCACTAAGCAGCAACCGTGATCCTGGAAGTGACCGGAGCTGCAAGCAGGAACACCACAGAAACAATGTCGGCGCCATACAAGTTTCAGGTCAATGGGTACAAAGGGACGGCATCTCAAGATGCTGCTGAAAAAAGGACCTATACTCATCCTGACGGTGGCTGACATAAATAAGAGTACAGAGCCCTTCCCCTGCAGCCTGAGCAAGGAAATCCAGTATAGCCATTCGGTTGGCATGATCCAGCCCCAGGGTTGGTTCATCAAGGATCAGCAGTCTGGGTCCTTTGACCAGGGCACGCCCGATCAGGAGAAGGCGTTGTTCGCCATACGTCAACTGACGAAATGGGGTACGGGCATCGTCGGCCATACCGACCCGGGCAAGCCACCTTCTGGAGAGCGCCACCTGTTCATTGGTCGGTTGGGTATAGAGGCCAATGGAATCAAACAGTCCAGAAAGCACCACCTGCAGTGCACTGCCCGGGATACGATGGCTCCGGTGCAGTTCGGAACTGACAATCCCCATGGAACGTTTAATATCCCATATTGACTCCCCGGTTCCCCGTTTTCTGCCGTATATCTGCAAATCGTTGCGGTAGCACATGGGGTGATCTCCGGTTATCAACTGAATCAGGGTTGATTTGCCACACCCATTAGGGCCGGTTATCAAGGTGTGTTGCCCTGGGTATATGGAGAGACTGATACCTGAAAAAATAGTCGTGTCGCCATAGGAAGCAAACCCATTGCGCAACTGGACCAGCGGTCTGTCCGCACCCTCCGAATAACCAGCCGGTTTGTCGTCTTCCAGGTCTTTTGAGGTAGCTGTAAACTTTTTTTCCACCTGAAACTGGTGCCTAATATCTGGCAGCACATGCTCCACCTCTCCCTGCACAACCAAGATGCCATTCTGGACCAGCCCAGCGTGGGTGGCCCACCCTGGCAGATCCTCACAGGTATGAACCGTGACAATGACCAGGGTACCTTGCCGAATCAAGAGGGCAAAAAGACGATCGAACTCGCCCCTGGTCTGCTGATCTATGCCCTCATAGGGGGTCTGCATGATCAAACAGGCCTTACCCTTGGAGACCTCACTCAGCAGAACGAGCTTCCTGGACTGCCCGGAACTGAGGTGCTTATATCCCGTATCCATGGCGCTGGTCATGTTACAGGCAGCGATCAGGTCCGTATATTGGTCCATACTCCGGATAAAATCCCGCGCCGGTCGTCCCGGATCCAGCCGACCTATGAAATTAGTCTCATCATTGCGCAACTCTGCCTCGTAAATCTCCTGTTGCCGGGCAAAAGAAATATACCCCGTCTCTTCAGCCAGGGTACAGGTTTTCCAAGTACCCTCAATATCGTATCCGGCCAGCAAATCTGCCAGGGCATCTATTCCCGAACCGTTGGGACCAAGCAGGCACCATCCCTGCCCCCCCTGGGCATGAAAACGGTCAACGGAGATCCCTTGCCCCACATATTGTTCTATTTGTATCATACGTTTTAGTATTGTTTTTCTGCCAGGGCACTTCCATACACCCTGTTTCCCATTGGGACAGACACAGGGGTTCGCCATAGCCCGGACTTCGTATCTGCTCAGACGGTGTCAGCTTTGGTGGTTTCTGGTTCCTCGTTCTCCTTGGGTATATGGGTCGAACAATGACAGCCAAAACGATGCAGCCAGGGGTGACGAGAGCCAGCCTTTCACTTTCAATATGCACGGACCCTGGGGGTTATTCATCCCAAAGGTTTTCCATTGTATAGGGAGACCCTGGTACTTGCCAGAAGGAACCGGTCACATACCGGAAATGTCTGTCCAGAGAGGCAATAGTATTCATATCATCCTGATCAAGACACAGGTCCAGGGCCTCTATGTTTTCCTTAATACGCTCGGGATGCACGGACTTAGGAATCACCGCAGTCTCTCTAGCAATGGCCCAGCTTATCAGTACCTGTCCCGGAGTGGCCCCATGCTTAACCGCAGTTTCTTGAATGACCGGGTGCTCCAGGAGGACAGGTTCCCGGGAATCTTTCAGCCCCTTGGGTCGATCTTGAGAGCCAAGCGGGGAGTAAGCCGTTAGCTGAATACCCTTTTTTTGGCAGTAACGAATCATTTCATTTTGCTGCAGGAACGGATGCAGCTCGATCTGGTTGACCGCAGGCAGTATCCTGGCCGTTTCGAGCAGCCGATCTAATTTTTTGATGCTGAAGTTAGAGACACCGATCACCCTGGCCAACCCCTTGTCAACGCATGCTTCCATGGCCTGCCAAGTGGCACTGATCGGCAGTTGCTCAAGCGGCAAAAACCCCTCTCCTGTCTTAGGGTACCCGGCACCCGGGGCAAAAACAACCGGCCAATGGATGAGATAGAGGTCCAGGTAGTCAAGCCGCAAATCGGACAAGGTCTTTTCAAGAGCAGGCTGCACCTTATCCGCTGCATGGGCATCATTCCACAGTTTTGAGGTCACCCACAGGTTGCGGCGCTCTATCATTTTACTGCTCAAGATGTGGGAAAGGGCGCGGCCAATCTCTGGTTCGTTTCCATAAATGGGAGCACAATCAATATGAGTATATCCCTGTTTCACAGCCTCACAAACAGCCTGGTACACTTCGCCTTTTCCTGCTTTCCAGGTGCCAAGACCAAACAGTGGCATTTTCTGACCACCGAAGAGTGTAGAGTAGCGCATGATGCCTCCTTGATACTCCTTGATAGGATTACATTTCCATACAGCCCTTGACCTGCCGGTTGTCCGGATGGACACATATTATGCATAGCATAGGTTGTATACTCTTTTTCGGCTTTTTTTCACAGGGAGGAAAACGACCAGGCTCGTTGAACCACATGGCATGCGTCCGGTACCATCGAACCCGGTTGCGTATCTTCATGACCTCCTGCACATCCAACAAGCTACGTGTATGTTCGCCATAAAAACAACCAAACCTGACACAACCTGAACCAATAGACCATCCTGGCACCCCACTTCGCCTCCCTGGAGGACGTGCTCAATGTTGAACGCATCCTGTTTCAATACGAAATAAAATGTGGTATAAGTACAAAATACAGCGTTTTTTGGCAGAAAACAAAAAAGTCGTCAAGGGGCATCCTGGACCACTGACGGGAGTCGGCTATGCTCTTCACCCCCGAAACTGAGCATGGTCATACTTGTTGCGGTCAATCTGGCTGGGGTACAAAGGTACCTCAAAAACGACAAAATCCTGACCGCTTGAACAGATCGACAAACAGGGAAGAAACAATGACCATAGACTGGGCCTACCTTAGAAAAGGGTGAACATCCTGTACCAAAGCACAGGCTGTGTTGACGGAAAAAAAGATTGCGATTACCGCTGCGGTTGAGGCGCGCAAAGAAAAAATAGACCGGGAAGGGGCTTGGAAAATTCTCGCTTCTGCCCATGAAATCCTCATCGGTAGGGGCAAAAAAATCTCCCGTTTCACCCCCTCAAGTGACAACCAGGAGGAAATTCTCAAGCTGTCTCTCGGCAGAAGCGGCTCCCTGCGGGCACCGACCTTGGTTATCGGCAACATGGTCATCGTTGGCTACAACGATGAAATGTACAGACAACTCTTTGCGTAATGCAATGGCTTTCGCAGTCATATTAACGGCCTGCCAAGGTATTTGCCAAAGAAGAGAAACTCAAATTTATCAAATACGGGGTCGTATCATCGACCAGGAAGCTCTTGACACGGGCCACCATGTATTGGGATCAGGGACGTACAGCTCTATCCAGGGTCCTTTGTACCCAGTGGGACTGGTATCAGGTAAACGGTAATCTGAAAGACCGAGCCTGCCGAGTCATGCTTTTGAAACCGGGGGAAAAGGGCGAAACCTCTCTGCCTCCAAAAAAAAAAGAACACTTCTGAAACACCCGTAACCAGTTACACCTCAGAAGTAGAGAGAAACGCAGAAATACAGACCCCGTGATTGGTTACAGCTGTTCAAGTTGTTGAGGTCGTTCTTTATCATTTTAAACGGCACATCCAGTTATTTCAACGAGCAGGCTAGCGATCATGGTAAACCTCACACGCCCCATCAGGGCATGCTGAAACCGGACCCTCACCAGCTCCAAGCCTTGCCGATTTTTCATAAAATTGAAAGCCCGTTCACAATTTTTCCGTCTATCTATAGCCCCTTGCGCCTCTTCATAACCAATCAGCATCCTCTGGAAGAGGATCAGTATCACAAGCAATGATTATCTCCTTGGCAGTTTCTTTTTTTCCTTTTTTTCAGTAAACACTGCCAATTGGGATGCTTTAACAGGTCTGGATTTTTTGGATCACTCGTTCTACTTGGATATATGTGTTGCCAAAAAAACTGCCAAAAACGGTAACCCCTAGATCACCCTTTGCTGAACATTAGGTTGAAATGTGAGCCGTCTTTCCGAACAGGTCATACACCTCTTTTTATCTTATTTTTCTCAAACAAAACAAAATGCTCATGAGATATCCGGGCTAGATAGTCACTAAAAATCAACATTTTACGCCCTAGATGTAGGTTCTTGGAAATAAATTGACTACCCGAAAAAGCATTTTATTGTCGCCTCAAATATATAAACGTGTACATTAGGACTATTTTCCAGTTACCCTCAACCATATTTACAAGTACAAAACCATGAACTTTGTTGATGAATTACGATGGCGAGGCATGATTCATGACATCACGCCCGGAACAGAAGAGCAACTCCAAAAAGAAATGACATCGGCATACGTTGGCATTGATCCTACGGCCGATTCTCTTCATATCGGTCACCTGGTGAGCGTGATGATGCTCAAACATTTTCAGCTCGCAGGCCATAAACCCTTAGCATTGGTTGGAGGGGCAACCGGAATGATCGGTGACCCATCGGGAAAATCCGAAGAACGAAATTTACTCAACGAGACAACCCTTCGCCATAACGAAGAGTGTATCAAAAAACAGCTGGCCAGATTTCTTGACTTTGAATCCGATGCCGCCAACGCTGCAGAGCTGGTCAATAATTACGACTGGATGAAGGAATTCAGTTTCCTTGCGTTTATCCGTGAGATTGGTAAGCATATCACAGTAAACTACATGATGGCCAAGGAAAGCGTTAAAAAACGTCTCAACGAAGAAGCAAAAATGGGGTTATCCTTCACGGAATTTTCCTATCAGCTTGTTCAAGGGACAGATTTTCTCCATCTCTATCGTGAAAAAAACTGTAAATTACAGATGGGTGGATCCGATCAATGGGGCAACATCACAACCGGAACCGAGCTTATCCGTCGGAAAGAAGGCGGTGAAGCTTTTGCCCTGACCTGCCCTCTTATAACCAAGGCTGATGGCGGTAAATTTGGAAAAACAGAGAGTGGTAATGTCTGGTTGGATGCTAACCGCACCACTCCCTACGCCTTCTACCAGTTCTGGCTCAATATTTCCGATGCCGATGCTGAAAAATATATCAAAATTTTTACTCTCCTTGGTAAGGATGAGATAGCCGAGCTGGTAAAGGAACAAGAGGCAGCCCCACACCAGCGGCCATTACAGAAGCGATTGGCCCAAGAGGTTACCTGTATGGTGCACGGTCAAGCAGCCTATGATCAGGTAGTCGAAGCTTCACAAATTCTTTTTGGAAAGGCCACCAAGGAAAGCCTGGTTAAACTAAACAAGGAAACCTTTCTTTCCGTCTTTGAAGGGGTACCAACCTTTGAAATAGACCGCGCCAAACTTGATGAGGGGGTGCCCATCGTGGAGTTGCTCGCCACGGAAACCGCAATTTTCCCGAACAAAAGTGAAGTGCGCCGTACGATAAAAGGTAACGGCCTCAGCCTGAACAAGGCTAAAGTTACCGCCCTGGAGTATTCGGTAACCTCATTAGATCTGATAAAGGACGCATACCTGCTCGTACAGAAAGGTAAAAAACAATACTTTATTATCGAGGCTCTATAGTTAGGCTGGTGGTGATAAAGAGTAGGTCGCGTTTTTTATGACTTTTAGTACCCAGCGATCGTTTTCGGGATGTTTTTCAACTTTCAACCCTTTGAAAACAGGGCATAACAACCTTATACCAAAAGGAAACTCTTCAGGCCTTCTTAGGTTACCGCAACCGGCCAGCAGTGGGGACACATACAATCGCTGTATACAATCGCTGCAGGGGCAGTTCAAGGTTGGTAAAATCAAGAAGAGTCTTCCTGGAACAGATGAGAAACGGCGGCCTGCCCGGTTTTCTCATCAGGCCAAGTGGTGCCAATTTTGGCAGTTTTCATTACTTGTTCCCCTTGGGTATATACATTGAACGGGCACAGATGGTACCACCTGGACAGACCCAGGGTGCACATCTTGTTGAAATGTGAACCTGCCCACGGACAGCACAGATATTTGTTTTTGGCTCTTTTATTTCAAGTAAGACAAAAGGGTCATGGGAAAGCCGGGCTCGAACTTCTCCTTTTGTTTGCCATACCCAAGCCGCTTGTTAAAGAAGAACAAGCTCGCTAAATATATGTTCCACCTCCCGCCTGGCAAGAAGGTGATCGCTCCCCTCTACCTGAGGATCTTGCTGGGGTAGAGATACTCTATAACATCGCTGATACCTACTCACAGCGTGTCTCTGTGCTGATTTATTTTCTCCGTGTGTAAGGTGGAAACAAAAAGGAAGGGGAAGAAAAGCTCTCTTTCTTGACCAGACCGATAGGAAAAAAATGAACAAGCAATCAGTTGTCAATTTTGATTTGTTACGAGTAGTAGCCTGTTTTTTAGTTGTTCTACTACATACATCAGGTTATAAATTTTACATATTTGATGAATATTGGTGGGCTAGTAATTTTTATGATTCACTTAGTAGATGTAGCGTGCCTATATTTTTTATGATCTCTGGTGCTCTTCTATTAACAAAAGAAGAAAATATTTTTCTCTTTTATAAAAAACGTGTCCAAAGGTTACTTCCACCAATTATTGCATGGTCCATAATTTATATGTTATGGAACTACTACCATGGTGTTTCTTATGGGAATCTTTGGGGGTGGATAAAGACTCTATTAAAAGGACCTGTATTTTTTCATTTATGGTATTTATACAGTATTTTTGGACTTTATCTTTTTACTCCATTTTTAAGAAAAATATATATTAATTCAAGTATAAAAGAAAAAGTTATATTTTTATTTATTTGGTTTTTTGTTTCTTCTCTACCTTCTTTATCACACCTGTTTGATATCAAAGCCAATATTGTTTCAGTATATAATTTAAAATATTTTTCTGATTATATCGGATATTTTTTTTCAGGAGCATTTTTATACGAATACAGAAGAAATGTGACAAAATATAATATTATTAATATATTAGGATACATGATATCTGTATTCTGTATTATGTTTTTCACGTATATTTTTTCGAAAAAAAATGGAAGTCCTACAGAAATTTTTTATGTTTACACATCAATATTTGTTATAATGTCCTCTTTGTTTTTTTATAATATCTGTTACAAAGCGGGTTATATTATCAATAATCTTTTCGCTAAAATTATTAGGTATTTATCTCAATTAACACTAGGGATATATTGTATTCATATATTGGTAATGGATAGGTTATATGTTTACTTTTCAATAAACGTAAACATGGGAAATGTTTGGTGGTCTATTCCACTTACAGCAGTAATTTCTTTTTGTTTTTCTGCAATAATTATATTGATAATAAAGAAAATAAAAATTATAAGAGTTATTGTTTGATAAATCTACATCTCAAGGATGAAATTTTTTTTGACACACGACATGGCTCATTTGGAGATGGACATTACCGACAGCCTCAGCTTTGAACAACGCTTGGGACTGATACTCCACCGGGAACAGGCTGTGAGGGAAACCAGGAAGAACACCAATCTGATCATCACTGCTCCCAGCGAAGTGGGCAGGTCTTGTCGTGCCTGTGCCTTTGCTTGGAAGGCCTGCAGGGAAGGCCACAGTGGCCTCTACTTTCCGAATGAACAAACTTTTTGAAGACCTGGCTCTGGCCAAAGGTGCTGGCCGTTACCTCGAGCTGTTGACTGCTTAGGCAAAAACAGATCTCTTGATTCTTGATGACCATGGCCTTGCAGCCCTACATCAGGAGCAGCGGCATTATCGAAATGTAAACTTGCCCACAAACCGCACTTCCATCTTTTTTCTTAAACAAGACCAGATGTTCATGAGAAAGACGGGCTAACAGGTTTCGCTCTTCAAGCCCCTGCTAAACAGATCATGCACTGCACTTTGGCATTCCTTGCCCTCGTAGAGTATCTGGTAGACCTGCTCCAATAGAGGCATCTCTATGTTTTTTGACCTTGCCAAGTTGTAACATGACTTGGTTGTCCTAACACCTTCTGCAACCATGGTCATTTCCTGCAGGCTCTGCTCCAGTGTTTTTCCCGCACCTAGTTTTAAACCAACGGTCCTGTTCCGGCTTAGGTTTCCTGTACAGGTCAAAAGTAAGTCTCCCAGGCCGCTCAAGCCAGCAAAGGTATGCCTATTACCCCCTAAAGCAACTCCAAGACGGGTTATTTCCGCCAAACCCCTGGTTATCAGGGCAGCCCGAGCATTCAATCCATATTCAAGCCCTTCACAAATACCGGCTCCTATGGCAATAATATTTTTCAATGCCCCACATATTTCTACCCCGATAACATCCGTTGAGGTATAGGCACGGAATTTATCCGTGGAGAAAAGCTCCTGAACCACCTTCCCTGCAGCCTCTTCGGCAAAGGCGATGGTAACGGCAGTAGGCTCACCTTGGATAACCTCTTCCGCAAAAGACGGGCCGCTGAGAACCCCAAAATACATCTTTCTTTGTAGGGGAGTTTCATCTTCCATGATCCTGGTCATGGACATGAGTGTTTCCAACTCGATACCCTTGGTTGCTGAAACGAAGATTGTGCCATCATCAGCCAGGGGTAGAATTTCTCTGAAAACTCTTCTAAAACCATGGGAAGGTACAGCCATGACTATACAATCCGCTTTTTGAACGGCATTGGTCAGGTCCGCTTCTATGTGCAGCTTTGCCGGGAATTGTACACCTGGAAGGTAGCGGTTGTTCGCTCTTTCCTGCTGCAGCTTTTTCATATGCTCCTGTCTATGTCCCCATAGACAGGTTTGTTCACCTTTTTTTGCCAGGTGTATTGCCAAGGCTGTTCCCCAACTGCCTGCACCTATAACAGCCGTTTTATCAATTTTCACGGATATGTTTCCCTATTTCGATTCTGGAGCTTCCTCTACCTCGATCGCATCTTCTTTGGCCAACATGGATAGGCCCACCACCTGTTCATTTTCTTCCAGGTTGATGAGACGAACCCCCTGGGTATTCCTCCCAATGATACGAACACTATCTATGGGCATGCGAATGATTTTCCCCGAGTTGGCTATCAGCATAACTTGGTCTGTATCGTCGACGGTGCGTGCTCCAACGACCTTGCCATTACGTTCACTGGTCTTAATGGCAAAGACACCTTTTCCTCCTCTGTTTTGCAGTTTATACTCTGCTACTGCTGTACGTTTGCCGTATCCGTTCTCAGTTACAGTGAGGATAGAGTCATCGCTTTGGATAATAGCTACACCAACAACTTCATCTTCCCTTGTCAAATGTATTCCTTTGACCCCGGCAGCCAAACGCCCCATGGAACGCACACTTGATTCATGGAAACGGATGGACATACCATTTTTGGTAACTATAAAAATCTCATCTTCTCCAGAGGTTATGGCAGCGGTAATGATCTCATCATCATCTTTGATGGTTAGACCAAACTTTCCCCTTCGCAGTGGACGTTTATACTCTGAAATACTTGTTTTTTTCACTCTGCCGCGCTTAGTCACTGTCAGAACGCTCTGACTGTCGTCAGCATTGGCCAGATCAGCCACCGGCAGAATGGCAGCCACTTTTTCATCCATTCCGAGTTCCAGAAGATTGACTATGGCCTTCCCCCTTGCAGTGCGGCCAGCTAGGGGCAATTCATAGACCTTACGCCAGAATACCCTACCGGTATTGGTAAAAAAGAGAAAGGTATCCAGACTCGATGCCGTGTAGAGATTCGTAACAAAATCATCCTCCAGGGTCGTCATCGCTTTTATTCCCTTACCGCCTCGATTCTGCGCCCTATACAAGGAAAGTGGATTTCTTTTTATATACCCGCTGTGACTTACCGTTACGACCATGGTCTCCGGTACTATCATATCTTCCGGTAATATTTCATCCGGGGCATCGATAATTTCCGTTCTCCGGACATCGCCATAGTCGTCCTTTATCTTTTCTAATTCTTCACGAATGATCTGCATGACCAGGGTTTCGTCACCCAGTACTTTTTGTAACCAGGCTATTTTTTCCCGAACCTCGTTGTATTCCTCAATGATTTTTTCCCGCTCCAGTCCGGTCAAACGTTGAAGACGCATTTCTAAAATAGTCTGAGCCTGGATTTCAGAAAGATCAAAACGTTTGATCAACTCCTCTCTGGCTGCAGCCGGATTGGCCGCTGCCTTTATCAACTCGACGACCTCGTCAAGATGAGCAATGGCAATCTTTAATCCTTCCAGGATATGCGCCTTTTCTTCCGCTTTCCGCAGCTCATAGGCAGTACGACGGTATACCACTGTACGGCGATGGTTTATAAAATATTGTAATATCTCCTTTATATTAAGTATTTCAGGTCGGTTATTAACAATACACAAAAAAATTATGCCAAAACTTTTTTGTAAAGGTGTCATCTTAAAAAGCTGGTTTATCACCACATCCGCAATTTCATCTTTTTTCAAGTCAAGAACAATCCGTACACCATGCCGGTCTGACTCATCGCGAATTTCAGATATGGAGTTCATGCGCTTTTCTTTTATCAACAGGGCAATTTTTTCTACCAGAGCCGCCTTGTTCTGTTGGTAGGGAATTTCGGTGATGATAATGGACTCCCCATTCTTTTTCCTTTGCTCAACATGGGTCTTGGAGCGCATTATAATAACACCCTTGCCAGTCTCATAGGCCTCCCGTATTCCTGCCCGGCCACAGATGAATCCACCAGTGGGAAAATCTGGACCGCTTATATACTCCATGAGTTCATGAATACTTATATTCGGATTGTCAATGAAAGCTATCAGGCCTTCAATAACCTCTGAAAGATTATGGGGCGGAATCTTGGTTGCCATACCCACAGCTATTCCTTCAGAGCCGTTGATGAGGATATTGGGTATTTTCGAAGGTAGAACAGAAGGTTCCTGCAAAGAGTTATCGTAGTTAGGTACAAAATCAACGGTGTCCTTATCCAGATCGGCCACCAGTTCCTGATCCAGTCTGGTCATACGTGCTTCCGTGTACCGCATGGCTGCAGCACTATCACCATCCATGGAGCCGAAATTACCCTGTCCGTCCACCAAGGGATAGCGCATGGAAAAATCCTGTGCCATGCGAACAAGGGTGTCATAAGCTGCTGAATCACCATGGGGATGATATTTACCTATAACATCACCGACTATACGTGCTGATTTGATATACGGCCGATTATAGGTATTTCCCAGCTCACGCATGGCATATAACGTGCGCCTGTGTACCGGCTTCAGACCGTCACGTACATCAGGAAGAGCCCTGCCGATGATGACCGACATGGCGTAATCCAGATAGGATGTACGTAACTCTTTTTCAATGGCTATCACCGGATTTTCCATTTCCTGTCTATCTGAACTATCTATCATTCGTATTTCCTGAGTCTAAAACGAGCCTTTTTTTCTATCTCTTGGTATGGTTACTCAAATTTTTTAACGAGATTACCAAAATATCTTTTTGAAAATTTTGCTTGCCTTGCAATCTTTTTCAGTTTGGCCAAATTCAGGCACCCGCTGTTGGCGTCCATAGTGCCTCTATTGGGTCAATCCTTACCGTCCGAAAAGGGGTAAAGTTGGCAACCAGTATAATGCCTTCTAAATATCAAGATCAGAAACTTCCAACGCATGGTTATGAATAAATTCTCTCCGGGGTTCTACCTTATCCCCCATTAAAGTGGAAAAAATATCATCTGCCATTTCAGCGTCATCTATTTTTACCTGAACCAATCGTCTATTATTAGGGTTCATAGTGGTTTCCCACAGTTGTTCCGCATTCATTTCTCCCAGACCTTTATAGCGCTGCAGGTGACTGCCCTGAAAGGTTGCTGTACGGACAACCTCTATAAGGTGACGCCAGTCCTCCACCTGCACTTCCTTTTTTTTGCCGCTGGTACCTGATCGTATCAGGGTAAAGGAATCCTTGAGATAAGCCGCAATATGAGGATAAATATCCAATGCCTGCCGATACTCATTGATAAGGGGTATGTTGGGTCCCAGGGTTGTTACCAACATAGATTGACCTCGGAAGGTCACATCTACCTCATAACAGGATGGTCTCCAACTGCAGGGGTGAATTTTTCCCAATATAGGGTGAAGGGGTTCCATGCGTTCTGCCAGTTGCTCTACAAATTCTTTGTCTTGGAACTGATCAGCAGAGTGCAATTTCTCATCCAGCAGAAAAATAACCATCTTGTCGGCAATATTGAGCCGTTCCAGGTAAGCAAGGAGTTTCTCAAAATGAGATAATCGTTGCAGTAGAAGCACCATTGTATCCCCAGACAATTCTACCCCTTGGCTGGTTTGGAGAGAAAAAAGACTGCTGGCCTGGGCATAGAGATAGGTATTGAGGTCCTCATCATCCAAAAAATACTGCTCACTTTTTCCTCTGGCCAATCTGTATAGCGGTGGCTGTCCTATATAGATATGCCCGCTTTCAACCAAAGGGAGCATCTGACGATAGAAAAAGGTCAACAGCAAGGTGCGAATATGTGCTCCATCCACATCAGCATCGGTCATTATTATGATTTTGTGGTAGCGCAATTTATCCAGATCAAATTCTTCCCGTCCTATACCTGTTCCCAGGGATGCTATGAGCTGTTTTATTTCTTCAGAATTGAGAATTTTATCAAACCTGGCTTTTTCCACATTCATTATCTTCCCGCGCAAAGGAAGAATAGCCTGAACAGTCCTGTCTCTGCCCTGTTTGGCCGATCCTCCCGCTGAATCACCCTCAACTATAAACAGTTCCCTTTGGGCAGGATCCTTGCTTTGGCATTCCGCGAGTTTACCGGCCATCATCACAGACAGACCACCTTTTTTTCTTGACAGTTCTCTCGCTTTTCTGGCAGCCTCCCTCGCTCGCGCTGCCTCAACAGCCTTCTTTAAAATCCGTTTGGCCACAGAAGGGTTCTGTTCGAGGTATATAGACAGTTTTTCATTGCAGATAGATTCTACAATGAATTTTACCTCTGAATTTCCAAGCTTGGTTTTGGTTTGACCTTCAAACTGAGGATTGGGTACCCTGGTGGAGATAACACAGGTCAAGCCTTCACGGACATCATCACCGCCCATTTTCTCCCTTAAATTCTTAGGGACGACTTCATCGTTTGCATACCTGTTGATACATTTGGTCAGGGCTGCTCTGAACCCAGCCACATGGGTGCCCCCTTCCTTGGTGTTTATGTTGTTCACAAAAGAAAAAAGTCGTTCTGAATAGCCATCAAAGTACTGAAAAGATATTTCAACCTGCACCTGATCTCTTTCACCAGAAACAAAAACGGGCTCTGGATGAACGGGGGTGCGCTTGCGATTGAGATAATCTACATAGGAAACAATACCGCCATCAAAATAAAATTTGTCTTCTTGACCGGTACGTTCGTCTTTGAGAAAGATTCGTACCCCTTTGTTAAGAAAAGCCAGCTCACGAAGTCTGTTCTTGATAATCTCATATTTGAAGACAGTGGTTTCTGTAAAGATATCTGGATCAGGAAGAAAATGAATAGTCGTTCCAGTTTTATCGCTGGTTCCCACCATTTCCAGATCAGTGGTACGGACACCCTTTTCATAGGACTGCCTGTACTTCTTACCATTTCGCCTTACCTCAGCATAGGCGCTTGTTGACAGGGCATTCACTACGGAAACCCCTACACCATGGAGTCCTCCGGAGACCTTATAGGTTGAGTTATCAAACTTACCACCGGCATGGAGGGTGGTCATGACCAACTCCACCGCAGTCATACCTTCCGTGGGGTGCATATCAACAGGTATGCCCCGACCATTATCAGTAACTGTTACGGCGTAATTTTCTTCAATGGTTACCCTTATTCTATCACAGTATCCAGCCAGAGCCTCATCTATGGAGTTATCGACAACCTCATAAATTAAATGATGTAAACCTTCCTCGCCTGTATTACCAATATACATGGAAGGTCTTTTTCGTACTGCTTCAAGACCATCGAGAACTTTGATCTGTTCGGCGCCATAAGACGACTTATTTTGTTCGCTCACAGTATTCCTTTTATGTATTAAAAAAAAATCTTTCAATACTTTGAAGTAATATAAAGTTGATTGAATTCAAAATTCAACAATTCATTTGTACTTATACTTTTCTATTTTTTAATCTTAGAGAATATACTGCCTATGATTTATATATATACTTGAAGGAAGAATGATTTTGGTTGCGCTATTCAAATCAGTGTTGAAAAAAAACATAGTTTGATAGTACATCTGTATCAAACAAGTTGCATGTATCCAATACATACTATTTTTTTTTATCTTGTACTGATAGCTTTTAGGATTGAATAACGAAAATTTTGATGAACTTTATATATTTACTTTATTATATTTTATATAGGTACAAATATTTGATATATTTTTAATATCAAACAATATTCATTTTAAGAAATATCATGTACAATGGAACTTTTATATTACGACCTATTTCCAAAAAAATTGGAAAATGCTTATACCATATCTATTAAATCTACCTTTACATTATTTCAGAATACAATAGCTATGCTTATATTTTTTTAAAAATAAGGCCATAGAAATATAAAATTTAAAGCTTCATAGGCATTATTATGCTAAGAAAACCAGGGTCATCATCAGAAGTTATCAGACAGGGACTATCATTGGAACTTATTGAAGCTTGAATAGTTTCTCCCTCAATAACCTGAAGTGTATCTATAAAATATCGACAATTAAAACCAAGAGAAAGAAATTTTCCCTCATATTTTACTGAAAATTCATCTTTTGCCGAACCATAATCAGAATTTTGTGATGTAAGAATCATTTTTTCATCTTTCAATTCCATTTTAATCGCATGAAAAAGATCTTCTGTAAAAAGATTTATTCTTTTTAGACTCTCCAAGAACCGTATTCTGTTTATCTGTATTATATTTTCTCGTCCAATAGCATTAATTATGTTATTGACATCAGGAAAAACGCCTTCCATTAAACGTATTACAAGAAGACCATTGTCGCTTTTGAAAAAAGCCTGTTTTTCTTCTATACCAAAATAAAAAGAGTCTCTGTTTTCGCAAAATTTTCGTATCTCCTGCACACCTCTCCTAGGAATAAGAGTTGTTTCAGGTACATACAGATCATCTATTTTCTCATCGACTTCTCTACTCATAATGGATAATCGATGGCCGTCCGATGAAACCATACGCAAAAAAAGTTTATCATCCTCTCGGCTTTTGAGAAACATGGCAGCATTGAGGCTATACATGTTTTCTTTTTCCTGAGCAATTGAAAAGACTGTTTTGTCCACAAGGTCCGCCATGGCGTCACTGTTAACGACAACCATGTTATCTTGGTTAAGTTCGGGAAAAAGAGGAAACTCATCTACGATCATACCTGCCAGTTTATAAACGGAGGGACCTGCTTGTATTTCTACCCAGTTGTTCTCTTCTTCTTGAAAGGAAATGACTGTTGAAGCAGATTCTCTGGCAAGTTCGAAAAGCTTTTTGGCTGGCAGTGTCAAGGCCCCCTCGCTTATAACCTCAGCCGGTACTGTCTGTTTTAAGCCGATTTCAAGATCTGTCCCTGTAAAAGTTACCTGGTTATGGCCTATTTCCAATAAAACATTGGATAAGATAGCTAATGTTCCTTTTTTACTCGTTATATTTTGTTGTGCGCTTATCGCCTTGAGTAATTCATCTCTGTTTATATTAAACTGAAAGGCCATAATTATAAATCCTTATATATTAATATTTATTATTATTATTAGGTATGTTTATATGTTAATAAAGATAATAACTGTTTAATTTATTTTATATTTTTATTGATTATCCAGTTGTTTATTTGTTTTGAATAAAAGGTGGATTCATATTGTATTCAAGTTATCAACAATTTGTCCCCTCTTTCCTGAACAGGTTATAAACAGAGTTGTTCAATTTCGGAGGTACGTATGAGTAAAAAATACTCGAAAAACAGTAAAATATCAAACTATTTATATTTCTTGATTCAGAGTATAAGGAGATTGTTTTTTGAGCCTGCTCCCTCGATCTTTCATCTTTATTTGGAATTCCGGCAAACGGCCATGTTTCACCACATCAGGTGTCCATTGGTCAATAAAGATGCTTGCCCAGCCAAGAAATGTATATCTCCATAAATGGTCGAAATCCTCTTTGAACAAATATGCCTTCCTTGTACGCAGGTTCATCGTGAGTAAATCTCGCAGACTCCTTCTCGCCTGGCCTTGTAACCGTTTCTTCTTTTTGAGAAAAAGCCATCTCGAATTCTTGAGATAGGCTGGCTTCCCCTCCTCTTTAAGCTTCTTTACTTCTGAGCCTCGAACCTCATCAAGAGTCTTGGTCAGCTTTGCGACAATGTGAAACCAATCCAAGGCGCTCCTCACCCAAAAGTCACAGAAATCGTGGAGAGTCTTTTTTTGACGTTTCTTGCCCATCCAAAAGAGTCGACGGCAGTGCCTGTCAATCTGATACACCAAAGTAAGATACCGTTGCCACTTCTTGTACTCTATTTGGTCAACACCAATGGCCGTATTGTTATCGAGATAGCGCCGGGTAAGACCCCACTGAACAACCCAGCTCACCCCATCGGCTACCATATTCTCGCTCGGCAACGCGAGCACAAAGGCTTCCTTTTTTTAACGAGCAGTCACAGGGATACAAAGAGCGTTTTTTGTTTTATCCAATGGTGGGTTCTGGTACACAAAACCCTTGAATTTTGTGACCTAATTGAGCAATGTCTTTATGTGTATTCGGTCCCCCTTTACAGGATCTTTGGGGCTCCCTGTGTTAGGATAGTTGTCGTTATTATCATTTATTATTGGAATGAATAGAAAAAATGCCAGTAAAGAAAAAGTTGTCCATGAAGTGAGAAAGATATGTATTCAGGGTTGCACCCAGAAAATTTTTTCTGCGGTGGCCGCAGGGGTCTGCCTTGATAAAGGACATGAAAAATATAGCCGGGTATATACTCATGGAAAGACAAACTATACGTTTGCTGCAAACCAAGTGAATACTCACACTCTGTTTGATCTTGCATCATTGACAAAGCCGCTGTGTACAGCGCTCTGTATTATGCATCTGGTCGCTGAGAAAAGATTAACACTGTATACTCCCCTGGCAGATCTCTATCCGCATTGCAACCCTGTTACTGGAACCATTTTGATTGGTCACCTTCTTTCCCATTGTAGTGGTTTACCTGCCTATAAAACCTATTTTACAGAATATAGGCCACCTTTTTCACACCTCCAAATTACAACATCGTTGATTGAATCAATTCTCTCAGAGAAGCTGGAAAACAAGCCTGGTCAGGTAACAGTATACAGTGATCTGGGATATATAGTTTTGGGTGATATAATAGAAAAAGTGAGCGGAGTAAAATTGGAAAGATACTTTCAGTGGAAGGTTACAGACCCATTATCCATATCCGACTCTCTGTTTTTCCTGACAGCCAGTGCACAGCCAAAGGCTGCAGAAGTTGTTGCTACAGAGCAATGCACCTGGCGAAAAAGGCTGCTCCAGGGAGAGGTTCACGATGAGCACTGCAGTCTTATGGGAGGGGTTGCCGGACATGCTGGATTGTTCGGCAATATTAAAGGGGTGATGAAACTTGTTGAAGAGATGTTGTTCGCTTGGATTGGTAAACAGCATTCTCCTGCACTTGCAGGAAGCCAGTTCTCTTCTCTTTTTCAAACCTGGTACCGTGGCTCACCCCGATATCTTGGTTTTGACAGGCCAACTCCGGGCATATCGAGCAGTGGCACCTATTTTTCACCAGAGAGTGCTGGCCATCTTGGTTTTACGGGAACATCATTCTGGATGGATCCTGTTAAGAAAATAGCGGTAGTTTTGCTGACGAATAGGGTCCATCCGTCTAGAACCAACGAAAAAATACGTCAGTTTCGTCCTCTTTTCCATAATCGGATTATGGAGATAGTTGGTTGTCTTTGAACGATTTTAATTGCAATAAAAAGTTTTGGAGAACAATGGGCTCAGGTCTGTGGAAACTCAATCAAGCACTCTACCCTAGGGTAGAGTGCTTGATGTTTATCCTTTGTACCTGAGTTACTTACCACCAGCAAACTGTTTTATCAGCTGTCCATATTTTTTGGAACAGGGTATCATAGTTAGGTTTATCGACATAGAGCCTGAACTCATCAGCCTCACGATCTCGATTGAGGATCTCAACCAGCTTCTGTACGTCACTGTTTGGCTCGGAACGGTATACCTGCAGAATTTTCATTTTTTCATCGCTCATGGGAGTACTCCTTATTCACTACATGCCGCAGGCGGTTCATGGGTTTGTTTGGGAAGACCGTAGGGGATGATTACATCTGCTTCGCGCAGTCTTTCGCCAAGTTCTTCCAAGGTTATATTTGTAATATCAGTGCCTTCCGGTAAATCAGTCGGTGCCTCCGCGCCGCAACTAAAAACTTCACCTTCCATATCTGCTATCCAGGCGATGTTTTCCGCCATGTAATTGGACATGCGTGGAAATTCACCGTTGAAGATAACAGGGTAGGCATAATGGTTTTCCACAGCCAGACCCAGACCGGATCGAATCCCATCATTAAATACACGGTTGGCTATCAGTATATAGGCTTTCAGTGATTCCATATCCGTTTCTCCTCACATTACGATATATTTGGCGCATTCCTCGAGAATAGCACCATGAAATGCCTGGGTACGCATCTGCTTGTCGGTCAGTCCCGGAGGAATGTCATTTATATTATCAAAACCTTCGCAGATGTAGCTGTCCGCGCAGATGGCCACATTCTCCACTTTGCACAGTTGGGTCAGCTCAAGAAATTCAGGGCTTTTGGTAAGGTGAACGGATTTGAATGTAAAGAAGACCATGACCTCTTTTCCGGCTCTGACGGCAGCACGGGTCAGGCCGAGAATATGCTGCATGTGTTGGTTACTGGTAACGAAAATACCAAGTTTATTAGGATCAGCAGCCATTGGCTTTTCCTCCTTGAAAAGGATTTATTAGTTGATAAAAACAGAACGATTATCCTTTTTTGACAAAAAAGCTGATGTATCCGCTTTCTTCTTTTTCACCAAGATATTCGTGGCCAGCGCGGTCGCACCAACCGGGAATATCATTTCTGGAACCAGGATCGGTGCCCATTATATGAAGGATTTCACCGGAACTGATTTTTCCCATTTCCTTTTTGGTGCGAAGCAGAGGCATGGGGCAACTCAGGCCTTTTGCATCAAGTACTGCTGCTACATCCAATCCGTCAGGTGCAACTTTTACATCACTCATTTTTTCCTCCTGAATAAAAGAACAGTTGAAAGGTCTTTTTTACAAACTAATAAGCTTTTATAAATATAGAAGAAAAAACTTTTTGTCAAGGTGAATCCTGAGGAGGAATTTTCCAATTATAAATGGGCCATAGCCCGGATTTCTTATCAGCTCAGTCGGTGCCAGATTCCAATTTTTTGCCGGGGTGCGAGTGAACGGTATAGAAACCATTCCCCGGTAATAGCCATTGGCCTTTTCTGGTTGGTAAATACTAAATACTCTTTTATTTGCGCCATTTATTCGCTTGAAAAGAGTACCTTTTTCTCTCTTCGCTCTTTAATGGTAAAAAAGCAGAAGCGTATATTGGGGGAAACTGCCGGAACCCTGTATAAGGCATTCAGAGTAGTTTTTTTACAAAAGCCCTGATGAATGGACGTTCAATATTGTGTTATAATGATTTGATTAATTGAAATTATTGACAAAATAAAATGGCACATGTATCTTTCTATTTTTGTATGAATCGGCTTGAGGTATTTACTTTTTTGAGGGCCTAAGGAGGGCAGAAAATGGATGACAGTAAGCTGTTTTGGCAAAAGATAAAAAAATTGTACAAGATCCTTTGCCAGGATGAGTGGAATGCCGCAACCACTGGAATAATTGTCGCGTTACTCAGTATTTTGATCATGGCATGGTGGCGTCCATGGGGTGCGGTAGGTGCTCTTCGCAACTGGGGAGACTGGATACTGTACGGCATTGGTGTTTATGGAGAGGATCTTTCTGAACTGGTTGGAATAACAGATGGTGACGAGTTTATTCTCAAACATTCCATCTGGTTTAACTCAGGGTCGGTTATAGGTCTTGGGTTGATAGGTGGAGCTTTTATTTCCGCCTGTCTCGGCGGACAGTTCGCCTTTCGTTTCCCTCCTGTGCGAGAGTACGTAAAGGCTATCATCGCTGGTATACTCATGGGTTTGGGTTCCGCCCTTGCCGGTGGTTGTAACGTAGGCGGTATGTACAATGCCATCGGTAATCTAGCGGCTAACGGTTTTGCCATGTGGGTAGGTCTTGTCCCTGGTGCTCTTTTTGGGCTCTGGCTGCTGTACAAGGAAATGGAACATATTTCCTGGGGTGACGGCGGATCCTTCACACTGAATATCCCCTATCCTGTTCAGTTTTTTTTCGGTATCGTGGGTGTAGGTGTTCTTATCTGGGGCTGCAATATGTATGCGACCATAGAGCCGGATGATTATGAAGAATACATCAACTCTCTTTGTGGAATTGTTCTGATTGCAGCAGCTATCGGGTACACCATGCAACGGGGCCGCTGGTGCATGATTCAAGGATTCCGTGAGCCACATATGACCGGTGACAGCACCATGGCCCGTTCAGTTGCACTGTCCATTCTCATTGTCGCGGCAGGAGCCGCTGTTTTAAAGTACAGTGTCCCGGTGCACCCTTCTGGAGACGCTGTTTTGAATCCGGCATACTATGTAAGTTCCACCTTTGGCTGGGGCGCTGTGGTGGGTGGTTTTATCTTTGGTGTAGGCGCGATGATGGCAGGTGGTTGTGGCTCCGGAACCCTCTGGCGTGTAGGTGAAGGTCAGATAAAACTATGGCTGGTCGTACCTTTTTTTGCCATTTCCAACTCTCTGGTCAAAGCCTTTTTTAAAGCCTTCGAGGTGGAGGCCAACGGCTGGCTGGGTAAAAAGGTGTACCTCCCAGATGTTATGGGATACGGTTGGACCTTGGGGTTGATTATAGTTTTCGCTATCGTCTGGTGGTTGATAGTTTCCTGGAACGAAGACAGCAATAAACTCTTGTTACCTATGTAGGTAATGACTCGTCACCTGCATAAAAAAAGCGGTACCCTGAAAAGGTACCGCTTTTTTTATGAACCGTACTCAATTCTTGAGCTTTCCTCCTCTGATTTTCCATACTTTTTTAGAAACAGGGTATGGGAGTTTCTGGCACCTCATTCTACCTGGGTCTCTGTGTTGCCAAAGACTGCCCAAGATGGTACCGCCTGGTTTGGGCTGTTGGGGCACAGTCTGTTGATAATTAAGACACTCACCCAAGGTGACATACCTCTGTTTTGTAGTCTTTTTATCAAATGATAGTATTTTTTTCTTGCAGATTGTTATAATTTATTATATAAGAATAGTTTCGGGGTGACTAAATTTTTTCACTCTGTTTGTAATGACAGCCTGGTGCAAAAACCTGATATTTTTTAACTCAAGCGTTTGTACCAGACCATCGAATTTTTAAAGGAGGATATAGTGAAAATTTTGAGAATAACCGCATTGACCCTGGGCGCCCTGGTATGCTTTGCTCAGTTTGCGATTGGTAAAACGTTTGATGTTGTTTTTGATGGTAGTAATATTTATCGATCTTTTTCTCAGCCAGAACTTGTCTCTGTCGGAGGAGCGTATGAAGCTGATTTCGATGATACCTTTATTTTCCAGCTGACGACGGGTGGCGAGCTTTCTTTTACCCTGTCGGAAAAGGATGATCGGGGTATGTTTTCCCCAGAATATGTGGACATCTCAGAGGTAGAATTTACCACAGGCCCAGCTCCCTCAAACGTTACTCCATGGGTAAAAGAAGATCCATATTATAGCGGAAGCGATTTGGTTAGTACTTATACTTGGGACTACCTTGCGCCGGGAACCTATAACCTTCAGGTGACAGGATCAGCGTTTGCCTCAGGTTATCCGAGCACGAATTATTGGATGGAAGATATCACCTTCGTAGCCAATGCAGCTCCCCCTGCGGTTCCCCTGCCCGGGGCAGCTCTCCTTCTTGCAAGCGGCATTGCTGGTTTGACTATAACAGGACGACGCAAGAAGTAATAACTCTCACAAACATTTCCCTAAAACACCCTTGGCGCATATGCGCCAAGGGTGTTTTACTTTCATTGGTCCGAGGATATCTTCTCTCTTTGGGACTGCGTATTCCTGAGCAATTCGGACACCTAAAGCAGAGAGAAGCGACGCAGAGAGTAATTTGGTAGAGACAGACCTTTTTGAGTTAACAATTCAGGGAGGTTTTCCATGCCGCGAAAGAGGGTAAGCTCCTCATAAAGTACTTCTATTTTATCTCACAGGCATGAGGCATGATGAATTTTCTCATCAACTCAGCTTAGCTTAAGGAGGTATTCCCTGCCTGATGGACCACAAGCCCATGATTCGATCATGGGCAACCCCTGGAAAGCCCAGGTAGAAGCACAACGTCAAAGCGGTCTGAGTCGTGCTGAATATTGCAGGCGGCATAATCTCTCGAACCATGCCCTGACGTACTGGGTTTAAAAAACAACACAAGCTGGGCCGTCCACCCTAGATTGCTCCTCCTTCGTCCCGGTTCCCATTGCCCTGGCAGTTTCTCCCAAGGTAACAGAGATGCAGGCTTCTGGCCTTAGGCTGCGTCTTGCAAACAACAGTACCATAGAAGTTGATACCGGGTTTTCCACAACCACACACTCTGCCCTGTTATCCACCTATGGAGTCCATAGCTCTTTTGGCTCCTGTGTGGCCTGGCTCTTGAACAGGGCCAGGGACACCAGCCTTTACACTATTCCACAGTTGCTTGAAAAAAAAAGTTAGTGTAACATCTTTTCTGTAAATTCAAAAAAGTAATTGGCAGGAGCAGGCCACCGCTTATCCTTTTGCTTTCATCTTTGCTAAACAAAAAAAATGCCGCTCAGTGGTTTGGATATGGGGGGAGGCTCACCATCCCGGATCAGCCTTTGGAGAGCAAAGAGAGGAGACTCTCATACACTGCCAAAAATTTTACATCAGGCATGGCCTGGGCTGAGCTTGGGTGAACAGTTTATCGAAATTATACCCTGTTCACGGATATCACATACATATGCTTGTGCATAC
This sequence comes from Desulfobulbus propionicus, assembly GCA_002748755.1. Classification (GTDB taxonomy): domain Bacteria; phylum Desulfobacterota; class Desulfobulbia; order Desulfobulbales; family Desulfobulbaceae; genus Desulfogranum; species Desulfogranum propionicus_B. The sequence goes on along the minus strand of PDTD01000014.1, from coordinate 1,881 downwards.
TTTGTACAGATGCTTGGCCATCATCTTGTCCGACAAAAAAATACTGTGATGAAAAATGCGTACGAAACAGGCATTACGGAAAAAAATCCTTACCTTACGTGATAAACTGAGCCTGGAGGAACAGGAGCTGAAGAGTGTTTTTATAACAGAAACCATACGAAGTTTAGCCATATACAAAAGTGCGAGAACTGTATTTACCTATTTACATTTTCGCAGTGAAGTACAGACCAACAGACTGGTCAAAACTATTCTACAAGATCAAAAAATACTTTGTGTTCCAAAAGTAGATCCTGTTAAAAAGAGACTGAGTGCCGTGCAGATTTCAGATCCAGAAAAAGACGTAAAAGCAGGCTATATGGGTGTACCTGAACCTGTCAAGAAGAGGTATACAGCAGCGGAAGTACCTGTTGACAGTATAGATCTTATCATTGTACCTGGAGTTGTTTTTGATAAGCAGGGCAATAGAATAGGTTATGGTGCAGGGTATTATGATAAATTTTTTTCGCGACAAAACCAGAAAGGATTTCGGATGGGGCTGGCGTACGCGCTGCAGATAGTTTCGCGTGTACCAGTACGTGCACATGATGTTCCCATGGAGTGCATTGTGAACGAAGAGCAAATATTTTATATCTAAAAACAATGGGATCACGAATTCTTGTTGCTGATGACGACCTGCTTGTTCGCTCTGCCATAAAAAATATACTTACATTTTTCAAGTACGAAGCTACTGTTGTTTCCAGCGGTGCAGAGTTGCTTGAACAGGTGACCGATGAGTTTGATGTCATCATTCTGGATATCAATATGCCTGGCCTGAATGGTTTTCAAACCCTGGAAAAACTCAATGAATTAGGTTTTGATATACCTGTTCTCTTTTTAACAGGGGCAGGATCAATGGATTATGCTGTCAAATCGATAAAACTAGGAGCGTATGATTTTTTGACCAAACCCATAGAAGATTTGGAGATTTTTCACGTTCGAGTGAAAAGGGCCATTGAAAAAAGAAGTTACATCCAAAAGGAAAAGCAGTATAAAGAAAACTTGGAATCGGAGGTACTTGAAAAAACGAGAGAACTTGCCGAGAAAAATGTTCTTCTCAAGGAATACAGCCAGCACCTGGAAGAGACAACCGTGCAGATTATGTCCAGTATGCAGGCAGCCATGGAGGAAAAAGACAAATACACCGCCGGACACACTATTCGGGTAACCGAATACTCCACCCTTCTAGGTCAAGCTATCCAGTTAGATAAGGATGATCTTGTTGTTTTACAAAGGGCAGCTCAAATGCATGATATAGGGAAGCTTGTTATCGATCTCTCCTGTATTCAAAAGCCAGGCCCCCTCAACGAACAAGAGTGGGAACTCTTTCGAAAACATCCCGTAGTAGGCGCCAGTATCATAGAACCCTTGCATTTCATGAACAGGGAAAGGGAGATAATACGACACCATCATGAAAAACTTGATGGCTCAGGATACCCTGATGGGTTGGCAGGTAATGATATAGATACGCTTACCCGGATCATAACCATTGCCGATAGTTATGATGCCATGACTTCACCGAGAAATTATCGAAGTAATTTTTCTGTGCAAGAAGCTGTAGAGGAGATGCGCCGTTGCAGCGACACCCATTTTGATGGTGAACTGGTAGAAATTTTTACCAGGGTTGTTCTTTCATACTGATCGCTGTATAAACATCATCTTGTTAAAGCCAGTTACCAAGAAATAAGTTTATGAAATGGAGGAACAATTATGAAAAAACAAGAAATAACCTCCAATAACAGTAGTTTACTGAAGATACTGTATAATAGTTATTTACCAAAAATACTCAATTGTGCAATTGACATAAATCTTTTCGAGCTTCTAGCGCAAAAAGAATTGAGTCTT
>PDTD01000044.1 GCA_002748755.1 Desulfobulbus propionicus | reverse complement strand
CTCGGATAATGCGGCAGCATTGCCTTCTGGAGTGATAAGCGCTCCGGCCTGTGCTCCGGCTCCTCTGGCGATAGAGCCAAGGTTGGTGGCAAAATGCGCAAGTGCCGACCCACCAAAGCGAACCAACATCATGGAAAAGATACTTGCCAGCATAATGCCGGCTGAACGAATTACCCCAAACATGGCCATCATTTTAAGTGACATATTGGGAAAGGATGCCATTGCATAAACTCCAAGATTGGACTGGCGGACATCTTCAAATGCATAGGCTGCATAATCCATAGCGGCACCATGAATGACAGCATCGGTGACGCCCCAGGTGGTAAGAAACACAAAAAAGCCGAACATAACAGAGGCCGCCCGACCAATAACTGGAGTAGGAAGAAACAAGGCCAGAAACGGCAAAGTACCCACAGCAACAGCAACCATGATTGTTTCATAATCGTCCTGATAGTAAAAGTTATAAAGAATCTCGGCTATCTGCCGTTGCTGGATCAGTCGTTCAGGGGTGTACGAATTCCCTGTAACATGCAACATTGTGGTGGAGATGAGGGATTCGCATCTAAGCATTTCTGCTGTGTTATTTGGATCAAAATGGGCCTTGGCACATGCCTTTTTCATTGGTTCATCATAATTGGCGGGATTAGTGTAAATCGGTTGCAGCTTGCTCCAGGCCTGAGTACAGGTCATGGCCTGCCCTTCGGGATTAGCACTGTCATAATATACCGTATAGATAGTATAGATAGCAGGATTCTGGGCATTGGCCAGTTCGGTTAGAAAGTTTGTCGAATTGTTTCGCATGGTATCAAGAGACAGGGTCGATCCAGGTCGGAGCAGCTCGAACGTAACACAGTCCTTGATATAGCGGATAATCGAGGTGCGGGCATGATTGTCTTTGGGAGAAGAACCTCTGATTGCTTCCAGCAGATAACGGGCATTGGGAGCCGAAGCGGTATCAATGATATCGATCAGGCCTTTTTCCAGTTTGTTGAGTGTTCCTGCAGTGGCAACAATGGCATCCGGCACATTGGGAATAATCTGGAATCGATTAAGTACAGGATCATAAACAGTTAAATTTCCGGTTGGGAGGAATAAGGCAATATAGATTACCATCCCAACCAGTACTGGTACCGGCCAGCTCAGACTGATTCTGCCTCCGACTGCGGCCTTTGCAATCATTCCTATCGCAGCTGCCACCACCCCTAAAATGGTAACAACAACGAGCAGCCCTTTATAGCCGTTATCCCCAAAGATCAGTGCCACTTTGGTAAAGGCCTGTACAACCGGATTAAAGCCGCCATAGGTATAAAATTCCATATCTATGGCAATTGCAGGGGTTGCAGCCAACAGCAGAATAATAGTTAGAAAAAGAGGGCTGATTCGTTTCATGATAATCAAAATTGCATTCGTGAGGCTATATCCTTGCCGTATCTACGGGTAATCTCACTGACCATTTGGGTTTCGATTTTTTGCATTTTTTCCAGATAGCTCATAATCGTTGTAATCTCGCCCGCAGCGGCTATATAGGCTTCTCTGGAAGCTTCCTGTCTTTGCCGTATCCTCTCCAACATGATGCCCAGATCCGTGTCAATGTGTCCTGCAAACACAGCCGGGTTACAGTTTTCGGCAGGTGCTCCTCCGGCAGCCCCCGCCTTTTTCTCCAACATCTCTTTAGCCTTGATCCCAATAGATTCTGCACGGATATACAGATCGGATAACATT
>PDTD01000001.1 GCA_002748755.1 Desulfobulbus propionicus | reverse complement strand
TGGTATGGCGGCGGTGATCCTTGATGGCTGTGTTATTGAATCCAATTCGATTGTTGCTGCCGGTGCGGTGGTAACCAAGAATACGGTGGTGAAAAGCGGCTCGGTTTATGCCGGAGCCCCGGCAAAAAAGATTAAGGATATCGAGCCGGAGTTGCTACAGGGCGAGGTTGAGCGGATTGCAAAGAGCTATCTGAAATACTCCTCTTGGTATAAATAGAGGGAGATTTATCCGAAAATCGGTTTATAAACAGGTGTTAATTCCCCGAAGTTCCGATTTTCATACTTTGTTGAGGCTGGAGGCTACCTGGTCCAGCCATGCTGGTTTATCCGAAATCCGGTTTGAAAATAGGCGTTAATATCCCGAAGTTCCGTGTTTCATTCTCTGTTGAGGCTGGAGGCTGCCTGGTCCAGCCATGCTGGTTTTTGAGAGAAGGCGGCAGCGGAGTGCCTTTCGCTGTCGCCTGATTTTATTATCTGCGGAATTATCTCTGCTCTTCAAATACTGCCAGCAGTTTCTGCACAGCGGCAACTGCTGGTATATTGCCTTCTGCAACATCCTGTTCAATGGAGGGTAGAATCTTGATAATTCCCGGATGCTTGATAAATAGTGAGCGCAGATGTTCATCCACCATCTCATGAACCCATTTGATATTCTGCTTTTTTCTGTGTTTATCAAAAATTCCTGATTTAGTGGTAATTTCTCTGAATTTCTGTATAACCTGCCATAGCTCGGCAATCCCCTCATTTTTGGTGGCGGAGCAGGTAAAGGCGTGTGATGTCCAGCCTTCTGTTGATGGCTGCAGATAGTGCATGGCCCGTTCATACTCATTACGCGCCAACTCCGCAGGCAGTTTATTATCGCCATCGGCTTTATTGATAACCAGGGCATCGGCAAGTTCCATAATACCTTTTTTAATGCCCTGCAGTTCATCACCTGCCCCGGCCAGCATTAACAGTAGAAAAAAATCGGACATTGAGCGAACCGTTATCTCGCTCTGACCAACGCCAACAGTCTCGATAAGGATAACATCAAAACCCGCCGCTTCACAGACCAGCATGGTCTCTCTTGTTTTGCGGGCAACACCTCCCAGTGTACCGCCGGAGGGAGAGGGACGGATAAAGCAGCGTTCATCCCTGCCTAGTTTCTCCATTCGGGTCTTGTCTCCCAATATACTGCCGCCGGAGATGGAACTGCTGGGATCAACGGCAAGAACTGCTACTTTATGCCCTTTCTCCAGCAGATAGCAGCCCAGCGACTCAATAAAGGTACTTTTGCCGACACCCGGAACCCCGGTAATCCCCACCCGCATTGACTTACCGGTATGCGGCAGCAGATGTTTCAGAATCTCCTGCGCCTGCAGGGTATGTTGCGGCAGATTGCTCTCCACCATGGTGATGGCACGACCAAGAATTCCCCTGTCTCCGCTCAGCACCCCTTCCGCAAACTGTTCCGGGGTAAGCTTGGGACGCTTAAAGCGTGGAGCCACACTCTTTTTCTCCGTTTTATTATAGGTGCTGATACCATCATGGCCCGCTTTAACACCGTCCATAACCCGGCAGGCAAAGCCTTTCCCACCATCTTCAGGAGCCCATTCCGGTCGTTTTTCGTTGTTCTCCATATGTTCCTCCCTGGCAAGGGTGGTAGCTGCGGCCGGCATAACGGCCGCAGCCGAAAAAGTCCTCCGTCTTTTTCCTAGTTAAGACGTTGTTCCAGTTCGTCGAGCACCTTGAGAGCGGCTACCGGAATAACTGTTCCAGGGCCAAAGATGGCTGCCGCGCCTTTTTCATAGAGAAATTCATAGTCGGGAGCGGGGATAACGCCGCCGATAACACACATGATATCGGGACGTCCCAGTTTTTCCAGTTCCTCAACCAGTGCCGGTAGCAGCGTTTTATGACCGGCAGCCAGAGAACTGAAGCCGATAATATGGGCATCATTTTCCACTGCCTGTCGTGCCGCCTCTTCCGGAGTCTGGAACAGCGGACCGACGTCAACGTCAAAACCCAGATCGGCAAAGGCGGTGGAGATCACCTTGGCGCCGCGGTCATGACCATCCTGACCCAGTTTGGCCACCATAATACGGGGACGCCGTCCTTCCTTTTCCTCAAACTCTTTTGTTCTGGCAATAACTTTCTGCACTTCTTCCTTCTCACTGAACTCTGATTTATAGACGCCTGAAATGGAGCGGATAACAGCGGTATGCCGGCCCCATTTCTTCTCCAGAGCAAAGGATATCTCGCCAAGTGAGGCCCGTGCCCGCGCCGCTTCAATGGAGAGTGCGAGCAGATTGCCTTCGCTGGTATCGGCACATTTGGTAAGCGCATTCAGAGCAGCCTGACACTTCGTTTCATCCCGCGCCTCTTTCAATTTTTTCAAACGCTCCAGCTGTGCCTGGCGGACGGCGGTATTATCAACCTCAAGGGTATCAAGCGCCTCTTCCTGTTCAAGATTATAACTGTTAACGCCGACAATCTTCTCCCTGCCGGAGTCAATTCCCGCCTGCCGGCGGGCGGCAGCTTCCTCAATCCGCATTTTGGGCAGCCCGGTCTCAATGGCCTTGGCCATACCGCCAAGTTTTTCAATCTCCTGGATATGAGCCCAGCCGCGCCGCATCATCGCTCCGGTAAGCGCCTCCAGATAGAAGGAACCGCCCCATGGGTCGGCAGGACGGAGAATATTGGTCTCATCCTGCAGATAGAGCTGGGTATTTCTGGCAATCCGCGCCGAGAAATCCGTTGGCAGGGCGATGGCCTCATCAAGGGAGTTGGTATGCATTGACTGGGTATGACCGAGAGCCGCCGCCATTCCCTCAATACAAGTACGGCAGACATTATTGAAGGGGTCGCCCTCGGTAAGGCTCCAGCCGGAAGTCTGGCTATGGGTCCTCAGCGCCAGTGATTTCACATTCTGCGGATTGAAGGTCTTGATGATCTTGGCCCAGAGCACCCGGGCCGCTCTCATCTTGGCAATCTCCATAAAATAGTTCATTCCCTGTGCCCAGAAAAAGGAGAGGCGCGGGGCAAAGGTGTCGATACTCATACCGGCGTTTACCCCGGCACGGGCATAGTCCCAGCCGTCAGCAAGGGTATATGCCATCTCAATATCAGAGGTCGCTCCAGCCTCTTCCATATGGTAGCCGGAAATACTGATACTGTTGAATTTCGGCATATTTTCCGAAGTAAATTTAAAAATATCGGAAATAATCCGCATCGATTCAGCCGGCGGATAGATATAGGTGTTACGCACCATATATTCCTTGAGGATATCGTTCTGGATTGTTCCCGCCAGCTGAGCCTGCTTTACCCCCTGCTCTTCAGCGGCAACGATATAGAACGCCATAATCGGTAATACCGCGCCATTCATGGTCATTGACACCGACATCTGATCAAGCGGAATACCGTCAAACAGGATATTCATATCAAGGATCGAGTCAACGGCCACGCCCGCTTTACCGACATCACCGACAACCCGTTCATGGTCAGAGTCATAACCTCTATGTGTGGCAAGATCAAAGGCGATAGAGAGACCTTTCTGACCTGCCGCCAGGTTGCGGCGGTAGAAAGCGTTACTCTCTTCAGCAGTGGAAAAGCCCGCATACTGGCGGACGGTCCAGGGCCGCATAACAAACATGGTGGCATAAGGACCGCGCAGATAGGGCGGCAGTCCGGCAGCATAATCAAGATGGTCAAGTCCTGTGTAATCTTTTTGGGTATAGAGTGGATTGACATCGATCTGCTCAACCGTCTTCCATGCCATCTCTTCAGCAGTCATGCCGGTCTCTTTCTTTACCGCGGCAGCCCATGCTGCGTAATCTGTTTTTGCCGGCTTGGTATTTAACGCTATTTGGGTAAAATCAGGTCTACTCATGCCCGCACCCCCAGATGTTTTTGTAGTTTTGTTAAGATATCCAGCGCGTTGGCACGGATATGGATAAACTCGTCTATGCCCGCTTTTGTAAAGGCGTCAATATGCTCTTTTGGATAGCCAGCGAGAATAATGAACATATCAGGCTGGGCTGTTTTTATCTTGCTAAGCAAAGGCGGTACGACTTCCGGATAATCCGCATCGGTGGAACAGATCACAGCGGCTTTTGCTCCAGAGGCAAGGGCGGCATCTGCCGCCTCCTCAACGGAGGCAAAACCTTTGTTACTGATGGTATCAAAGGCTCCGACATTAAGGAAGTTGGTGGAGAAATCGGCGCGAGCCTTATGCTGTGGAATCGGCCCCATATTTATCATAAAGACTTTGGGCGGCTCTCCTTTCTCTGCTGTCCAGGCCTCTGTTGTTCGACGCAGCTGCTCAAAGGGGACAGAACCGCGATGGATATTAAGCGGGGTGGCTTTTTC
>PDTD01000041.1 GCA_002748755.1 Desulfobulbus propionicus | reverse complement strand
TATGGAAGATAAACAGGAGCCGTGTACGTGGCCCGTACGCACGGTTCTGTGAGAGGGATGAGGCAGGCTTCGAGAACCTGCCTCACCCTACTCGATTGTCTGTTGTTATAGGTGTAAAAAAACAATTCTACTTGACAACAATAATTTTGCAGAATATTTTAAAATAAAAAACAAGAATTTCAGAATGATTGACGATACTAGCTATAAAATACTGAAAATTCTTCAAGATCGAGCGCGTATTCCCAATATTGAGGTTTCCCGTCAGGTGGGGCTTGCGCCCTCTGCGGTATTGGAGCGTATCAGAAAGCTGGAGAAGCAGGGGTTTATCGACGGTTATGAGGTGCGCCTTAACCCGCAGAAATTTCATCACTCCAGAATCGCGTTTATCCGAATGCAGATAGACGTTGCAAATCCCCAAAAGAGGAGTTTACCATGCCGATATCAATAAATTTCAGGAACCGTCTTTTTCCGGTACTGGAAAAGATTGCTGCCCATTTTTCGACCCCTTTTCATATCTATGATGAAATTGGTATCCGCAGTACCGGGCAACGGTTAAAAAATGCCTTTGCCGAGGTGCGCAGTTTCAAGGAATTTTACGCGGTCAAGGCGCTGCCTAATCCGGAGATTCTCAGGATAATGAAGGATATGGGCTATGGTTTCGACTGCTCTTCCATTGCCGAACTTGTGCTGGCAAGAGAGGCGGGAGCGGAGCCGGAGGATATTATGTTTACCTCCAATAACACCAGTGGCGACGATTTTGCCGAAGCGGCCAAAGATGGCGGCTGTATCCTTAATCTTGATGATATCTCGCTGCTTGACAAGGTCGATCCTCTGCCGGAGCTGCTTTGTTTCCGGTATAATCCGGGTGAGCGGCGCACAGGTAATGCCATTATCGGCACCCCGGTTGAGGCCAAATACGGGGTAAGCCACTCCCAGATCGTTGACGCCTTCCGTCAGGCAAAAGAGCGCGGGGTGAAACGGTTCGGGCTGCATACCATGCTGGCCTCCAACGAGTTGAACTATGCCTATATGGTGCAGACCACGCAGATGTTGCTGGAGCTGATTGAGACAATCCACCTGCAGCTGGCAATTGACTTTGAGTTTATCAATATCGGCGGCGGGCTGGGGATTCCCTATCATCCGGGAGAGCCGGCGCTTGATATTGAGGCGCTGGGTGAGGAGGTGACGGTACTGCTGCAGGATTTTGAAAAAAGGCATGGCTACCAACCGGCACTTTTTATGGAGAGCGGCCGCTATATGACCGGACCGCATGGAGTGCTGGTTACCACTGCCATTAACCGTAAGGA
>PDTD01000043.1 GCA_002748755.1 Desulfobulbus propionicus | reverse complement strand
CATTATAAAAACTTTCGATCTTCACGTCTGTCATCCTTTGGCCTTGCGATACTGTTCAACACTATCGGGAATCTCCATCAGAGGCTGCCGGCGGATGCGGTGAGGCAGCACCAGTTCTGCCGCCTGCCGTATATCCTCACTTTCCACTTCGCTACGGCCGGCAAAGGCGGCAAGGGTTTTTGCCGTTTTCAGCATAATAATATCGCCCCGATGGCCATCAACCCCCACCTCAATACAGGTTCGGGCAACCTCCTCCAGCAGCTCACCAGCAATCTCTACCTGCAGCAAAAGCTTTTGTGCCGCGGCAATTTTTTCGGCCAGTTCACCGGACTGCTCTTGCCAGCGCGCGATAAAGCCTTGTGGATCCTTATCAAACAGCATACGCCGCTCCATAACCTGTACCCGCTGCTGCACCGAGCTGATACCGCCCACATTGACACAGAGACCAAAGCGGTCAAGCAGCTGCGGCCGCAACTCCCCTTCGAATCAAGCAGCACATCAACCAGATGATCATCAAGCAGATTGACCTCATCGACATAGAGGATATTGCGATGCGCCTCCGCCAGAATCCCCGGCTCAATTCGCTTTTCCCCCTCTTTCAGCGCATGCTCCAGATCAAGGGTGCCCACCAGCCGGTCTTCGGTCGCCCCCACCGGCAGCTCAACCACCCGTATCCGCCGACGGACGATATTCAACCTGTCCACCGCTGCCGCTTTTTGCCCCAAAGCGATACAGAGAGAGCGATACTCCTGATATTCCAGTTCAGGATCAAGCTGAAAGCCATTACCGTCAACACACGCTATCTCTGGCAGGATCTCGGCAAGAGCGCGTACCGCGGTCGATTTAGCGGTCCCTTTTTCACCGCGGATCAACACCCCGGACAAGCCTGGATTGATAACAGTTAAAATCAGCGCCAGCTTCATCTTTTCCTGGCCCACTATCGCGGCAAAGGGATAATATGGTATATTCATTGTTAATTATAATTACTTACAGGGTTAAAAACATATTGGGACTACTCTTTTTTTATTTAAAATATGGTTTAACAATAAGCTTTAAGATCATGATATCCCATGCTAATATTTTGTTGTGACTGAAAACTATCGTGCAAAGATGGAGTGCATGACCAGTTACTGTTGATTTTCTCTTACTATTCTCACTAATTCCTCCGCCCGCAGATCATTTATCCGAAAATATCCGGCACCAAGACCTATCGCCAGGCGCCGGGCAAGGCCAAAGCTGACCGGCCCCTCCTCTTCGGTATCGACCACCAGATACTGCACCCGCTTCTCCTGACGCAGAGCCAAAGCCAGCCGCTCCATCTCCGCCACCGGTTTTTCCTCACCAAGGCTGACATTGGCCTTGCCATCGGTCAGAATAATAACGATGGGCCGGGCGGCAGGATCACGCGTCAGGGTACTCTGC
>PDTD01000006.1 GCA_002748755.1 Desulfobulbus propionicus | reverse complement strand
GGCATGGGATACCTCCTTGAGCTAAGGTGAGTTGATGAGAAAATTCATCATGCCTCATGCCTGTGAGAAAAAATAGAAGTACTTTATGAGGCGCTTACGTTGAACAAAAAGTGGGGACTATGGGGAGACAAATTGGGGTTCAAATAAAAAAAGCTTTCAGTGTTGGAACGCTGAAAGCCTTTTTTGACGGTGGTGGGCCGTCAGGGATTCGAACCCCGGACCAATTGATTAAGAGTCAACTGCTCTGCCAGCTGAGCTAACGGCCCTGGCTGTATGATGTATATTGTAATTCGTGTTTACCTAGCATAGTTTCTGGGACGCGTCAAGAATGAATGTAGAGGCGGCGTGTCTTTTTGTGTCTGGCTTGTTTTGTGTGGGAGACTGACTCTATTCAGCCCCGATTGTTCATCAGCTTAGGTGAGTACCAGTACCCCGGATTTCTGATGAGATTCCGGGGTAAGTGGATAAGAAGGAATTGTTACCTGCCGACCATGGGGATCGAATCGGCAGCGACGCAGTCTATTAAAAACACTTGACATTGCAGAGAATCGGCATATCTTCAAAATTATTTCCTTTGTATCTTAGATTTTCCTCCACCTATGGATAAGACATCAGAGACGACTGCCCAGGACGAGGCTCCCTCGGGTAAGGGGTTGCTTGATTGGATCAAGTCACTAGTGCGCCTGCGTGCAACGCCGGATACCACTGAAGAACTGGAACATGAGATTCAAGAACTGCTCGAAGAGGGAGAGGAGCAGGGGTTGATTACCAGTCAAGAAGAACGGCTCATTTCTTCGATTTTTGATTTTCGGGAGACCCAGGCATCGGAAATCATGACTCCGTTGGCTGATATTATCTGCGCAGAGGAGCAGGTCCCGGTGACTGAGCTGGTGCAGTTGATCAACGAGGCGGGATATACCCGCATTCCTCTCTATCGTGAAACACCGGACAACATTATCGGTATCCTTCATGCCAAGGACCTGCTCAGATTTTTTGCCGACGGAGCCGGACAGCAGGAAGGTATCAGGCAATACCTTATTCCCCCCACTTTTATCAGGGAATCAAAGCCGATTACAGAGCTGCTTCGTGAATTTCAGGCCAAGAAAACGCATATGGCCATTGTGGTAGATGAGTTTGGCAGTGTGCGCGGTCTGATTACCTTGGAGGATGTGATTGAGGAGATTGTCGGAGAGATAGATGACGAACATGATCAGGACGAGAGCGGACTTCGTGAGGTGGATGAGCAGACGGTTATCGTGGATGCCAAGATAGATGTGGAAGAAGTGGAACAGTTTTTTGGCGTCATCCTGCCCGAAGGACCGTACGAATCCGTGGGCGGCTATATCGTCCATCGGTTGGGAAGAGTGCCTGAAGTCAATACCGAGATCGAAAGCGAGCACCTGGTGTTCCGGGTGCTGGGCGCTGACAAGCGGCGGGTGCAGTCTGTCCGCATCATGAAATCGGGCCATGGCTGCGGTTCGATTGACTGAAGCGCCCGCTGTCAGGGCAATGGGATACAGCCTTTTCTCTTTTGCGCTGCTATTTCTGGCTATGCCCGGTCTGGTAGGTTGGTGGCCATTGCTATTTGTGGCTCTGCTGCCATTGCTCTCCTGCTGTCTATACAGTACGCCTCTGCAGAGTTTTCTGGCCGGATCGACCGCAGGATTTGTCTACCAGCTGGCAACCATGTATTGGATTGTCATTGTTTTGGGGCAATATGGTGGGCTGCCGGTGTGGGTTGCCATACCAGCTCTCATGTTGCTGGCATTCTATATGAGCCTGTACTCAGGGCTGTTTTGTTTTCTGCTCAGCCGTATAGCCGGACGCTCCTGGAACCAGGAAAGGTCCATCGCATCCCTGGTGTGGGCAGCACCGGTCCTGTGGGTGGGGCTGGATTACCTGCGCGGTGTTTTCCTGACTGGCTTTCCCTGGCTGGACCTCGGGTATGGCCTGTATTCGCAGCCTCAACTAATCCAGGCCGCCGACCTGGGGGGGCATCATCTGGTTACCTTTGCCCTGGTGCAGGCAAACAGTTTTTTTCTGGCCATTGTCGACCGGCAACGCCGTGCAGTTCGTTGGAATATCCGCCAGGAGAGGCGTCTGCTGCTCTTGGCCTGTGCCTTTCTGATTTTTATATTCGGGTACTCTTTGCTTCGGTATGAAGTGGTGGGCCTGCAGGCCCTGCAGGCCCTGCAGGCCAAGGTGGCGGTGGTGCAGGGAAATGTTGACCAGGCTGTCAAATGGTCGGCTGACAGGAAACGGCGCACAGTGGGACACTATATTGCTCTCTCAGAGAGCGTGCTGGCAGAAAAGGACACTGAATTGATTGTCTGGCCGGAGACAGCTCTTCCCTTCTCCCTGCAGAACGACCCGCTGGCCGAGCATGTGGGGCGTTTTGTCCGGCGCAATAGGGTTTGGCTGCTGACCGGCGCTCCGATGTTTACTGTTGTCGCTCCCGGTAAAACACAATTTTTTAACGCTGCTGTCCTGCTTGATTCCTCGGCCCGGATTGCAGGCACATACTTCAAGCAGCACCTGGTCCCCTTTGGCGAATATGTCCCTTTGAAGAAATTTCTGCCTTTCCTTGCTCCTCTAGTGGAGCATGTCGGCGATTTTACTGCCGGTGACTCTGTGGAACCACTTATCATGGGCACTCTTCGTCCCGGTATCTTGATCTGTTATGAGTCCATTTTTCCCGATATCGCAGGAAAAACCGTGGCCCGGGGGGCCAATCTTCTGGTCAATATCACAAACGATGCCTGGTACGGGAGATCCAGCGCGCCTTATCAATCCCTGGCCATGGCCGTCTTTCGGGCCGTGGAGACCAAGCGTTCCCTGGTGCGTGCGGCTAATACCGGGGTCAGCGGCTTTGTTGATCCAGTGGGCAATGTCTGGGAAGAAACCCCCATCTTTACAGAGCATGCTATGTCCATGTATGTGCCGGTATGGGGAAAAAGTACGGTGTGTACGCGTTTTGGCCATGTATTTGGCGCTGTCTGCTGCTGTGCGGTGGCTGCTGTACTGCTTTTTGTTCGGCCCAAGTAGTTCCTGTCAGGCCGTACCCTGTGAAAATTGGAATTGTGCTTTTCATCACTTGAGACTTCCGCCGTTCCTGAGTAGAATATGTTGTTTTGGAAGGCGTTGAACCTGGATTCCTCATCAGCTCAGGTGATGCCAGCCTGGATATCTGTTCCTGGAACGGATCATTATATCTTTTGCAAAAGGATAGTATTATGGCGGAAATGAATGATTCAGCGGTATCTCGACAGGTGCTCAATGACCTCAAGGGCAGAATGCTTGCCCTGAAGGAGCATCTTTGACTTGGATGGCAAAAAGGAACAGGTGGAGATTCTGGAGCGGCAGACCCTGTCGGCCGATTTCTGGAACGATCAGGGCACAGCCAAAAAGGTTCAGCGTCAGTTGGGGCAGCTTCAGGACGTAATCGGCGTTTGGGAGAAGAATTTTAGCGCTCTTGAAGATGTGGATACCCTGCTGGATATGGCTGTTGAAGAAAATGACGAGGAAACCTTTGTTGAGGTGGAATCAAGCCTGGATGCCCTGCAGGAAAGGGTGGATCAGGTCGAGCTGGAGTGCATGTTTAACGGTGAGCATGACGGCGGTAACTGCATCCTCACCATTCATGCCGGCGCCGGGGGGACAGAGGCGCAGGATTGGGTCGGGATGCTGTTGCGCATGTATCTACGCTGGGCGGAAGACAAGGGCTTTTCAACCCATATCCTTGACGTGCTCCCCGGTGATGAGGCTGGCACCAAGAGTGTCACTGTCCTGGTGAAAGGCAAATACGCCTATGGTTATCTTCGTTCGGAGAGAGGTATTCACAGATTGGTGCGTATTTCACCCTTTGACGCCAGCGGCAGACGACATACCTCCTTTGCCTCGGTCATGGCCTTACCGGAGTTGGATGACGATGTGGAAGTGGATATCCAGGACAAGGATATCCGCATTGATACCTATCGCGCCAGTGGAGCCGGCGGACAGCACGTGAATAAAACCGATTCAGCCATTAGGATTACCCACCTGCCTTCCGGGATAGTGGTGCAGTGCCAGAACGAACGCTCACAGCATCGCAACAAGGACATGGCGATGAAAATGCTCATGTCCAGATTGTATGAACGGGAGAAAGAAGAACAGGCAAAAGAGCATGCCAGCCTGCAGGGGGACAAAAAGGATATCGCCTGGGGATCGCAGATTCGTTCCTATGTGCTGCAGCCTTACCGGATGATCAAGGATCACAGAACGACCCATGAAGAGGGCAATGTGGATGCTGTGCTCGACGGTAAGCTCGATGCCTTTATCAAAGCATATCTGCTGTGGCAGCCGTCCTGAGTAAGTATGAATAACTTCGTGGATGTTGCAACCGTGCATATGCAACGGGAGAAGTGCCCTGTGCGTGCTGACATTTTGTGAGTACAGGGGAAAAACGGTCGTAGCAAGGAGGTGTGGGGCCAAGTCTATCATGAAAACGACAATCCGGCAGCAACAGGAAGAGCTGGAACAGAAAACCCTTTCTGCCCATGCCTGTTTCAGTACGGCTTCCCGGGGTAGATTTTCGCCCCGGAAAGAGAAGCGACGATGTGATTTGCGGACGGCCTTCCAAAGGGATCGTGACCGCATCCTGCACTCCAAGACATTCAGGCGTCTGAAGCACAAAACCCAGGTGTTTCTGGCGCCAGCCGGGGATCATTACCGGACCCGCCTGACCCATGTCCTGGAGGTTTCCCAGATAGCGCGCACCATGGCTGTTTGTCTGCGACTCAATGAGTACCTGACCGAAGCCATTGCCCTGGGCCATGATCTGGGACATACGCCCTTTGGTCATGCTGGCGAGTACAGTCTTAACCAGTTACACCCAAAGGGGTTTAAGCATTATGAACAGAGCCTGCGCATAGTTGATTTTCTGGAAAACTCAGGAGCAGGACTCAATCTGACTTGGGAAGTTCGCAATGGTATACTGAAACATTCCAAGGGATACGGCGATATTTTGCCTGAGGATGCGACCAAGCTGGCAGCCACTCTGGAAGGTCAGGTGGTCCGGGTGGCGGATATCATGGCCTATGTCAATCATGATCTGGATGATGCCCTGCGGGCGGATATGGTGCATGGCACCGATATTCCCGACCATTTGCGAGCGACTCTGGGGGAAGATTCATCCTGTCGGATAAACGCCATGGTCAGTGACCTGGTGCAGACAACTTTGCGCTATGATGACGGTAGGCTGCATCTTAGCTCTGGAATGAAGGCAACCATTAATGAAATGCGAGCCTTTCTTTATAACAATGTGTATCGAAACTGGCGGGTACACGGGGAATTTGAGAAAGCTCAGAAAATCATACGGGACCTGTACACGTTTTTTCTTACCCATGGTTTTCCGGAACATGGTTCCGAGAAATGCGAGCCTCGATCGGCGCCGCAGACAGCGGAGGAACAAGAGGTAAGAAACCGAGAGGTTTGTGATTTTATAGCTGGAATGACGGACCGTTATGCCCTCTCTCTCTATACCCAGATTTACATGCCCAAACCCTGGAGTATGCGCTGAAAGTCTTTCGCTACTGGATAATCTCTTTTTGTAAACTGAACAGCCTGAGGGCTGTTTATTGCGCTATATGGATAAAACGTCGTGGAACAAAACCAGAAGTATGAGCTGCCCAAGGGCTATAAATTTGCTGAAGTGGAACAACGTTGGTATGCACGTTGGCTGGACGAGAAAACGTTTGCTGCCGGGATGGAGGAGGGTAAACCTTCTTTTTCCATAGTTATTCCACCACCTAACGTGACCGGTGTGCTGCATATCGGTCATGCCTTGAATAACACCCTGCAGGATATCCTGATTCGCTATCATCGTATGAAAGGGGAGAATACCCTCTGGGTTCCGGGCACGGACCATGCGGGTATTGCCACCCAGAATGTGGTGGAGCGGCAGCTGGTCGCGGAGAATACAACCCGTCACGACCTGGGACGGGAGGGGTTTATCCAGCGGGTCTGGCAGTGGCGTGCAGAAAAGGGTGGTACCATCATCAACCAGCTCAAACGCCTGGGGGCCTCCTGTGATTGGGATCGGGAGCGCTTTACCATGGATGAAGGCTTGTCCATGGCTGTCCGTGAGGTATTTGTTCGCCTGTATAAGGAAGGCTTGATTTATAAGGGCGATTATATTGTTAACTGGTGCCCACGTTGCCACACGGCACTTGCCGATGACGAAGTGGAGCACGATCCCATGGACGGCAAGCTGTATCATCTCCGCTATCCTTTTGCCGACGGTTCCGGGCAGGTAGTGGTCGCCACGACCCGGCCGGAAACCATGCTTGGCGATACTGCTGTCGCCGTACACCCTGAGGATGAGCGCTACCAGGGGCTGGATAAGGTGGGGATAGCCCTGCCGCTCACCGACAGGATCATTCCGGTGGTCCTGGATTATCACGTGCAGCGGGAGTTTGGTACCGGTGCACTCAAGGTAACCCCTGCCCATGATCGGGATGACTATGAAATCGGTCTCCGCCATGATCTTGAGCGACTCAAGGTAATGGATGACCATGGTGTTATGAATCAGGCCGCAGGCGTCTATGCGGGGCTGGATCGTTTTGAGTGCCGCCAAAAAATTGTCGAGGATCTCAAAAAACAGGGCTTTTTGGAGCGCATTGAAGACTACCAGCACGCTGTGGGCAAGTGTTACCGCTGCGCCACTGTGGTTGAACCGACCATTTCAAAGCAGTGGTTTGTTTCGGTGCGTCCCCTGGCGGATAAGGCTGTCGCCGCCGTGCGGGAAGGTCGGATCACTCTGTATCCCAATACCTGGTACAAGTCGTTTTATGCCTGGATGGATAACATCCGGGACTGGTGCATCTCCAGGCAGATTTGGTGGGGACATCGTATTCCCGCCTGGACCTGTCCTGAGTGCGGCGAGGTGATCGTGGAGCTTGATGATCCTTTAACCTGTGAGCGATGCGGGGGGACCGGCTTGCGTCAGGAGGCGGATGTGCTGGATACTTGGTTCAGTTCTGCGATTTGGCCGTTTTCCACCTTGGGCTGGCCTGAGCAAAGCAAGGAACTGGCAACGTTTTATCCCACCTCCATCTTGATCACCAGTTTTGATATTCTCTTTTTCTGGGTTGCCCGGATGATGATGATGGGGCTCCATTTCATGGATGAGGTGCCTTTTCATGATGTTTATCTTCACGCCCTGGTGCGGGATAAGCATGGCAAGAAGATGTCCAAATCCACAGGTAACGTCATCGATCCCCTGGTTATGCTTGAGCAGTACGGGACGGATGCTTTCCGTTTTTCTCTTACAGCTTTTGCCGCCCAGGGCCGGGAGATCCGTATGGATGAAGAGCGGGTTGAAGGGTATCGGCGGTTTATCAATAAATTGTGGAATGCGGCTCGTTTTGCCCAGATGCATCTTCATGAGGTCAGCCCTGCTACCAGGGAGGTGGTCACCCGGCCAGAAGAACTGGACCTTGTGCACCAGTGGATATTGAGCCGGACAAATCAGACCGTTATCCAGGTGCGTGCTGCCTTGGATGAGTACCGTTTCAATGATGTAGCCTTGATCATGTATCAGTTCATCTGGCATGCGTTTTGTGACTGGTATGTGGAATGGATCAAAGGCGATCTGTACAGTAAAGAGGCCAGCCGTATCCGGCAGGCCCGAGGGGTGCTCCTGCATGTACTGGAAACAATACTTAAACTCCTGCACCCGGTGGCACCTTTTGTTACTGAAGAAATTTGGAGTCAGTTGCCGGGTGCACGCACCACCATCATGACAGAGACCTTTCCCGAAGCGGACGGGAGCCTGCATAATCTGGCGGCAGAGTCCCGTATGGAACTGCTCATGGAGGTGATTTCCGGGCTGCGTACTGTCCGTACCGAGGCTGAGTTGCATCCCACCGCCAAAATAGAGGCGGTTATCATTTGTCCAGACAATGAAAAGCGCGCCTTGCTTGCGATGTTTACCGATGCCATCCAGACCATGGTACGCGCGGCAACCGTTACCTTGGTATCAGAGGGCACTGTACCAGATGATGCCGGTCACGCCATGGTGCAGGATATTGAGCTGGTGGTCCCGCTGTCAGGGCTGATCGATGTGGAGGCAGAGCTGGAAAAACTGTCCCGTGAGCAGGCAAAACTTGAAAAGGAACTGCAGCGGGTTCGAGGCAAGCTGGCCAACGAAAAATTTCTCACCAACGCCCCAGCTGCGGTGGTTGCCAAGGAAAAAGAAAAACTGGCTGAATATGAGGCCTACCTGAAGAAAAATGCGGAATCGGTGACCCGTCTGCACAAGCTGCGTTGATATGGATAGTTATTTGCTCGACATCAGCCTCCATGGTTTTCTGCAAGAAGATTTGGAGCATGGTGATAGTACGACGGATGCCATATTTGGGCCAGAGGATCAGGCCTGTGCCCAATTTGTCGCTCGGGAGCCCATGGTAGTGGCAGGCATGGATACGGTGGCCTCGCGGGTATTTACCCTGCTGGATGATCGGATGCAGTGCCTGCACCCGATTGCGGATGGGCACAAGGTCGGCAGGGGTGATGTGCTGCTTGAGCTGCAGGGGGCGACCAGAACCCTTTTACGGGGTGAGCGGGTGGCCTTGAATCTGGTGCAGCGGCTTTGCGGTATAGCGACCCTGGCAGCTCGTTTTGTCGAGCTGGTGGCGGATCTGGACGTAAAGATAGTGGACACTCGCAAGACCACACCCGGATTGCGCATGCTGGAAAAGTACGCGGTGCGGGTAGGCGGCGCCAACAATCATCGCTACAGTCTTAGCGACGGTGTCCTGATCAAGGATAATCATATTGCGGCCTGCGGCTCCATTACCGAGGCCGTACGCAGGGTGCGCCGCCACGTCCCCCACACCATTCAAGTGGAGGTGGAAACAGATACCATGGCACAGGTCCAGGAGTGCCTGGACTGCGGTGTGGGGATCATCATGCTTGACAATATGGCGCCGGCAGCCATGCGGGAAGCCGTGACCCTTATTGCCGGGAAAGCTCTGGTCGAGGCGTCTGGAGGGGTCAGCCTGGAGACTGTCCGCAGTATTGCCGAGACCGGGGTGGATATCATCTCTATCGGTGCTCTGACCCACTCTGTGCTTGCCTGTGATATCGGAATGGATTGGCTGCCATCTGCGCCCAGGCTGTAGGGAGGCCTGGGCGAGTTCTCTACTCCTGGGGTCCCGGATACCAGCAGGTTACGGCCTCTGTGGCTGCTGGCGCTGTTCGTGAGCAGGCCCCAATTTCGAAAAACTGTTCACCAAAGGTCAGCCCAGGCGGTTCCGTCTTCGGCAGTATTTTGGCAACACCTATACCCAAGGAGAAGTAAGTTCCCAAAAACTCCCGAACCTGGCATCGCCTGGGTTGAAGAGAAACCTGGACGAGTATATGCACAAACGGCTTTTTGTCGCCCTTGATCTGCCCGAGGATATTCGGGCGCATGTGGGAACGCTTTGCAGCGGTTTGCCGAGAGCGCGTTGGGTGAGACCTGAACAGCTCCATCTGACCTTGAGCTTTCTTGGTGAGGTCCATGGCTCTGCTTTCCATGACATCCGCGAAACACTGCATGGCCTTACTGCTCCGGTGCTGAGGCTGCAGTTGGATGGTCTGGGATTTTTCCCCCCTCGGGGAAACCCCAGGGTTATCTGGGTAGGGATTGCCCCAAATAACGCCCTGCTGCAGTTACAGAAAAAGATACAGACCCGCTTGCGCCAACTGGGGCTTGACCTGGAGACGCGCAAATACAGCCCTCATATTACCATCGCCAGGTTGAGTAATACGCCGCCGGTCAAAGTCGGGCAGTATATGGTAATGCAGGGGTTGTTTTGCAGCCGGGCATTCGATGTGAACCGGTTTATATTGTATTCCAGTGTTCTGGGACGCAAGGGCGCAACGCATCTGGTTGAGCAGGAGTATCCTTTGCAGGACTTGACCGGCCTAACCGTTCCCCCATGAGCCGCAGTGAGGAGGGAGGGGCATAAAAAAGGGCCACCGGCTGGTGACCCTTGCAGAGTTCTGGAGGCGACGAGCGGATTCGAACCGCTGAATAATGGTTTTGCAGACCACTGCCTTACCACTTGGCTACGTCGCCCTACGATATGCGGCACACATATACCACAGTTGCAAAATTTGACAAGAGGAAATCACGCCGATGGGCACAACACTTTGGGCTTTGGTTCAGGACCACGAGAAAGAGCTGCAGGAGCTGCAGGAACGGATGGGATATTTCTTCCGAGATCTGCAGCTCCTGCAGCTCTCGCTTGTGCACAGTTCCTTTGCATTTGAGCGTCTTGATGACAAGCGGCACAATGAAACACTGGAATTTCTTGGGGATGCGGTTTTGGATCTGACTGTCGGCCACATGCTTTTTACCTGCTTTCCAGAGCTGCGGGAAGGGAAGCTGACCCGCATTCGCTCGGCACTGGTTAATGAATCTGGTCTGGCCTACATGGCACGGGAACTTGGTCTGGGCACCTATCTCCTGCTGGGTCGGGGAGAGGATGCCTCTCGGGGCAGGGAGAAACCTTCCATACTCAGTTGCGCTTATGAGGCCCTGGTGGGGGCTCTTTTTCTTGACGGCGGTTATGACCAGGCGCAGGCTTTTGTACGCCGTTTTTTTGAACCCCTGATCAAGGAACGGGGCGATATTCTTGTCCATGCTGATGCAAAAAGCCGGTTGCAGGAACTGTTGCAGGAAAGGCACAACCAAGGACCGGCCTATATCCTGGTGCATGAGGAAGGGCCAGCCCATGCACGCATGTTTTCTGTTGCGGTCCGGTTTCAGGGTGAGGAGCTTGGTCTGGGAACGGCTTCCAGTAAAAAGGAGGCTGAACAGCAGGCTGCCCGGGCAGCGCTTGAGCGTCTGCCCAATTTTGTATCCAAATAGCTCCAATGGCTCCTGAACAATGCCTCTCGCTTGAAAAAACGAAAGAAAAACAGATGGCTGTTCTTTTCTTGAGGCGGGACACATGTCAACAAAAAGTGTACTGAAGATCAGCCCATCTGGCACCATTTTCGCCGTGTTTTAACAGCAAGTATAAAGTACTATAAGGTACTGTCAAAAACTGTGCATCTGGCCCGCCATAGCAGATGAGGAATGCGGGCTAGACCGTGTTTCTTCTATAGATCTGCTGAGCGGTGGCACATCCGGGAAACAGCCATGTCTTTTATTATTCCCCTGTTTATACCCCACGAGGGGTGTCCCCATGCCTGTGTATTTTGTAACCAGCGTGCTATCAGTGGGGAACAGCAGCATATTGACCGGGATATGGTTCGCCAAACCATAAGGAGATGGCTGGCCTGGAAGCGTGACCATCGGACGTGCGCGGTCGCTTTTTATGGAGGGAGTTTCAGTGCTCTGCCTGAGCAGCGGCAGCTTGAATTACTGGGGGCTGTTCAGCCTTTTCTTGCCCGGGGGGAGGTGGATCGGATCAGAATTTCAACCAGGCCCGACTCCATAGACCCCCACAGAATTGCCATGCTCCGGGAGCATGGGGTAACCACGGTGGAGCTGGGGGTGCAGTCACTGGACAATGTTGTTTTGGAGTTGGCTGGAAGAGGGCATAGCAGTGAGCAGGCGGGAGAGGCCGTGACGTTGTTGCGGCAGGCAGGCTGCGTGGTGGGTATGCAACTGATGCTGGGGTTGCCTGGCCAGAATTTTTCTTCCCTGCGCAGGACTGTTGCCAAGACCGTGGCCTTGAACCCTGACATGGTTCGCGTATACCCTGTCTTGGTCGTGGCCGGTTCAAAGCTGGAACAGCTCTGGCGTCAGGCACAATTTCTTCCCATTTCTTTAGAGAAAGCGGTTCTCCAGGCAGCGTATATGAAAAAACAATTTGATAAAGCCTCCATTCGGGTGATACGCATGGGGTTGCAGGCAGGAGAGTCACTGCGGCGCACTCTATTGGCTGGTCCTTTTCATCCGGCATTTGGAGAGCTGGTGCACAGCCGTATCATGCTGGGCAGAACCAGAAAACTGCTGGCCGCCTGTGGGGAAGATGATAAGGTGCAGTTGGTTATCCACCCCAGGGATCAGTCCGTTTTTCGGGGGGTGCGATCAGCCAATCTGCACAGATTATCCGAGCTGGGGCTTTTGTCCCGGTTCAGCCTGAAGACAAGTGAGCATATTGCACGGTACGAGGTGAGGTGCGAATTCCAGCAATAACGAAAGGGCAACATGTTTCATGCTCAGTATTAATGATTTGAATCTACAGTACGGTAGCAGGCATATCTTCAAGAATGTATCAGCCCAGGTTCATGACGGGGATCGTATTGGCTTGGTCGGGGTCAACGGATCTGGGAAGTCCACTCTGCTTAAGATTATATGCCGTGAACAGGATGTGGATCCGGGTGTTGTTGCCCGGGCGTCTTGGTTTTCGGTGGCCTATCTCCCCCAGGAGGTGCATGGTGATCTGGTTGAGCACAGCCTGTATGAAGAGGCTGAGTCTGCCTTTGCCGATATCCTGGCAAAAGAGCAGGAATTGCGGGAAGTCGGTCGGGAGCTTGCCCTTTTGGGTGAAAGCGACCCCAGGATAGAAGAGTTGCTTGAGCGACAGGGGACATTGCAACATACGGTGGAAGGGTGCGATATCTTTCGTATCCGGCCGCGGATTGAACAGGTACTGAGTGGTCTGGGGTTTTCCCGCGCTGATTTTGACCGCAGGGTTTCCAGTTTTTCCGGCGGTTGGATCATGCGCCTGCTGCTCGCCAAGCTGCTCTTACGAAACCCATCCCTGTTGTTGCTTGATGAACCTACCAACCATCTGGATCTTGATTCCCTGACCTGGATGGAGTCCTTTCTGCAGCAGTATCAGGGGGCTCTCATTGTTATTTCTCATGACAGAACCTTCCTGGACCGGATAACAAGTACGACCTGGGAGTTGAGCCTGGGCAGGCTGACTGTCTATCGCGGCAACTATTCCCATTATCTGGTGGAGAAGGCGCAGCGGCTGGAACTGGAACGGGCTGCCTATGACAATCAGCAGGCGTTGATCAGACAGACCGAACGATTCATTACCCGGTTCCGCGCTAAATCCACCAAGGCCAAGCAGGTGCAGAGTCGCGTTAAGAGGCTGGAAAAAATGGAACGTCTGGAACTTTCAGCAACTGATCGTTCTATCTTTTTTTCTTTTCCTCCGGCAGCCCCGTCAGGCCGTGATGTGCTTTTATTGAAAGGGGTGTCCAAGGCCTATGGCAAAAAGCAGGTTTTCAATCAGGTGGAGTTGAATCTGCAACGCGGTGACAAACTGGCCGTGGTCGGTGTTAATGGAGCTGGAAAAACCACCCTGTTAAAGATTCTTGCCGGGCTGGAACCTGCTCAGGGTGAGGTCAGACAGGGACACAACGTTATCCTGACGTATTTTGGTCAACACCAGGCCCAGGAGTTGTCCGGGGCATTGACCATCCTTGATACTGTGTATCATGCGGCAGACGATATGACCATGACCCAGGTCCGCTCCTTGCTGGGTGCTTTTTTGTTTACCGGCGAAGAGGTGGAGAAAAAAGTGCAGGTGCTTTCTGGTGGGGAAAAATCCAGGGTTGCTCTGGCGCGTATGCTCGTTAAACCTGCCAACCTGATGCTGCTGGACGAGCCCACCAACCATCTGGATATCAGCTCCCAGGAAGTCCTGCAGGATGCCATGGCCCAGTATGAAGGAACCATAGTGGTTGTGTCCCATAACCGTTTTTTCGTGAACTCTTTTGTGAATAAGGTCCTGGAAATAAGGGATGGCAGGACTGCCATCTATGAAGGCAATGTGGATGACTACCTCAGTCAGAGAGAAAAACTGGACCTCCAGGAGACAGAGCAGGCATCTTGCGCTCCGGGAGGGAGATGGCCGGAGGACCATGAGCCGCTGGATGGCGCTAAGGTCGACAAAAAAGAACAACGCAGGCAACGGGCACTGATTCGGGAAAAACGGAACAAGAAGCTGGGCCCCTGGAAAAAGCAGAATGCCAAGGCAGAAGCAGAGATAGAGCAACTGGAAGGTCGTAAGGGAGAACTGGAAGAGTTGATGGCAGATCCTGCTCTCTATGCTGACCAGGAAAAATGGACGGTAGTGAGTAAAGAGTATGCCGGGATTGAGCGTCGACTCCAACGAGTCTATGCCCTGTGGGAGGAGGCACAGGTCGCCATTGAGGAGATCGAACAGCAGCTTTGAATTGTCTGGCTGTTGATGGGCAGTGAAAATACAACAGGTGAAAAGAGCATGAAAAAGATAGGTATTGTTCTTGTCGCGGCAGTCATCCTGGCTGTCAGCGGGTATTCGTATGTGTCTCGGGTATCCGATGACCTTCTTGAATTTGCAGAGTACTTACCCCAGGATACACTGGCGGCGTTTAGTATCACCAATCTCAACGATCTCATTGATTCTTTTGGTTCTTCCCCTCTGGGTCGGTTTCTGGCCAAGGAGAACTGCAACGGTATTATGCGTATGCTGCAGGTTGACCCCGCAGTGCGCGATCAGTACGATGCCGCCTATGACAATGTGGTCAGTCTGCTGACAAACCCCGCTTTTCAGACCGTTTTCGGGCGAGATGCGACTCTGGCGGTCCTCTCCCTTGAGGTCGCGGCCATGTGGCAGACGCCGGTCCTGGAACTACAGCGTTCCACTGTCCTTTTGGCACGCTCCATAGCTCCAGGGGCTCTGGAAGGGTTCGTCAGGCTCATGAGTAAGAGCGCAAGTGCCGAGACCGTCGAGGGGGTTGAGCTGACCAAGGTTATTCTGGAGGACGGTCAGGTCCTTTACGGGGTGTCTGAGAGTGACATGGTGCTGCTTTCCTATGATCCATCTGTACTGATTCGCTGTCTGGCGGTGCATAACGGGGGGGTAAGCCTGCGTGATTCAGATGCCTTCGGCCAGGCCCAGAATTACTGGAACGAGGTCCCTGAGGAGCAGGTGTACAGCCGCCTGTTTCTGCACGGTGACAATCTGCGGCAGACCTTCTCTGAGGCAGCGGATGAGGATATGCAGGTATATCTTGCAGATACGGATGGTATCACAGCTATAGCCGGTGTGGTTTTTCATGCCGGAGAACTGCTGCAGGTTGATACCATGGCCTTTTTCCAGCCTGACCGGCTGCCTCAGGCTCTCAGGGATATGATCGCGGGACAGGCTGACACTAATACCACCCTGGAACTGATTCATGAGAATTGTTTGGCCTATGAATGGTCTTCGGCCTTGATACCTGAAGGGGCTCGTCATTATCTGCAAAATGCACCAGGCGGTCAACTGCTTGACCTGGAAAAAGCCCTAACGGAATCCTTGGGCGTTCCAATGGAGGACATCCTGGAGGGGTTTGGCCCCCAATACGGCTTTGTGGTGAACGAGATCGTCAAAGGTGGTTTTTTTCCTGTTCCCAAAGTCCTCATGTTTTTCGAGATCCGGGACCGTGTCGCTGCCGCCCGCGTGGTGGATATGGCCAGGGAGGTTATCACCAATACAGGATATACCCGGGAACAGAAAAGGCAATATGCCGGGACAACGCTTTATTATTGGTCTTTTTTTCCCGGTGAGGCAACCACGGTCGTCCTGGTCATGACAGATACCATGGTGTACATGGCAAATGGTTTTTCTACTTTGCAAACCGTTCTTGATCAACAGGGGCAGCATGTTGGTCTGAACACCGTGATTGCCTCGGAAATGGGGGAAACCATGAGCGCCCAGGTAGATCAGGCTCGCCTGGGTCTGCATCTGCTCTATCCCAGACGGATGGCTATCGAAATGCGGGATATCATGCAGTGGCTGGTGGATATGGCGCCGGTCTCTAAGGGGACGACATTGTCTCAAATGAGCGATGAGTTTATCAGGCTGATGGAATCAGTTGAGGTGACGGCCGGGACATCAAGCCTAACCCCGGATTACGCTACCTGGAATTGGACCTTGAAATTTGCAGGGCAGGGAGAGAGCGGGAATTCCACGCCCTAATCCTTTTTTCGCCCAGATTGTTCAGCAGCGCCGACGGTATCAGATACACAGTTTTTGGTAGTGAAGAGGTCAGGTAAAATGAGAAGGCTGATGTCCCTGGGGAGTGGTGTTATGAGCAACATGCTCAGTCTAAAAAATCATTTGTTTGGCTACCGATCTGCTCTCCCTCGATAACATCCAGGGAAACCGGCCCAGTTGGATATGGAAGTACTGCAGTCCAGAGACATCCTGGTGAAGAATAGAGCCAGCTTGATCAACCATGTAGGCAGCAGCGTCAATTCGATGGGAGATCGCCTGCCAAAATGTATCCCTGAGTGTTTTCACAAAAGAGGGGAGAAGCATTGACCAAGGATACAAAAAAACAGTATCGAGCCGGTCTTATCAATCATCGAACAGCTTAGCCTGCAGATAAAAGAGTATAATCGCGGTGCTGATCGTCGCCCTGCGCCGATTTTGGCTTGTCCCGCTTGTTGCGGCGGGAACCGCAATAGATAATTGTAAACCCGCACTTTTCCCGTTTATTTCGATTGAATATGACGGCAATTTGCTATCATTGGCTGTCTCGGTGGAATCAACTCCATGAATCATTTGCGTATCCAGCGGGCCGCTACGACAGAAATAATGGAAAATATAAACCAGGACATTGATCAATTGGGAGAATTGCAATCCACGACGAAAATGACGTAACTGCGTATGATCTATCATTCCCATCGCAGGTAAGGTTGCAGCTTCCACGGCGGGCAATACAAAGCACCGGGCATGTGACTCTACCCATAAATGAGTGCGAATGGAAGGATGACGTTACGGGGTTTGCGAGGAAAATGGTTTGCCACGTCCAACAGATGTTGACAAGTCTTCTCATGGAAGCGAAGACTCCGATGGTATCTTGTATTTCCTCTCAAAAGACTACCGAAGATGGTGCCGCTGGTACTGAGCTTTGGTGCGGATTCCGAACATATTGTTTTGTAACCATTTTTTTTCTAACGCATTGTCTTTATATTCTCTTTTGTATATTTCACAATCTGTTCTGTAGAAACCCGGAGGAGAGACTCCGGCCGTGAGGCTATTTGGGGTGACCTCAGCCCCAAAGATGGGCTGGCTGCGGCTGCCTACTGAAAAAGCTCTTGCCGAAGAGGTTGATTTTAGGGTATTGATGGTGGTTTGCAATTACCCTTGATACATCAGACCCATGGCGCCTTGATATATCGTACCTGCCGTGCCCATCTTTGAACGGTCATAACGCTCGGAATCGCCTTGCTATAGAGAGGCTCTGTACCTGTTCAAATCCGGGAATAATATGGGCAAGTACGCCAGGGGAGCGGTTGCACGATATTCCCCCTCGTACGTACGAAGTATCAAGTTTTTTCAGGGAGCAGCATCTCCAGTGCGGAGTCCTTCGAGAGTGTATTGCGTTGTCTGCTGTTCAATGTGGTTCTACGGGACGCTCGCAGAGGTTCCTCAGCTTGATGCAGGCGCGGTTGGACGCCTATGCGTGCCTGCTCAGGGAGGTATCTCATCTGGTCATGGATGTTCCGGTAACGGCAAGATAGTGCAAGTCGTACAGCTTGGGGGGCGTATCTTCTGGGAGCTGTATGTGGTAGCAGGAAGGAGTGAACAGAGGAGGAGAATGTGTTTTTTGAAAGCGAAAAGAAACTCTGGTTGTCTGGCAATGAGGCTATTGCCCTGGGCGCATGGGAGGCGGGCATCACGGTAGCATCGGGTTACCCCGGTACTCCATCAACAGAAATAATGGCAAACTTCAATACCTATGAAGGTGTGTATGCGGAGTGGGCTCCCAACGAGAAGGTCGGACTTGAAGTAGCCATCGGTGCCTCCTTTGCCGGCGCCAGGGCGCTGGCAACCATGAAACATGTGGGGTTGAATGTGGCGGCTGACCCTCTGTTCACTTCTGCTTATACAGGCGTACGGGGCGGTCTGGTCATCCTTGAGGCGGATGATCCCCAAATGCACAGTTCCCAGAATGAACAGGATAACCGCAATTACGCTTTTGCGGCCAAAATGCCCATGCTTGAGCCTTCCGACCCCATGGAAGCCAAGGAAATGGTGGCCCGGGCAGTGGTGCTGAGCGAGGAACTGGATACACCGGTTCTTGTGCGTATCACCACCCGTATTGCCCACGTCAAAGGTGTGGTTGAGAAAGGTGAGCGGGTTGAGCTGCCACAGCCTTCCATTGAAAAGGCGCCTGCCAAGCTGGTAATGTTGCCGGGCAATGCCAGGATGCGCAGAAAATACGTCGAAGAACGTATGAGCAGGGCCAAGGAGATCGCCGAAACCCTACCTGAAAACCGCATAGAGCCGGGGAAGGGAAAACGAGGATTTATCGCTTCCGGCACACCCTACAATTACGTTAAAGAAGCTTTTCCCGAAGCACCTGTGCTCAAGCTTGGGATGGTTTGGCCTCTGCCGGAAAAGATGATTCGCGAGTTTGCAGGATCGGTCGAAGAAATAATCATTGTCGAAGAACTGGACCCTTTTTTGGAAAATCATATCAAAGCCATGGGGATTACCTGCCATGGCAAGGATATCATCCCCAACCAGGGTGAGTTGAATTCCTTTGTGGTGAAAAAGGCTGTTGAGCCCCGATCCATTGCCGACTTGTTCAAGCCGCTGGAACTGCCCATGCGGCCGCCCAACATGTGCGCAGGTTGTCCGCATCGAGGCTTGTTTTACGGTCTTTCTAAAATGAAAAATGTTTTTGTCTCTGGGGATATTGGCTGTTACACCCTGGGATTTCTCCCTCCCCTTTCCGCCATGGATGCCTGCGTGTGCATGGGAGCGTCCATCACCGTGGCTCACGGGATGGCCAAAGCGCTAGGCAAAGAGGGAGAGGGGCGGCTTGTTTCTGTCTTAGGGGATTCCACCTTTCTGCATTCCGGTATTACCGGTCTGCTCAACACGGTGTATAATCAGTCCTATGCCACCACCATTATCTTGGACAACCGGACGACGGCCATGACTGGGCACCAGAACAACCCTGGCTCTGGAAAGTCCATTTCCGGTGAGCCGTCCTCCCAGGTTGATTTTGAGCAGCTCTGTATCGCCCTTGGGGTGCCGCGGGTGGTCGTGGTGGACCCCAATGATGTGGTGGCGACTCGCAAGGTGCTCAAGGAGGAGATTGCCTGTCCAGAGCCTTCGGTGATTATCAGCCGCGCACCCTGTATTCTCCTGCCTGAAGAGGTGAAACGTACAAAACCCAGGTATTACACTAATCTTGACAACTGTACCGGTTGCAGCCTCTGCGTGCAAATGGGGTGCCCTGCTATAAGTTGGCACCCGATGACACCGGAAGAGGCTGTAGAGAAGGGGTACAGAGAAAAACAGAAAGGATATGCGGAGATTGCTGAGGTGCAGTGCAACGGATGCGGCCAGTGCGCTGGAGTCTGTTCCTTTGATGCCATCACCAGGAGGGAGAACTGATGAAGCAAAGTGGAAACATACTCTTTTCTGGTGTTGGCGGACAGGGTATTTTGTTGGCCAGTGAGTTGACGGCTTATGTCCAGCTGGCGGCGGGGTTTGATGTGAAAAAGAGCGAGGTGCACGGCATGGCCCAGCGTGGGGGATCTGTGGAGGCCCACCTGCGATATGGTGAGCGTGTCTATTCCCCGTTGATTGAGGCGGGCAAGGCTGATATCCTGGTGGCGTTCGAGATACTGGAAGCTGTCCGTTATCTGCCCTATCTGCATCCAGACAGCGCGGTGGTGGTCAATACCCAGAAGATCCTGCCACCGGCCGTGGCCTTGGGAAAGATGACCTATCCCACTGATATACTCAGCGAGTTGACCTCACGCAGGATTAACGTGGTGGCCATTGACGCCTTTGCCATTGCCGATCAGGTCGGCGAACTGAAAACCGCTAACGTGGCCATGGTTGGCGCCATGTCCAATTTTTTGGCCGTTGAGGCTTCTGTTTTTCTCCAGGTGATAGATCGCACTGTCAAGGAACAGTTCAGGGCGGTGAATAAAAAGGCTTTTGAAGCTGGGCGAGCTGCCGTATATGGCGGCTGAAAAACAGCCGACGAGATGTCTCCGCTGAAAGGTTGAGGCTGAAAATGATTGCAAACAGGAAAACTAATGATCTGGGTTGAAGAAGTTGAGTCACTACCACGGCAAGGGTTGGAATTCATTCAGCTCAAGCGCTTGCAGGAATTGGTTGCACGCGTCTACGCTACAGTTGCGCCGTACCGAGAGAAAATGGATGCTGCGGGCGTACAGCCTGAGGATATCTGTTCTCTGGACGCCCTGAGGAGGTTGCCTTTCACCACCAAGGATGATTTGCGAGATAACTATCCCTTTGGTCTGTTCACCGTACCCCTGGACGAGGTTATCCGGGTGCACGCCTCTTCAGGAACCACGGGCAAGCCGACCGTGGTCGGGTATACAGAGGCGGACATTGACCTCTGGACCTCGGTGATGGCCAGGTGTCTTGCCATGGCCGGGGTAACCAAGGGCGATATGGTGCATAACTCCTATGGGTATGGCTTGTTCACCGGCGGCCTGGGAGCGCATTACGGAATTGAGGCTTTGGGGGCAACCGTCATTCCGGTTTCCGGGGGTAATTCCAAGCGTCAGGCTATCATTATGCGTGACTTTGGCTCCACGGTTTTGCTGTCCACACCTTCCTATGCGCTCAACCTGGCGGATGCCCTGGCGGATGTCGGAATATCGCCGGAAGAACTGCAGTTGCGCGTGGGTATCCATGGTGCAGAGCCCTGGAGTGAGAATATGCGTGAGGAGGTAGAGCGTAAACTGGGCATTAAAGCTGTGGATATTTACGGTCTCTCTGAAATCATTGGGCCCGGCGTCGCTATGGAATGTCTGCACTCTGGGCACGGCATGCATATTCTGGAAGATCATTTCCTGCCAGAGGTCATTGATCCTGATACTCTTGAGCCGCTGCCCTATGGTGAAGCCGGGGAACTGGTTTTCACCACTCTGACCAAGGAAGCCTTTCCGCTGATTCGCTACCGGACCAAAGATATATCCAAGTTGTACGCTGAGCAATGCGCATGCGGCCGAACCCTTATCCGTATGGAAAAGGTCATGGGACGTACCGACGACATGCTGATCATCCGAGGGGTTAATGTTTTTCCCACCCAGGTGGAGCATGTCCTCATGGGTATTGAAGGCGTTGAGCCCTACTATCAGATCGAAGTGGATCGGGAAGGTACCATGGACACCATGTCTGTCTTGGTGGAGGTGAGCGAAGATATCTTTTCTGATGAAATCAGGGTTCTTGAGGGGCTGTCCAGACGGATCCAGGCCGATGTCAAAGACATGCTTGGCGTGACCTGCAAGGTGAAGTTGGTTGAGCCGCGAACTCTTGCCCGTTCTGCGGGTAAGGCGCAAAGGGTGGTGGACAAGAGAAACATTTGATGGAGGGGACGCCGTACTTCGATCACCCATTGGAGACATACCTGTTGGTTAGTCAGTCGTTTGAGCCGAGAGAGCGTACTCTTTATCTGGAGATTTAATCGTAATGGAGGCGAGTGATATGAGAGTTGAGCAGATCGCTGTTTTTTTGGAGAACAAGTCTGGCCGTCTGGCTGAAATTACCCGTATTCTCGCAGAAAGCCAGGTGAATATTCGAGCACTGTCCGTTGCCGATACAGCCGATTTTGGCATCCTGCGCCTTATTGTTGATAAGGCGGATGAAGCTAAAACAGCTCTCCGCGCAGGCGGGTTTACAGTGGGCAAGACCAACGTGGTTGCCGTGGAGGTATCCGACGATGTTGGTGGATTGGCCAATGTCCTTGCCACGGTGAACGAGATTGGGATTAATGTCGAGTATATGTACGCCTTTGTCAACAAGAGCGGCGAAAATGCTGTCCTGATTTTTCGTTTTAACGATATGGACAAGGCTATTGAGCTGTTGCAGCAAAGAGATTTTGTCCTGCTTTCCGGTGCACAGATATGCGCTTTGTAGAGGCGTTGGCAGCGTCCCTGAGTCCCTGCGGGCTTAAAAAATAGTGCAGACGGAGGGTGATCACCTCATCGGCGGGTGATGCCTGGTTTGCACACAAGAGGGTCTCTTGCCTCTGAGGGATTATATTGATGACACCTGTATCAGAGGCCGTGACAAGCAAAATGCCAGGGATGGCCACGGCGATTTCTATCCGGGGTAAGACATGAGCAAGGCAGTGGGGACCCAGAGGGGACCGGCTGGGCAAGGCTGAGAACACGAACGTTATGACTGCAGACCTTTTTTTTCAATACCTGTTTGCAGGTATCACCTATGGCTCCATATACGCCATAGTGGCCATTGGTTTCAATATCATCTACAACACCACCGGGATTATCAATTTTGCCCAGGGCGAATTTGTCATGCTCGGTGGCATGGTATCGATTTCCTTGGTGGAGTTTATCCCCCTTTCCCTTGCCATCGTCGTAGCAGTGGCTGTCACCATGGCCATAGGGGCGTTGGTGGAAATTGTCTGTATCCGCTGGCTGGAAAAGCCCACTGTCTTGCAGATGATTACCATAACCATCGGTGTGTCCATTTTGCTTCGGGAAGCGGCACTACATATCTGGGGCGAATCCATCCGCAGGCTGCCCTATTTTTATGGAGATGAGATCACCACCTTTGCCGTCGGCAGTGTCCACATATCTCCCCAGGTGCTCTGGGTTATCGCAACCTGTGGCGCCATGGTTTTGGGCCTGAGCCTGTTTTTCAAACTCACACCCACTGGACGCGAGATGCGTGCCTGTTCTGCCAACCAGACTGCAGCTGTTCTCTGCGGCATCAATACCAGGAATATGGTCACGCTCTCTTTTATGCTGAGCGCTGGTATTGGAGCCCTGGCCGGGTGTGTGGTGTCGCCGATCACGTATACCCAATACGATGTTGGGACACCTTTGGCTATTAAAGGGTTTACCGTGGCTATCCTCGGTGGGCTTGGAAACTCCATGGCCGCTGTGGCAGCCGGTATCCTCCTGGGTATCATCGAGGCTTTTTCGGTATCCGTCGTTCCGCTAGCGTTCCAGGATGCCATTGCCGTGACTCTCCTCCTGGCTATTCTGTTTGTCAAACCCCATGGATTGTTTGGTTCCAGTGAGGCTGCGCGGTTAAAGGAGTATTGATGGAAGGAGCAAAAACGAAAAAGATGCTCTGTCTGGGAGGTGTTGTGGTCGCGGTGCAGGTGCTGGCCAGCCTGAGCGGTAGCCAATATTACTTGACCCAGTTGACCATGGCCGCCTACTATGGCTTGGTCGTGATCGGGCTGGCGGCCGTGATGGGCTATGCCGGGCAGATTTCCATTGGGCATGCAGGCTTTTTTGCCATCGGGGGATATATCTCCGCTGCAATGACCACCTCTAACCTCATGCCCGGCCTGGAGCAAAGTCAGACTGCTTTCCTGTTGCACCGTCTTGGCTTTCTGATGCAGGCCCAGGATATGTACGGCGAGACGCTGCTGGTTTTTACGCCCTGGGCCGCAGGGGTAACTGCGGTATCTGTGGCCGCGCTGGTTGCCTTTTTTCTTGGTATTCCGGTGTTGAAGCTCAAGGGGCATTATCTGGCCATGGCTACGCTTGGTTTTGGGACCATCGTCTACCGCCTGGTCCTGGCAACGCCACTGTTTGGTGAAGCCGACGGGATAAGTGAGGTGCCTGCTTTTCCTCTGCTGCCGGCCTTTGGTTCACTGCCGCCTGTCATGGTCAGCGGTGATGGCACTTTACGGATTGTCAACTATTACATCGCTTGGGTGCTTTTAATGGCTGGTATGCTGTTGCTACTTAACCTCTTGGACTCCCGAGTTGGACGCGCGCTCCGAGCCTTGCATACGTCTGAGGAGGCTGCCGAATCCTCTGGGATAAACACTGCCCGCTGCAAATTGTCTGTTTTTGTTATCAGCGCTGTTTATGCCTCCCTGGCTGGTGTTTTCCTCACCCATTACAACGGAGGCATCGGACCCAGTGAGGCCTCTGTGATGAAGTCGGTGCGGTATGTTGCCCTGGTGGCCGTTGGCGGGATGACCAATCTCTGGGGGGCTTTGCTGGCTGGTGTTGTGTTGACATTTCTTTCGCTCAGGGGCGTGTTTGGTTCGTATGACGACGCTGTTTTTGGTCTTATTCTCATCGGGGTCATGCTTTTCGCCCCCAAGGGAATGCTCGACCTGCGGGCATTGTTTCTCCCTGCCGGGAAAAAAGAACCCAAAGGCGAAGGCACTCATTAGTATAGGTCGCACTCATGCTTAGGCTTCAGTCAGTGCATAAACATTTCGGCGGCCTGCGGGCGGTCAGCGATGTCAGTTTTTCCGTTGAACCGGGGACTATAAAGGCTGTCATCGGTCCCAACGGGGCTGGCAAGACAACCCTGTTCAACCTTATCGCCGGGCATCTTGCTCCCTCTTCCGGGTCTATTATCTTTCAAGGTGAGCCTATTCATGGCCGCAGGGCGCATCAGATCGCGGCCAGGGGCATGGCGCGAACCTTTCAGAACATCAAGCTCTTTCCTGGGATGAGCGTCCTGGAATGCGTCATGGTTGGTTGTTATACCCGGTCAAGGTCAGGGTTTCTTGCAAGCATGCTCAGCCTGCCATCTGCCAGGAAAGAAGAAAAGGCTATCCGGGAACGTTCCATGGAACTCCTTCGCTTTCTTGATATTGAGGAGTATGCCCATCTGGA
Source organism: Desulfobulbus propionicus (assembly GCA_002748755.1). Classification (GTDB taxonomy): domain Bacteria; phylum Desulfobacterota; class Desulfobulbia; order Desulfobulbales; family Desulfobulbaceae; genus Desulfogranum; species Desulfogranum propionicus_B. Next base: position 12,957 of record PDTD01000006.1, on the reverse strand, counting down.
AGCCACCAGTTTGGCGTTTGGACAGCAGCGAGCCGTGGAACTGGCCAGGGCATTGGCGTTGAATCCTGCCCTTCTTCTTTTAGATGAACCGGCCGCTGGGCTCAATATTTACGAAACTGCAGAGATTGCACGCCTGATCTGTACAATCCGGGACATGGGGGTGACGGTTTTGCTGGTTGAGCATGACATGTCGCTTGTCATGGAGATCTCTGACGAAGTCGTGGTGCTCTGCTTTGGGGAAAAGATAGCTGAGGAAACTCCAGAACGTATTCAGAACAATCAGGAGGTTATTCGGATATATCTGGGAGATGAGGTACAAGGGTAAAATGGGGTGCTGGTCTCCGGTGCAAGGAGAAGGATGGTATGCTCACAATACGAAATCTCGATGCCGGGCACGGTAAGCTTAGGGTGCTCAAGAATGTTTCTCTGCATGTTCATCCTGGCGAGATAGTGACCATTATTGGGGCCAATGGCGCCGGAAAAACCACGCTACTGCATACAATTGCTGGTCTGGTTCGCCCGATGAGCGGAGCTATAGAGTTTCAGCAAAGGTGCTGCAGCGGAATGACTGCGCAGCAGATTGTCTCTGGTGGTTGCGCGCTGGTTCCCGAAGGTCGGCAGGTTTTCGCTACCATGAGCGTTGAGGAAAACTTGCTGCTTGGGGGCTGTGTGCTGCAGCGAACCAGGGGGAAGAAAGCCGTTGTCCAGGCCCTGCACGCTCAGTATGATCTTTTTCCTGTGTTGCGGGAACGCCGGGAGCAGTTGGCGGGAACTCTATCAGGCGGCGAACAGCAGATGCTGGCCATGGGCCGTGCCCTGATGTCCAGGCCGAAACTGGTGATGATGGATGAGCCGTCAACGGGACTGGCCCCCTTGATCGTTCGTGATATTTTTTCCATTATCAAGAGACTGCGGGAGGGAGGCGCTACCGTCCTTCTGATTGAGCAGAATGCCAAGGCTGCCCTGCATGTTGCTGATCGGGGCTACGTCCTCGAGGTCGGCAAGGTTATTCTGCAGGGGCCTGCAGACGGGCTGCTGATGAATAGGGACGTGCAGAGGGCTTATTTGGGGAGAGAGAAAATAGATTGACAGGCTGCCCGGTGAAAGACAGAGAGGTAGGGCCACTTGCAGACCTTACCACCATATTCTGTACGGGTTTGATTATTTATTGACACAAGAAGATGCAAATGTACTGGGAACCAGAACGAGAATGCATGGCGCGAGCTGATCTTGAACAGCTCCAGTTGGAACGATTACAGTCCACTCTGTACCGGGTCGGCACGCATGTTCCATTTTATCGGCGGAAATTTGCGGCGTTGAAATTTAATTATGATGATATCCGTTCACTGGATGATATCCGTCGTTTACCCTTTACTGAAAAACAGGACCTGCGTGACAATTACCCCTATGGCCTGTTTGCCGTTCCTTTGCGTGATATTGTGCGCGTACATTCCTCTTCCGGTACCACCGGTCAGGCGACGGTTGTCGGCTACAGCCGCAACGATATTCGAACCTGGTCACATCTGGTTGGCAGGATTTTGACAGCAGCGGGGGTCACCAAAAACGACGTTATTCAGATTGCCTTTGGATATGGTTTGTTCACTGGTGGGTTCGGGCTGCACTACGGCGCCGAATGTATTGGCGCTTCGGTTATACCCATTTCAGCGGGGAACACCAAACGACAGATACAGATCATGCAGGATTTCAAGACCACGGCTCTGGTGTGCACACCGTCCTATGCCCTGGTTATGGCTGATACCATGATGGAAATGGGTATCAATCCCAACGGGTTGTCTTTGCGTTTCGGGCTTTTCGGTGCGGAGCCCTGGTCAGAGGCCATGCGTACGGAGATCCGGGAAAAACTGGGCATAATACCAACAGACAATTACGGGCTCTCCGAGGTTATGGGGCCAGGAGTTGCTGGAGAGTGCCTGGAGTGTAATGGGCTGCATATCAATGAAGATCACTTCCTGCTGGAAGTGCTAGACCCAGTGACCCTGGAGCCGGTGGCTCCAGGCGAGGTGGGGGAGCTGGTGATTACCACCTTGACCAAGGAAGCGTTCCCCATGGTCCGGTATCGGACCCGAGATCTGACCCGATTCCTTCCTGAGCCTTGTCCCTGCGGGCGTACCTTACTTAGGATGCAGCGGGTGGTTGGTCGCTCAGACGACATGCTGATCATAAAGGGGGTCAATGTCTTTCCCATTCAGATTGAAAAGGTGTTGTTTGAAGTGGAGGGGACCGAACCCCACTATCAGATTGTCGTTGAGCGCGAAAATCATCAGGACAAGGTAACGGTACTGGTTGAAGTTATGGAATCTCTCTTTTTTGATGAGATGAAACAACAGCGCCAGATGGTAGATTATATTAAATCTCGACTCGCCTCTGAACTCGGCATTAATGTCTCGGTCAAGCTGGTTGAAGAAAAAACAATTGCACGGACCTTGGGGAAAGCTCAGCGCGTTCTTGATAAGCGAGAGTTTTAGCCAGGAGTGTTCAACTTCCCCTACATCGTGCTTAAGGTGGCCAGAAGAACTTGCTCGCGCACCAATATCCATGGTGAACGTTTGCAACTCCGGGGAAACCTTGACCATATTATACTGTGACCATCAGCCATGTGGTTGCCCTGTTTGACGTGCGAGACATCCGATTCTGTGGCAGAGAATAAGAGGTTTTTTCTGTTGAGATCGGTACACCCATGCTGGTGTTGCCGTCATTTTTTATCCAGGAGATCAATATGAAAGCATTTATTTCTTTGTGTATACTTCTGCTTATCTCCAGTCATGTTGCTTGTGCGGAAGACCGCCGTGGCAAACCGGCATCTGAGCAGGAGAAACTCAGTTATGCCATGGGGCTTGACCTAGGAGCATACCTGAAAAACATTGATGGAACCCTTAAGTTGGATATGCTTGTCCAGGGCATGAAGGATGCGTATCAAGGGCATTCCCCTTTGATGACCGCAGAGGAAGCCAAGGCGGTTCAAGAGGCGTTTACCAAGCGTCAACGGGAAAAAAGGATCAAGGAGAGTGGAGAAAAATTGGCGGCAAATCAGGCTGCTGAAGAAAAATTTTTGGTCGAAAACAAAGCAAAAAAAGATGTAGTCGAGACCGCGTCCGGGTTGCAGTATAAGGTTATCAAAACTGGAGATGGCGCCAAGCCTGATGCTGAAGATATGGTTGAAGTCCACTACAAGGGTACTCTGTTGGATGGAACAGAGTTTGACAGCTCGTACAAACGCAATCAGCCCGCACAATTTAAGGTCAAACAGGTTATCCCTGGTTGGCAGGAGGCTCTGCAGCTCATGTCGGTCGGTTCTGAATACGAGCTGTACATTCCTGCAAAACTTGCCTATGGTGATCGTGGGTTTCCGCCGACCATTGAACCTGGTGCCACCCTTGTTTTTCGCGTCGAGCTTTTGAGTCTTCCCAAGGCTGAAACCACGGATTAACTGACCATCCTCTCTTCATCCGCTACCAGAAGCTTTGCACCTGGCGTCGCCTGAGCTGAAGAGAAATCCGGGCTAAGGAGAACTCAGGGCTATGGGGAAAGAAAAAAAAACAAAAAAAAGCTGTTGTGAGCAATATCGCAAGAAAGGGAAAATGTGCGGTCGTTGTCCCTTACGCATACAGGGAGCCGACAGATCAGGTGTGCAGGAAAAAAAAAGAAAAAAGAACAGCGGATTGACACCTCTGGCAGCCATGGTTGGCAAATAACTCGATATCCGACAATATGCATGGGCATATTGTTGCTTCCGGAAACAGCCTGATACCTTCTGTTTCACTTTAGCCATACGGAGATCTCTCTCGGCCCTGTTGTTAGTGAACGGCACATGTCCCTGTTTTGCAAAAAGCAAAACCGAGGCTTCATGCTTCTTCAGCCTCTCCCAAAGATTATGTGCGTCCGATTTTGCCAACCTGCCGCGCTCTCCCTTTGGCTTGGGTGGAATCTCAGGCAATTCCTTGCTTCCCCTGGTGAGAATATTGCGATAGCGTTGTTGTAAGTTGGCGTATTCCTTATCGGTAAGGCATTTTTTTTCACGACTGGCCACCGTATGACCCGTCTGGGTCAACCGCTTTTTCATGTTGCGAGCCCACCGGTATCGGTTTGAGTCAACAATAAAGGTAAGTTCACGTAACAGGTGGGATCCACTAAGACCGTGACCGCAATGATCGTATGACAATATCGACACATTATTGACTGGCTGGTCCGCATGGAGCCTTTGCAAAGTATCGGTACAGAGGTGACTTCTTTCCAAGCTGCAGGTTCCGCATGGCCTATGATAAGCTATGCGAACGTTATGCCCTTACGAAAGCAGCCAAGGAACACTTGCGGATACTGCAATTTGCGGCACAAGAAAATAAGACCGATACTGACGATTGTCTACACTCCCTGATAGATGAGCAGAAACAAATCAGTGCAGACAAGGTTGCTGAGATGATCCACAGCGAACATAAGGTGGAGGCGGCAACGGTTATTTCTCTAGATGAAGTGAGCCTGAGAGGGTATGACCAGCTTGTTACCATGGAGGTGGCAGGATGAATCAGGTAATCGATGATCATGTCTTTCGTAATGACAACCTAAAAATGACCACCTGTGCTCACCCAATTTTGACCACCCTGAGCTTGGGTTAAAAAAGGTGGTTACCTCCGCCTTTCTACCATCAGAAGTTGCTATCGAGATGAAGCTGAGCTGGCCAGACAGGAGACTTTTGAGCTATGAGATGTATTTGCATGAACTGGTTGTACGTGAGTGCGAAGAAAGAACCAACAAGCGCATTGCCAGGTACTTACGGGAATCAAAGCTGCCGCTGGAAAAGAACCTCAAACCTTTTGAGCTATCACGGCTTCCGGCAAAAATCATCGGACAGCCAAATGGGAAAGAATCTTCAAGTATCCAATGACAACTGCTGCGGCAATAGATCGTTTGGTGCATCACGCAGTTATGATGGAAGTAAATCTTGAGAGCTACAGACTGGAAAAAGCGAAACAGCGAGGGGCTGAAAAAAAGTAAGAACAACCTCCATTTCCTGTCGGTTGAGGATGTGGGCCAGCCCCCATCCCCCGAGGTTTAACGCATTGTAGCCAAAGGGAGGGAAAAGACAGAAGAAAACCCGGTCAAGAGATACAACTTGCAGCCGGGCCTCCATCCTTGCGGGACCATCTGCGGGGCTCGGGTTGCTCCTCAGCATTGCCCTATCCTCCAAAATGGCACTTGCAACGTAGAGGAGTGGTTGAAAAAATGCAGGATAAGACGAAAATATATTAAGATATATACAGTTAAATTAGTATGTTGAATCGGCAGTTATAGTTGTCGCTGTCCGGGAATTATAATTGTCGTTGAACAGCTGTCCATGATTCGACTCAAATTTTGACAAACTGTTACCCAAGGATCAGCCCAGGCGGTGCCATCTATGGCAGTATTTTTTCCAGCACATATAGGCAAATATAATGAGTTACCAAAACTTCCGAAGCTAGCATCATCTGAGCTGACGAGAAATCCGGGCTAGGGTGAAAAACGCACCGGGACAAGGAATGATAATTCTTGGCTGAGAGATGCTGAAGTGACCTTTTTGCCAAGAAGGCTTTGAGCAGCTCTCATGGCAGCAGCATCTAGGACCTTTCTGCCGCTCGTTTCATACAGCATGCAATGAGTAACCTGACCGTTTGGGTTAACAATGATCTTGATCTTGACCACTCCTCCATATCCTGCTCGACGTGCGGTTCTAGGGTAGTTGTTATATTTTCCTATAGCACGGGAGATATCTTCTTTTGCTTGATTTATCTCGTTATCACTCTCCTTGCGTTGTGAAGGCTGCACGTTACTACTTGTTTTAGCAGTGTTTTGTGACTGCGCCGTGACACCGGCGTTGGCATTGAAAGATATATTTGAAGAGGCCTTTTTTGTTGTTTGCCATGGTAATGGGGCTTGGTTCTTTACAGGCCCTGTTTTTTTGCTCAACCTACTGGCATCATCAGCACTTTTTTGGGCCACGGCTTTTTTGGGGGTAGTTGTCTTGGCTACAGTTTCTTGGGTCTGTTTTTTGGTATGATCGGCTGTGGTCGTCTGGGTATGGGTCGTCTTTTTTTGTCCTTTTTGTATTGTAGAAACAGTTCTTGTTTTAGCAGTGTTTTGTGACTGCGCCGTGACACCGGCGCTGGCATTGAAAGATATATTTGAAGAGGCCTTTTTTGTTGTTTGCCATGGTAATGGGGCTTGGTTCTTTATAGGCCCTGTTTTTTTGCTCAACCTACTGGCATCATCAGCACTTTTTTGGGCCGCGGCATTTTTGGGGGTAGTTGTCTTGGCTACAGTTTCTTGGGTCTGTTTTTTGGTATGATCGGCTGTGGTCGTCTGGGTATGGGTCGTCTTTTTTTGTTCTTTTTGTATTGTAGGAACAGTTTCTTGGGTCTGTTTTTTGGTATGATCGGCTGTGGTCGTCTGGGTATGGGTCGTCTTTTTTTGTTCTTTTTGTATTGCAGGAACAGTTTCTTGGGTCTGTTTTTTGGTATGATCGGCTGTGGTCGTCTGGGTATGGGTCGTCTTTTTTTGTTCTTTTTGTATTGTAGGAACAGTTTCTTGTGATGCTTTTGGGTGGGTGATCTTTGTGGGGGAATCAACTAAAATGGTCGTTTCCAGTTCTTGTTTTGTTGGTGCACTTGTCGAATTTTTGGCTGTATGCGTTTTTGGCCCTTCTTTGGGCAGTACGGTGGTATCTTGTGGTGTTGCTTCTAATATCGCTTTCTTTGTGTTGTCGGCTTGTCCTTGATTTTTACTTGTAATCACAGCAGGAGATGTTTCTGTTGTGACCTGAGAATAAGCTGTTTTTTCCAGTGGTACTGGTTTTTTGGTTTTGGATGGCTCTTTTGAGGCTCTGAGCCTGGATTCCGTCTTTTTGGGAATAAGATTGTCGTTTTTTTGTTGGAAGTTCAAAAACAGATAAACAGCCATTGTTAGCCCTGAAACCAAAACAAGAATGGCGGCGAGAATACTTTTGTTACCGGTTGTTAACGATTTGGCGGATCTTGTTTTCTGTTGTGTGCCACCCTGTGTTGCTTCTTGCTCCTCTTCATCGATCAAAGGAAACAAAACTGTATTATCAAGCTGCTCATCCGAGGGCTTACTCGTATCTTTTTGGGGCAGAATATCTATGCTGGCCGTTGTTTTGTTATCCCTGTGAGTTTCTACACCTGGATGTAACTTATTAAGATCGTAGGGTTCAGAGGAGGTTTGCTCTTGAACACTACTGACATTTTTCTTTCTCTTTTCTTGTTGCTCGTCAGCTCGATTACAACTTTCAATGAGTATGTAGGTGAGGGATTTATGAATTTTTTGTTGTACAGGCTGATGGAGAGGATGCACTTCAATTGTGGGCTCTTCCCAACTAAGCATCTCATAGAGGGCTTCTTCACAATGTTTTACGTCTTGCCGCCCACTTTTTTCCTGGCGCTTACTTTGGGCATCTTGAGGCTCACCATCGCATATGTAAATGATGCCAACATGGCTGTCTTTTTTGATTAGTAACAGGCAGTTTTCTTTGTCAGTGGATAGGAGTTGCAGGTAAAAACTAAGGTCTATGCCGGTAACGGTCTTGTTTTTCATGAGATGTTAGGTAGCCGTCAATAGTTGCTTGAAAACCATTTATGAGGACTGCATGAAGATTTTTTGGAAGTAGATGACAGTATCTGTCTCATTTTAAGAAGAGATTGATTGCTCTTAAGTTATTGATTTCATATAAAAATCTATTTTATCGCTTCTGCGTAGAATTTTCTAAAAAGAGAAAAAATCATCCCTCTTGGAATGAGTACAATTTTTCAGTTAAATATTGCATTGAGATTGAATACCGTCCATAGCCTGATGACTAAAAAGCTGACAAATTTAATGAGATAGATCGAATTTTGAGTTTGAATAGATAAAAATACGTTTATAGTTAAAAAATTAGAAATATGAAAATGAAACATATAATAATGCACGGTGTCAAGGGGAATTCTGTGTAAGTTAGTCGATCATGCAAAAAGAGTAGTGCTCCCTGTTTTGGCACCATTACTTGAAGCTTTAGTCCGGATTTTTCATCATCTTAGGTGGTATTGTCTTTGTCAGTATTTTGACAACACATATACCTGAGTACAATGAGTTACCAAAACTTCCGAACCTGGCACCATCTGAGCTGATGAGAAATCCGGACTAGGTAGAAAAACAGAAACTGATGAACAGCCCTCTTTTTGATAATCCAGGTGGGTCAATGTTGCACCCTGGATAACATGGCATAAATACTGCGAGGAGTAACGCAGGCAGAGTTGACCTTTGGCGAGCACTTTGTCGAAATTCCTAGAGCTGTTTTTTGGTTAAATACTTAGCAGCTTTTCTAAAATAGATAACCATGTTCATTGGAAATTTAGGAGAGCAGTTTTTTCCTGTTGCAATACTTTATATACGACTGATTCCCAGTTCATTCATGCGATTTGGCAGAGTGGTGGGCTTGAGCTGCAGTAAGGCCGCTGCACCTTTTTTTCATAAATTTTGCCATTGCAAAGTTGTAAGGTTTTCTTGATAGGGGCAGAAATTACGGTATCAAGGGGTGCGAATGTGTTAGGTGTATTTTCCGATTTCAACTGCCCGTTGTCCGCAAAAACTATTCCTCAAGCAATGGCATCTTGCGGGTGCGACCTAGAGGCTTTTAACGCCAGGTGCTCAGGTTCAATACGTTTCCTCCCCCCTGTAACCAGGGCAGTGCGACGAATGACATTTTGCACCTCCCTGACATTTCCCGTCCATTGATAACGTTGCAGGTAGTCAGCCACCCGACTGTTTAAAGGGACATCTGTGTAATAGGGTTGTTCTTTCAAATTGCTGAGGAAATGTTCAGCCAGCAGAAGCGCATCACCTTTTCGATCCCGTAGTGGTGGGGGGTGAATGGGAAAGACGTTGAGGCAATAATAGAGAACTTCCCGAAACCTTTTCATCTCTACCTCCCTTGCCAGCTCAACATGACTGGCAGCGATTAACCCGGCATCACTGTAGATGGTTTTTTCGCCCCCCCGTCCCGCTTAAATATTTTTCCCTGAAGGGCACGTAAAAGCTTGGGCTGAAGTTCTGATTTCCGCCGTTTGCCAGCTCAAACCGGCCTTTTCTTTAGGCGTGGGCTAAGGTGAAGGCGCCCTTTTCATGACTAAAAATCTCGCTTTCGGCCAGCTACGGACTGAGAACCGAACAGCTCAAAGCTACAAACTGCTGGTCGGAACAGGGGCTGAGACGGCGAATGAGACGGGCAACCTGTTCTTTACCGGTACCTGTCTCTCCCTGGATGAGCACAAAAAGCTCTAAAACAATAACCAGGCGGGACATATCAAGGATTTCTTGCCAGGCGGACGAATTGCCGATGACATCCTTGGAATGTTCAGATTTTGTCTGAAGCAGCAGGTTACGTTCTCGGGTGAGCTGCTGCTTGGCAGAAGAGGAGTTGTTTGGAGGATCGAGGTTGGACGACAATTATAAAGATAAGTCTTGTGACGGTGTTGATGAACCGTACCGTGCTCGAAGAGTACATGCCGCAGACCTGATGATCGAGCGTCAGTTCACCCTGCGGTTCTCCCTGAAGATGCAGAGGAACAAGCATGCAGGAGTGATCTACGGGGAGCTTGAGCGTTTTGCGTATTCCAGTGAATCCGGCCGCCCAGTCCAGGGGATTCCGGCCAGGCCCTCGGAGCGTAGCGACGCCATTCTTTCCTTCTTACTCTGAGGGTGGTTTTTACCTCAAGTGTGCTTTCTTTTTCTCATGGGTTCGCCATCAAGTTCTCTTTTATGAGCGGTGTGGATCAGGCGGTCGAGGATGGCGTCGGCCAGGGTCGGATCGCCGATCTGTTGATGCCAATGCTTTACAGGTAATTGAATGGTTACAAGGGCTGCCAGGCCAGAGTCATCAAGAATCAAGAGATCTGTTTTTGGGTGAGCAGTCAACAGCTTGAGGTAACGGCCATCACCTTTGGTCAGAGCCAGGTCTTCAAAGAGCTTGCTCATGAATCTTCCTTGAATACTTTTCAAAAAGGACTTCTCTACCAATTGTTTCTCTGCGTCGCTATCTTCCAATTTGAGGTGGCCGGATTCGCGTGCAATCACTGGCCGGTTTGGTCTGGAATACTCACCCATCATGGTAGGTATCGACATGGCCATCTTCTTTGGTAAAAAGAACAGGCTTGTAGTTTTGGATGGTTTTGGCGACGTCCTTTCGCTTGTTGAGATCAAGCCGGTAGCCATGTACTTTCCGGAGGAAAAGTCGACCCCTGCCTTGTTCCACGACCAGCGTATTCAGGTCAAGCAGTTTGAGGATAATAGCCAGATCATACTCAACTACATTATCAAGAGCCTCGGTATCAGGTGAAGAATCTGTCCGGGGGCAATATTCAAAGAGGACGGGGCAGGGAATGTCTTGGCAGCCTCCCATACAGTTAATACCGAAATAACAGTGAAACGGAATACCGTGGTGAGTGTAGCGTTATTTCGGTGAAGAGATGAGTGCTTGTTGACGGACGGGATGAAACAGGTGCGGAAGAGGCAATAAAAAACCTTTTTTCAGTAAGATATAACTTGATCGTTTTTTTTTGGCATCAATATTGCTAGAAAAACAGAGAGTCACGCAACATGCGCATATTTCACTACACTGCAACCTGCAAAGGAGAAAACCATGGAACAACAAAAAATACATATGCCTCTTCTTGGCGATGATTTCCCTGAACTTTCTGTGATAACAACCCAGGGTCCACTGAATCTGCCTGGTGATATGAAAGGGAAATGGTTTGTTCTCTTCAGCCATCCTGCCGATTTTACTCCGGTCTGCACCACCGAGTTTGTGGCCTTTCAAAAGCACATGGCCTTGTTTGAAGAAATGGGCGTGCAGTTGATTGGTATGTCTATTGATCAGGTTTTTAGTCATATCAAATGGGTGGAGTGGATTCAGGAGAAACTGGAGGTAGAGATCACCTTTCCCGTCATTGCCGCCAACGATTCGGTGGCCGGAAAACTTGGCATGCTGCATCCGGGTAAGGGAACCAATACGGTGCGAGCCGTCTTTATTGTCGATCCTGAAAGCAAGGTACGCCTGGTTCTGTATTACCCCCAGGAAATTGGTCGTAATATGGATGAAATCGTTCGCGCCACCAAGGCTCTTATTACCTCGGATACCGAGGGGGTAGCAACTCCTGCCGATTGGCCTGACAATGGAATGATTAAGGATCGGGTGATTGTGCCCCCTGCACAATCTGTAGAAGAAGCCAAAAAACGTCTGGAGCAATATGAAGGCTTTGACTGGTGGTTTTGTCATAAAGAACTGTAAAGCATAACCGTGTTGTCCGCCTTGCCTTACATGCTTTTTCGGGCTTAGGGTGAGAGAGGGCGTTCGCCCGAATTTTTCATGAACATGTTGTCTCACGAGAAATTCGGGCGAACCCTGATTTTTCGTGATCATTTTGTCTGATTTGAGAAAAAAGAGACAACAACGGATGGATGCGATGTCTTTGAGCACTCTCACATTGCCACCCAGGATTGATAAGAAGTGTGGGTTAACGGGTAAGATGCTCCCATAGGGGGCCTGCATACCCCCGCTGATGCATGCGAGCAATGATGTCGGCACTTTTGTCTTCACCTGAGCCGACCAGCCAGTTGATTCGGCTTCCCGCTCTTGTTGTCACCATTTTTTCTATGGATGTATAATCAGGGATGTCTGACCGCTGGTAGAAGACTGGTGTCAGCAGATTAGTGTCCTCTGAGATCAGTCCTTCCCTGAACGCGATGTCGTAGAGATGCGTCTGGGGATAAATACGCATACCAATAAAAAAAAAGATCACCGTTTTCTTGAGTTTTTCGGTGTTATCCAGGCTCTCATGTATGGTCTTCTCTGTTTCACCCGGACCTCCAAGCAGTAAATAGTGGGCAACATGAAGACTGGCTGCCCGAGCCCGTTCATGGGCCAAGAAAACATCTTGAATGGTAAAGGGCTTACGATAGGATTTCAGCACCGGGTTGGAGAGGGATTCCGTACCAAATTCAACATGGGTCAGACCTGATTCAGCCAATATGGAGAAATAGTTTTTCGGCAGTTTGATTGGAGCAAAGAAAGCTCCCCAGGGGATGGAGACTCCTGCTTTCCTGAAGGCCCTGGCCACTTCCAGACTGTGGGCTATATCTGAATTAAAGGCGGAATCTGTGATAAAGAGATACCTGGCTCCGGCCTGCTCCAGCTCCAGTGCTGTACGTGCAACGGTTTCAGGAGGAAATAATCGCTGTTTTTTCCCTTCAATTGCAGGGTAGGAGCAGTAAATACAGTTAAACCTGCAGCCCCTTTTGCTCTGCAGGTTGAGCATTCCGCCTCGTTCAAGGTAAAACTTGGTGTAATAGGCTGACTTATCAAACCTCCGCTTTTGGTCCCCCTGCCAGGGTGATGGTATGGTCTGTTCGTCCGGTGGTGTGGAGCTTATGGTACCGGGTATGGTGAGAGGATTTTTTTGTTGAGCAAGCGCCTCAACCAGCAGGCCGAAACGCTCTCCTTCTCCGACCAGACCATAGTCAGCGCCTATTGCTGCGAGCAACTGGTGCGGCATGATATTGAACCCGCAACCACCGACGATGATGGTGGTATTTGAATGGGTATTGGAACGCAGACGGCGGACAAGATTGGTGTACTCGTTGAGAAAGGACCTCGGGTTAGCCATCTCGGTATTGTCCAGGTTGCGGCAGGAGACACCGATGAGGTCAGGATTGAAGAGCGTTACCAGGTGGTCAAGCTCCGGGAGCGGGGTAACGTTGAGATCCACCCTCCGGACCTCGTGACCTGCAGGTATTGAACCCGCAACATAATCAAGGCCAATGGGATATACCGGATATGGTTCGGTCAGGGTATTGGGCGAGAGCAGGAGGATTCTCAAGGTTTGCCAAGCTCCATGGCGGAAATCTGCTGGCCCAAGCCCA
>PDTD01000002.1 GCA_002748755.1 Desulfobulbus propionicus | reverse complement strand
CATAGGCCATTTTTGTTGTTAGAGTTATCGTATTGTTAACACTATAATTTACAACATTTATGGCCTTTTTGCTTTAGTCTTATGAGAAATGCGGGCTAGTGCAATTGACTGTCTTTACTCCCTCTGCGGTTATAAAGGACAATATTTTGCTTTTTTGTCCTCTTCTTCCTGACAGTCAATACTGGAATGGTCAAGTAAAAGGAGACAATTTTTTCACACAGCCATTTTCATTGTAATCCACTTGTTCAAAAAAATCTTAGGGCATCCATTTCCAAGAAAGCTGTAACGTCTGAAGATATTGCAATATATTTCAGCTATATAGAAGTTTTTATACAAGCTGTCGGCCTCATTTTGACGGCGTCGCTCAAAGGCTAACAGGGATGGATCGTTAAGACAAAACATGGCCAAGCCGGACATCAATGCATCGCTAAGAGATATTTGGGTATGGGCAGCCCGGTGATCGGGCACTTTAGCAAAATCCTCACGTAGTTTTGCGTAGAGGGCATCTGCGTAGAGGTGGTTACGCATTTTGAGGCGACGATAGGTTTTGTTGGCGTTAGGTTGTCCATTTGGGCCCCTTTATTGAGGTTGAACAGCCCGCAGCAGTGCCTCCCGCATGCTTTGCACCGGTGGCTCCTGGCCGGTCCAAAGACGGCATTGTTCCACGCCCTGGTAGAGGAGCATGGTCAGGCCGTCAATGGTTGCGCACCCCTGTTCCCTTGCCTCCCTGAGGAGCCTGGTTTCCAGCGGGGCATAAACGATATCCATCACAACCTTGAAGTGCGCTAGCCTGGTAGTGGGCAGGGGCGTTTCGTTGCTGTAGGGCGTCATGCCGACGGTGGTGGTATTGACCAGAATGTCACCTGAGCAGGTGGTACGCTCCTGATAGGGCATCCAGTGGCATTGCAGGGTCTGCGCAAGCAGTTCAGCTTTTGACTGGGTCCTGTTACAGATGGTCACTTTGGCCCCCGCCTGCAGGAGGCCGAAAGCCACGGCCTTTGCGGCACCCCCTGCCCCTAGTATAACTGCCGACCGGTTTGGTAGGTCAAGGTGGTCTTCCAGGGCATGGTTGGAGCCCAGCCAGTCTGTATTATATCCCTGTACCCAGGTGGATTCCGTATCGGAGCGGGAGAAAACAAGAGTGTTGACAGCTCCTATCTTGAGAGCGGTTGTATCCAGTTCATCCACCAGAGAGAGTACTGTTTCCTTATGCGGCACTGTCACGGAAGCACCTTGAAAACCGAGGTGGCGCATTCCCTCCAGGCCGCTCTGGATATCCACGACATGCAGGGGGACATAAGCACAATTCAGGCCCAGTTCGCGAAAAGCCGTGTTGTGCATGACAGGACTGAGCGAGTGATGCACCGGGTTGCCTGCAATGGCAAAAAGCTTGGTCGATCCGTTTATGATCATGGTGTCTTGGTAAATAGAGTGGTAAGCGAGTGAAAATGTTTGAGGCTGAACTGCCCAGGCGCCGTTTCCTGGGACTCTTCAAGGCTCAGGTAGGTCATATAGCCTCCCATATAAAGAGTGGCGAACCTGCTGATTCTGCCGGTTTCTCCCATACAGAAGGCTATCAGCGGAAAGTCCATGTCCTTGGCAAGAGCAAGTAAACTAAGGACCCGGGCCACATCGGTTGGATGCTGGGCGGTGGTGATGATTTTGCCGATTGTACCCCCGCTGTCCTGCATCCGGTTCAGCGTGTTTCTGAGCACCTCTGGGCCCGGTGTCCGCGCAAAGTCATGGTGGGAGACAATGACCTTGCTGTTTGCTGCCTCTGCCCTTTGGATAATATGGGTGCGTAGTGCTGTGTCTGTCTCCAACTCAATGTCAATATAGGCGGCCCGAAGCTCCACAGCTTGTTCGAGCAGGGCTACGCGTTCCTGCTCGGAGCCATGGTACTTGCCGCCTTCCCATGCAGGGCGGTTGGTACAGAGAACAGGGTGCTGGATGGTTGCCAGGCAGGCCGCTACATTAGGATCCCTCATGCCGTCCAGGCGTATTTCAACAACGTCATAGGAAAGCGTAACTGTTGCCAGCTGCTCTGCAAGAGCGTCAGGCCCGTGCCCTGTTAAGGCAATACATAATTTTCCTGGGAGTATCATGATCGAGTTGGGAGTTGCAAGGAACCGATTATATCTCTTACACAGCTTTCCTCTTGGTCATGCAGATATTTGTGGAGTCCGGAGATAATCTCCTCCGGGGCCTGGGGATTGAAGAAGTTTGCCGTGCCAACCTGGACAGCAGTGGCGCCGGCAATGAGGAATTCGATGGCATCCTTGGCGGTACTGATACCTCCTATGCCGATAATCGGTATGCTGACAGCTTGTGCCACCTGCCAGACCATGCGTAGAGCAACCGGCTTGATGGCAGGGCCTGAAAGACCGCCGATAACATTGGCCAGCAGGGGGCGTCTGGTTGAAGTGTCTATCCCCATGCCGATAAGGGTGTTTATCAGAGAAATGGAGTCGGCTCCACCCTGTTCGACCGCCTGGGCTATACTTACTATATCTGTTACATTGGGTGACAGTTTGATGATAATCGGCAGGTCGGTGGCCTGTTTGACTGCTTTGGTGACCTGGGCTGCCATCTCTGGGTCAACCCCAAAGGCAACACCGCCCCTGTTCACATTGGGGCAGGAAATATTGACCTCCAGGCCATGGATGCCCTCAAGAGAGGTCAGCTTCTCAGCCAGTCTGGAATACTCCTCCAGGGAATCGCCCAGGATATTGACGAAAACTTTGGTTCGCAGCGAAGTAAGGTAAGATAGTTTTTTCTCGAGGAAAAGATCCACGCCCACGTTTTCTAGGCCTATGGCATTGAGCATGCCGCAGGATGTCTCCACAATGCGGGGGGGAGGGTTGCCGGGTCGGGGATGAAGAGATATCCCTTTGACCACGATGCCGCCAAGGCGATGCAGGTTGACCAGATGTTCAAATTCCCTGCCATAGCCAAAGGTGCCGGAGGCGGTCATGACTGGATTACGCAGGGTCAAACCACCAATGCGTACCTTGAGATCAGCTTTGGGGATGGCATTTACAGGGTCCATAGTATCTCGTCGGCAAAAAAGACGGGCCCGTGTGTACAGACATGTCGGTAGGTAGTATCAAAAGCCTGGACAGTGCAGCCAAGACAGGCGCCCAGGCCGCATGCCATATGGGTTTCAAGGGTGGCCTGGCAAGGTACCCTGGCCGCATGACACTGAGCGGCAATGACTGCCATCAGGGGATGCGGACCGCAGACAAAAACCATCTGCGCCTTTGAGACGAAGTCTTCTGAGAGTACACTGATAAATCCATGGTGCCCAAGGCTGCCGTCATCAGTGGCCAGGTGTACGGTATAACCCATGGCAAAAAAATCTCGGGCAAGCGGCTCCAACTCAGTTTTGTCACGGGCTCCGAGCAAAACAGTATGATCCTGCCTGGGGTTCGTGACCGTCTGCAATGCCCTGGCAAGAAAGAGCAGGGGGGCGATCCCCATGCCACCGCCGATCAGGCAGGCAGATTCCTCTGGGTAGTAGGTAAACCCCCGACCGAGAGGGCCGAGAAGATCGATTTCAGAACCTGGGCGAGCCTGGGCCAGCAGCCTGGTTCCTGTACCTGTTACCTTGTAGAGGAGATCAAGATGGCCTTTGGTTGTTTTATCATGGATTGAAAGCGGTCGTCTAAGAAGCGGGTCATAGCCGTCTGTACACTTGAGCATAACAAACTGCCCTGGCTTCGCCGCACTGGCAATGTTCGGGGCATGCAGGGTAAGGCGGTATATGTCCGGCGCAAGTTGCACATGATCCTGTACAAGAGCTTTTTCCTGGAAGTTGGGCATGGAAGACGTTACAAATAAGAGTAGTGATGGTCAAGAATGTGCAGGTTTAAATACCCACCAGCATGGCTGGATCAGGTGTGTCAAACACAAGGAAATATGAAAGCTCGCTCTTGGGCAACTGTCGTTTTTAAAGCAATCAGGAGACTTTCATAAAAATCCGAATTTCTCATGAACATTTTGTGAAAAAATATAATATAAAGACGATCAGTTAGAAAAGAAATGATCAAGAGACAATTTTTTAAAAATAGTCACCAAGGCACAGCCCATCCGGCACGGTCTTTGGCAGTGTTGTGCTGCACATATACCCGTGTATGCAGAACAGCCAAAAACTACCCAAAGAGCATTCTGGACAGGGGACTCTCCCGTCAGTCACGATGGCATGTCCCCAGTGGGTCAATCGAGATAACTTTAGCAAAGGTGGTGCCTCAGCAGGCGCTCAACCTTGTGGACAGGTCCAATGGAATTTTTTATTGCAGGTATAGTCGCTGTATTTGGCGCCGTGCTCGGCTCTTTTCTTAATGTGGTCATCCTCCGCCTGCCGGAGGAGGGCGCGTCCATAATTTTTCCGGGATCGCATTGTCCCAAATGTAAAAAACCCATCTCCTGGTATGACAATATTCCCATATTGAGTTACTGCCTGCTTTTGGGAAAATGCAGGCAGTGTGCTGGGGGAATTTCTTTACAATACCCGATGGTGGAAGCATGCATGGCACTGCTGGCCGCATCGACTTGTCTACACTTTGGCCTTGGCTTTGATTTTTTTTATTATTTGCTGTTTACGGCCTCTTTGTTGGTTATCATATTTATTGACATCCATCATCAGATCATTCCTGATGTGATCAGTCTGCCCGGAATTCTTATTGGTTTGGCAGGTTCCTTTTTTAGCCAAAATTTGAGCTGGGAGCAATCTGTTTTTGGGGTTGTGCTTGGCGGCGGTGTTCTCTTTCTTGTCGCCGTTGTCTATTTCAAGATAACTGGTAAAGATGGTATGGGTGGGGGAGATATCAAGTTACTGGCTATGATCGGGGCCTTTCTTGGCTGGCAGAGTCTGCTCTTTGTCATATTTGTCAGTTCGTTGACAGGTTCTGTTGTCGGCATAGCAGCGATGGCCAAACAGAAGAAAGGCGGGAAAACACGTATACCTTTTGGGCCTTTCCTGGCGGTAGCCGCTTATGTTTATCTTTTTTACCAGGAGGAAGTCTTTTTTCTGTGGCGTGTCTATATTGAAACCATCGGGGGGTAGCCCGGATTTCTGATGAACAATTTGTTGAAATTTGAGTCCGCCCACCAAGAGCACATACAACCGTCTTAGCCCGCATTTCTCATAAGACTAAAGCAAAAAGGCCATAAATGTTGTAAATTATAGTGTTAACAATACGATAACTCTAACAACAAAAATGGCCTATG
>PDTD01000040.1 GCA_002748755.1 Desulfobulbus propionicus | reverse complement strand
GTCATTATGACTGCCAGCTGCCCTGGTTTTTTATTGAAGAAAATGACTGGGGGCTTACGCTGGAAGACAGGCGGCTTGAGTTCTGTTTTACTCCTTATGTCCCTTTTCCGGAATCGTTTATGACATATGATCCTGTTGCCAGGGTGATATTCACCTGCGATATTTTTGGCTGTTCTGCCGGTTTCCCCCAGCCTTTTTTCGCGTATAATCTTGATTATATTGAGCAGATGAAAACTTTTCATCATTGTCATATCGCGGCAAACAGGATTCTTGTCTCTGCTCTGGATATTGTTGCAAGTCATACTGTTGATATTATTGCCCCGCAGAGCGGCTCTCTCTTCGGGAAGAAGCTTCTGCCTTCTGTTATAAAAGAGCTGAAAACGGTTGACTGCGGTATTGACGGCAATAAAAGAGGGAATTGAGTCCCGGGTAGGTGCCTATCGCAGACGGAAAAACTTTACCCGCAAGAAATCCGGGCTATCCTTGTGGCTCCTGCCATATCCAGTCAAGAGTATAGGGAGATCCCTCCCCGCAGAAAAAGGTGCCGCTGAGCAGGCGTCGCCCGTTATCAAGCGTATCAAGTTGCCGGCAGATCTCCGGGGCAAAAGAGATATCTGCTGCGGCAAGATTCTCTTTAAGGCGGCTTTTTCTGGTTGATTTTGGAATGACGCAGGTTCCCCGTGCCAGTCCCCAGGCAAGAAGTAGCTGCGCCGGGCTGATTCCGGTTTGCGCTGCAAGCTCGGTAATAACCGGCAGCTCAAGAATCTCCGGCTCTCCTTCTTTTACCCGGGTCTTCTGCGGGCGGTCACTGGAGCCAAGGGGTGAGTAAGCGGTGAGAACAACGCCTTCTTTTTTGCAGTATTGCAGTAAATGCCGTTGTTGCAGGCAGGGATGACATTCCACCTGGTTTACCGCCGGCGGGATTGCTGCGTTAGCGACCAGCATCTGCAGCCGGCTTTTTGCAAAGTTGGAGACACCAATGGCGCGAACCAGCCCTTTTTTTACCAGTTTTTCCATCGCCTGCCAGGTGTCAAGGAGGCGGTTATCATCCGGGGGAAGATACTGGTCTGGTTTTTTCGGAAAAACAATATC
>PDTD01000005.1 GCA_002748755.1 Desulfobulbus propionicus | reverse complement strand
GACAATGCTCAATATATTCCACGAACTCAACGCTACAAAGACGTTTTTCCCAGGAACCAACCTGCGTCTGGTTTACAAACTGGTGTCCTAACAAAATCTCCAGAGGTCAGGAGGTCTGAACTTATGGTATATTTTAAATTTGTAACGAAATCGCAGATCGTTAACAGCCATAACCCGATAGAAAAAAATTGCTGCGTTTCGAAGTTCTGAGGATGCGAAAAGGTGGGCGAAATCTCATCCAGAATGGTACGCTCTGAAAATCACAGGGAATCGAGTCTATTGCATAGACACCGTGTAGGCTTTCAGGTTCCTCAAGACGACGCTCATCAAAAGCGAGCAGAGATGACTCCTTGATCAAAAACATGGCAAATGCGCGCACCAAGGCATCAGCCAGCAGGATGGAGCTGTTGGCAGCCCGATGATCGGGCACCTGCTCCAAATTTTAGCGGATAACGGAAAACAAACTATCAGCATTCAGCCGGACACGCATTTTGATTTTGCGAAGCGTCTGGCTTGTCCTACGGGATTGGTTAACGAAGCTTTTGGGGACCGGTATGCTTTTTCTTGTAGTCTGTCGATATTAAAAAGAAAAAATGACCGACCCTTAAGAAATTAACCATTTATCACCAAATTTTGGAGTCATTAAACCAAATTTTTTCTTTATTCCAGTTTGGTATACTGGCATTTTCTATGTTCATGTATGTGCCATATGGTTAACATGTCGCTTCAAGGGACGGCCTGAGGCTTGGGGGGGTTCGAGTTTTATGGGTGAATCGACAGTCAATCTTTTCATCCAAGTGCATGGTTAAAATCTCGCCGCCCCTGAGTTCCGTGTTATGGTAATACCCTGCCGGCACTCCCCAGGACCAGTTCATTTTTCTCTACCACCATCCTGATCAATTCTTCACGGGCAGGCCCTAGATATTTCCTGGGGTCAAATTGGGAGGGATGTTGGGCAAAGACTTCACGGATGACGGCGGTCATGGCCAGACGACCATCACTGTCTATGTTAACCTTGCAGACCGCAGACGAGGCAGCCCGGCGTACTTGTTCTTCGGAATTACCCACCGCATCATCCATCTGTCCGCCGTATTGATTAATCATCTTGATGTATTTAGGAATAACGGCAGAAGCGCCGTGCAGGACAATGGGATAGCCGGGCAGACGTCGTTCAATCTCTTCTAAAATGTCAAATCTGAGCGGAGGAATGTCCTCACCTGGCTTGATCTTGAACTTATACGCCCCATGGGAGGTCCCGATTGAGATGGCCAGACTGTCCGCACCGGTTCTTTCCACAAATTCCTCAACCTCTTCCGGCCGAGTGTAGTGAGATGTTTCATGGGAGACTTCATCCTCAACACCCGCCAAGACTCCCAGTTCACCCTCAACCGTCACCTCTCTTTCATGGGCATACTCAACTACCTGCCGAGTTAAGGCTACGTTCTTATCAAAAGGATGATGGGAGGCGTCGAGCATAATAGAGGAAAAGCCGTTGTCAATGCAGGATTTGGCCAGTTCAAAACTATCCCCGTGATCCAGGTGGAGAGCTATGGGGATGGCACTGCCTTCTGACCTGGCCATCTCAACGGCTCCAGCAACCATATGTCGTAGCATTATTGGGTTGGCATACTTCCTGGCACTGCCGGATACCTGAAGGATCACAGGAGACCGAGACTGTACACAGCCCGCAATAATCGCCTGGAGTTGTTCCATGTTATTGAAGTTGTACGCGGGAACTGCATATTTGCCCTTCATGGCACGGGCAAACATCTCCCTGGTGTTCACAAGACCAAGTTCGGTATACTTCACTGGCGTGCTCATATTTCTCCTTGTTTACAGTTATGGAAGTAGAACGATAAAATCTGTTTATGTCACTCACTGCCTATACTCGGCACACTATATCAGCACGGGTACAGTATATCAACAGCTTGTCAACCCAACCTTTTTTCCCATATGGAATTCTTGTACCCCAGACACCATTTTATCTTGTGCAAAGTCAGGCTTCTTGAGTAGGATGAGAAATACTTTTTTACAAAGGCCTACTTATTAATCACCACCAAGAGACCTCAATCTCTGTTACCCCTTGCATGGCGAGAATAACCAAGGAGACAAGATATGCGCTATCTGGAAAGCCAGGACCAGGAGATCTTTACCCTGATTAAAAATGAAGAAAAGCGTCAGGCTAATAAAATCCGGCTCATAGCTTCAGAAAATTATGTTTCAGCCGCAGTTATGGAGGCCTCGGGTTCCGTGCTGACCAACAAATATTCCGAAGGGTATGCGGGAAAAAGATATTATGAAGGGCAGCAATATATTGACCAAATCGAGACACTGGCCATTGAGCGAGCCAAAACGCTTTTCGGTGCTGAACATGTAAATGTACAGCCCTACTCTGGTTCTCCCGCCAATCTGGCGGTCTATTTCGCCTTTATCAAGCCCGGAGACACCATTCTGGGCATGGCTCTTCCCCACGGCGGCCACCTGACCCATGGTTCCAAGGTGTCTTTATCAGGCAAATACTTTCACGCTGAATCCTACAGCCTGGATCCCCAAACAGGTATTCTTGACTACGAGGCGATCCGTGCTCAGGCAAAAAAATGTATGCCTAAAATCATAATTGCGGGTCACTCCGCCTATCCAAGGATTCTTGATTTCCCCAAATTCAGAGAGATAGCCAATGAAGTCGGTGCAATTCTGCTGGTGGACATGGCACATTTCGCCGGGTTGGTCGCAGGTGGAGTCCACCCCTCACCGATCCCCTATGCCGATGTGGTCACCACCACAACCCATAAGTCATTACGTGGACCACGGGGAGCAATGATTCTCTGCAAACAGGAACATGCCCAGGCCATTGACAAGGCAGTATTTCCAGGCATTCAAGGCGGTCCGCACAATAGCACCACAGCGGCCATAGCCGTGGCCCTGAAGGAGGCTTCTTCAGAGTCGTTCAAGGCATACGCGAACCAGATTGTTGCCAATGCCCAGACCCTGGCAGAGACCCTGAACGGACACGGTTTCAATCTGATTACCGGTGGTACGGAAAACCACCTGATGCTCATTGACCTGACCAAGAAAGGGGTAACCGGGAAAATTGCAGCCAAGGCCCTGGATGCCGCAGGTATCGTGCTCAATTACAACGCAATCCCCAATGATCAGCGTAAACCATTTGATCCAAGCGGAGTCCGCCTGGGTACCTGCTCCGTAACCTCTCGGGGCTTCAAAGAGCAGGAAATGCAACAAATAGGGGACTGGATCAACATGGTGGTTGCAGATCCAGAAAATACAAACCTACAGAAAGAGATAGCCGCTACAATCAGCGCCCTCTGCGCAGATTTTCCTGCTCCCGGCTTGGAGTACCTGACAAAGGCCTAATTCTAATTTCTCATGAACATTTTGTCTCATTTAAAAAAATGAACCAAAACAAATGGATGTGCTGTTCGTGAGCAGGCTGAAATTTCAACAAAAGGTCCATCAAAGGTCTGCCCAGGCAGGACCATCTTCGGCAATCTTTTGCAGCTTATATACCCAAGTAGAAAGATTTACCACCTGAACTCATGAGAAATCCGGCATTACTCGGATTTCTCATGAACATTTTGTTGAAATTAAATAATAATAGAACAAGAATAAATTACAAGAAACAACATACAAAACATTGCTTCATAATGTTTATGAATAATTCGACTGCGTTTGAAATCACATCCAATATTGGGCAACTGGTACACACTTGACTGCCCCTTCTCACACAGATCCTCTACCTGTTTTCAAATTGCCCATTTTTCGACTCCGCACGATCGAGCGCAATACCACCTCTATACGGCCCATGACGATCGTCCGAAGATGGATGATCTTGAAAAAGATACTCTGATTTCAGCTCTTACATTATCCCCTGCACAACTCTGTCGGCCAAACCAATAAATTTGGAAGGGAGAGCTCCCATGATGATAATAAGCACAACCAACAAGATGCCAGTTGCACTGGTCAACGGACTTACAGTCACCGAAGGTTTTTTCTCAGGCTCCTCTGTATAGGCAGCCTTGACAACGCAGAGATAGTAGTAAAGAGCAAGAGCGGTATTGATGGAAGCCAGGACAACGATGACCAAATGGTCCTGCTGCAGGGTAGACGTCAGAAGAAAAAACTTCCCCATGAACCCAACAAAAGGGGGTATTCCGGCAAGGGCAAAAAGAGCGGTACTGAGAATCAATGCAAGGACGGGCTGCCTTTTGTAGAGTCCGTTAAAGTCATCCACCTTGACATTTTCACCTTTTTGGGAGACAGCACTGATCACGAGAAAGCAGGCCAGGTTCATAATGACGTAGCCGAAAATATAAAAAATGGCCAGCCCGTACCCCTCTGCCTTGAAGCTCAAAAGCCCAAGCAGGACGAATCCGGCATGCGCTATACCGGAAAAGCCCAACATACGCTTGACATCTTTCTGGACCAACGCGCAGAGATTTCCGTAGAACATAGAGCACAGGGCGATGGCCCCAAGAAACTGGGCCATGAACTCAGGCTGTCCCATGGGGAAGGTCATAAAACGAATTATAAGGGCGACAGCCCCGAGTTTCGGCACGGTGGCAATAAAGCCGGCTGTGTCATTGCTTGCTCCCTCATAGACATCCGGCACCCAGAATTGCATAGGGAAAACAGCCAGTTTGTAGAAAAATCCGCCTAAAATTAAGAGCAGAGCAACGAGCACGGCTGGCTGCTGTCCAAGTGTATCAAGGGCTGGAATGATGTCTTCCAGATAGGTGGAACCGGTCAGGCCGAAGAGGTAGCTCATACCAAAGAGCATGAAGCCGGTGGCCATGACACCGAACAGGAGATATTTAATCCCCGCCTCCATCTGGCTTCGGGTACCTGTTTGGTCGTCCCGCATGGGTACCATAATGTACAAGGCAAAGGAAGAAAGCTCCAGGCTGATAAATATTGCTGTGAGTTCAACGGAGCTGACCAGCATCATCAGCCCCAGCACACTTAAAAAAAGAAACAGGCTGTATTCCGCCCGAACCTCATCATTGATACCTTTGAGCTGCATCCCGAAGACCATGACCACAGCCAAGGTAAACCCGATCAAAAGCTTGAACATCTGCGAATAACCGTCAACAACATAGGAGCCGAAAAACAGAACGCTCTCCTGACGGCACGCAAAACAGGTAGAAACAAACACCAGCAAGCCAATAAGAATGCTGCTACGGCGTAATAATCTAACATCAGGTGCTGGAAGAAGACTGACAACGAAATAAAAAGTTGCTCCACACAGCAACACCAGTTCAGGAAGTATAGCCATCATAGATATGCCCTACTCAATAATCTTCAATAATGCAGATGAGATAGTCGTATACACGTTGACCTCACGGCGTCTCGTTACCGGATGAGTTCTGTTGCGACATGGTGTTGCTGCCACAGAGAAAACTGATCCACCAGTTGCTGAACCGATGCGTCCATGAGGTCGATGAACGGCTGGGGCCCCAAACCGATCCAGAAAACAAAAAGCAGGAAAGGTGCAAGAATCACTATTTCCCGGATATTGAGATCGCTCAGATAGCTCTGATCCGGATTATCCGTTCCCCCCCATACAATTTTCTGCAACATGCGAAGCATGTAGGCTGCCGCCAACACCGCTCCGGGTATAGCGGCAAGGGCCAGGGTCTTATCCATTTGAAAAGCACCGGCTAGAACCAGGAATTCTCCAATAAAGGAATTGGTCCCAGGGAAGGCAAAGGACGAGAGGCAGAAAAAGGTCAGAAAAGTCACGTACCACGGCATATATTTGCCAATCCCGGTTGCGCTCCGTAATGCACGGCTATGGGTTCTCTCATATATCATGCCAACACAAAGAAACAACGCCCCGGTGGTCACCCCATGGTTAATCATCTGCAACATAGCCCCCTGAATTCCCTGAGCGTTGAAAACAAAAATACCCAAGGTAACAAATCCCATGTGACCGACAGAGGAATAGGCAATCAATTTTTTCATGTCATGTTGGGCCAGTGCCGTAAAACCACCGTAGAGAATACCGGCGATGGACAGCCAAAGAATAGAGGGGGCCAGGAGCATACTGGCATCCGGAGTTATGGGCAAGCAGAAGCGCAACATGCCATAGGTGCCCATCTTGAGCAGAATGGAGGCCAAGATAACAGAACCAGCAGTGGGTGCTTCAACGTGCGCAGCAGGCAGCCAGGTATGTAGCGGAAACATGGGAACTTTGATGGCAAAAGCCAGGAAAAAGGCCAGGAAAACAAATACCTGGAAAGCCATAGAATACTCTTGCCACATCATGCCGGGAATAAAAAAACTGCCATTTTTCAGGTACAGGGCAATAATAGCCACCAGCAACAGCACTGACCCGGCAAGGGTATAGAGGAAGAATTTTATGGATGCATAAACCTTTCTTGGCCCACCCCAGATGGCAATCAAAAGATACATGGGAATAAGCATAAACTCCCACATAATATAAAACAGAATGAAATCAAGAGCCACGAACACCCCTATCATGGAGGTTTCCATGACCAGCAGGCATACCATAAACGCAGTCACCCTTTTTTCGATATACTTCCATGAGGCCAGTACACAAAATGGCATAATCAAGGTGGTGAGAATCACCAGTAATAAAGATATACCGTCAACACCGACAACATAGTTAATTTGAAACTGTGGGATCCAGGCGTATTGCTCCGCAAACTGAAATTTGGTTGAGCTTTGGTCAAATCCAATAAGCAATCCCATGGAGCAGAACGCGGTAATGCCTGTGACCGCAAGCGTCCAGTATCTGGCAAATCCTTCCTTGGGATAGACAAAAAGCACCAAGCTTCCGGCAAGTGGGAAGAAGATCAGGAAACTGAGCAGGGGAAACCCCTGATTGAGATTCTGTAAGACGTCCATGCCCTCCTTCCCCTTATAAAATATGATAGAAAATCAGAGTAATCAAAACGATCGCCGCGAGACTGGAGGCATAAAACAGTACATGCTGAATCTGGCCGCTCTGCACGATGCGCAGTTTTCCACCAAGAGCACGCACGCTTCGGGCAATGCCGTCAACTATCAGGTCGATGCCATGCCAGTCAAACCAGCTCCAGAAATGACTCATACCCATCAATAAGCGTAAGCCGACCACCCGATACGCCTCCCCCCAAGCCGTGTCAAACCGTTGAATTGGATAACGCGCTAACCACATAAACACTGCTGCGAGGTTTCGATACAGCCAATCAAGATCCACACTGATCGCGTTCTTGGGCTCTATAAGTCCTTTGAACAGGAAAAAAGCCAAGGCCGTAAATCCCATAACTTGCAGGGTTTCCATGAAATGATACAGGCTGAACGGGTTGTAGAGGACGGGGTATGGCAGCATGGCGTAGAGAAAGCCGGGTGCAGAACCAACAATCACGCACAAGATCGCACCCAAGAACATGGCCAGCTGCATATTCCATGGAGGATCCTCTGCACGTTCCCAGGTTGACTCGCTGCATTTGTTTTTTCCAAAAAAGAGAAAAAACGGCAACTTCAGCCCATTGTACAGCATGGTACCCGTCGCGCCGAACATCAGCAACCAGCTCGCCCAGTGCAGCCCGGCTTTGGAGCAGGCATTTAGAATCATGCCTTTGGAAGCATAGGCAGCAAAAAAAGGCGCGGCGGAGATGGAAAGACAACCAACAACGGTACAGAGGAGGGTTACCGGCATTTTTCTATACAGTCCTCCCAATTCGGTAAACCTGCTCTTCCCGGTCATATAGAGGACTGATCCCGTGCCCATGAAGAGTAAACTCTTATAGAGAATATGGGCGACCGCATGGGCAATCGCCCCATTGATGGCCATATTCGTACCTATTCCCACACCTGCTATCATGTAGCCTACCTGGGAGATAATGGACCAGGCGAGTAATTTCCGGATATCGTTTTCAAGGATGGCATAAAGCACACCGTACAGTGCCATGACAACGCCAAGAACCACCAGAATGTTCATGCCTGCACAGGTTCGGGCCAGGGTATATACTGCAGTCTTGGTGGTACAGGCGCAGAGAAAGACCGCGCCATTGAAAGAGGCCTCTGCATAGGCTTCCGGCAACCAGGAGTGCAAAGGAACCACCGCAGCATTCAAGGCAAAACCCATCATGATCAGATAGGTGTACAGCCGGGGATGGGCTATGTCCATCAAGTCGAATTCAATGTTCCCCACAGCCTGGTATCTCAACAGAATGCCTGCAAGGAGGATAACCCCGCCGGTGGCATGGATCAGCAGGTAGCGATAGCCAACACTCAGACTCTGTTTTCTCCTCCGAAACCAGATCAGAAAAACAGAGGAAAAGGCCATCATTTCCCAGAAAAAGAACAGACTGATGTAATCAGCGCAGTATATGGCTCCCAGGGAACCCGCCACATAAAACCAGGCAGCTATGTGCTCCACAGTTTTTTTCACATGCAGTCCGTAGACGGTCCCGATAACGGCAACAATAGCCATAATGACGGCAAATACAGACGAGAGTTCATCCACACGTCCCAAAACCAGTTGCCAGTCCAAAAATTCAAAAACAGCAAAGGTATCAGACAGGATGCTATTCATTACCACAGCCAGCAGCGTCATCGTTGGGACTACGACGAGATACGCCTTACGTACCGGCCCCCTGATAAAGGGTAGAAGAAGTGCTCCCAGGATCAGGAGCAGTGAGGGGTGAATAAAACTATACATTACTCTTCCTCTTTGCCGTTTAGTACTGCTCGTTCATAAAAATCTTCAGGAACCTGAAGCCCGGCTTTGGCAGCAAGATGTGCAATAATTATGATAATCGTTGCAGCTAGAAAACCAAATATCGACCAAAACGCAGGGATGTTCTTCGCAAACCAGGAGCCGGCATTACTGGTGTCCATGGCTGCGGAAAAGAGCGCAATCCCTGTCAACGCAGCAAGACAGCACCCGATCACTTTTTTGAGGTGAGTCTGGAGCAAGTGGTTTTTCTTCATCATCCTGTCACCATTTGTACAAATTGCATCATGAAACCAGGGAAAATCCCGATGATAACTGAAACAGTCACTGCAATAATAATGGGTATTAGCATACTCAGTGGAGCTTCCTTTATACCGGTCTCAGGCTCTCCATGAGGCCGCTTACCAAAGAAGGCCTTGTAGGCGACGGGCGCAAAATAGCCGACATTCAGCACCGTGGAGGCAATGAGGATGAGCAGAATACCCACTTGGTGGGCCTCCATGGAACCAACCAGAAGGTACCACTTGGTCACGAAACCAGCCACCGGAGGGGCGCCGATCATGGACAGTGAAGCCACGGCAAAGGCGCCGAAGGTCCATGGCATGGTTCGTCCGAGACCGCTCATTTCCGAGATGTATTTCTTGTGGGCAGCGATATATATTGCCCCGGCACAGAAAAACAGAGTTATTTTTGAAAAGGCGTGGTTGACGATATGAATCAAGCCCCCGTCAATGGCATGGGGTGTAAGCAGGGCAACCCCCATAATAATGTATGAGAGTTGACTCACGGTTGAATAGGCCAGGCGAGCCTTGAGATTGTCTTTGGAAAGAGCAATGACCGAGGCCATGATAATCGTGAAGCCGACAAAATAGGCTGTGGGGATGCCAAGGTTCAATGCATTCATGGTGTCCACCCCAAAAACATAGAGCATGGTTCTGGCTGTGCAGAATACCCCAACCTTGACCACAGCTACCGCATGCAGCAAGGCAGATACAGGCGTGGGAGCAACCATAGCTCCGGGCAGCCAATGGTGAAAAGGCATGACTCCGTTTTTGGCAAAGCCAAAGATGCAGAAGACATAGAGCATGATGACAACCCAACTCTCAGCATCAGCAGGCAGGATTCCGGTTCGAATCGTATGGGGAAAATCAAGGGTCCCGGTCAGAACATAGATCAGTACGATGGACGGCAGCAAGAAACATTTAGCCGTGGTTGTCAGGTAGACGATATACTTTCGGGCACCGGAATAGGATTCCTCATCCTGATGATGCGCAACCAAGGGGTAGGTGCATATCGAGACAATCTCATAAAACAGATACATGGTCAAAAGGTTATCGGACAAGGCAACGCCGATTGCTCCGAAAATTGCCAAGGCGAAACAGGCATTGAACCTGGTTTGACAGGGTTCGTCATGGGCCCGCATATAGCCCATGGAGTAGAACACCGCAATGGTCCACAGCGAGGAAGCGACCAGAGCGAAAATCATGGAAAACCCATCGGCTCGCAAGGTGATGGAAAGGCCTGGCAGCAAACTAAAAATCTCATATCTGAGTACCTGTCCTTGCCTGAGCGCGGGAATAAAAGACAAAACCACAAGAAGAAGCATAACCGATGTACAGGCGGAGACACCTTCTCGCAGGTTCGGTCTGCTCTTCAAATTCATTACAATCAGGCTGCCGATGAGCGGGATAAGGACAGCCGGCAACAGGATAGCGTTTTCGACAATAGCGGGACTGGAAACGGCTTCCATGGTGTGTCTCTCCGATTAACCGTGTAGATCGCCGAGATCTTCGACATCAATGGATTTATAATTTCGATAGACAGCGATCACAATACTGACGGCGATAGCGGCTTCAGCGGCTGCAATGGCCATAATAAACAGAGTAAAGATTTGCCCGATGGCAGGCTCTGGGGCGAGGAACCGGCTGAAAGCCATGAAATTGGTGGAGGCGGCAGCGAGGATGAACTCTGCTGAGATCAACATCCCAATCACTGTTCTGTGCACCATCATACCGTATACGCCAAAAGAGAACAGCAAGGCCCCAATAAGGAGGTAGGTTGACAGGCAGTTATATAAAGTAAAGATCTGCATACACTTAGTTCCTCCCGCGTCTGGCTAGTACCAGGGCTCCGATTATGGCAAGCAACAACACTATGGAGATAAGTTCAAAAACCATGGAATGTGTGGTCAACAATGTCATACCCACGGCCTTGATCGATCCGTCGGCACCGCTGCTTCCTGGAAGCGGTTTCCACTCCGTGTTGAGGGCGAGCAGGGAAAAACCCGCAAAGAACAAAGCGGCCACACTGCCGGCAAGGGGACCGATCAGATTGGAGTAATACTTATTATCCAGCGCAATCGCCTCTTCGGGAGGGGCCATCATGATACCGAAGGATATGAGGATGGACACTGCTCCGACATAGATCAGCATTTGCATCATGGCGAGGAAGGGACTGAGCAGAAAATAGTAGATCCCGGCCAGCCCGGTAAAGCAGAGCGCCAGACCGGCAACAGCTCGGACAAGCCGCTTAGAAACCACGGCAATAAGAGCACCGGTCAAGAGCAAAGCAATGGTCAACAGGAAAATGACGCCTGCAAAGGTCTCGGCAGAAAACAGGGACGGCAAAGTGCCCGAAGGGCAGACAAGCGGCTGCATCAGTTCTGATCCTCCAGTCGTTTGACCAAATCAATGACAAAATCGTCTTTGTTGAAGCTACAGAGATTGTACTCCTTGGAGAAACGCAGGGCGTTGAATTTGCAACTTTCCACACATGATCCACAGAGGCTGCACTTGGTGAAATCGAGCTGATAACGGGTAAGTGACTTCTTCTTGGCCCCCTCCTTCTTTGCTCCAGCCATACTGATGCAGCCCGAAGGACAGGCCCGTTGGCAGGCCATGCAGACAACACAGTTGGGTTCGCCCGTTTCTTCATTGCCTATGAGTTCAATATGCCCTCTGTAAAGCGGTGTCATCTCCGGTACGTCATAGGGGTACTGCTCCGTCACCACAGGCTTGAAAAACTCGCGGGCCGTAATCATTAGCCCAGTAACCAGACTTTTACTGCCGACCAGAATATCGCTCCAATAACCACTCATAATCAAAACACCTTGATAAAGATGGCTGTTACCAGCACATTGGCGAGAGAAAAGGGAATGAGGATTTTCCAGGATAGGTTGAGAAGCTTATAGATCTGGGTTCTCGGAAATGTCCAGCGTATCCATATAAAGGTAAAGATAAGGAGATAGATCTTGACCAGAAACCACCAGACGCCAGGAGTCAATCCAAAAGGGCAGTCCCATCCACCCAGAAATAAAACGGCTGTCAGGCAGGCACCGACCACGATATTAAGATATTCGCCCATCATGAACAGGCCAAATCCCATGGAGCCGTATTCGGTCATAAATCCAGCGACCAGCTCGCTCTCAGCCTCGGCCATGTCAAAGGGGGCTCGATTGGTTTCAGCTATGGAACAGATAAAAAAGATAAGAAAGGCTATCCACATGTAGATGAAATGAAAATTTTCAAAACGAAAAATGTTCCAATGCCAGAATCCACCCTGTTGGTCCAGGGCAATGTCCCGTAGATTCATGGAACCTGAAATCATCACGATACAGAGCACGGTCAAGAGCATCGGGATCTCGTACGCCAAGCTCTGCGAGACTCCGCGGGCGGCAGAGATGATGGCGAATTTATTCCCAGAAGCCCAACCGCCGAGCAGGATTGCCATCATGGCTATAGAGGCCAAAGCAAAAAGCAGGAGAACGGAAAGTTCCATGGCCCGGGCCTGAATATTCCCGGAAAAAGGGATGACAACCATGGAAGTTATGGCTGGAATCATGGCCAGGATGGGGGCGATACGAAAAACAACCCCATCAGCCCCGGACGGCACCAGAAGCTGTTTAGTCATCAGCTTGAGACCATCTGCCAGCGGCTGAAGTAGTCCTTCAATCCCAACCTCCATGGGACCGGTCCTCCGTTGAATCCGGCCAGCCCCTTTCCGTTCACACCAGCCAAGATATGCAGCATTCACGCCGGCAAAGGCCATGATGCCGATAAGATACAAAATCGGACGCCAAACACTTGTTTCCATAGGTAGCTCTTCTTGCTTACTTATCGATCGATCTCGGGAATGACCAAATCCAAACTGCCCATAAAGGCCAAGGCGTCGGCAAGCAGCATTCCTTCCGCGACCTCACTGAACACGCTCAGGTTACTGAAGGTGGGGGAGCGCAGCTTGAGTTTATATGGATTTTTGTCCCCATTGCAGACCAGCATATGCCCCAAGGAGCCTCGCGCGGTCTCAACGGCCGAATAATGATACCCCTGCGGTGGTTTGAGGCTTTTAGGGACCTTCTTCGCCATCACCGGCCCTGCAGGCATCTTGTCCAGGGCCTGTTCGATAATCCGTAATGACTGTTCAATCTCATCCATGCGCACCATGTATCTAGCCATGGAATCGCATTCAGAATAGACCGGTACATCAAAATCAAACTCCGAATAGACAGAGTAAGCCATATTTTTACGGACATCATACTTGAGACCCGAGCCCCGCGCCACGGGACCAGTCACCCCATATTTTCTACATTGTTCTGCAGAGAGTATGCCGATGTCCTTTATCCGGTGTATCAGAATGATGTTCTTGGTGACCAGATCATGATACATGCGGGGGAGACGACTGCGCATACGCTGTATAAAATCGCGGGTGCCGTCAATGAACTCATCATCTATATCATTGCAGACACCGCCAAAACGCATATAACAGTAGGTCAACCTCGAGCCGGTTATACGTTCCAGCAGGTCAATAATCTTTTCACGGTCATCAAATGCGTACAGCAAGGGGGTAAATCCCCCCAAATCAAGGAGAAAAGCTGCCCACCAGAGTAGGTGGCTGGCGATGCGGTTTAATTCAACGGTGATCACCCTGATATACTCAGCGCGTTCCGGTACTTCGATGCCTGCGGCCTTCTCTACAACCAAGGCATAGCCGTGGTTGAAGGCCAACGCATGGAGGTAATCCATCCGGGCCGTATTTGGCATAAACTGGGAATAGGTGCCGGCTTCAGCAAGCTTCTCATGCATCCTGTGAATATAGCCAAGTACCGGCTCGGCCTTGACTATGTATTCACCGTCCATGGTCAGCTTGACACGCAGGACCCCATGGGTTGCGGGATGCTGCGGCCCCAGGTTCAGGACAAAGGTCTCATCGCTGCGTACACGAGTGGGTAATGTCATGGCATGTAATCCTTACGCAGAGGATAAAAGTCTGCATCTTCAGGAAGAAGTATTCGGGTCAGGTTCGGATGCCCGCTGAACGTAATCCCGTAAAAATCAAACGTCTCCCGCTCATGCCAGTCAGCACCTGGACAGATTGCTGAAATTGTTGGAATACACGGTTCCACACGGGGAACACGTACCCTGACCATCACCCTGTAATCCGGTTCTTGAAAATGACTGAAGGTATAGACAACTTCAAGCTGCTCCTCCTCTATCCAATCCACCCCGGAAATGGATTCAATAAACAGTTGCGCACTGTCCAGAATTTTGGCGACCTGGACAATCTGCTCCGCCGTGCAGAGGACGTCGAGACAACAGCCTGTCTTTGAAAAATCGACGACCTTCGCTCCGACCGTGTGTATAACCTGATCAGACTTTTTCGCCTCTCCTACACCTACGGATGGTGGGGGGATGACCGTCTCCGCAAAGGGCACAACCTTCTCGATAGCGGTTTTCACGCTTTCTGTCACATTCATGAAAAAATCCTAGTTGGACGTTTAAACTCTGGGCCAGCGACGAGTACCGGTAATTTTTTCTTCCAGTGTCATAATGCCTTCAAGTAGAGCTTCCGGCCTGGGAGGGCATCCTGGGATATAGACATCCACGGGAAAAAGCTTGTCTGCACCTTCAACCACGTTATAGTTTTCCTTTACTTTGAAAGGTCCTCCAGAGATGGCGCAGTTGCCCATTGCAATGACCCATTTAGGTTCCGGCATCTGGTCGTAGAGGGTTTTTACTGCCAGTTCAAGTTTTTTATTAATGGTTCCTGCTACGATCATGACATCGCTTTGCCTGGGTGAAGGGCGAAATACCTCTGCTCCAAAGCGGGAAATATCATACCTGGACCCGCCTGTGCACATCATTTCAATGGCGCAGCAGGCCAACCCAAAGGTCATGGGCCACAGTGAATTAGCCCGCCCTAAGGCCAGGAGCTTATCTAACTGCGCAAACTGCACTATTGATGATGGTATGTTTTCAGATTCCACTCGAATACCCCCTTTAACCAAGCATATACTACGGCCAGTGATAAAATACCTACAAAAAGAACAACCTCGACCAAATCCCTGTAATTGAATTCGGGGCTATTATAGGCCACTGCCACCGGAAAAAGAAACAGTACATCAACATCAAAGGCGAGAAAGATTAAAGCGTACATGTAATAAATGATACCGAACCTGATCCAAGCGCTGCCGATAGGTTCCATACCGCACTCGATAAACTGATCAGTTCTGCCTGCCGTCTGGCGTGTATGTGACGATGGACTGAACAGTTTAACAATGACAATCGGCCCAATGCCGAAAGCCAGCGCTCCCATCAAAAAAATAGTCACATATACAATGTTAGTGAGTACTGCCTGATCCATATGCTCCTCTCCCAAGGCGTTCAATTGCATCAGCCAAACTGATATTTTTCATCAGCACAGATGGAGTTCTTACAGCTATTTTCGGAGATTGTCAACCCAATTCCGCTTAAGTTAGTACCTCTTTGTAACGCCAAAATATCGACATGGTATGAGGAAAAATCATTGACCAATTCCAGCAAAGTGGTAGGGTGGGCCCTGGTTCAATTCCAATCATACATACGTTCTATCGCATTGATAGCGGGTTTTCATAATGGCAATCACCTTCAGACAACTTGAGATATTTATCGCGGTTGCCGAAACGCAGCAGGTAACCCGAGCCAGTAAAAAACTCTTCCTTACCCAATCTGCGGTGAGCATGGCTCTTGGCGAACTGGAAAACCAGTTGGGCGGTCCGCTGTTTGACCGACATGGCCGAAGCCTGTTACTGAATGATCGCGGTCGTTACCTCCTGCCGCTGGCTAAAAATATCCTCTATCAAGTCGCCAATGTAGAAACCATGCTCACGGAGCAGAGCGACTCCGTAGCCGGAGTCCTGGAAATAGTGGCCAGCTCAACCATAGGCAACTACGTTCTCCCCTACCTCATAGGCGCATTCATGCGCCTGCACCCTGAAGCCCATATCAACATGCTGGTGGTTAACACCATGGCCGCAGAGAAACTCGTTGCCAGGGGTGAGGCTGACCTGGGTTTTGTTGAAGGTGAAATCAATGTCGATGCACTGGTCGCTACCAATTGGTTTGAAGATGAACTGGGAATTATAGTGAATCCAAGTCATCAACTCGCAAACAGGGAAAGCTTCAAAATTCCAGACGACCTCAAAGAAACCAACTGGGTCATGCGAGAAGAAGGATCAGGCACCGCTGAAATATTTACCAAAAAGCTGGGAAGACATGCTGCAATGCTCAAGGTCATGACCAAAACCGGTCACACGGAAGCTATAAAAAAAGCCGTGGAATCGGGCACTGGTGCAGCCTGTCTGTCCATGCTTACTGTCTGCAAGGAAACCGAATATGGTTGGTTGAATATTCTCCCCATCGAAGGCATTGATATGCGCCGCCAATTACGCATCATTCAGCACAAGGATAAAATCATCACCAAACTCATGGCTGAATTTCTCCACTTTTGCGAGGTTGTTGCCCAGAATTTCAATGGTAAAGAATGTCTTTCCCTCCCCTCAAAACTACAATCTCTTTTGGCGACCTATAAAAGCGAACAAAAAAGCAACTAACCCGGATTTCTCATGAGCAATGAGTAAGCCATGCTACTCCGGGCTCCACGGGGCTGTCCAATCCTCGCACACAAAGTCTTCCCCTCATGCTTCGCATGAACAGCGCCTGCACTCTGCTGCCATACTTTCTCTCTACATGCCAAGGCGTTCAAATGGATGCCCAGAAACTCCCGAAACTGGTACCACCTGAGTTGATGAACAATCCGGGCTGGTCTGTCTCCTCTAATCGTATAGGCGGGACCATATCCTTTCATTGTAACTCTGCCAAGGCCTTTTTGACTCTATGCATACCTTCGCGAATATTCTCCAAGGACGTGGCAAAGGAAAAACGAATAAAGTCATCAGACCCAAAGGCGGCCCCCGGCACGGTTGCGACCAAGGCCTCATCAAGCAAATAATCAGCCAGAGAGACGGAACCGGTAATTTCTCTATTGGCGATTTTCTTCCCGTAATAGTAAGAAAAATTAGGAAACACGTAAAACGCCCCTGCAGGCTCAACGCAGCTGACACCAGCCATACCGCGCAAGGCATCAACGATATAGCGTCTTCTCGGCACAAAGGCCTCTCGCACCATCTTGGTAAAATCCTTGGGACCGGTCAAAGCAGCCAAGGCCGCATACTGGGACGGTGCAGCAGGGTTGGAAGTGGACTGGCTCTGGATTTTATTCATGGCCTTGATCAGATGCATCGCGCCTGCGGCGTACCCTATACGCCACCCGGTCATGGAAAAGGATTTGGAAACCCCCCTTAAAATCAAGATCTGCTCCTTGAGCTCAGGTGCCAGGTCAAGAATATGCGGCAATTTCCCATCAAGAAAAGTTAGGCTTTCATACATGTCGTCGGACACCACCAGCAAATTATGTTGGCGCGCTATCTCAGCCACAGCCGTGAGAGCTTTGCCAGAAAAAACAGCGCCGGTCGGATTTGAAGGACTGTTTAGAATAATCGCCCGAGTTTTAGAAGTGATATAACCAGCCAGGGCGTCGGGATCGAGGTCAAAATCATTGCTCTCAACCAACGGTACAATGACTGGAACACCTCCCGCCAGTTGGACCATTGGGGGATAGGAAACCCAGTATGGTGCAGGAATCAGGACCTCATCACCGGGATTGAGCATGGCCTGGAAAACCGTATACAATCCTTGCTTGCCGCCGCAGCATACCTGAACCTGCTCAGGTTCGTAGACCCAACCGTGCTCCGCTTTGAATTTTTCGCAGATTGCTGTACGCAACTCCAGGATACCAGGAACCGCTGTGTAGCGGGTATGCCCTTCGTCAATGGCTTGTTTGCCGGCCTGACATACGTGCTCAGGGGTCTGAAAATCCGTTTCGCCCACGCTAAAATTCAAGATGTTCGCGCCTGCCGCTCTCAACGCCTCGGCTTTGGCGTTGACCGCAAGCGTTGGTGAAGGAGCAATCTGCAGAACACGGTCTGCGAGGGTTATTGTTTCTGAAGACATGCTGTTTCTCCTTTAAGGACTATTGCAGGAGGACCAAACGAAGGCAATCAAGGACCTGTGTGTGCCCTGTCGCTCCCGCGTACGGGCATCTCCCACCCTGATTGCACTTCCTGTCCGTCTGTATCTGCTGTTAACCCGAACTTCTCATAAAAAACTGCGGGTAAAATAAAAAATACAATATAAAAACAATAAATTACAAAACAAATGAGCTGTAGCCAGTTACTCCAAGTGCACACCAAAGCTTAGCCCAGTCGACCCCATCTTGGGCAGAATTTTTGGCAGCACATATACCCAAGGAGAATGAGGGGGACCAAAAGGACCGAACCTGGCACCGCTTGAGCGCACAGGAAATCAGGGGTAGGTTGTTTCTGCTCCCGCAGTCTCCCTGAGCAGAAGCATGGCCAATACACTGTTTTCGTATTATTTCATTGATCTATCTCCAAAAATACGTTTGTAAGCATATCGCAAAAAGTGGTGACCATCCAAGCGGGCCCAACTTACGGTTCTTGATACACCGGGCAGGATTTTTCCCGGTCATACGCTTTGTATACCGGATCGTTGTAGGAGGTATGACACTCCAGACATAAACCAACCCGCAGGATTCGATACAGTTCTTCGCGGTTAAAGGGGCGCAAGTTTTCTCTGGAACCATACTGAAGAGGCTTTCCCTCAATGGTGACAAAATTATCAAAACCTACTGTTCTACCCTCTAGGGTATCGGTGCCGCGATCTACCGGGACAAAAACCCATTTGCCGTTGCGCTTGAAGACAGTGCCCTCTCCAAGGCCTACGGTCTTGGGCGAGGCATGGCAATCCTGGCACGTCCGGCCAGCCGCCTGGGTGGTATGCGGATTAATGGCAGCCATTGTAAATCTGTTCATCCCCCCTTCTATTTCTCCATCCTCACCAATACGTGTCACGATATCCTGGCATCCGGGTGTCACAACAACGATTTCATCTCCCCACACTGCCAGCATAGGCTTTTCATAGCGAATATAGCTCCGTCCCTCTTCCCACCAGCCGGCGGTTTCCTCCAGGCTCAACTTATCCAGATGCGTCTCTCGCGCATCTCTTTTGGCATGACAACCGTAGCACTGCGGCACCCAGGTTGAATGACAAGCTTCACAGGTCACTCTGGCATGTCCTGGGTACAGACAAATCTCCTTTTTAGGCTGTCTGAGCAGTCTTTGCCGCCCATCAATCTTACCAGAGAGAAAAGATTGCGATCCTTGTACAGTTATATTGCTAATGACAGTATTCTTCCGAGTTATACCAGGCTGTTTCCCATGGCAGGTATGACAACTGATCTCAAGCTGCTCCTCATAATGGGCATAACTCGTTCCGTCTCCCATGATTTCCTCACGGGTATGACAGTCAATGCACACCATACCTTTCACATGATGAATGTCTGCGGCAAGCTCCAGATAAAAGCGATCACCCGGCAGTTTCTTGCCAGATGTTCTGCCCATTTCATAAGGCGTGCCATAGCCTTCTGCCTCAAAAAGGCCGATGTACGATAAACCGATACGCCCAGATCTGTTATGACAACGAATACAATTTTCCTCAGGCACCTTGGATGTTATCAAAGGGTGCGGCTTTTTCAGTTTGCCATGTGCACCCACAACAGCAACATCATGCTCAAAATCCGTCACCGTGGCACGGACAGCGCCCCGGCCTGGGATATAATGGCAGGCTGAACACCCCCCGCCTTTTTCATTGAAAAAAGCCGGTGATCCAGGCAAATCATTCTTTTGTTTCCACAGATGACAGGTTGCACAGAGTTTCCTAAAATAATCCAGCGCCAGAGAGGTTTGTCCGCTTTCCAGCAACTGCTCAACCGTAAGTTCACTCTCCTGTGTTTCGCTTTCTCCCCAATAGTACAGTAAAGTCGAGAGGATTCCCCTGTTGGTCGCCATCAACGAGTTCTTCACCTTGTGGACATCCGCCGGGTGGCACCCCTCAACGCTACACGTCTTCTCCACAACCCGTAAATCACCTGGGTTGCGAACCATACCAGCATGGGCCTTGTCCTTTTCCACTGCCAGAGCATCGCCAAGATGACAGGGCGAGCAGCCGAGCACAGTTCTGTCATGCGCACCGTCCAATTTTTCGTCCTTATGGCAAGTCAGACACATTTCAACATGCCCTGCCGTTGTCACAGCAAGCTGCCCGGGTCGTTTGACTGTCTGCTCCTGATACATCAGATAGCCTGTAAGGACAACTACAAGCAACACAAAGAAAAATGCGGAAAGGATCCGACGGGAAGGACTCTTCATGACCAAGATGGGCTCAAAACAATG
Source organism: Desulfobulbus propionicus (assembly GCA_002748755.1). GTDB lineage: Bacteria > Desulfobacterota > Desulfobulbia > Desulfobulbales > Desulfobulbaceae > Desulfogranum > Desulfogranum propionicus_B. The sequence goes on along the minus strand of PDTD01000005.1, from coordinate 12,576 downwards.
CCAAAGGCGGACAGTCTCAAAGACAATGCAGGCCAAACCCCTTTGCCATACAGTACGAACTGCAGCAAACTGACCTGCATAAACAGAAACGGGCTGCCTCTGCTGCGCTCATGGAAGGGAGCTGCACTGTCGCAGGACTGTTACTCCTGAAATTGCTGCATCACCGGATAGCGTCGTCCATGGCCAAAAGCCTTGCTGGTGACCTTTATGCCCAGGGGCGCCTGTTTTCGTTTATACTCATTACGCTGTATTCGACGCACAATGTCATGCACCACATGGGCATCAAATCCGAGCCCCACGATCTCTTCAATACTCTTTTGCTCTTCCAGGTAGGCGCATAGAATAGGATCCAGCACTTCGTAGGCAGGAAGGTCATCCTGATCCGTTTGGTCTGGTTTCAGTTCAGCGGTTGGCGGACGGGTTATTGTCCGCACCGGGATCACCTCCTGCTCTTTGTTAAAAAAATGCGCCAGCTTGTATACCATAACTTTGGGGACATCGGCAAGCACTGCCAGCCCTCCGCTCATATCCCCATACAAAGTACAGTACCCCACCGCCATCTCCGACTTGTTGCCTGTGGAAAGCAGGAGGGCGCCTGTTTTATTCGCAATCGCCATCAGAAGATTGCCTCGAATCCTTGCCTGGATGTTCTGTTCTGTGACATCCTCTTCTGTGTCCGCAAAAAGATCTGCCAGGGTTTTTGAATAGGTTTCCATTATCCCTGCAATGGGAAGCAATTCAAAACCGCAACCTAGATTTGCGGCAAGCTGCCGGGCATCATCTATGGATGCCTGGGATGTATAAGGAGAAGGCATGGCAACACAGAGAACATTATCCGGCCCTAGGGCCCTGCAGGCTACCACAGCAGTCAGTGCGGAATCAATGCCGCCGGACAATCCGAGCACAGCTTTTTTGAATCCGGTTTTATGCAGATAATCGCGGACACCGAGGCAGAGGGCCTCGGCGACATCCTCCAGGCAATCCTCTACGACCAGGCCTGGGACATCGTCCTGAGCAAAAAGATCATCAACGATCAACATCTCCTCAGCAAAACCTTTCCCTGCTGCAACTATCCTTCCCTGGCCATTCATAACCAGAGAATGCCCGTCAAAGATAAGCCCGTCCTGCCCTCCGGTCTGGTTAACGAAGAGAAGAGGCCTATTCCGATCACGACAGATACGTTGAAAGAGCAGATTTCGCTTGCGCAGCTTTCCGTGATAATATGGTGAAGCCGAGATATTGATCAGGCAGTCAGGCTGAACCGGACCATGAGTATAGGTATCCAGGGGATTCAGGATGTACTTGTCCTGCTGCCCACAGATATCCTCACACAGGGTCAAGCCGAAGGTGTATCCCTGCAGAGGAAAAACCAGAGACTCGGTACCTGGTTCAAAATACCTGGTTTCATCAAAGATATCATAGTTGGGAAGCAATTGTTTTCGAGCCCGGTAGAGCACCCTGCCCCCGGACAAAACAAAGGCGGCATTGTAGAGCTTTTTCCCGGGTCCGTCCCTCTGCTCGAGAACGCCGACAATGCAAGTTATGTGGTCTTCCACGGCCTCTATGACCTGTTCCAGGGCTTGATCATGGGCCTTTATAAAGGCCTCCCGTTCCAGATAGTCCTGCGGAGGAGATCCGCATAAGGTCAACTCTGGGAAAATAACGAGATCGCAAGAATGTATTGTGGCTTTCTCCAGCCAGGCAAGAACGTTCTGCACATTAATCTCAAATGCGCCGACTATCGGATTCGTCTGAACAAGGGCAACTTTCACGGCTTCGCTTACTGTAATGGAGTTGATACACAGCCCGGATTTCTTATCCATTCAGACGGTACCAGATGCAAAGATTCTGGCAGTACATAGTATTGTACTCTCTCTTTGCTGGCAAGACACTGGCGAAGATGGTGCCGCCTAGGCTGATTTCTGGTGAACATTATGAAGAGATCAGCTGCAAGGTATTTATTCTCTCACTGATTGATTTTTATAGTTATTTTATACGTTTCACACAATATTCATGAGAAATCCGGAATAGCCACCTCGTTCACAGGAAAGGTTGTCAGCCTGCATATGAGGTAACTGAAAATACCAAAAAAGAAGGCAGCTGCTGAACGTATCAGCAGCTGCCTCAGATCGTCCGGTTGTCCTGTGTCCACCCCCAGAGACTCGCTGGACAACCTGCATATATCCTATTGCTTTAACACATTTGCTGCCGCAGGACCTTTTGGGCCATCAACAATTTCAAATTCGACTTTGTCACCCTCGTTGAGGGTTCTGAACCCTGACCCGCTGATAGCCGAGTAATGCACAAACACATCACGCCCCTCTTCCTGCTCAATAAAACCAAATCCCTTTGACTCGTTAAACCACTTTACAGTACCTTTCAACATTGCCCTTACGTTCTCCCTAATTAAGACTACACGTTTTATCCCGCAACCACCAAAACTACAGTACCCTCTCGAAAAGGTATCCACCTCTTATACATACTGCCCAGCAGTGGTGCGTGATCTTCTGAATGGGCACGAACATACCATCATTATATCTAAAAACAAAGCGATTATTAGGTTATTTGGCCCTTTTTCTCTTTTTTTGATACTTTCGAACCGCTCGATTATGCTCTTTGAGTGTGGTGGAAAAATGATGGCGGCCGTCATTTCGGGAAACAAAATAAAGCGCATCTGTCTCTGCCGGGAGCAGGATCGCCTCCAGCGCATCCCTGCCAGGATTGCAGATGGGTCCGGCAGGTATACCCTGCACCACATAGGTGTTATAGGGACTCGGTGTACGGAGGTCGGAGCGGGTCAAATTGCCATTGAAAGTCTTTAATCCGTAGATGACTGTGGGATCGGATTGCAATCGCATCCCCCGTTCAAGTCGATTAATAAAGACCCGGGAGATAAGCGGCCGCTCTGCCGCCGTTCCGGTCTCTTTTTCAACCATGGAGGCAAGGGTGACAATCTCGTGCTGACTGAATGCGAACTGTTCCGGCACCTGCAGTTGACTCCATACCTCATGAAAGCGGCGAACCATCATGGCAAGCAGGTCGCGCTCACGCATCTCTCCCCGGGTAAGATAATACGTGTCTGGAAAAAGATACCCCTCCAACGATGCCTGCTCGACACCCAAGGCTAAACAAAAGCTCTTTTCCCGAGCAAGATCGGTCAGTTTTTCCTTGCTTCCCCAGCCGTGCTCAGCAAACAGGACAGCTATATCAGTCAGGGTCAACCCTTCGGGAATGGTCAACTGACGGGTATAGGTCTTCCCCTGCTCAAGAAAGCGTAGAACCTGCAGTGGTGTCCAGCCGTATTGCAACTCAAACTCGCCGGCCTGAAGACGCGTACCCGTTCCGGTGAGGCGGACAAGTATGAGATAACGAACATCATTTTCAAGCAGTCGCTGCTCTGCAAGCACAGCACCTATATCCCGAACACCTGCACCCCGGGGAATCTGCACCAGAACAGAACCGTTCCCCGGCGACGGCGTGGTTGCATACCTATACATCCAGATCCCAGCTCCTCCGATGCAGAGTAAGCCAAGAATACAGAGAACGATAAAAGAAAAAAGCAGACGATGCATAGTCCCGCCTTAGCCCGAATTTCTCATGAACGTCTTGTCCAGTTGAGCGAAATATCCAGCACAGAGGTGTGCTGGTTATCTCATAGAAAGAATCAACGAAAGCACTCAAAAAGACTTGAGTCCAGCAACAGTGTAGACTTACCTGAGTTCTTTTCTCGCCATTCTTTTGTAAGAGGGAACTCCAGCAACTACATCAGGCTCTCGCAGCTCAGGCAGCGACACAGGGAGAAAATGCGGGGAAAAGTGCACCCTCTCTATCCGTATGAAGCGTCCTCCGCGGCCGACAGGAGATCACTTGGACTTGGCGGAGCGATGCTTCTTTTTCTTGCCACCGGGACAGGATTCTTTACCGAGAGTCAGCTCAACGACCTCATCCATGTGCTTCACCGGATAGAAGGTTATCTTTTTCCTTAAGTCCTCTGGGATTTCAAGTAGGTCCTTCTCATTCTCATATGGAATAATAACCTTGGACAAACCGGCCCGAAAAGCTGCCAGGGCCTTATCCTTCAAGCCGCCGATGGGCAGGACCCTGCCCCGCAGGGTGACTTCCCCGGTCATGGTAAAATGTTTATTCACCGGCTTATCCAGAATAGCGGAGAAAAGTGCGCTGGTCATAGTGATGCCCGCGGATGGTCCGTCCTTGGGTATGGCACCGGCAGGGACATGGATATGTATATCGATTTCGTCAAAATATTTCGGTTCCACGCCCAACTCGGTGTGACGGCTCCGGCAATAGCTCAAAGCTGCCTGGGCGGATTCTTTCATGACATCACCCAACTGACCGGTAAGGATCAGCTTGCCTTTCCCCGGCAAAATGGAGGTTTCTATGTGCAACAGTTCGCCACCCACCTCTGTCCAGGCCAGACCGATGGCAACACCGGGATGCGCCGAGGTATCGATTTCTTCCTCCGGCATGTATTTGGGCGGACCAAGATACCGCGGGAGTGTATTGGCAGATACGGCATAGGGTCCCTTGCCGCCTTCAGCGATTTTCCGGGCAATTTTGCGACACACCTTACCCAGGGCCCGTTCCAGGTTACGGACACCGGCTTCACGGGTATAGCTGCGGATTATATCCTCCAGGATATCGTCAGCCATTCTGATCTGCCTGGCCTTGATACCGTTTTCGACTATCTGGCGCGGTAACAGAAAGCGTTTGGCAATAGCCATTTTTTCTTCCAGGGTATAGCCGCTGAGTTGAATGACCTCCATGCGGTCCAGTAATGGTCTGGGGATGGTATCTGTCCGATTGGCTGTGGTAATGAACATGACCTTGGAAAGATCAAAGGGCAGATTCATGTAGTGGTCAGAAAAGGATCTGTTCTGTTCTGGATCCAGCACCTCCAGCAGCGCCGAGGAAGGATCCCCCCGGTAGTCGTCCCCGATCTTATCAATCTCATCCATCATAAAAACAGGGTTGTTGGCTTGCACGTTTTTCAATCCCTGCAGTATACGACCGGGCATGGAACCAATATACGTCCTTCGATGTCCGCGAATTTCAGCTTCGTCACGCATCCCGCCAAGGGAAAGGCGATAAAACTTGCGATCCATGGCTTTGGCTATGGCTTGCCCCAGGGACGTCTTTCCAACGCCCGGTGGTCCTGCGAAACAGATGATAGGTCCTTTGGTTTTCCTATTGAGTTTTCGTACCGCTAAATATTCGAGAATCCGCTCCTTGATCTTTTCCAGTCCATAATGATCCCTGTCCAGCACCGCCGCCGCTGCCTTGAGATCAAGACAGTCTTTCGTGGATTCTTTCCAGGGAAGATCTAGGAACCAGTCGATATAGGTTCGAACAATGTTCGCCTCGGAAGCATCAGGGTGCATCATTTCAAGACGTTTGAGCTGCTTTTTGGCCTCTTTTTTGGCGTATTTAGGCATTTTTTTCTTTTTCAGACTGGCCCGCAACTCCTCTATCTCCTGGGAGTAACTGTCTTCGTCACCCAGTTCCCGCTTTAAGGCTTGCATCTGTTCACGGAGAAAATATTCTCGCTGGGTCTTGGACATTTCCTCCTTGGCATCGGATTGAATCTTGGCCTGCACGGTGGAGACTTCCAGTTCCTTATTGAGCAGATCTGCCACCAGCTTAAGACGCTGCACCGGGTCTATGGTCTCAAGGATCTGCTGGGATTCACTAATCTTCAGGCGCAGATTCGAGCCAACCAAATCCGCCAGCCGACCGGGTTCTTCAATGTTGTTGATGATCATCATGAAATCGGAAGAAAGAATCCCTCTGAGCGACATAATTTTCTCCGTCTGCTCACGGACCGTCCGCATCAAAGCCTCAACCTCCACAGAAATATCTTCTACCTCGGGCTCTTCGACCAGGTCGATTTCAACCTGATAATACGGCTCTTTCTGGATTATTTTTTTAATCTCCGCCTTGGATAAAGCCTGAACAAGCACCTTCAGCCTGCCGTCCGGCAGTTTAAGGGTCCGCATGATCATGGACACCATGCCGACCTCATACAGGTCTTCCGGGTCGGGGACATCCTTGGAGGCATCCTTCTGGGTCACCAGCATTAACAGTTTGTTACCGGTAACAGCCTCGTTCACCGCTTCAACAGATCCAGGACGCCCAACAAACAACGGTATGATCATATAGTTGAACACCACGACATCACGAACTGCCATCATGGGCACGGATTCCGGTATTTCCAGGTCTTTTGGGCTTTCGCCGAAATCGTCCATGCTATTTGACAAAGTATCGTCAAATTCCACTCTTGTCCTCCTCATTGGGGTCTATTCAGTTTTTCAACTGCAAGGTAAACATGACCTTAAATGAAGTCAAGCAGATGCAAAGTGCATAAATCAGTTGCGAATTCACTTGAACATATGGGCATCGACCAATTATAGAGATACTAGTATATCTCCAATCTATCATTCATTCTGCAAACAGGACACTGATATGCTTAGCCCGGATTCTTTTTTTGACCTGAGCGATTTCCCCCACTGCGACCTTTTCCAAGATTGCGATTATGTCTGGGATGGGCTGAAAAAGCTCAAAGACTACACTCGGAGCCACACAAAACCCTCTCTGAAACACCGAAGTCTCTCAGAGGGAATCCCTCTCTCCAGCCCGTTAATTGTCCATAACGACCGACTGCTCAACGCCCGAGAATGTACTGTTACCTACGGAGACACCACCAAAGGCGGTCTGTCCGTCAGTGAAAACGGTCAAAAGATCGAAGGAGCCTCGGTTATCATGGCCGGAGCTGTCCTCATCGGTAAGGATATCAGCATCGGTCACGGTGTGCTCATAGAGCCTGGCGCCTATATCAAAGGACCGGCCATCATCGGTGACTACAGCGAAATACGCCAGGGGGCCTATATACGAGGGAACTGCATTATTGGCAAACGCTGTGTGGTTGGTCACACCACAGAGATCAAACATTCCATCTTCCTCAATGATGCCAAGGCGGGCCATTTTGCCTATCTCGGTGACACCATTCTAGGGAATGCCGTCAATCTGGGTGCGGGAACCAAATGCGCCAACTTTCGGTTTCTGCCCGGTCATGTCGAGGTGCGAACAACCAAAGGCATGCTGACCACCGGACTGCGAAAATTCGGCGCCATCCTGGGGGACCGATGTCAGACAGGCTGCAATTCTGTCACCAATCCGGGTACCGTATTATCCCCAGAGTGTCTTCTTATGCCTACCGCTACTGCCCGTTCGGGGGTTTATCAGGCAAAAACCGTGATACGTCTGTAGGATCATCCTCAGGTCCCAGGGGCCCTTGCCCCTGTCCGGCGTATTCGTAGAGAGCAAAAAAGAAGGCAAACAAAATTCCCACGGTACAATAGATACGCAGGGTTCTGTCCCAGGGTATATTCTGTTTGCCAGCAAGTCTTCGAAAAACAATGACCAGTATGTAGGTAAAGCCGAGAGCATATGGCGCTGTCAACAATATCTGGTATCCTGTACCGTAGACTGTGGAAACGATATCCGTACCCAAACGAAGATGAAAGAGCAGGTATACGCCTGCTGTCAGAATACATCCAATTTTTTCCCTTAAGGTCGCCATGTCCGTAGAATCAGCCTGTGTCTTTCCGCAAACAGTTGTCAATACAGTTTTCCTGAAACACCTTCTACCGGTTTTCCCTTGCCTTGTCTACCTTAAGCCACAGGAAGGAGAGGACTGCCTGCCCAAAAAACAGTCGCCAGGTATTGCGCATCTGCTTGCAGAAAAACGCCTGGAATTCCTTGCTCCGGCCCCCCTTGGGCCGTTACAAAAAAAATTCCAGGCCATGTGCAAGGACATTGAGTACAACAGAGAATCCTTCGCAAGTCACATTGCTCATTGCAACCCAGCGTTGTTCAACGCTTCGTCACTGGAGACATTGAGCAGCATTACGAGCAGTCTCTCCCGTCCTCCGCAAGCGGGTGGTGGTCCTGACTTGACCGAAACGCTCTGGCAGGCACGGTTGGTGCTGAAGCTTGCCGAGATGCAGGAGCAAGAACAGGACGAAATTCGCCATGCACTGGCAGTCATCCAGGCAAAGCAACAAGATCTCTTCCATGCACTGCGGGAGGACCCCGATCTGTCCTGCCAAGGTGCAGCCATGGCCAAGGTCAACCTGCGAACCGACACGCCGGGATTCAAACACAGGCTCAAAGCATGGACTAGGCTCCTATGTCTGGGTGAGTACTCTCCATCGTCATGCAGGGTCTACGTTACGCCGTCCATCGACGCTGCAGATCTTCTTCTGGAGAGAGCACAACAGCGAAGGGTACTTGACCTTGCAACAGCCAAGATACTTGATCTGCCTGTACCGGCTGAACACGAAAACAACGTACCCGGAATCGACAACAAACTGTTGACTGCCTGGCAAGCCGTTCTGGCCAACGAACAACCAGCAGCAGCGCAGCAACCCAAGGTCCTTCTACCAGGAGCGGTGGCCAAACTCAAAACCGACACCACGCCTTGTCTCTGTCTCTACCCGGTGCAAGGCACGACGCCGACCGCGCTCTTTGCCGATACGTTTATCCCGGATCAGAACCAATGGGTATGCGGCCCAGGCGATCCTGCATATCGCTGGCTTCTAGCCACACTCATTACCGGAGAATCGTAGCGAAAAAAGAGCACAACTGCGCCCGGTTCCATACATCAGGCGCAGTATGGAATTACTTCTGTTTTTCCTCGCACTCGCTCTTGTACGGATTAATGGTCATGACCGGACAGCAGGCGGCTTTTACCACCTTTTCAGCCACGCTGCCGAACATGATACGCTCAAATCCCTTGTATCCGTGCGTTCCCATAACAATCAATTCAATCCCCTTTTCCACTGCATAGGCCAAAATCTCTTCCGCCACATCGCCGGAAAGCACCGCGCTGCTCACCGACTCAACGCCGTAGGTTTCAAAAACGGCCTTGTTCTCTGCACAAAAATCAACCATACGCTCCTTGGCAGACTCAAGTAGTTCGGCTTCCAAATTTGGCAGGTTGACGGGGGGAACAAAAAAACCGCTGTAGTCTTCAAAATTTTGAGCAACAAAAACAAGATGCAGCTCTGCGGAAAAAGTACCGGCCACATAGGCTGCGCCAGCCGCCAGTTTGGCAGCATTATCCGAAAAATCAATAGGGGTAAGAACTTTTTTTATCTCCTGCATGACTCGCCTCCCTGGTTGAAGTATTGGATTTAAATCTCTGACAGACTTGAAGCCTGGGCGGAACTCTCTTCAATACCTTAACGCCTTACACATAAAACAGAACTTGCACGCGAACGGTCTGATACCCTGCACAGATTCAGGCGGGTTACCTCGCCCCGATTTCTCATAAGCATTGTGTCTCATTTGAAAAAAATGAGACAAGTACAAATATATGTGATGTCTGTGAGCAGGCCCAAACTGCGACAAAATGTGCAATCCAAGGTCAATTCAGGCGATACCATCTTCGGCAGTATTTTGGCAAAACATCTACCCCAATGATATGAGGTACCAAGAACTACCGAACCTGGCACCACCTGAGCTGATGAGAAATCCAAGCAAGCCACTTATTGTATATATTCTGGCATATCAAACTGTTCTGCACAAGAGAGAAAAGAAGTTGACCGCAAGGTAGCCAGTCTATATAGTTCTTTCCGCGTTTATACTTTGTTTGATGGAGTAGATATGGACTTTGTTCCCAAATGGATCGCCTGGGAGATCACCAGACGCTGCAACCTCAAATGCGTGCACTGTCGTTCCTCTTCAGAAACGGCAATAGCAGGTCATCCTGATTTCACCTTCGTCGAGGCCAAAAGGATACTTGATGACATCCACGGCTATGCAGACCCGGTGATGGTGCTTTCTGGAGGAGAACCTTTGATGCGAGAGGATGTGTTTGACCTTGCCCAATACGGTACAGACCTGGGAATGCGCATGTGCCTGGCGACCAATGGGACCCTGGTTACCTCCCAAACATGCAGGGCCATCAAGGAATGTGGCATCAAAATGGTGTCTTTAAGCCTGGACGGTGCCAGCGCTGCAATACACGACGATTTCCGAAACCAGCCCGGCGCCTTTGATGGAACGATGAACGCCATCCGCCTGTTCCGTGAGCACGACATCGACTTCCTGGTCAACTCCAGTTTTACCAGACGTAATAAAAATGAAGTACCACGCCTTTATGAGTTGGTCAAATCATTGGGGGCAACAGCATGGTACCTGTTCATGATCGTCCCCACGGGCCGTGGTGAAGACATTATGGCAGAACTTATCCCAGCCGATGAATACGAAGATATTCTCGAATGGCACTATACCATGGAAAAAGAGGAAACCGATCTGCTTGTCCGCCCCACCTGCGCTCCCCAATATTACCGGATCGTCCTGCAGAAAGCCAGGAAGGAAGGCAGCAGGTTTAAAAGACGCTCCCTGAAATTTTCCACAGGCGGCTCCAAGGGATGTCTTGCCGGGCAACTGATCTGTCTGATTGATGTGGACAAAAACGTATTGCCCTGCAGCTACTTTCCTTTAGGTGCAGGAAACCTCGACCAACAGCCGTTCAAGGAGATCTGGGAAACTTCTCGACTGCTGCTGGATATGCGCGACTTCAAAAGCTACAAAGGGGCCTGTGGCCGCTGTGAATATGTCCATGTCTGTGGAGGCTGTCGCGCCAGGGCGTATGCCGTGTCCGGAGACTACATGGCGCCAGAACCATTCTGCGCCTATGAGCCACGCAACTGACTGACACCTGAACAACGCCTGAGCGTGGTGAACGACACAACCCCAACCCCCCAGTAAGGAATGCCATGAACGACACCTTCCTCAAAGCTTGCAGAGGCGAATCAACGGCATACACACCTGTCTGGTTCATGCGCCAGGCAGGGCGTTATCTTCCAGAATATCAAAAAATCCGAGGTAAGGTTACCTTTCTGGAGCTGTGTAAAAAACCTGCACTCTGCACCGAGGTCACCCTGCAGCCCGTTGATATTTTTGGTTTTGATGCAGCCATTCTCTTCTCTGATATTCTTATTCCCATGGAGGCCATGCAGCTCAGACTGGAATTTCACGAAGGGGCTGGTCCGATCTTCCCTGATCCGGTGACTACGCAAAACGATGTGGATAGGCTACAGATTCCTGACCCCGAGGAATCCATGCCTTTTGTACTGGAAACTATTCGCCTGCTGCGTAGAGAACTCAAAGTGCCTCTGATAGGGTTTGCCGGCGCCCCCTTCACCCTCGCCACCTATGTGGTAGAGGGTGGTTCCTCCAAAGTATTTTTCAACACCAAGAGAATGATCTATGAAGATCCTGTTCTATACACCGCCCTACTCACCAAGATAACCGCCTGCACCAGCAGGTACCTTCAGGCACAAGCCCAGGCAGGTGCTCAGGCACTGCAGATTTTCGATTCCTGGGCTGGTGTGCTTGCCCCGGAAGACTATGCCCGTTTTGCCCTGCCCTACGTGCAGCACATCATCGCCGATCTGAGGCAGGTAACAGATGTTCCCATTATTTACTTTGCCAATAACGGTGCTACGTTGCTACCCCATACCATTACAGCAGGGGCTGATGTACTTGGCCTGGACTGGCGCATCAACATCAAGGATGCTATTGCCGGGGCAGGAGACCATGCCCTGCAGGGTAACCTGGACCCCATGGCCCTGTTTCTGCCAAAGGCTCAGCTGGAAAAACGCATTGCGGCCCTGCTCCATGATGCCCAAGGCGCCAAGGGACACATCTTCAACCTGGGCCACGGTATCCAACCGCAGACATCGCCGGACCAAGCAAGGATTGCGGTGGATGCAGTCCACCGGCTGAGTGGCAAACCCTGAAGAGAGACAGGGGCGGATATGCGCATTCCTGATCGGACGCAATGTTATGAACTGATGGAGGTGCATGGCATGCTGGACAACATCAGGGAGCATTCCCTGGTGGTCACCAAGCTGGCCCAGGAGATCTATAACGGGCTGGCAGCCAGCCCACGTCTGCCGTACCCTCTTCCCGATTTTCGTTTGGTCACAGCAGGTGCCCTGCTCCACGATATCGCTAAGACCATCTGCCTGGACGAGTCCTGCGATCATGCCGTACTCGGTGCTGAAATCTGCCAGGAGAGCGGTTATCCCGAAGTTGCCCATATAGTGGCTGAACATGTCACCCTCTCATCGTACCAACCCGAACGTTGTGCCCAAGGCCTGTTTACAGCTGCGGATATTGTTTTCTATGCCGACAAGCGGGTTCGTCACGATGAAGTCGTTACTCTCGAAGAGCGCCTTGCCTATATCCTGAAACGTTACGGCAAACAGGACCCGGCACGACATGCTCGCATCAGGATGCATTTTGATCGCTGCCGGGAAATGGAGCAGTATCTTTTTTTCTGGATGAATAGGCAAGCGGACGAATTGGGTGCAGGCCAGGCAGAAAACCAACAAACATTATCTCCCAACCCATGGCAGTTGCCTGCCTGATTGTCAATATCCCATTGTTAGTGCGCCAGGCGAAGCCTGGTGCTTCTTACAGGGTGCCCTGCGATAGAGCAGGAAGTCCCTGTCGGGCAAAGCCTAGCCAGCAGCCCGTACCGAG
>PDTD01000004.1 GCA_002748755.1 Desulfobulbus propionicus | reverse complement strand
GGCAACAAATGGTCAGCTTGTAGGAGAAAATGAGCAATCAAAACTGATTTATCTTGGAAAATATGGTCAGCCTTGCACTTGATGAGAAATGCGGGTTAGTCTCTTTTTTCTCAAATGAGACATATTGTTCATCAGAAATCCGTAGTCCAGGATGGATATTCTCTGTGTCTGTATAAAAAAGCCTGCGGCATCTGCCGCAGGCTTTTTTATATCCCGGAGTTATTGGGTTATGTAGGCTACTCTTCAACTTCGTGCTCTACTCCAATGGCAATTTTGTAGAGGACTGTTAGAATAAAAAAGCCTGTGGCCCAAATACCAATGGTAATGAGCAACTCATTGGCAGTGGGATAATATTCTACAATCTTCTCCAAGGGTGTGGGGACAAAGCCGCCGAGTACAAAGCCAATACCTTTATCCAGCCAAAAGGAGACAAAAATGGACGCACATCCTATGCCCAGCCAGAGATCGTTGTCCCGTCGAGTCTGCGGGTAGCAGATGAGGAAGAATCCGAAGGCAAAGAGAAGCAGAAAGCCCCACATGAAGGGGACCAGGTTGCTGTATACATGCCCGTGATGTTCCAGACCAAAGAAGAGATATTGCAGGGTGTGATAGTGGCCAGGGATGTTGGAGTAGTAGCCGACAAAGAACTCAAGTCCTACAAAGAACATGTTGGCTATAGCGGCATAAATAATGATGGTAACCATCTTATCCAGAGCCTGTTTACCGGCATCAAAGTTGGCAACACGTTTGAGAATTAAGGCCATGATGACAATCAGTGCCGGGCCGGCTGCGAAAGCAGAGGCCAGGAACCTGGGCGCAATGATGGCCGAGAGCCAGAAGTGTCGACCAGGCAGACCGCAGTACAGCATTGCTGTTACGGTATGAATGGAGAACGCAAAGGGGATAGACGTATAGACAAAGATATAAATCCATTTCGGCGGCGCCACCTGTTTACGCTCAGCAGTCAGAATAACCCAGCCGCAGAGGATGTTCAGCAGCAGATATCCCCACAGAACGCACATATCCCAAAACAGCATGGAGTTGGGGGTCGGATGGAGGAGGACGTTCAGGCCACGCAGTGGTTGACCAAGGTCAGCCATGATAAACATCAGGCACATGAGCAGAGCGGAGATGGCCAGGAATTCACCGAGTATGGTGATTCTGCCAAACGCTTTGAAGTTATGAATGTAGTAGGGCAGCACCAGCATAACACCTCCTGCTGCAACACCGACCAGAAAGGTGAACTGGGAAATGTACAGCCCCCAGGATACATCACGGCTCATACCGGTTAATCCGAGTCCGTAAAAGTATTGTCGTAAATAGCAGAGTACGGCAACACCAATAAAGATTCCAAGAAAGGCGAGCCACATCCAATAGTATTTATTTCCTTTAAACGCTTTTTCAATCATGGCGACCTCATACTATGTAAAAGACGGAAGGATGGGTTCCAAGGCTGGGCTTGCGTTGAATGGTGTAATTATCTTTGAGCATCTTTCTGACTTCTGAATGCGGATCATTCAGATCGCCGAACACCATTGCACCGGAGTCGCCGCAGGCTTCAACGCAGGCAGGCTTGATACCTACACCGATACGCTCAGCGCAGAAGTTGCATTTTTCTACTACACCACGCATGCGTGTCGGGAAATCACGATTGACTTCTTTGATAAAATCCCTTGGATTTCGCCAGTTGAAACTTCTCATGCCATAGGGGCAGGCCGCCATGCAGAACCGGCAGCCTATACAGCGATGAAAGTCCATGATGACAAGGCCGTCTTTGTTTTTAAAGGTAGCCTTGGTAGGGCAGGCGCGTACACAGGGGGGATTGTCGCAGTGATTACAAAGAACCGGGACCTGGTGCTCTTCTGTTGCCTCGTCTTTGTACAGATGGCTTTTGTTTGGAAAGGAGTTTTCGTAATCAACCATCCAGATCCACTTGATGGCATCTTTTGTTTCTGGAAACTCAGGTATATTATGGGCCTGTATACAGGCACGGGTTACTTTTTCTCCCAGGGAAGGGTCCTCATGAAACTTCCTTGTATCAATAACCATCCCATATCGTTTGCCAGTTTTCGGCGCTCCATGGGCAGCATGTTTTTCTTTTGATTCGGCGTGTTCCGTTGCATGTCCACCTGCGGACTCTGCCACAGGGGGATGTGTGCCGGCAACAAGCCGGTCAACAACTGCTGTTCCACCAAGACCCGCCAGTGTTGAAAGACCGGCAAGCTTGAGGAAATTTCTTCTTTTTTTATCCATCAGTATATCTCCTTCTTGCCGTTCACTCGACGGGGGCAATGTGACAGTCCCAACAATAGGGCCTCACTGAAGCATAATCATGACATTTATCACAGAATTGCTGTTTACTGGTATGGCATTCCATACAGGTCAGCATCAGACTCTTTTTATACTGTTTGCCCTCTATTTCAAAGGTACTGCGATCACCGTCACGTAAGACCTCGTCTCGCCATTGGTTGAGCAGCTGCATATGCGTTGCCCGCATTTCTTCCGCCGGGCGGACACAGGTTTTGCTCTTTTTGGGAAGGGTCAGTTCGGGGGCTGCACCGACCTTGTCTTGGTTGTACCAGATGGGGATGGTGACAAACAGGACAAAAATAAACAGTCCCGGAATGATTTTACTCCTATCGTACATAGTTATACCTCCTGTATATCCGGGAAATTAGACCAGGGTCCGCAGGCCCTCGTCAAGTTCCTGCCTGTTTTCACCCTCAATGACCAGGGCATTGCCGACCAACTCACTCAAACCGGCAACCTGAACTTCGGGGACCCAGTAGTCCATCAGGGTCGTCAGGGTGGCACGGTCAATGGCACAGACACATCCCAGGGTGTTGACGTCGTGTTTTTCCTGCACATACCTGACTGCGTTGGCTCTCGGCAAACCGGAACGCATGCGTAATTCCATGATTTCATCGGTATTCAAGGCTGTACCAGAGCCGCAGCAAAAGGTTTTTTCCCGGATAGTATTTTCGGGCATCTCCCACCATTGATCGACGACGTTATCCAGGATATATCGGGGTTCATCCAGCAGCCCCATGGCACGGGCAGGGTTACAGGAGTCATGGAAAGTCGCCCGTACGTGGGCGTTGCGATTCTTATCCAGTTTGATTTTGCCGTTTTTAATCAGGTCTGCGGTGAATTCGGAGATGTGCACCATCTTGGTAGAGGCTGCATTTTCAAAGACTGTTCCGGTGATAGGAGATTTGGGCACCTCAAGAAAATCTGCCGGACCATTCATGGTGTCCATGTACTGATGAACAACACGCCACATGTGTCCACACTCACCGCCAAGTATCCATTTGACACCAAGGCGCTCGGCTTCATGGTACATCTTGCCGTTGAGCTTTTTCATCATTTCGTTGGAGGTGAACAGACCGAAGTTTCCGCCTTCAGAGGCATAGGTGGACCAAGTGTAATCCAGGCCGATGGCTTCAAAGAGCAGCAGATAACCCATACAGGTAAAAATGCCTGGTTCGGCAAAGACATCTGCTGAAGGGGTAATAAAAAGAACCTCGGCCCCTCTCCGGTTAAACGAAGGGTTGACCGTGATACCGGTCAGGTTCTCTATGTCCTCACAGAGAAAATCGACATTCCCTTTGAAGGCCTGGGGCGTGAGTCCCATGTGGTTGCCGGTTCGGTTGGAGTTGGCGACCGGCTCCAGGGCCCAGTTGATACCGATGCCAAGCATGTGCAGCAGCTCGCGCAGCATCATGGTGATTTCCGCTGTGTCGATGCCATAGGGGCAGAAGACGGAACAGCGACGACATTCGGTACACTGATAGGCGTACATGAACCAGTCTTTAATGACCCCGTAGGTCATTTCGCGTCCACCAGCCAGTTTCCCCAGGATCTTGCCTGCTTTGGTAAAATGCCGCCGGTAAATGGAGCGGAGCAGTTCCGCCCTGAGAACCGGCATGTTTTTCGGGTCACCTGTACCCAAAAAGAAGTGACATTTGTCTGCACATGCACCGCAGCGTACGCAGCAGTCCATGAATATTTTCAGGCTGCGAAAACGATCCAGGCGATCAGCAAGGCCCTGGATGACGATCTCTTTCCAGTTGTCCGGAAGTTTCCAGTCGTCCTCTTCGGGATTCCAATCGCGTGCATTGGGGAAGCTCACTCCCTTCTGACTATCCAGGTACTCAAGTTTTTCCGGCTTAGTCGGGTAAGCATAGTTGCCGGGCTTGAAGACTGCAGGAACCTCCATCCAATCTTTTTTTGGAAAGGCGCCTGTCATCAATGAAGGTCCCTCGGCAACGCTACGTGCCAATTTATCTACCTTTACAACTGCCATTGCGTTATCCTTATACTCTTGAATTTACGAACTTACTCGTCGGTTTTCGGCGGCAGCTCTTTGTCAACAGGGATGCCCTGTTCAACCATATCTTCACGGAACTCGTCTTCGTATGCAGTATAAGAGTGCGGTTGAATTTTCGGGTTCCAGGGGTTGACGTGACGCTGTATCCTCGTATCATTGGCCATGTTTCTGGTCGGACTCAGAAAGACACCACCCATATGCATGAGTTTGCTCCATGGGAAATATGCCAGCAAGGCGCAGACAAGAAATAGATGGACATAAAAAATAGCCCCTATTTCTTCGACGATGATGGGGTGGAAGGTCACAAGGCCTACAGCCAGCTGTTTGATGGCGTTGATATCGATGTCTGTACGCAGGTAAAAGCGCATCAGAATGCCTGTTGTGGCTATCCCGAGGATCAAGAACAGGGGAAAATAATCATTGGCCAGGGAAATGTACCGGACGTGCGGATTTAGCAGTCGTCTTCCAAAGAGGAAAAGCAGGCCCAAAACAATGGTAACGTCGGTCATATACATGGTCGGAGCGCCGATCTGCAACAGGGAGTCCATAACCTCTGTCCAAGCCACCGGAAACGGGACCGGATCCATGAACAGACGCATGTGTCGCACAACCACAATCAGGAAGCTGTAATGGAACATAATCCCAAACAACCAGAGCCATTTGCTTGATTCATAGGTCAGCTTGGGTCCGTCATGCACAGTGGCTTTGGTGTTTCTCCATAGAGAGCGAAACAGAAAAATTTCCATGAACATCCTGACAGCCACCTGAGAGGTGTTGGCCGGAGCTTCCAGTTTGTCCTGCTTGATCCAGTCCAGGGATTGCCCCTGACCACAGGTAGTAGGAATTTTAAAAGGAACAGGGGATCTTGCCCAATAAATGACTCTTGAACAAAACCCACCCAGAAAAAGCGCCATGGCCGCATACGGGATGACAATACCGAAAAAGTATTGCATTCCTGGTATCTGCACACCAACTAGCGCGACCAGCACCAAGGCAATTACTGTCGCCAGTGGGAAGGCGTACTTCATCGATCACTCCTTCGCATTCAGATTTACAATAACTTGCGTTATAGCGTGAGCCAGACTGTCTGGAAGCTGTCACGGACTGCCGCCATCTGGCTTGTTGTACAGCATGGATACTTCTCTTGCGGCCTTATTGTCTCTTTGGTTCCGTTTTCAGTTCCTCTTTGAGTACTGCCGAGGGACAAGCTGAATCGGTGAGCAGATAACTGCCGCTTTTCAGTTCACGAATGCGACCGCGATAGACCTGTTCGCGGCATTCCGTATAGACATCAAACGCAGTCAGGGCAATACGATCTACATCACAGTCAAAGATATCAAGTTCAGTTACCAGAGGCGCTGTTTTCCGATCTGATCTCAAAATCTGCCTCACTACCCATTTCAATTCCAGGAAGGGGGCAACGGCCTGGCCTGGGGTAAATTCTTGAACTGCGCGGATTCTGGTTATGGTATCCACAGGTTTGAGATAGGCTTCCGGTTCTGCATTGCTTAGGAGTAAGTCGTATATGGAGTGCAGGGCTGTGTTGATGTTGACGCCGACGGGATTGGCAAACGGATCCTTGGCTTTCTTGAAAAATCCAGGGGAGGTATAAGTGTTGAGAGTTCTTTCGCACCACAGAGTGAGAATAGCTTCTCTTTTCTGCGTCAATGCCTCTGTCAATGCCTTTGTCCGTTCCATCATGATTCGTAGGCGATCGGATCCCGGCAGCATTAAGCCGGGCCCTGTTGTTCGTGCACTGCAATTATGTCAAGAAAAGGGGAGCGCCGGGAAGCGTTCCCGGAACTCACCTGATAATCACACGTAGGTTCAATGTAAAAATGAATGATGATTCATGCACGAAATGCTCTATCATGATTAGAACCTGATTTCAAGGAAAAATTAATGGGCTTCGCTCACAGAGGCTTGGGTGAGAGACTTGGTTCCTTGTAAAAAAAGTGAGATCTGGACAAAGGGGTCATTTTTGATTTCCTCGCTCAGCGGGATGTCTCCCTCTCGGTCGTCGTCGGCCTCCGTGCCAGCGAGCAAACCAGCCTGCATGGCTTGTTGTCTGTTTTTTTCCAGTTCTTCTCGTTCCTTACGCATGGCCTGGAAGGAGATTGTCACTTGCGTCTGTTCTTTTCTCTCTTTGGCCTGATCAACCTCACGCCTGATTTCCTGAAACTGGGGACTATTGACCACCCACTGCATGCCTTCTTGGCGAACTGTTTGCACATCAAAATGAGGGCCTTGCCAACGATCATAGCCGACATCTTCCACCTTGTCCCAGGGGAGGGGATTGTCCATGAACTGTTCACCGCTTTCCAGATAGTCAAGCAGGGAGGGGACGACTAGATCGGGCGTTACTCCTTTTGATTGTGTAGAATCACCGTTAATCCGATAAAATTTCTGCACAGTTAGCTTCAGGGCACCCAAGTCGTCGTAGCGTTTCATTTGCAGCAGCGGGAGATTGCTGTTCATATCGAGCACAGCCTGTACTGTTCCCTTGCCATGGGTATGGCTGCCGCCGATAATCAATGCTCTCCCATAGTCCTGTAAGGCTGCTGCCAGAATTTCCGAGGCAGAGGCGCTGAACTGGTTGACCAGGATAATAAGAGGGCCATCATAGATGGTGGTTGGGTCTTCATCTTGCAGTACGCTGATCACCCCCTGGGAATTCTTCACTTGAACGACCGGACCGCCTGGCAGGAATAAACCGGAAATATTGACGGCATCACCCAGCGCCCCACCACCGTTGTTTCGCAGGTCAAGGATGATACCGACCACGTCCTGCTCCTTCAGCTTCTGTAACTCGCTTCTGGTGTCATCGGTGACGTTTCGTCCTTTTTTGTCGTTGGCGGCGGCCGCAAAATCCCGGTAAAAACTTGGTATACGTAAATAACCTATTTTGTTGTTGCTCTCTGTTGCCAGTACCGTGGATTTAACGTAGGTTTCTTCCAGCCGGACAACGTCCCTCATGATGGAAATAGTTTTTTTGCTGCCGTCTGGTTTTTGCACGCCGAGAATGACTTCCGTGCCTTTGGGGCCGCGTATATAACTGACAGCCTCCCGGATCCGCATGTCCGAAATCTCGACCGCATCACCGTCTTTTTCCCTGACGGTCAGGATGGTGTCTTCTGCAGCCAGCTCCCCTTGTCGCTCCGCCCCGCTGCCTGGCATGATACGGACCACCTTGATAAGGCCGTCCTCTTCACGCAACATCGCACCGATGCCCTCAAGAGAACCGCTCATATGGATATTGAAATCTTCTTTTGATGTGGGCGGCATATAATTGGTATGGGGATCAAATGACCTGGCAACGGCATCAAAAAAGCGGTTGTAATGATCCTGTCTGGTCTGGGAGAGCAAGCGGTCCATTGACCTGCGGGTACGCGTACGAACCTTTTCAACAGCTTTTTCTAGCTGGTCTTCTGTTGGAAAAGGGATCGGGGTGTCTTCTTTTTGGTTTGTTTTTTCCAGTTCCTGTTCGAACTGTTCGAAATAAGTATCAAGGACCATCATTTTGATGATTTTTCGCCAGCGTTCTTGTAGGTCTCTGGAGGTTTTCGGGAAGGTGATTTTTTCAGGATCAGCTTCCAGGTATTCATCTTTGTTGATATCGATTTTTTGGTCCAGCAGCGTATCAAGAAAGCCCTTGACCAGACGTATCCTGTCGTTGAGCAGCTCTGCCCCGGCATCAGCGAGTATGATTCGACCGCGTTTGAGTTCGTCATCAATGTGCTCTGCAAAGGCCTGTAGTTGATCGACATCCGATTGGAGGAGAAAACGTTTGCGAGGGTCAAGTTGTCGGATGTAAAGGTCAAAGGCTACTTTGGAAAGCGTATCGTCAAAGGGCTCATGGGAAAAATGCCGTGCCGGTAGCTGATGACTGAGAATATAAGCTATCAACTGATTTCGACCGGCATTGAATTCGGAGGGAAATACTTTTGACCATCCCGTCTGGGCCAAAAGCACACAGAGTATGAAAAGCAGGTTGTAGAAAAAACGGCGCATTGAACTCACCATGTGGGATATGGCCTGAATAGATCAGTTGGTGCATGTGGTATGGCTATCGACGCATGGCTGAGCAGGCCGTCCCGGGTTTCATGTAATCTGGCGGTGCATGGACCTCCAGAGGTTATCTCCTCACTATAAACATCATTCTTGTAATCTCAATGGGGGCTGATAACCTGGTCGGCCTCAGCCATGGCGTTCATGATGGCATACATATCTGAAATCCGGCCGACCATGATCGCTGATTGCACTTTGTAGAAGTCGAGACAGGTACCGCAGACCAGGATTTCAACGCCTTTTTCCTGCAGGGCGAGCAGGGCAGCCAGCGCGCCCGATTCCTCTGTCACCAGCCTGACACCGCTGTTATAAAAAAGGATTTTCCGGGGGAGTGGATTGATATCCTTGATGGTCTGGAGAAAGGTCTGCAGGAGTGCCCAGCCCAGTTCATCGTTGCCTCGGCCCATGGCATCAGAGGAGATGACATAAATGACGTTTTTTTTCGCGGGCAGGTTGCATTGATAATCCGTAGGGTCAAAAGATTGCGCCAACCTGCTGGAATCCGAGTTCCGCACGGTTACTTTGTAGTTGCCGTCCGGCGTACTTTCCGCTTCGGCCTGGCAGCCGCAGCTCCGGGCAAAGCGGAGAATATTGTTTTGTGATGCTTCGTTGTCAACCAGGATCTGGATGAGACGTTCGCCCCTTTCCAGGGCGTTTTTGGTGAGGAGTACGGGTTGGGGGCAGGGGAGTCCGAGACCGTTTATTGCAGCAGCTTTCAATGTGGGCCTTGTCAGTTTTGGTTACTCAAGAATGATTTCCTGGCCTTCTTTGGCAAAAAAGGCCTCCATACGGGTAAGGGACGATTCTTCGCAATACCGGACACTCATTTCGTCCAACTGACTGTCGGTTCGTTCAGGGTCATGATGGAAGAGAGCCAGCCGTTTCACTCCTGCTCTTTTGGCTGCAGATATGGCATCTTCAATGGGTGTATGCCCCCAGCCTATTTTTCCCTGCTCATATTCTTCTTGAGTGTATTGCGCATCATGAACGAGCAAATCGGCTTCTTGATAAAAATTTTCCAGCACCTTGTTTTGCTCGCGGGCCACTACTTCTCCCTCATGGGCCATAATTGCGTCATAGTCGGGGGACTCTGGATCTGTAATAAAGAGATTGCGAAAGGGTTCGGTATCATAGGCGGTACAGAATGTCAATCCTTTGAATCGGAACCGATAGCCCAAGGCGGTAATGGGATGATTGATGATACAGGTCGCCAGTTCGATACCGTCCCCCAGATCGATCTGGGGATTTTCCTTCAGGCGTTTATAGGAGATGTTTGCGGCGAGTTCTCCCATATTGACAGGGAAGTAGCGGTATTTCATTTGACCCCCGACAACTTCTTCCAGGGGTTCGTCTTCATAGGTGACAGGTCCGAAGACCTTTATGGTCGATCCTGGAATATAAACGGGGATGAAAAAGGGAAACCCCATGATGTGATCCCAATGGGTGTGGGTCAGATAGATCTCAGTGGATATGGGGCCGTTTGGCAGGTCGTTTTTGAGCATAAAATTTGCCAGTTCGCGAATACCTGAACCAGCATCTAAAATGATGTGACGGTTCACTTCTGGAAAGCGCAGTTCAATACAGGCCGTATTACCGCCATACTTCATAGTAGTAGGTCCCGGACATGGAATAGAACCTCGCACGCCCCAGAATTTGATTTTGATCATACGTCCTCCGGTTGAGTCACTACTGATGCATGGTGGACGAACGGGTTGCCGTCCCTGCATCTGTTGACGGACTGTCTATTGTATCCCCGTTGGTTAGGGTACCAGGACAGGGTGTTGAGCTTTATATCTGCAGGAAAATTTCAGCCTTGGTGATTTCCTGGTCAACAACCTCAGATAAGGCGACAAGAGTCTGCCAGGTGAGCCCGGTGATGGACAGAAGCTCAGTCAGTTTTTCCACGTTGGGAAATCTGTTGCCTGCATGACCAATATCAAACAGGCAGACGTAAAAGTCAGCAAGGGCGATGGTTGCAACTAGTTTCTGGTTTTCTGGTGACGCATCAGCAGGGTTATGATGGTACTGAATGGCATCGGTCAGGGCGGAATTGAGTTTCCATTTTTCTGCTATCAGCCTCCCCACATCCTGGTGCGTCAGCCCCAGCATCTCCTGTTCAACATCAACCAGCGGGAGCATTTCCTTGTGGGTGTTTCTGATCACTTTGACGTATTCATCATCAAAGGGAATCTTACCAAGATCATGGAGGAGACCGGCAACAAAAAATTCTTCCCGTTCCCCAATGGGAATATTCTGTTGAGAGGCAAGCAGCTTTGCCATGACACCGACACCGATGGAGTGTGCCCAGAATTGTTTGATGGGAAGCGCTTTTGATTTTTTCGCCTTGCCGACACTGCGGATGATGGCAGTGGAAAGCGCGAGATTTTTTACCGTGTTGAGCCCAAGCATGATAATCGCCCTGGTCAGAGAGGTCACCTTGTTCAATAGGGAATAGTAGGCTGAGTTGATCAGCTTGAGCACCTGGCCCGTTAGTACAGGGTCCAGAGAAATAACCTTGTTGAGATCATTGGGTGAGGCGTCAGTCCGGCTACAGATGTCCAGCACTTTGCTCACAGTGGTGGAAAGACTCGGCATTTTGTCTACAACCGGCTGAATTTTATTCAGTTTTTGATCCTTGTCAGTCATAGATATCAGCTTGCCACTGTTCCAAGGGCGGTGGTCGTTGTTGTACTCGTCTTTTTCAGCATAGCAGATACTCCAGGCCATTGTGTATTTCTCATGAGCAGTTTGCTGTGCTGATTCTTGACGAAAAACAGGCCGGATTGTGGTCAGCAGACATGGAACTCCGCATGCAAACAGGTTGCCTTAAAAATCAGAAAAACCATGAGGTACGCGAACTGGACATGATAGCTATTGTAAAGGACTAAGCTCCTGTGGTCAAGCAGGGATAATGTGTATCTCTCCAGCGCGGGTTATCTACCAGGAGGGTGGCAGATATGGCGCAGAAGAGACCACAA
The DNA here is from genome assembly GCA_002748755.1 of Desulfobulbus propionicus. Lineage (GTDB taxonomy): Bacteria > Desulfobacterota > Desulfobulbia > Desulfobulbales > Desulfobulbaceae > Desulfogranum > Desulfogranum propionicus_B. Next base: position 22,126 of record PDTD01000004.1, on the reverse strand, counting down.
CAGGCAAGTTCAACACTGGTGTTTTTTGAGATACTCCTCCACCAGTTCTTGCATGATTTCAAGCTGGTTTTTACCCGTCTCATGAACCTGCAGCCATATACAGCGGTGAAAGGCACTGTAGAGCTTGGCCGACACAAAAAGTTTAATCTCATTGAGATCATCGAAGGAAGAGGGGGGGCTGCTCGTCTGGGGCTTATGCATGCTTGTTCAGGGTAACGAGTTGTTGGTAGTGCAGCCCTGAACCTCCAAAAATGTCCAGGGCTGAGCCGACCGTGTAGTCTATCAGTTTGTTGCCCGCCGTACGGATTTTGTCAATGTCCGACATTCCTGACACCCCGCCTGCATAGGTGGTGGGAAGAGGGGTGGTTCGGGCTATCAGGGCAAGCAACTTTTCGTCGATGCCCATAGTCCGGCCTTCTACATCCACAGCGTGAATAAGGAATTCGTCACAGTATTTGGCCAGTTTTTCAAGGGTTTGCCTGGAGAGTACCAGTTCTGTGAATTTTTGCCATTTGTCGGTTACGACATAGTACCTGTCGTTTCGCCAACGGCAGCTGAGATCCAGAACCAGCTTCTCTGTACCGATTGCAGCAGCCAGTTGTTTGAGACGGGTCATATCAAGGGCACCATCGTGAAAGACATGGGAGGTTACAATGACATGGGAGGCTCCCTGATCCAGCCATCGGGCGGCATTGCCATCATGGATTCCCCCGCCAACCTGGAGGCCGCCTGGCCAGGCTGCCAGGGCTTCCCGGGCCGCCTGTTCGTTGCCGGGGCCGAGCATAATGACATGGCCGCCGCGCAGGTTATCCCTCCTGTAGAGACGGGCGTAATAGGAAGGCGGTTGCCTGGAGGTAAAGTTGGTGATCGGGGTGACTTCTTCCCTGCTCGAAAGGGTGTCTCCGATAATCTGTTTGACCTGGCCGGCGTGGAGGTCAATGCAGGGTCGAAAACGCACGGCGAGAGCAGATGCTGTTCCCAAGGAATGGGCAGGCTGTACAGAAGTTGGTGACGGTTTGCTTTCTGCCTGTGTGAAAAGAGTACTGCTGAGCAGGCACTGGTCCGTATTGCTCCTGACTGCTCTGATGGCTGCGGTAAGCTGCTTGCATAGTGGGTTCCATGTTGTATGAGCAGAAGACAGACTTCTGTTCGTCAAAAATCGGGACCGTCGCCCTTTGAGACAAGAGAGCATTTTGTCGGCTCTTGGTTGCAGAATGGACGCGGTGGATGATCCTGGACCGACCTGCGTCCTAATCTGCGAACAACTTCCCTGATGAGAAATCCGTTCTAGCCCTGATTTCTTATCTGCTCAGGTGGGCCCAGGTTCGGTAGTTTTTAGTCCCGCCTTAGAGGTGGGTATATGTGTGACCAAAACACAGTCGAAGATGGTGCCGCCTGGGCTGAGCGTTGGTGCACATTTTGTTGAGATTTGAGCCTGCGTATGGACATCATCTGCATTTGTTTTTGTCTTTTTTTCTTAAATCAGACAAAGAGCCCATGAGAAATCCGGGCTAGATAGCCTTGACCATCATGGTCGTGGGATCAAGCTTGAGGCCGGTACCGTTTTCCACCTTTTCTCCGCTGTTGCGAATAATCTCCAAGTTGATAGTGGAGTCGGACTCGGGCTTCAGCAGGATGATGGTGTCAAAAAGGTCATCGATTTCATGGCAGGGGGCTGGAACACCGGCCGGAGAGAAACGGCTGTCTCCCCGGTGGCTGATTGCTGAAAGCCAGACCTGGATGCTCATATTTTCAGCCAATTCCTTGATATCTTCAATGATTCGGCGGTCCGCATTTTCAAAGTCCAGGCCATCAATGACCACGCAGTTGGGCACGAAAATGTTTTGGAGAACCAGGTCGTTGAGACGTTCTTCCAACCGGGGACGACTGAACGTCGATTCGTTGAAGGTCATGATCATGCGATGTCCGGCCACCATCTCAATGAGTTCGTGGGGATGATCGACGCTGTGGTCCTGAAGGATAAGCTGGAGTATGTCATCATACCAGAATCGGGTTTTTTCGATGGTTTCTCCTATGGCGACATGGAGTACATTTTTACCGCGCAGAATGGCGTCCAGGGCTATCTGAACAAGAAGGGCGGTCTTCCCCAGTCCGGCCCTGGCCATGACCAGGCCCAGCTGATTACCGGTTCTCCCCATATTGAGAACCCGAAGTGGATTTTGGCTTACCAGTGGTTCATATCCCATTATAGTACCTCATGAGGATTGTATCATAGAGTATCTCGTACCGGGTAATATACCCAATGACGGCATTTAGGCGTCCTTTTTTTGTGCTTCAAATTCTTTTATCAGCTCTTCGGCTACACTTTTAGGCACTTGTTTGTAGGTGGAAAACTCCATGGTGAACTCTGCTTTACCTTGGGTCAATGAGCGTAGAGTCGTCGAGTAGCCAAACATTTCAGAGAGCGGTACTTCTGATTCGACCACGGTGTAGTTTCCTTCTTCAAAGGTGCCTATGATAACCCCTCGACGCTGGTTTAGACTGCCCATGACAGCGCCCTGAAACTCAGATGGTCCTTCCACGGCAACTTTCATGATCGGTTCCATGATAACAGGGTTGGCTTTGGGATACCCTGCCTTGAATCCGCCTATGGAAGCCAGCTGAAAGGCGACATCCGAGGAGTCAACAGCATGAAAGCTGCCGTCATTGATGACCACACGGATACCGGTGATGGGTGAGCCTGTGAGGACCCCTTTTGCCAAGGCTTTCTGGAAACCTTTATCGCAGGAACTAATGAATTCCCGGGGAATAGCGCCACCGACGATTTGATCGATAAACTCGTATTCACCCTCTTCCAAGGGCTCAATATAGCCCGCTACCCGTCCGAACTGCCCTGAACCGCCTGTCTGTTTTTTGTGGGTGTAATCAAACTCGGCGCGGTGGAGAATGGTTTCACGGTAGGCGACTTGCGGCGCGCCTATTTCAACCTGCGCCTTGTACTCCCGCTTCATCCGCTCAATGTAAACCTCGAGGTGCAGTTCGCCCATACCCGAAATAATGGTCTCATTGGTCTCGTGGTCCACATAGGTTTTGAAGGTCGGGTCTTCCTTGGTGAAACGGTTAAGCGCTTTTGACATGTTGATTTGCGCCTTATTGTCAACAGGATGGACAGCAAGGGATATAACCGGAGCCGGGACATGCATGGAACTCATGGACCAGTTGATCTTGTCGTTGCAGAAGGTATCCCCGGAAGCGCAATCAACACCGAAGAGGGCAACGATGTCCCCTGATCCGGCACTTTCGATCTCTTCCATTTCGTCTGCATGCATGCGGACTAGACGACCGACTTTGACCTTTTTTCCCGTTCTGGTGTTGATGATGGTGTCTCCCTTGTTCAGAGTACCCTGGTAGGTGCGAATATAGGTAAGTTGACCATAGCGTCCGTCTTCCAGTTTAAAGGCCAGAGCCACCAGGTCGTCTTTGGGATTGTTGGAGACGGTGATTTCTTTTTCCTCATTGTCCAGATCCAAAGCGGTGTTCTCGATGTCCGTGGGGCAGGGTAGGTAAGCCATGACCGCATCCAAAAGGGGCTGTACGCCCTTGTTCTTGTATGCGGAACCGATGAACACAGGAGTCAGTTCCAGGCTCAGGGTGCCTTTGCGTATGGCATCGTGAATGAGAGCTTCGTCGATCTCTTTTTCTTCCAGCAGAGCTTCCATAAGCTCATCCGAGAACATGGATACCGCATCCAGCAACTCTTCACGTTTGTTTTTGGCTTCATCACGCAGGTTATCTGGGATGGCCTCGATACGAATGGATTCACCCTGGTCTCCCTCAAAGTAGACCGCTTGCATGGTGACCAGGTCCACCATGCCTTCCATCTCACTTTCCAGGCCTATGGGCAGTTGGAGCATGATGGCATTTAAGTCGAGTTTCTCCCGTAGCTGTTGAGTGACGCGATAGGGATTGGCACCGGTACGGTCGCACTTGTTAATAAAGGCGATCCTGGGCACTTTGTATCTGGTCATCTGCCGGTTGACGGTAATGGATTGAGACTGTACCCCGCCGACAGAGCAGAGGATGAGAACCGCGCCATCAAGTACGCGTAGTGCTCGTTCAACCTCAATGGTAAAGTCGACATGACCTGGCGTATCTATGATGTTAATTGAGTAGTCTTTCCAGTCACAGTAGGTGGCAGCAGACTGGATGGTGATCCCACGCTCTTTTTCCAACTCCATGGAGTCCATGGTCGCGCCTACGCCGTCTTTACCACGAACTTCGTGGATTGCATGGATACGCTGCGTATAAAAAAGAATACGCTCGGTAAGCGTTGTTTTGCCGGAATCAATGTGGGCGCTGATACCAATGTTTCGTACTTTCTCCAAATTTTTTTTCATCACGCGTTCCTCAAGTGCCGCTTTCAGGCCGCTTGTCCATTCAAATATGGTGTCAGTGCAATAAATAAAAAAGGAGTTACAGTGGCTCTGCAACTCCTTTTTTCGTTCACGGGAAGTGGCAGAACAGGGGGTTAGGAGGGGAACCCTGCGTCAAGCTGATGTCACCACTTCTGGCTGGTAGGTCGGTACACTAAACGACTTCAGCCTTTAACCAAAAGAGATATATTATATATCTGAACATTTTTTTGTCAACCTCTTTTCAAGAGGGGCAGTGAGAGTGCCCCGGAGGTAAACCGGTTGGGGTAACAGTTGGGCAAGTCGTCAGCAAGGTGGGCTGGCGCTGGTTTCTTATCCGCTTAGGCAGCCTTAGGCTCGGGAGTTTTTGGTACCTCATTCTTTCTGATCCTTAGGCAGTGAGAGAATAAAAGGCAGGGCCAGCACGCCGAGTGCGGCGCCCAGATAATAGGTTTTTTCCAGGCCTATGGCATCGGCGATGGCCCCTACCACCACCACAACCGCTGAGCGGGACATGAAAGAAATCATCATGAAAAAACCGTTGACCGTTGCCGGGTTGTCGCCTGCGTTTTCCTGGACCAGGGCAAGCATGACCGGGGTTGTTGAGAGCACGGTAAACCCTACTCCTATTAGAAACAGTATTTGTAGCCAGGTCTGATCCGTAAGCAGAAAAAGAAACAGCAAAGGTGGAGCCAGGACCAGCGAAAGGAGAAGTGTTGTCCGCCGACCAATTTTGTCGCTCAGAAAACCGCAGGTCAGGGCGCCGCATACTCCCGAGGTTTCGTAGACAGCGAGGCTCAGTCCGGCGAGCCAGAGGTTGCCTGTATTCTGGTTGATGAAGGTGGGAAGAAAGGTGCCGATACAGGCGTGCATAAAACCACGAAACAGGAGAATGCCAGTGATGGGGCGCAGGACATGGGAGGCGCTGGACCAGGCTGCACGCAGGGAGGGCGGCTCTTTTTTCAAGGGGCTGGGAGGAATGTGTTTAAACTGGTGGTACAAAAGGAGTGAAGTCAGTAAACCTGCAAGCATGATCGGGTAGATATGTTCCAGACCGACCAGAGCGACTGCTGATACGGCAATGATGGGTCCTGCTGCCCGTGCCAGTTCCCCACCGGTCATGAAAAAACTCATCCCCAGCCCCTTGCGGGAACCGGCAAACCTGTACATGAGAACTGGAGCCGGGACATGATAGATAGCTGTGCTGCAGCCGGCAATGAAAAGCAGAAACAACAGGGTGGCGTAGTTGTCTGCAACACCAATCAGGCTCATAGTCAGGGCGGTAATTCCCGGCGCGATGATGATGAATAAGCGAACGTTAAGTCGGTCTGCCAGCGCCCCCAGATAGGGGTTGACCAGGGAAGGTATTTGCACAATGGTGGTGAGGAAACCTGCCTGAGTCAGGGAGAGAGACAGTTTTTCAATCAGCAGCGGCAGCAGGGGGGCGAGAAAACTGGAATAGACATCATGGATGAAATGGCTGAAGGAGAGCAACAGCACCTTGGAAAATTGAAAAGGTGCAGAAATCGGTTCTGGTGAGGTGTTCTGTTCGGATGCCATGGGATTATTTAGAGTGTGTTTTAGCGAATGAAGAGGATGAAGAAGCGGGCTGCCAGCCGTTTCGTTCACCGGCTGCTGCGTATAACGATTCTGCCTGGTATGAGCTGCGGACAAATGGGCCAGAAGCGACCGCAGCGAAACCTGCTGCCATGGCCTGGCGCTCCAGTTCCCCGAATTCTTCAGGGGGCAGAAAACGGCTCACCGGGAGATGCTCTGTCGAGGGCTGCAGGTATTGTCCTATGGTCAGGATATCACAATGCACCCCTGCCAGGTCAGTAAAGAGGCGCTTCAGCTCTTCCCCTGTTTCGCCCAGGCCGACCATAATCCCTGATTTGGTGAGCATGGTTGGCGCAAGTTCTTGAACCATTTTTAGGAGGTTCAGGGAGCGGTGGTAGAGAGCTTGGGGACGTACCGTAGGATAGAGCCGCTCAACGGTTTCCATGTTGTGGTTGAGCACATCAGGCCGGGCCAAAAGGATGGTCTGCAGCGCATTGATATCGCCCAGCAAATCCGGGATCAGCACTTCCACCCGAATGTCGGGAGATGTCTGACGAACAGCGGCAATGGTATCAGCAAAATGAGCGGCACCTCCGTCGGGCAGGTCATCACGGGTGACGGAGGTGATGACCGCGTATTGCAAGTGCATGTCAGCTACAGCTTGGGCCAGGCGTTGGGGTTCCTTTCGGTCGGGGAGTTCCAGGGGGCCGTGCGGAACGGCGCAGAAGCGGCAGTTGCGGGTGCAGCGATCACCCAGAATCATGAAGGTCGCCGTTCCCTTGGCAAAGCACTCAAACTGGTTGGGACACATGGCCTCCTGGCAGACCGTGGTCAGGCAGCCTTCCCTGACGAGGTGGCGGATTTTTTCGTAACTACCACCTGGGGGTAGCCTGCGGCGTAACCATGACGGTTTGCCTGTTTTGAGGGGGCGGGTCATTGTCCGTGCTCCTGGTGCTTGATATATCTGTAGAGTGTCTCTGCGGGAACAGGTTCAAGTGCCATGGCCAGGTGCTTTCTGCATTGGGCCAGCAACACCTGCCTGACTTTTTCCATACAGAGAAAGGCGCCCCGTTCAAGGGCCAAAGAAGTCATGGTCGCGTCCTGGATACCACAGGGCGTGATCCAGGAAAAAGGACGGAGGTCAGTGTTCACATTGAGCGCCAGCCCATGAAAACTGACGCCCTGACGAACGGCAATGCCCAGACTGCCCATTTTTGCGCTGCCGACCCAGATGCCCCGGTTGCGCTCGTCTCGGCAGGCTGGGACATCAAAGCAGGCTGCTGTTTGCAGCATGATCTCTTCCAGTATCCAGACATATTCCTTGACTGCCAGTCTGTGTTCTTTGAGGCTGATAATGGGGTAGATCACCGCCTGCCCAGGGCCGTGGTAGGTGATATTACCGCCCCGTTCAATAGGCACCACAGGGATGTTGTGCCGTTGTAGAAAAGTTTCGTCTACCCTGAGATTCTCCATCCCACCACGTTTCCCAAGGGTATAGACCGGTGGATGCTCCAGGCTGAGCAGCAGATCATCCTGCAGAGTGTGGTGGCGCAGAGCAACCAGTTGTTGCTGGAGGGCATAGGCCTGCTGGTAGTCCATGAGGCCGAGATCGATCCATTGACCGCTCATTCCCTTTTTTGTCCAGGCATCCCTATCAGGCAAGGGCAGCGGGCCGCGCTCACCTCATCCAGTCGTTTAACCTTGCACCTGCTGGGTGCGCCGTGGAGGAGCTCGGGTTGGTGTTCAGCTTCTTCTGCTATCTGTTGCATGGTCGTAATAAACTGATCCAGGTCATCCTTGCATTCGCATTCCGTAGGTTCGATCATGATCGCTCCTGGCACCACCAGGGGAAAATAGATCGTTGGCGGGTGAAACCCGTAATCAATAAGCCGCTTGGCAATATCCAGGGTGCTCACCTTGCTGTTCCTCTGGAGCGCATCGGAAAAAACGCACTCATGCATGCAGGGCGTTTCGTAGGCAAGGTGATAGCTGTTCTTGAGTTTTTCTCTGATGTAGTTGGCGTTGAGGACAGCCAGTCGGCTGACTTTTTTCAGCCCCTCTTCCCCCATGGACAGAATATAGCAGTAGGCCTTGATAAGAACACCAACATTCCCGTGAAAACCATGTATGCGGCCGATGGATCGCGGATGGTCTGTTGTAAGACAGTAGTGGTCGCCTTTTTTAAGAACTCGTGGTGTGGGAAGAAAGGGCTCCAGTTCACTGGTGACACAAAGAGGGCCGGCACCTGGTCCTCCTCCGCCATGGGGGGTGGAAAAGGTTTTGTGTAGGTTCAGGTGGAGCACATCTATGCCGCATTTCTTGGCATCCACCACACCGAGAATTGCGTTCATGTTGGCCCCGTCACCATACACCAGCCCACCCCTGGCATGCACGATATCGGTAATCTGTCGGACCTGCTCTTCAAACAGACCCAGGGTGTTGGGATTGGTGAGCATTATGCCTGCTGTCTCCTCGTCCATGAGCCTTGCTACAGCATCTGTTTCCAGGATGCCTTGGTCGTTTGAGGGAACCGGAATCGCTTTGTAGCCGCACAATGCTGCAGATGCGGGGTTGGTGCCGTGGGCGGTGTCAGGGATAAGGATTTTGTTTCTTGAGGCCTGGCGGTCGGCATGAAAGGCGTGGAACAGGAGCATGCCAGTCAACTCCCCATGGGCGCCGGCGGCAGGCTGCAGGCTCACCGCATCCAGGCCGGTGATGTCGGCCAGGTAGTCTTGCAAGGCAACCATGATCCGCAGCACACCCTGGGAATGCTGCTCGCCCAGCATTGGGTGCGCCGCAGCCAAGGCAGGTGTGGCAGCGTGTTTTTCATTGATTTTTGGATTGTATTTCATGGTGCAGGAACCCAGGGGATACAGGCCGGTGTCAACGCTGAAGTTCCATTGACTCAGCCTGGTGTAGTGGCGGACCACATCTACTTCACTCAGATCCGGGAAATCCACTTCTGCACCGAGGAGGTTCTCGTCCAGGGGGGCTGACGGGACATCGTTTTTGGGGATAGACATTCCGTGGCGGCCAGGTTTGCCTTTTTCCCAGAGCAGGGGTTCTTCGAGTATCAGACCACTGGTTCCAGGTGTCTTGTTCATGCTCTGATCTCCTTGATAATGGTGTCCATGTCTTGTTTGGACACTGTCTCTGTCACGCAGAACAGGTAGTGTGAGCGCAGGTCTGGATACCAGGTGCCCAGCTCCAGCCCGGCTACAATGTTTTGCTCCAGCAGCCTGTCGTATACCGGTTGAAAATCCTTGTCAAAGTGCACAGTGAACTCGTTGAATGTCGGGCCTGAAAAGGTAAGGCTGGCTCCTGCTTGGAGGAGTTTGTTTTTCAGGTATGCGCACTTGTCGTAGTTGAGGCGGGACATTTTCCGCAGTCCTGTTCGGCCCAGGGAAGCCATGTATGCAGCGGCTGTCATGGCGCAGATGCCCTGGTTTGAGCAGATGTTGGATGTTGCCTTTTCTCGGCGGATATGTTGTTCTCTGGTGGCCAGAGTCAGGACAAAGCCGCGTTGACCGTCCAGATCTTTGGTTTCCCCGACCAGGCGACCGGGTAGATTGCGGACCAGTTGTTGTTTGCAGCCGAACATACCCAGGCCGGGGCCGCCAAAAGAACGGGGCAGACCAAAACTCTGCCCTTCTCCACAGACGATATCGGCACCGCATAGACCAGGGTTTTTCAATAGACCGTAGGCAAAGGGTTCGCTGAAGGAGGTGATGAACAGGGCGTCCTTGGCATGGATTCGGAGGGCAGCCGCTTCCAGGTCCTCAACCACACCGAAGAAATTGGGTGATTGTAAAGCCACGGCTGCCAGATCCTCTATGTCGTCTATGCTGTCGAGGTCAGTCCTGCCATCTGTCAGAACAGGCAGTTCGAGCATCTCAAATGCCGTTGGTTTTAGGTAGGTCTGCACCACAGCACGGTAATGAGGGTGGATCGCCCTGGACACGGCTACCCTGCTTTTTTTTCGGGCAGTCCGCAGACCCATGAGCAGGGCCTCGGCTAGCGCCGAGGCGCCATCGTACATGGAGGCGTTGACGGCGTCCATCCCAAGCAGGCGTGCAGTCAGGGTCTGGTATTCAAATATCCCCTGCAGCGTTCCCTGGGCCATCTCAGGCTGATAGGGTGTGTAGGCCGTGAGAAATTCCGAGCGTCCCATTAACTGGCGCACTGTTTCGGGGATGTAATGATGATAGGAGCCTGCGCCCACAAGAACCGTTGTATGTTCGTTGCTCTGCATGGCTGCGGCCAGTTCGGCCACATGTTGGTTGAGTTCCCATTCGCTCATCGCCGGGGGGAGGTTCCATGGCCTGGTCATACGGCAATCCAAGGGTACCGAGGCAAAAAGTTCTTCCAGGCTGGCATGCCCGGTAACATCCAGCATAGCCTGTATTTCTTCCTCGGTGTGCGGCAGGTATCTCATGGCAGTTGTCCTTTGAGCATGGCCAGGTAGGCGGAGGCAGACAGCAGGTCTTTGTAGGCATCGCTGTTGTCCGGTTTGATCTCGATGAGCCAGTTGGTGTACGGATCCTGGTTGAGCAGCTCTGGGGAGTTTTCCAGTTCCGTATTGACTGCTAGCACCTCGCCGCCCATAGGGAGGTAGAACTCTGAAACCGCCTTGACTGATTCCAGGGTGCCACATTCGTCTCCCTGAGAGAATCGGTCGCCCACGGCTGGCAGTTCGACAAAAACAATATCACCCAGTTGGTCCTGGGCATAATCAGTGACGCCTATTCGTACGGTCTCGCCGTTGAACTTGGCCCATTCATGCTCCTCGGTATAGCGCAGTTCTTCTGGTATCTGCAGTTCATCAAGTTCTTTCATTGGTTCAGCTCCTGATCTCCTGGGTTTGTAGGGTTTGCGATGGGTGGGGATCGTCTCCTTTTCTCACAGCATGGATGCCATGGGTTTGCGTGCTGTTCTGTCTGGCCGGACATCTGTGCGTATCTCCACTGGGATGTTTCGTTTGCCGTCTGTCAGCGTTACAAGGGTTCCGGGTGCCAGGTTGTGGGTGACTCGGATAAATCCGCAGCAGAGTCCCCGTGGATTGAATGCTTTGGGACGGCCTTGGGCTGCTGGACTGGCAAGGCTCACGATCACCCCGTCGATCCTGTCGATGGCCATGTCCGTAGCGCAGGTGAGGATGGTGCCTATTTTGTTTCCCTGCCCATCCATGACAAAGTTTTTTTGCGAGACAGGTATTTTGCGTGGATCAAAGCCGGCAAAGGGGAGGGTCCACATTTCGCCCTTTGGATCTGCAAGGGCGCTGGCGCCAATGAACTGTTTGCCCATGGTGCCGTCTTCCCGAAGGGGCAGGGTGAAGTTCCAGGGCGTATGCATGAAAGGCCAGGGGCCAATGTCTTGGTGGGAAAGCGGCAGCACGGCTCCAGCCCTCAGCGAATCCCTTGCTGCAAGCCCGCAGGCGATCAGCCCGTCCCGTTCTCCGGCAGCGAGCAGTTGCTCCCAGAGCGGCAGGGTGTGCTCTGGAGAGACAAAGAGTTCAAACCCGAACTCGCCTGTATAGCCCGTGCGGGAAACCATCAGCGGGGTGCCGTCTTTGAGGCGGATATCTTCTCCTGCAAGGATGCCGGGGCGGAAGGTGCCCTTGAAGGAAAAATACACCATCCTGGTGAACACGTCTTCCGGGTTTTCCAGGATACGGGCGAGGATTCGAGCGGCCGCCGGTCCCTGCAGATCTACTTTACCAACCTGATCTGTGCAGTCGGTGATGGTGACCTCTTCGCTCTCTGTGCGCTCCCTGTGTAGATGCTCAGCAATGGGCTGCCCCATTGCCGCATTGACCACCAGCATGAACTGGTCTGTAGAACACTGGTAGAGAATGGCGTCGTCAAGGACATGGGCTTGGTGGTTGAGCAACACACCGTACACACACCGACCGTTGACCATTTCGGTTTTTCGGGGACCGATACAGGCATCCAGATCTTTGGAGAGGCATCGTTGGAGGAGACGGCGACTGTCGTGACCCCGCAGGGTGAGCACGGACATATGGGAGGTGTCAAACAGTCCGGCGCTGGTGATGACGGCCAGATGCTCAGCCTTGGCACCGGTGGGATACCAGAGGGGCATTTCGTAGGAACCGAATTCCGCCATGTAAGCGCCCTGCCGCAGGTGTAGGTCGTAAAGAGGTGTCTGTTTCATGGTGCTCTTGCTGTGAAGTGTCCCGCCCAGATTTCTCCTGAACATTTTGGAGAGGTTGGTGGAAGATATTATTGTAACTGATGGTTTTTTATTTTCTTTTGTTTTTGTGACATGCTCAGGAGGAATTCGGACTACAGTGTCTCTTTACCGGATACGATTGAGTGGGGATGCCCATTGTTACTCAGCGGAACTTTGAGATTAAAGCTTTTGTAGACCACGAAGGTTTCCACGGACCGAATATTATCAATGGTTGCCACTTCTCCAGTAAAGAATTCGAGCAGGCCAAATTCCTTATCAAGCATTACCGTGACTATAAGATCAAATCTGCCGGTGACCACACAGACGGAAATAACGCCTCGGAGTGTACTGAACTCTTTGCCCTTTTTGACCAGGTCCATATCCTTGACCTGAACCCCCACCATGACAACCTGCTGATCAGGGAGCGCTTCGGGGTTGACCAGACCGCTAATGGAGAGAATGCCTTCGTCAGTAAGTTTTTTGACGCGGGCGCGGACAGTGCCTTCGGCCAGGGAGAGCTGGTCGGCAATTTTTTTATACGGAGCCCGACCGTCTTTGAGGTGGTTGATAATGGCTATATTGACGGCATCTATTTTCATTGTCATTGTTTCAGGCTGAACATCTCTCCCGGGGCAAAGGCCTTATCTGCAGCCTCTTTGGTGGAGGACACCTGCGGCAGACGGTTCTCAATGCACTTTTTTGTGTCTTGATCGCCGGAAAAGAGTTGTGCTGAGAAATACCGATTGCGTTATCTAGTGTATCTGGAGTTGATGTTTTGCTCAACGAAAAAGAGATGTTTTGCCGAATTCGGCATTTTCGATGCTCTCTTGCGAAAAACAATGTGCTGCCCCTGAGGGGAAAAGGAGCCGCAGAGGTGGCTGTTGTTCGAGGGGGGAAGAAAACGGGGAGCAGGGCGTATCTGCTCCCCTTCAAATGACCTGTCTTCCTAACGGATTCAGGTAGACGCCTGGTTAGCCAAGGGCTGCGATTGCTGCGTCATAATCAGGCTCTTCGGTAATCTCAGGAACCTGTTGGGTATAGATAACCTTGCCGTCCGTGTCCACGATGACAATGGCTCTTGATAGCAGACCGGCCAGGGGGCCTGTGGTAATGGTAACGCCATAGTCCTGACCAAATGCAGGCGACCGGAATACACTCAGCGGAACGACATTTTCCAGGCCGTCGGTTTCGCAAAAGCGTTGATGGGCAAAAGGAAGGTCCGCAGAAACGCAGAGTACTACAGTATTGTCCTTTTGCGAGGCAACCTCGTTGAACTTTCGGACAGAGGCAGCGCAGACAGGGGTATCAATGCTGGGGAAAATATTTATAACCACCCGCTTTCCTGCATATGCAGCCAGGGTGGCCTCAGAAAGGTCGTTTTGTACCAGGGTGAATTCCGGGGCAGTGTCTCCTTTGCCTGGCAACGTTCCTGAGGTCTCAATGGCAGTACCTTTGAGTGTGATTTGAGCCATGGTGTATGTCTCCTTGTTGAGAGATTAGAATGAGCCTCTCCTGGTAACTGGAAGGGACAGTATCCGTTCCTGTTGTTTGAGAGTGTACGAGAGGCTGATAAGAACACTTTATAGCGTATTCTAATCAATATCGATTGTCTGTAAAGGGTGATTTTTTTCTAGCCCGGATTTCTCATCAGCTCAGGTGGTGCCAGGTTCGGTAGGTTTTGGTATCACATTATACGTGGGTATATGCGTTGTCAAACTATTGTCGAAGATGGTGCCGTCCGGGCTGAGCTTTGGTGTTCATTTTGTCAAAAGTTGAGTCTGTTTAAGGACATTACCTCCATCTGTTTTCGTATCTTTTTCCTCAAATAAGGATAAAAGGTTCATGAGAAATCCGAACGAGGCAAGAGATGCGTAGGAGGCAGCGGTGGGGGGAAGGGCAGGCAGCACCTGGGAGACGTGTCCCAAAGGTGCTGCCCGTCCATGTTGGTGGTGGACTTACCAGTTCTCGCCAAGCAACTCAAAATGCGCTTGGGGATGGTCGCAGGCAGGGCAGCGGCTGGGTGCTGTTTTGGATTCATGCACAAAGCCGCAATTTCTGCAGCGCCAGGTAACTGTTTCTTCGCGGCTGAAGACCCGATCAGCCTCTATGTTGGCTTTGAGGTCTCTGTACCTTTTTTCGTGCTGTTTTTCAGCGTTGGCAATGGCCTCGAAGACTACCGCGATCTTCTGCAACCCTTCTTCTCTTGCCGTAGCGGCAAACTCTGGATACATCACCGTGTGTTCGTGGTGCTCTCCCTGGGCAGCTTCTTCCAGGTTTTCCAGGGTGGTTCCAATGGTACCGGCGGGAAAACAGCCGGTGATTTCTACCTCGCCTCCTTCCAGAAGCTTGAATAGGCGCTTGGCATGTTCTTTTTCTTGGTTGGCTGTTTCTTCAAAAATGTCAGCTATTTGAACGTATCCTTCTTGTTTGGCCTTGGAGGCGAAGTAGGTGTACCGGTTGCGGGCCTGGGATTCGCCCGTGAAAGCAGTTACAATATTTTTCTCTGTTTGGGTGCCTTGTAGTGTAGTCATGATTCACTCCTTGGGTGCAGGTTTGATAACCGCCCCTGTCAGAGTCCCGCTGTCAGGTGCGGCTATCAGAAAAAAGCCTTGTTGCATGTGGCATCCGGCAAACGTAGGCCGGTCATGCCACAGCCTGGAGGAGAACATACTTGAAAAAGAACAGTTAGTACATCCTAACTGTTACTGTGTTTTGATGGTACCAGGTTGGGTACTTGCTGGCAGTGCATTCTCCTTGGGTATTTGTGCTACCGAAGTCAGCAATTTGGTTTTACGCCAGCAGGCCTTGCATTCTGCTGTATTGATGCATTCCTTTGAGCCAGGATTGGGGGATACCTTCAATGCCCAGGTGGGCACCGAGGATCATGCCGACAGCCATACCGCGTGCGGAGGAATCTCCACCTGCCATGACGTTTGTGACCAGGGCATTTTCCAGATCGTCGACATAGGTCAGGATGAGGTGGATCGCCCCAGGGAGAGCGGCCGAAATCGCACACATCTGGCCGGTATTCTTTATGAATGTTTCGCTGTCCTCATCGGAGGCGTCCATTGCCGAACGGATGCGTATGTCAAGGTCAAGGTCATCCACCCCCAGGTCAAGAGCTTTTTCCATGGCATGAGCCGGGTGGTCTCCGTGGAGGACAGCGTACACCGTGTGAGCAAGAAAAACCGCACCGGCAAGGGCTGCCGGGTGGTTGTGGGTCATCATCGTTTGTTCCTTGGCATATTGAACGAGCTGGGACCTGTCGTCTTGATACCAATGGACAAGAGGGGCTATCCGGGCAGCCCCTCCAAGATCTGTGGAGCGGGAGCCAGCTTCTAAAAGCGGTTTTCCCTGCTCAAGGTTATCCAGGGTCGTTTTGGTTGCCTTGTCCAGGTAGCCGTTGTAGGTGTTTGTAAAGAGCCGCCGCCAGGCGGCACCAAAGCTCTGCAGACGAAAACTGCCATGTTCGGCAAGGGATTCCAGTAACACAAAACTCTGATCACCGTAATGGGTAAACTCCCCTTTGTTCTTTTTCGAGTGATATGAATTTTTTGGAGGTGCGCAGAGTCGGTCAACCCGGCCAAAAGTCTTGGTGATCACTACAGGATCGTATATCCAGTGTGCCCCGAGAGCAAGGGCGTCGGCTGCAAAGGAGGCGAGAACAGCTGCCTTGGCTTTTTCTTTCATATCTTTCTCCTGACAATTGTCCGGTTCACTGAAACAGGACATGTGATGGTAGCCCGGATTGTTCATCAGCCCAGGCGGTGGCAGATTCACAGTTTTTGGCAGTATAGTATCCCCTTTTTGCTGTCAAAACACTGGTGAAGATGGCGATGACGGGGTTGAATGTTAGTGAACGTTTTGGGGGATTAGCCGGAAAATATTTTTAACTTGCTGTTTTTATATTGTAAATTTTGTCCATAGTGGACGGTTTATAAGGGGCACGGGGGAGAGACTGTGCCCGGAGATCACATACAGAAAAAAGTAGGATGCCTTGTGTTTCTGTCAAATAAGTACGCTCAAGAACAGAACCATATCTTGAGCGGCAAGGTGTTTTTCTGCTTCACAGTTCCCCGTGCTCTTATGATATACTGATAACGAGAGGGGCAGTTTGCATCCCGAGTGCAAGCCGTACCATATGCAAGCCGTACCATACACCTATTGGGACAAATTATTCTCTATGAAAGAAAGGGCAGCAAGAGAAAACATTGTGGATATGCTAGTTACCAGGAGCCCTGTATGTTCTTTTTTTGAGCAGGTTCAGGCCCTGGGCTTGAGCGCAGACCTGGAGCAAAAGTGTCTCCAGGCAGATTGGGTGTTACACAGCGGCGACCTTGGCTGCAGGGCATTGTATCTGACCAGGGAGAACGAACAGGAACTGGCCACGGAAGTTCTGTTGAAGCGGCACAGATTTACCTGTCTGGTGGCTGAAAATCGGTTTTTCCGACAGGCGGCATTGACTGTTATTCAAAATATCTACCTATGCAAAGAACGAAAGATTTTTTTTACCGCTTTTGCACCCTCGGCTGAGAAGGAACGGCAGGCCGCATTACACCTTTTCAGTCAGCCAACGGACAAGGTGTCTGTTCCTTTAGAAAAAACATTGCAACACTTGATTCTTGCAAGGATTTGGGAGCGGGTTCTGTACAAGGCTGACCAGAAGGTTCTGGATTCTGCAGCCTTCAGGCAGCTCAATGATGTGGTCCTTTGTCTCAACACCTTGAGGAATATCTATATGCTGCTTACAACCAGGCTGGTTGCAAAGATAACAGCAGGGATACATGCAACCTACCGACAGTCCATAACACGGGAGGATGCTTACCAGATAGGTAGCTTTGGCGTTGCACGGGCCGCCTATCGGTACCATCCCTCCTTTGGCGTACGTTTTTCGACCTATGCATCACGCTGGATCTTCAAGGAGATCCAGCGCCAAGCTCTTGATGGCCGCCTGATTCGGGTATCTGCGACTTTGATCGAAAGAATTGCCAAAGCAAAAAGAGAGAACAATCGACAAAAGGAAGAGGAGGCTGCTGCTATATTGACCAAGGCCTTTGTTGCGCTAGGTGCTTTGGAAGACTCCGGAAAATCCTATGCACCGGATGATCCCGTTCGGTTCCTGGAGCAGAAGGAAATGGCTGAAAGAGTGTGTGCAGCGGTTGACGCTGTGCTCTCGGCAAAGTCTGCTGATATTATCAAGCGAAGATATGGAATCGGGCAATACCAGGGTGGGGCGCAGTCCATTCTTGCCATCAGTGAAGTATATGGCGTTACCCGGGGCAGTATCTATCAACGTGAGAAAAAGGCTTTGCATAGGCTGCGGCAGTATTTTACTGTCCAGGCCAGCGAGTCGGCGTTCCGGGAATTTTTTCCTGGATGATGGGGAATCCATGGCTGGAACGCGTCTGCCTGCAGGAACACTCTTTGAACCCGGTTTTTTCATCCGCTCAGGAGGCACCAGATGGCCCAGTTTTGGGTCACTCATTCCACCCGGATTTTCTGTGTGCTCAGACAGAGCACTTCAAAGCACAGCACCATACGCCTCGGTGAAAGCTTCTGTACTGTATTCCCTACTACAATATGCGAATCCCTGATCACCCCCTTTTGTTCCCCAGCTATTGCGCACAATGAAGGAATCTTTAGTATACCCGACAGGCAGACAGCGTGAGCGCCATAAGTCTTTTTGGCAGCGTATTGAGTGAGCTGCCCGTTTGTCGATGTGGCATTTTTCCAGTTTTTATCGACATCCAGTCGTGTGAGTATAGGGCCAGCTTTGACAAGCCATGTTCTCCCGTTGCCTGGTTCCCTGCCGAGATTGTAATAAGCGGTGATTCTAAATTGTGCCGCGATGGAGAAGAAAACATTGGCCTTGAGCTGGGAAAGCGGACCGTCCATGGGCAGCATATGTCCAGGCACGCAGCCGTATTTTTGCACCACGCTGAGAGCGAGTTTGGTCGAAGTCCCTGCGCTCTCAATAAATGTCGTGGGGTATCGGGTACTATTGTCTGTTTCCTTATTGGCCATCCATTCAGATGAATCGAGCTGAAGGTCGCTTTGTTTCCAGCATTTTCCCTTTTTTGGCATAGAGCCATCTCAAGACACCTTCGGCTGTGGCGAAGCCAACGCAGGCCCCTGTGTTTTTCTGATTGCGCATTTTCCACCATGGTTCCCGCAAATCGGCACTTGCAGGTATGGGATCTGTCAGGTTGCTTAGAGAATATGTGAGCTGTCAGTCCAATGACGAACTGGTATTATCGCGACCAGGCCATCATCTTTTCACTGGCAAAAACTATCCTCCACTATCCAACGATCCAGGCTTGCCTTGACAATCTCATCCGTCGTCCAGTCCATGCTATCGGTAACGATGATATTCTTGCCAAAGCGATCAAGGTACCTGCCGATTCGGTAATGGTTCTTGCGAAAAATCATGTTTAAGCTTTCTCCATAATCACTCACCTCAGCAGTATAGAAGTCAGTTGGTATATGGAGCTCTGAGCACAGCTCCTTGTAAGGATGGACAACAGTGGCTTTGTTTTTCCCGTGCGGAGCCTGGGTGTTTACTTTGGTCTGGAAAATGAGTAATTGCCCCTGCAGGCGCAGCAGTTTTTTTGGGAAACTGTACCGCTGTTTTGTGACAGTTAGCGGATTGTAACTAACAATAACAGTGCGCTTTTTTCCCCAATACTTGCCCTCTGTTCTCCAGGCAATCAGTTGATCTCCAAGTTTGTTTTTCTTTAACAATCTTCTTTTTTTTTGGGGTCAACCGGTGCAAATCGACTCAAGTCAACATGAACAAGATCTGCGTTGTAATACGTTGAATAGGTCGTTATGAAATTGATTTGTTACTGGGAGTCAAGGGTGGCTCTATTGCCCTCGCTGTTCATCCGTAATCCATCACAGGGTATATTTTTTACGGGCGACGAAAAGAAAAATCTGCTAGGGTATTTGCTGGGAAGGGGGAACTACCTTGGCAGAACAAATCTATCAACTACGGGGTCGTATCATCGACCAGGAAGATCTTAACACGGTCCACCACTCATTGGGATAAGGGACGTACAGCTCTATCCAGGGTCCTTTGTACCCAGTGGAACTGGTATCAGGCAAAGGGTAACCTGAAAGACCGAGCCTGCCGGGTCATGCTTTTTAAACCGGAGGAAAAGGGCGTAAGCACTCTGCCTCCAAGGAAAAAAGAACCATTCCGGTATCCCAAAAAGGCTGACCGCAAACAATAAACTTACATATACCTCGCAATTGACTGGTACGGTCATCGAATTTGACTCTTTACCAATCAAACTGGTCCGTCGTTCTCCTGAAAAAGGCTTACGGGATGACCTGATTGATCGTTACCATTCCCTTGGGAACCCATGATAATGAGCAGGGAACGACTATGACGCTAAAAAAACTTTTCACTTCTATTTTTGTAGTATTCAGCATTTTATTTTTCTGTCAGGGATTTCTGGTTATGTTATTGCTGAATAATCAGAATAAACTTCAAAACGAACAGGATAAACGCTATCAATCATATCTGGTTGCTAATGAGTTCCGTCAAAGTTCCCAGGACCTTACCCGTCTGGCAAGAACCTATGCTGTCACAGGCAATCCAGAGTATGAAGCCATGTATAACGATATTATTGCTGTGCGGGACGGCAATAAGCCCAGGCCTGATGGAAGAGCCATCTCCCTTAGGGAAATTATGAAAAATCTTGGCTTTACAGCCGAGGAATTTTCATTGCTGGACGAGGCCGTTGCCAAATCAAATGGGCTGGTTGTAACAGAAGTCAAGGCAATGAATGCCGTAAAAGGGTTGTTCGATGACGGCAGCGGTCATTATACCAAAAGAGGCACCCCGAATATGGAATTGGCAAGAGAGCTTATGTTCAACCAGCAGTATCATGATTATGTCAGCGGAATTATGAGTTCGTTGGAGCAGTTTTTCTTCCAGCTGGACAAACGTACCAAAGCAGCCTGCAATTTGCAGGACAAGGCTGATTTCTATATGAATGTATTTATCGCAACCCTCATACTCCTTTTTATGTGTCTGATTTTTGTGGGCTGGGTCATTTATAAACAGGTTATCTGTTCAGTGGGACTGCTGGTAGAAGGTGTAACAGAAATTGGCAAGGGCAACCTGACCAGAGGAATCAAGGTTCCCGGTGGAGGAGAAATCGGGCAGTTGGCGGATGCACTACAAGCCATGGTAAAAAATCTGGCCGATATTGTGAGAATTATAGTATCTGGAGTCCAGACGTTAAAAACATCTTCCGGGCAATTGTTCACAATTTCTGCGGGAATGGAAAAAGCTGTGGATGATACGATGACATTATCAAATACTGTGGCAGCAGCATCTGAAGAGATGAGTGCCAATATGAGTTCCATCGCTGCCACAAGCGAAGAAGGTGCCGCCAATATGCAGGTCATTGCCTTGGGCACAGAACAGCTTAATCTTGCGGAACAAGAAATTGTGGTGAAGTCCGGGGAGGCAAAAGATGTCGTCAATGAGGCTGTTTCCAAATCAGTAACAGCTTCCAGACAGCTCCAGGAGCTGGGAAATGCCGCTGATAAAATCAGCAATGTAACGGAAGTCATCACAGCCATTTCCGAACAGACCAACCTTTTGGCCCTGAATGCAACAATTGAAGCGGCAAGGGCTGGTGAGGCTGGAAGAGGATTTGCCATTGTTGCCAACGAGATAAAGGAGCTGGCTGGTCAGACAAGTGATGCTACTCAGGAAATCAGGGTGAAAATATCTGGGATTCAGGCCGCCACCAGTGAGACTGTCAAGGAAATCGGTAAGGTCACGAATGTGATTACCAATTTCACTGATATTGTGAACAGCATTGCAGCAGCGGTAGAAAAACAGTCCCTGACAACAGAAGAAATCAGCAGCAACGTGCAACAAGCCACCATGGGAATTTCAGAAATGAATAGTAGTATCGCTCAAAGTGCGGAGGTATCTTCTTCCATTGCGGAAGATATTGCCATGGTAAGCCGTGCGGGAAGCACAGTGGCAAAAGATTGTTCTCAGGTACATGAAAGCTCTGTAAAACTTGATAAGCTGGCAGAGGAGCTTACTGAAATGGTCTCCAGATTTACGGTTTGATTTCTTCCATAATTCGAAGTAAGCTTCAATGTAATGACAATAGGTTACAACAATAAACTTCGGTTAAAATTCTCATAACAAGTCGTTTCACCGGACTCGTGGCGTATTCCAGTGATTCCGGCCAGGCCGTCGAAGCGTAGCAACGCCATTCTGTCTGCTGCCACATGATCGGGCCACGGTTTCCATGCAGTGCAAAGATGGAAGTACGGTTCATGTCAGGAAGAGTGTGGAGCCTGATCCGGAACAGAAAAAAAATATTCTGTTCAACGACAATTGCGGCAAAATAAAAAGATGTAGTGCCAGAGTTGAAGGCGATATACTGTTAAAATATTGTAATTATATAGAAAATAAAATTACAACCTCAAGCTTGGGTTAAGTAAACTGTACAGATTACCGAATCGGTGTCCGGGTACTTTTTTTGCTTTCTTTGCTATTCCCCGCAGTGAGGTTTGCATATGTTTATCAGCCTTTCTTATCTGCATATGTTTCCTTTGCGGGCTGCATAATACCGTCAGTCCCTTCCCCAGGTGATCGGTCCTACCGTCTCAGACAGGAGTTTAGGATTTAGTTCAGCTTCCAGCAGCTTTCTCTTTTAATATCAACATGTTGCCTCCCTTGGCCCTGTAAGACCCCTCCTGTTTTAAATTATCCCCCTCAAATAAAATCGAGAAATCAAATAGTTTTCATATTTTTCCTTGTTTTTGTAAGGCCTAATTGTTATCATGGCAACATGGCACATTTACATAAGAAAATGAAAAACGGCAGACCCTATTACTACATCAGGGAAATGGCCAGGGTTAACGGAAAACCAAAAGTAACAAACCAAGTTTACCTCGGCTCTCCAGAACGAATTCTCGAAATGGCTGAAGGAAAAGCCATTTTACCCAGGAAGATACAGGCGCAGGAG
>PDTD01000039.1 GCA_002748755.1 Desulfobulbus propionicus | reverse complement strand
GTCGGGCATATGGTTACGGATAAACGCGATCAGATCGTCGGGGGACAAGAGGGCCTTCAGTTTCGCCTGTTGGTACAGGGTTTCGCCATGATGGTGTTCTCCAACCCAGCTTTGCAGCACCAAGTCGTCCCAGACCTTCTGGACCGTCGATAATCGCCAGACCCTGGCGGCCAACACATTGGGGCACACCTGTTTGGAGCAGGCGATGTCATGGGTTTCCAGCTGGCGATCCGTGTGATCGCTGCCAACCCCGACGTACATATCGTCGTTGTCCACCAGTAGCACGAATTCAACTTCCCCGGACGTTTTTTTGCCGGTCACCTCAATCTGAGAACTGGTGGTGAGATTGTCGCTTGGAACCGGAAAGATCATGGGGATGGACGCTGGCGGCGTCACGCCTTCCTTTTTCAGTTCCTCGATATGGGCCTTGACGGAGGTCATATCCCGTCCCGTATAGCCGGCATTCACCATGCGCTGCACCTCAAATTTAAGGGAAACGTCGGTGTGGGGTTCGGAAAGTTTTAAATCGAGCAGGGTCATCAGCGGCTCCTTCGTATGCAGTGGTCTGGCCCATTAACAAATTCGTTTTTGATAGTCAATGAAAATGAGGATGGCCCTATTTTTGGTGCTTTCTGAATAAAGCGGCAAAGTCGATTCTAAAAAGGAGGAGGGGATCAACTTATTTTGTCAGGCGGTGCGCATGGATATCAGTTCATTCGATGTCGCTATACTGGTGGCAAGGAATATCGCTTTCAAGTTGTAATTGCCAACCGAAGACATTTACGTTAAGTAAACGCTTGATTCTATTCAAATCAAAAAAACACAAAAGGGGAATCGCTACCATGGGCGGATTTTTCGGTGTGATCTCGAAAAATGACTGCGTCAACGATCTTTTTTATGGAACGGATTACCACTCGCATCTGGGAACTCGTCGTGCGGGGCTGGCGGTCATGAATGCCGGGGAACTCAATCGCACCATCCACAATATTGAAAACAGCTATTTCCGAACCAAGTTCGAGGCCGATATCGCCAGCTTTCAGGGCAACCAGGGCATTGGCGTGATCAGTGATACCGAAGCCCAGCCACTGTTGGTGGGGTCACACCTGGGCAGTTTCGGCATCGTTACCGTCGGGCGGATCAGCAATTTAGATACGCTGGTCAAACGAGCCCTCGATA
>PDTD01000003.1 GCA_002748755.1 Desulfobulbus propionicus | reverse complement strand
GGGTACCTCCGTTAAGGGGAAGATCGTTATGCTGAAGCCTTTCAACTACAGTATAACATGAGCTAGTTAACCCTACCGGACATACGCCCTAATCGGAAGATCACCGGATATACCACCAACGAGGTCATCGGCAAGAATCCTTCCATCCTCCAATCCGGGCAGACGCCCCCCCAACTCTATACCGAAATGTGGGCGACCATCACCAATGGCAAGGAATGGAGAGGCCAATTCATTAACAAAAAAAAGAACGACGAAATTTATGAAGAGTATGTCACTGTCGCTCCAATCAAAGACGAACAAGGACGTATTATCAGCTACATCGCCTCAAAAGAAAACATCACTGAACTAAAAAAAGCTCGCATACATGCCGAAAAAATGAACCAGGCAAAAGGAGAGTTTCTGGCCTACATGAGCCATGAAATCCGTACGCCACTCAACGTCATAACAGGGATGAGCGAACTGGTCCTTGAATCACCCCTTGACAAAGAGCAGCGAAAATTCCTGGAACGAATTAAAAGCTCGGCAACAAATCTCCTTTGCATTGTCAACGACCTGCTTGATCATTCCAAGATAGAAGCGGGGAAATTTTACATCGAAAAACAACCTTTTTCTCTTGCTGAACTCCTTAAAGGCATTGAGGATAGCCTCTTGTTTTTAGCTGAGAGCAAAGGAATAAAGCTGGCAGTGCAGCAAAAATCAGCGCTAAAAACCTTGCTGATAGGTGACCGGCTTCGTCTCCATCAGATCCTTTATAACCTGGTAAACAACGCAATTAAATTCACCCAGGAAGGCAGGGTCGAATTATCGGTTGCCAGTAAAAAACAAAGAGATGACCAGTACCTGGTTACTTTCTGGGTCAAAGATTCTGGAATCGGTATCCAAAAGGAGAAGATACAAACCATCTTTGATAGCTTTGTTCAGGCAGAACCGGAAATCACCAGAAATTTTGGCGGTACAGGCCTTGGTCTTTCCATCAGCCATCAACTGGTAAGCCTGATGGGGGGCACCCTGGATGTGCAAAGTGTTGTTGGATTAGGCAGTACCTTCTCTTTTTCCATTCTTTTGCCGAAAGCCTCTGTCCAACAACTGCCACAACCACAAGAAAAGACTGAAAAAATTGGCTGTTATGAAAAACTCCATGTGCTCCTGGTTGAAGATAACAAAGGTAATCAGGAGTTTGCCACAGCCATCCTCAAGGGAGCGGGACACCTTGTAACCGTTGCCGAGAACGGTCTAGACGCCTTGAAATTGTTGAGCAATGACGATAGCTTTGATCTCATCCTGATGGATGTCCAGCTGCCCCTGCTTGATGGTCTGGCGACAACAAGATGTATTCGAAAGGTGGAACAGGAAGGAAAGACAGGGCTTGCTCAAGGCATCGACATTGAAAAACAGTTGGCAACACGGCTCTACGGCAAGCATCTCTATATCGTCGCGATGACAGCCAATGCCATGCTCAGCGACAAAGAGCGCTGCCAGAAGGCCGGTGTCGATTCTTTTTTGGCAAAACCCTATACCAGAACAAAGCTGTTGTCAGTTTTGCACAACTGTCCGACAGCCACCCAAAAAAATGGCAGAGAAACTGATGAGAAAAAGACCTCCCCAGGATCTACTACAAATCAGGCTCCTCTGCATCTTTATGAAAACTGCTACCAATACCTCTTGAAAAATTTCGCCCTTGACCACGAAAAAGTCACTCATGTCCTCGAATCTTTTATTGACGTCCTCAAGGAAGGCATGGAAGAACTGCACAGTTCCATCCTATCGGGAAATCGTAACGATATTCTCTTTTACTCCCATAAGATCAAGGGGGCTTTGTATAGTATTGACATCAAGGAACTGGCAGAACTAGCAGGGGATATCGAGGAGAAGGCCCACCAGCAGGTCCTCGAAGAACTGGAAAACACCGCGGCACGAATTGCGACAGGCCTACAGCCGTTATTTACCTCAAAATCAAAAAATATCCGGGTGCAAAACAACCAGGCAATACAATAGTCTAGGTAATCTTGAGAACAACCTCTAACGCAAACATCTATATCGACAAGATCTGTCCATGAACATTATATTTTGTGAAGAATGCGGGAGCCGCAACACTGTTGAAGATGAGATATTGCAGAATATAGAACACAAGGAGATTTCCTGCCAAGTTTGCAATTTTCTCATTTCAGCCAAGCACCTCATTAACCAAACCGGAACAAAAAAAATCATCGATACTTCTCATTACAAACTGTTAATCATCGATGACGATACAGCCCATTTAACCTTACTTCAGACTACTCTAATGCAAGAATACACGGTCCATGTCGCCAGTTCTGGTGCCGAAGGACTGAAAAAGGCCATTACCAGCAAGCCAGATATCATTCTGCTTGATGTTGCTATGCCTTACATAGACGGCTACGAAGTCTGCTCTACATTGAAAAGCGACAAAAGGACCCGTCATATCCCCATTATTTTTGTCACCGCCAAGACCGAAGGAAGGGACGAATATAGGGGTCTGTCCATGGGGGCCGTCGATTACATCGCCAAACCATGTAATATCAATATCCTCAACGCCAAGATAGCCTCACACCTCAAATACATAACAATGCGTGATGAACTGCAGCAAAAAATAAAGCGACTTGAAAATCATATAAAAATCCTCAAAGAAGATATCACCAGCAGCGATACCCATAGGATGGCAACAGCAAGCAAAAGGAAAAATGCAGACACCGATACCAACCCTGTGCCTCTTGCATCTGGTAATTTTTCCACAACATACTTCGCCGAATTCAACGACGCTATATCGACGCTGTTGGTAAGCGCCGACGTCATGTGCAATATGTACAAAAACGACAAAAACCTTACCCGGGTCAACCAGTACATCAACGATGCCTACGATACACTTCGCAGGCTATTTCATGAAACAAGAAACAAAAAAAAAATATAGCTTGTTATTTTTCTCTAAAAAGGTCAAAAAGTTGCTTGGCATGCAATGTATCTCGATTATCTCAGCACAAATGCAGAAATAATGACAGGCTTGAGCTACAGAACTAACTGTTGTTATACATACACCACCGAGGGGAAAAAATGTTACGAAATGAAATGCTTAAAGAAACCCTGGACAGCTTACAGACAACTTCGGCAGATATCGAGGGCTGTGCCGTTGTCTCTGAAGATGGTCTCATTATTGCCAGCTGTCTGCAGCAAAATCTGGAGGAAGATCACGTCGCCGCCATGAGCGCTATCATGCTTTCCATGGGTAATCGAATTGCACGAGAACTAAAAAGAGGTGATCTGGAGCAACTCTTTGTAAAAGGCAAAAACGGCTATGTCATCATGGCCAATGCCGGACCCCACGCAATGCTGGTGGCAATTACTCGTCCAGAAGCCAAACTGGGCCTTATTTTTCTTGATATATCAAGGGCATCTAGGAATCTTGCGGAAATATTATCGTAACCTTCACCTGAATCCGTGAAGCTACTTGCTGTAGTCGTTTGATGAGCATCTATTGCCTATTTTTTACCCAATTTTTTTAGCTGCAAGCCCGGCATGTGTTACAGTGGGGCATTTCAGCTAGGTTGATCTTTGAAAATCTGACATAAATTGCACCATAAGGACACACTTCTCCTCTTGAGTGGTAAAAATTTTAAGACTATCTGCTACCGGTCAAGCAAACGACAGCTGCTCATACACTCCTTTAAAGGCTTCAAACGCAGGGCAGTGGCAACCCAAACGTAAAAACAATCGGTTCCCACTACGTACAAGCCTCGCAGCCAGATAGATAAGCTCCTGAATCACAGTTTTCAAACGCCTTCTTTTGGCCTGATGACGGACCATCGCTATGGCTATAGTAGATAAGACAAGTGTCCGAGAGGAAGGAGACCGTCTGAAACGGGAATTTGAGCAACTTTACTCTGACGGTAAGGTATCGTCTAAGATCAAAGCTGTGATGAAGAGTCTGCTGGTTGTAGTAGAGCTGATTCTGTCGCTTTTTCTGGAAAAGAAAGCGCGCTAGAACAACAAAAACTCCAGCCTACCTTCTTCTCAAACCGATAAAGACGAGACCTCCACTCCGGGCAAGGGAAGTCAGGGGAAAGGAGGAGGTGTCTCAGGCGAGAGCAGCAATACTCAAGTAAGGGAAACGGTTGCCTGGGCAGAAGTGGTACCCTGTGATGTCTGCGGTGTCGACCTGAGCAAGACTCCTGGTAAGGGACACGAAAGGCGTAGCAAAATCGATATTGTTTTTTTTTAAAATCAAGGCGTTTGCCATTCACCTGATAATCAGTCAGATGGTCGCCTTGAACAGGGTTCAGAAACAGATTGCAGCCATGATTGGTTCGATCATTTCTGAAGCGAGCCTGCTGAAAATTGTTTTTCGTCTCTATCAGGCCTTAGAAGAATGGGAGGCAAGGCCAATAGAGCTTCTGTTGACGAAATATCATTTCGGGTTGCGGGTAAAAATCATTGGATTCACGTATATTCCTCCGAAAAAACAACCCTGAAACTGCTTCATCGTAAAGGCGGAAAAGAGGGGCTTGAGGGGCTCAATATCATTTTAGGATATGGTGGTGAGATAATTCATGGTTGCTGGGCATCATATTTGTCCTACGATCATTGCGATCACGGTCTTTGTGGATCCCACCTGTTACGTGAACTTACCTTTATTGTTGACTCAAACCAATATCGGTGGGCTCGCAACATGAAAAAGCTGTGGACCCAGAGGGGTCATACTGTGGCCAGTTGTGCAGAAAAATGCCTTACCGATAAGGAATACGCCAAGTTACAACAACGCTATCGCAATATTCTCACCCGGGGAGGCAAGGAATTGCCTGCGATTCCACCCAAGCCAAAGGGAAAGCGCGGCAGGTTGGCAAAATCGGACGCACATAATCTTGGGGAGAGACGGAAGAAGCATGAAGCCTTGGTTTTGCTTTTTGCAAACCATGGCTGCCAAAGGTGTCAATCCACTGGTTACAATTCAAATGGCTTTAACAAAACAAAATATATCCCTTGAGTAATCGTAGGGGGTGAGTAGTTACGATCCATCTTAAATTCGCTGTGAAACTGCTCACTCAACCCATGGTTTTCATAGGGTGAAATGATTTTTGCTTTAGGGAGTTCCAGATTGGTCCACCATCCATCTATGCCCACCTTCGGCAACAGGAGGGTTTGGCCATGTTTGTCTGTTGTCCGTTCAATAACACGGATCACTGTGGTAAAATGATAGTTTTTCCTATCATGTTTCTGGGTTGTACAGGTAGCCAAGAATGAAACCTTCCTGGCTATGCTGGTTACCTGGTCGCAGTTCTATATCCAGGCACCATTCTGCAAGCCCGAGGTAAGCAGCAATGGAACAGTGTTCGGCAATACGCTGATAGTCCAGAGCCTGACTGTCCAGCCGTTGCCGCAAAGTCTCAGTAGATGGAATGTTACCAATATCCAATGCATTGTAAAAATACTGGTCATCATGCATTTGGGTGATAGCTTTATAATCACTTTTGCCCAGGCACAGAAGCCCTAGGTAACTGCGAAGGCCATCAGCATCTGCAATGTGTTTACTGTTTTTTTTGATGGTACGCCCTATTATGTCAGCCAATTTGCTGAACCGGTTTATACAGAGGCCCACCAAGGCCAGGCCTGAGTGAGGGGTATAAAAATATTCTTCAGATTTTTCGAGAATGAAGCGTTTGATAATTTCACCTGCTGAGTGAGTTTTTCAGACAGGCGAATATTAGCATTTTTTCACGGATTCAGGCTTCGGGTAACAGCACAATACATAACGCGGGATGATTTAACTCCCCGTCAGGCAAAGGAGACGAAACATGTTTGAAATATTTGCCGATGGATCGCATAGAAACATCTGTTTGCACGATCTATCCGAAGGGCATATGGTTGAAACAAACCAACACATAATAACCCATGAAAATGAGATGATATGCCTTGACCCCGGTGGGCACAAGGTATTCAATAAACTCTTCAAGCAAATGACCAATATCGACTCATTACGTCATTTGAAATACATCTTTTTTTCCCATCAGGACCCCGATATCATTGCCGCAGCGAATGGCTGGCTGATGGCAACCGATGTCCAAGGATTCCTCCCTTCGGTGTGGATGAAGTTTATAACGCACTTTGGTGTCGACACCATGGTTATCGACCGAATAACCCCCATCAGGGATGAAGGCATGGTCATTGACCTTGCTGGCTGTCCCCTGAAGGTGATCCCCGCACACTTTCTTCATTCACCAGGGAACTATCAGATCTACGATCCTGTATCCAAGATCCTCTATTCTGGAGATCTCGGAGCTTCAATAGATGCAGGAACGGTCTTGGTGGAAGATTTCGACCATCACATCCAATACATGGAGGATTTCCACAGGCGGTATATGCCTTCAAAAAAGGCATTTAAGATGTGGATCAAGACCGTCCAACAGCTTGATATCGAGACAATTGCTCCGCAGCATGGATCTCTGTTTAAAGGTCGGGAAATGACCAATCGGTTCATCAACTGGATAGATAGTCTCGAATGTGGTCTGGATCTCATGGGAGACAGCTTTCCTGTGCCAGAATAAAACAGATGTCCAGTGAACTCCTGGGTGGATAGTTTGCCTCAGATAACCTGTCCCCACAAAACACGTGAAAAGTGATTACTCTATTTTATATGAACGTCCCCTGACAACTTGAAAACTATCGATGCCGAAGTGAAAGCTTTCAAGTTTCGTTGTGGCTGACTTACCTGTTCCAGCCATGCTCGTTGGTCAGGATTTGCGTAATATTAGGATGTTGCAACCGAAAATCGCAGAAAATCGATTGATTTCTTATGGATAGACTTCACCAGAAAAAAAACATTCTGTGCATTGATGACGACAAAGGTATGCACGTCCTTCTGGAGTCACAATTAGTGAGCAGTGGCAACTACAACAGTCTGCACGCAATAAATGGCGAAGAAGCGCTCTCCACCCTTAAAGAGTTTTCGGTTGATCTGATCATCCTCGACATCAACATGCCCAAAATGAATGGATTTCAGCTTCTTGACCATCTCAAGCAAGACCAGAAGAGCCAACAAA
This sequence comes from Desulfobulbus propionicus, assembly GCA_002748755.1. GTDB lineage: Bacteria > Desulfobacterota > Desulfobulbia > Desulfobulbales > Desulfobulbaceae > Desulfogranum > Desulfogranum propionicus_B. The sequence goes on along the minus strand of PDTD01000003.1, from coordinate 58,946 downwards.
TTCCGGTCATCGTTCTCAGCAGCTTAACTCGTGAAAACCTCAAGGTGAAAGCCCTTGAACGCGGCGCAGAGGATTTCATTGTCAAGCCCTTTACCGGACCTGAGCTTGTGGCACGGATCAAGGCTGTGCTCCGCAGAAACGCTCCCTGCAAACAAGAAATTGTAAGCGATGTTCAGGGTAAACTCCAGGAACTCGGACTCTCTGACCTGCTGCACATGTTCTCTTTTAGCAAAAAAAGTGGCAAGATAACCTTTCCCCAAATGGACGGCGAGATAATAATTGCATCAGGTACGGTCTTGTCGGCACAGCAAGGAACCTGGCACGGCAAGGAAGCATTGCTCCGCCTTTTTTTCCTTGAAAAAGGTTCGTTCAATATCCATTATGGCATCCACAAGGGGGAAGATATTGGCACCATAGAATCACTCCTTCTTTGTATGGGAAAATCTTTGGATGAATTACACAACCATATCAAAAAGATTACGCTCCATAATCCACAAGTGCATCTCCTGGCTGATGATGACGATTTTCCTGAAATCAGACAACTTAAAGAAAAAATGCCACTTTCTCTGCATGACCTTATACTCTCAATGCAAGGAGAACTTAAAACAAATCTTGATCTTGTGCGCCAAGCGCTGCAAAAAGGAAGCATCTCAATTGATGCATCGTAAAAAGAACCCCTTTTTGCCAATTTTGACAAAAAGGCTCATGAGAAATCCGGGCTGGATGTAACAAAAGCGTTTCCAGGATATACCACAATAAAAAATAGAAGGTGCAAACAGGAGCTGATCTTGAACGCTATAGTTTCCATTACCTCACATAAGGGTGGTGTCGGCAAAACCACAACGACCTTAAACCTTGGCGTCAGCCTCGCTCAAGCCGGTTATAAAGTGCTCTTACTGGATGGGGATCCGCAAGGCTGCTTATCCACATCTGTCGGGATGAAAAAAAAGAGCGAAGCCGGTCTGTATCAGGTGCTGCATAAAAAAGCACGACAGCAAGACGTCATTATTAAAGCAAGGCATTTACCTCTTTCCATGGTGCATCTCGGCATACATTCTCCCCAGGAGGTCTTTAACCTGTCTCATGGAAGCGAGACAAGGCGATTAAAAAAACTGAGCCGGCTCACCCGTTCCCTTACCCGAGACTTTGATATAACCCTCATTGACGTTGCAAACAATATCGGTCCTCTCAATGTCGTGCTTTTAGGCTGTTCCGATTCAGTGATCATTCCGGTAACCTGTAAAAACAACTCCGTTCGCTCGCTTCCTCTCCTGCTGCAACTCTTGGCTAGAATCCGAGACAGAATGAACGCCAACTCATCCATCCTGGGTCTGGTGCTGACCATGTTTGATGTCAACAACCCTTACGAATTCGAAGTGCTGACAACCCTTAGAGAGGTATTTCCCAAAAGGGCTTTCTTCTCAACGTTCATCCCTATGACCAGGCTTATCGAAAAGGCAGAGACCACTGAATCTCCAGTCAGCTTTCTTACTGATGCCAAAGAATTAAAAGAAACATACGACAGGCTCTCGTTTGAAATACTTCAGCGACTTGAATACAAAATCAAAGGAGAAGGCAATGACCGACATTCTGAAAAACTCTTCTGAGCTTGCAGCGGCCGTAGCATTACTCAACGATCTTCTGCTCCCTCTCCCCGAGTCCTTGCAGTACGACGTTTTTCACAATTTTCACCTGCCTGTCCAACATGAGGTGCCCGACGCCCAAACCCAGCTCTTCAATGGAGGGCAATCTTTTGCAATAACACCCCTAGAGCAGTCATCAAAACCTGGAGAGGTCGTTCAAGAACCCTTTACTTTTATCGAAGAAGAAGACAGTGACAAAACCGCCTTCACCAGCGACAGACTTGAAAATTTGCTTGAGAGTCTCTGTCGCCAAAGCGGCTTTCAGAGCGCCGTGGTTGCCGATAAAAAAGGGCTGCCCATTGGTGGAGTCAACACGCCTGACTCCATAGACGTTTTAGCGGCATTCAGCGCCGTACTGGGCGATGTTCTTGACAAGGTACCGCATTTTCTTAATCAGTACGAATCGGGGAACATCTCTCTTGATATCAACTATGTTGACAAAGCTGTGGTACAAAAAATTTTTATCGACGAGGAACACTTTTACCTGCTGATCATCTGTTCTCAGGATATTGATGAACGGGCCTATATCGAGCTGTTTAATCAACAGATCACAAGAATTCTGAAAAAATAACTCAATAGCTCTTCCACTCAATTGGTTTCTGGCAAAAAACACCATTGCTCTTGGGTGTGTTGAAGGATTTAATAACAAGGCAAAAGTGGTCACCAAAAGATCGTATGGTTTTCGGTCTTATGACCAGTTAAAAATTGCTCTATATTATACAGTTGGAGACTTGCCAGAACCACAATCCACCCACAGATTCTGCTGAGGAGCCACCTTTTTTTGGGCATGAGATCCTCCTTGAATGGTTTTCAAAAAGGGCCTCTCTACCAGTTGTTTCTATGCGTCGCTATCTCCAAAATCAAGGTGGCCGGATTCGTCTGGAATTACTGGCCGGAATGGTCTGGAATACTCACTTACACACAACATCCTGTATGTATTGGCCGAAAACCAGTGGCGACGCCAGAGGACGCCTTACTGATCGTCACAATAGGTAGCAATATGGACACCTCAAACGCCACGACGCCTTTTTAAACTGATTGAATTTTGTTGGTGCTCACGAACCTGTCTGCCCTTTAACCCCCATATGACTTCAGTAGTTCTTTTCAAACCTAACATTAGGTGCTGTGTGGAGCAAACATGATAATTCCCATACCCACAAGAGCTACACCAGATCCTATAAGATCCCATGCGGTTGGACGAATACCATCAACTGCCCATAACCACAAAATAGCCATACAAATATAGACGCCGCCGTAAGCGGCATATACTCTACCTGCTGCGGTTGGATGTAGTGATAATAACCAGGCAAATGCAGTAAAGCTGACAGCGGCAGGAACCAACAACCAAAACGATCTCCCTTCACGTAACCATAGATATGGCAGATAACAACCAATAATTTCAGCTAAAGCGGTAAGTAAGAAAAGACCTATAGTTTTTATTTCAGACAAAATTCAATACCTCTCATTGGTTTACAAGATTGGTCTGGGCCTGCTTTCTCATGACCATTGTGTCTCATTTGAGAAAAAATAACAAAAACAATTGTATCTCATAACCGTAATCAGGCGAAAATTTCGCCCCAATGCGCACCAAAGCTCTGCCTAGCCCGCATCATTTTCGGTAGTACTTTGGTCATGCATGCACCTAAGTAGAATGAGCTACGTAAGCGCCACACGACCTACGCCTTGCAGAAGTCATTCTCAAGGGTCACGTTCCCCGGCAGCAGCCCGGTCTAATCGGCCAAAGTATTTGCTGTAGGCCGTTGGGTAAAAATATGTCGGAAATAGGCGTATGGTTCGATTTTGTTAGCCTTGGCTGTTTCAATCAGGCTAAAGAGCAAAGCAGAAGCTTCAGCACTCTCAGAAGTTTGTTCGTATTGATCCATTGAGAGCAACTCCTCTCCTCCCTGAATGTATGTTGCCTCTACCATAACACAGGCAGAAATTCCGCTAACGGGTGATCAATTTTCGGTTAGCACAACACCTCTTTGCTGGTCAATTTGAGATGAGCACAAGCAGGGGCCTTGCCTTCGCACTTTATCTTTTCATTTTCCTCACGGCTATTGCGCTGTACCGGAGTTTTCACAATGAAAGCATCAACAATTTGCCCTTTCATGGCTGTATAACCACATTCCTGCAGGTGCGATTCAAACTGAAAAAACAATTCTTCGATTATCCCGGCATTTTTCGGATCCTCACGGAAAAGCCATATCGTTGTTGCGTCAGGAATATTGCTTCCTGTATGCAATCCAAGAAAAGGACAAAAAGAGTGGCGGTCGAGGATTTGATATTCAATGGCATCATCGGAAAGGTTATACAAAGACTGAAGAACAAAAAATATAAAGAGCAATATGACATCATATCCTTTCAATCTCGCTGCAAACTTTCGGGTCTTTTGCCAAGCCTTTTCAAGTGCAGGACGAAATATATCCCAATCAACAGCTTGATTAATTTTGGCGAGCGGTTTACCGTTGCTATCGATTTTATGGATCCAATTATCAAGATCGAAAAATCCTGACTGAATTTTCATTTTTAACTTAAGAAAAACTTTTTTCCACACTGAACTTAATCAGTACCATGATTTACGGCGACGAACCTACCAGGAATGCAGCATTCAGCATTAATCTGAAGAAGTCCGGCACATAGACTTCTTGGGGGACCTTGCACCTGTAAGTAGGTTGTACAAAGAAGGTATAAACTTATACATTAAATATCCTGTTAAGAATGAAATTACAGTTGCCATTGGAAAGAGGAAATAAAAGGAATATTCTCCAAAATTTGTGTTTTCATAAAGTATTGATGAAAGAGGATTCAAGTGAAAAAGATATACAAAAAAAGTTAATCCCGAAATTTTTACCAACCATTTATAATCAATAAGAAAACTTGCTATTTTTATTATAGAAACAACACCTAATAGTATCGATATTTTATACAATAATAACGATTTAACAGTATATTTTTTAATATACCAAACATCAAGATATGGATCAATCCATATTCTCAAATATATAAAAGTAATCCAAAGTAGAAAAATACAAAATGCATCTTTAGTCTTAATATTCAATATTTTTTCAAATTTATTTGATGATAAAAATATCCCTCCAAGCAAAAAAAAGAAAAAAACTTCTGAATTGATAAAATACCATCCACAAAATATAGGAAAAAATTGTATATTACAAATCCAAAAAACAAATGAAAAAGTTAAAACAATTAATTTCATTCTGTTATTAAACAGAAATATTATCGGTGATAAAATAACAAGAAAAATAAGATCTCTAAGATACCAAAATTGCAAAGATATAGGATGAACAAATATATTATATAAAAATGAATTTATATCATTAAGATATACAAAATTTCCTTTAACAATAAACTTTTGAATATCATAATAAAGTAAAATCATAAAACCTGATATAGTATATGGTATCAATATGGTTTTAGTTTTTTTAAATATTAAATAAGTAATATTGTGTAATTTTTGTTCTCTAAAAAAGAAAAAACCAGATATTAAAGCAAATAAAGGCACTGCTGACCTAGCTATTCCATTAGAAATAAATTCCTGAAAATAAAAATTTAATTTACTGTAACTATCTATATTAATAAGCCATTTAGAATTATAATGTGCAGCAACAACTAATATTGTGCATAGAAGATTAGATATCATTAATGTACAGCTAAGACTTTTTTTCATTTTTATAAATCTTATATTTTTAATTATTTATAATAGCCTAAGATTCTAATCGTTTTTTAAGCAGTTCCCGTTATGGCCGCAAAGCCTTAAATACCGCAGTATAGAAAGAGGAGCTTTCGTAAACTTTTTTTTTCAGTATCCACTTGAATTTATGTAATAATTAATTGCCGTACAGGTCGTTTTTGACTTGACAACCCCGAGGAGACGGATCACATCTTTTTTTGTAAGAACAGTAAGCTACAGGAGAAAACCATGGCCTCACTCAATAGACTGAACAATAGACAACCTAAGGCCAACAAAACCTCTCGTCGAATCAAACCAGTTCTACGTAAAAAAAAGTGAGGATTTTGATAAAGTGTCCGATCATCGGGCTGCCAATGCGTATCCCAGTGGTTCCGGCCAGGTTGTCGAAGCGTAGCGGCGCCATTCTTTCTTTCTTACTCTGAGGGTGTTTTTTACGTCAAGTGCGCTTTCTTTTTTCTCATGGATTCTCCATCACCTTCTCTTTTATAGGCGGTGTGGATCAGGCGGTCGAGGATGGCGTTCGCCAGGCTGACGACCAGAGGAGTGCTGCGGCCATGCCGGTACAGCGAAGGCTGGGCAGTTTTTCAATGCTTGGAGGTACGAGCATTTGTACAGTCCTCCTTTTCGTTTCAGTTGGTTATACCTGACGAGAGCCTAGAATAGGCCGCCCTACGAATATGGGATGGCTGAGCGGTTTTTTCTCTGTTTCCGGAAGCGGTTTCTGATCCAGCCAGGTTTTTAGAATAGACGCCACAGAGCGATACGATAAAGCATGGATGGACAGCGCCCGGCGGCAGGCTGATTCCAGGCGTGACTCCCCATAGGCTTTCCCAAGGCGAAGTATACCCAGCAGAGTGCAATAGGCCTGTTGGGGATGGTCTCGTTGAACAAGCAGCGTTTTAGCCAGACAAAGCGTCTCAGGCCCGATATTGGCAAATGCTATCAGGTTGCTGACAAACTCCATGGGCATATGTTCCCGGACCGTGGTATGGCAACCGCCTTTTGCATTTCGTCGATGACTGGCAACACCTTTGCTACGGTAGAAGCATGCAACCACCCTTTGGGGAGAGCGGATCTCGATCTTCTTTTTCACCAAGCTGTGCAGGACTGAATAATAATGGCCTTCGACCTTCCCATGGTAAGCGATGTGGACAGTGGCCTTTTTCCAGTAGGAAAGCTCGTACGGTACATCGGGAAGTTGGTTGTAAGGCAGGTTTATCCAGTCCTTCAACGCAGCTCTTCCTGCTTCCAGGCAGTTTTTTAAAGGGTTTGTGGTTTGAGTTGCTCAAGGAGCTTACCGATCTCGCGCTTCAATTCAGCAAGGCTGAAAAAGGTGTGTTTCCTGAGCCTGGCCCGAATCCAACACTTTACGAGTAACACCCCTGCTCCTGTCTTGGCCTTATCTCTTGGCTTACGAAGCCAGGGGGGAAGCACCACGATCTGGTAAAAAGTGCCATGTCGTGAGAGGTGGGATGTATGTCTGGCTCATATCTGCAGGCTTTGCTGATACGCTTTTCAGCGTTGTCAGGGATAACCAATTCAGAAACCCCCTTGAAGAAAGCAAAGGCTCGTACATGGGCACCGATCCAGTCTTCCAGCTGCTGACTGGCTGTGGCTTCAGCATAGGTGTAGTTACTGGCACCAAGAACCGCGAAATCTGAGTTGATCTTCCCGGTATGGTGATCTCTGATATCAACCGTCTGCCCGGCATAGTCAACGAAAAGCTTCTTTCTGGCGGCGGTGTTGGTGAGGCACAACCAGATCCAGCTTGCCAGTCCAGTTCCGGTAATGCTCACAAAACCAGCTATATTGGTACCCCTCTGGCTGTCGTTCTTTATACTCCTGCCACAGCGGGTTCAGGGTGACGTGTTTTTCCTGGATTTAAAGCCCATACAATCCCTGCCTGTTTTGCTCGTTGCAGATAATCATTGACCGTGCTTCTGCCGATACCGCAGCTTCTTGATATCGTATGCTTGCTGTGACCCTGTTCAAATTTGAGGCGGAACACCTCTTTTATTTTGCACTTAGATAACCTTTTTAGGGCATGAGATCCTCCTTGAATGGTTTTCAAAAAGGACCTCTCTACCAGTTGTTTCTTTACGTCGCTATCTCCAAAATCAGGGTGGCCGGATTCGTCTGGAATACTCACTAAGACAACGCAGCGGCCAGGGGTATAACACAAGGATGATATCAGGAGGTTACTGCGCAGTCTGTATTCCACAGAAGCAGATTGCATCCCTGACTATGAACTTAATGAGTCTCGTACCATCTTTCCGGGCACTGAGTAAGGTATGGTTGACGGGATGGTATCATCTTAAATTCTACTGAGTACCGGAGTTCTGATACTTCTCTTTTGATCACTTTTGGCTCAAATGAGACACAATGCGCCTGCGTAATCCGGGTTCCCTCGGATTACCTGGCAGCGGTAGGGTCCAGTCGAAGAGCAAAATAGTCGTACAGACTGGTTGTTATGACTTGCCACAGACTGAGACGCTGTCCCGGCAGACGAATGGTGACCAGTTGGCCAACAAGAAGCTGACCGGCTTTCTGGGGAGGAACCGCCAGTTCCACCGAGAAACGAGGTGAAAAAAACTCAAACTCCACCGCATCCCCACCACCTGGGCTTTTTTCATTCACCACCTGCCGCACCGCGAGGGGCCCGCCGTAGGCTGCACTCAATCCCCTGTCCGGCACCAGGGTTTCAGCTTTTGGGGCAATGCGAACCACCCGGGCAAAAAAGGAGGACCGGTTCATGGAAGGGATAATCACTTCGACCTGTTCATCGGCTCGCTGGCGAAAAGCCGCAATAGCTTCCTGATCCACAGAGGCAAGAATTTTTTTCCGCCCCTCTGAGACAATGGACATCACTTCGCGGCCTTTTTGAATATAGGTCCCCTGCAAATCGTCCAACCGGTGGGCAAGCACTGTCCCTGCTGATTCCGCCACAATCTGGAGGTCCTCTATATCACTTTGTAACGCTCGTACTCTCTTGAGCAGTACCGCTGAGTTCTCCTCAAACATCTGATAGGAGGTAATATCCTCCTGCATATGCGCATGACGTTTGTTGATAAGAACTTCTGCCAGCTGTACCTGCAACTGTTCCTCCTCTGCCACCAACTCCGCATTTCTCAGCAAACATAACGGCTGTCCGGCAACAACCTCCTCAGCGGCATGGACATACATGGTTTCCAGAAAACCGGGAACCTGGGATTTAACCAGCACTTCATCTTCATAGAGTACAACAGCCGGAGCTTTGATCTCCTGCTCCCATTGCACAACCTGCACCAACAGTACCCCTGCCAAACCACCCAGAGCACAGACCAGGAAAAAACGCCTGAAGCCAGACGGGTTTTCGACCCGCATGCTGACCAAGGTGTTTTTCAGCCTGAGAAAAGGTGGTCCAACCAACAGTATTGCAGAAACAAGAGCTATAAAAATACCGTAACCCTGGAAAGCGGAGGCCGCAAGGAGCAACAGAAAGGTCATCACTAGAAACCGCCAGCACCAGGCCGCTATCCCGTAGCAGGCAATAAACAGTTCCTGCCGCCAAGACAAACGCCGGATGTATGACCATTGACCAAAAAACATGGCCCTCCAAATGCTGGTGACAAACTCCTGACCTCGGCCATACAGATTGGGGATACCCACCATATCAGAGAGGATAAAGTAGCCGTCAAAACGCATAAGAGGGTTGATGTTGAACAAAAGAGAAGAAAAACCGGCCACCAGCACCAGGTTATGGGCAAGATTGCCAACCACGGTATGCGGGTTCTCCGCCCAAATGAGAGCTGCAAACCCGGCAACAAACAGCTCTGCATAGATACCGGCAAAGGCGGCATGCATACGCTGCCATTTGCCGGGAAAATTCCAGCTTGAGGAGGCGTTCACGTAGGTGAGGGGGAAAAAGACAATAAAGAGGAGTCCTGCCTCATAAATCCTGCCATGGTAGCGATAGCAGGTCAACGCATGGGAGGCTTCGTGAAGAAGCTTTAAGAGAAACCAGGACAGCCACAGAAAAAAAATGTTTCCCGGGGCCAATGCGATGGCCGCTGTCTGTAAAAAGGCATCTGCCTGCTGAAAAAGCAGGAGGCCGCCGTAGAAAACAATACCCGCCCAGATACAGGCAAAATAGCGCCCCGTCAGCCACCCCAGCCAGGGGTACATTTTTTCCACAAAGGGGTCAGGATTGAATAGGGGAATCTTGATGGTTATAAGATTGAATTGAGAGAGCAGCTTCTGCTGACGCACCCTGTTGTCCACCCGGAGGCGGCCCTCTACCGACTCTCTATTGCTGTCCAGTATAAGCTGATTATGGATGAGCCACTGCAACGTTATCTCTGCCGTCTTTTCATCAAAGATATCTTCTTGTAACAGCTCATTGGCTGTGGCAATAGCCTGGCTTAACGACCTCTTGCCATCCAAGGTAGTCAACAGAACATACTCAGCTCTGCCAATACGATAAAATTTCTGACGTAGTGGGTCCTCAAGGACATAGCATCTGGCAGTTCCATTTTGAATGGTAAAATGCAGATCAGAGCGCAAGGTTGGGGCAAGAGCTGTACTCTCAGATTCCATGCAGTCCCTCTCCTGTCTTATCAAGGTTGCAATGTCCGTCTATGGTGCCGGATTCCGCTTGACCTCATGCCGCCTTGTCCTGCCTTGCCAGGGCAAGTTCGTCATCCATCCTAATCATTGAGAAAGGTTTTCTGAAAAGCCATCCAGGGCCGACGAAACAGCTTCCAGAAAAGAGGTTTTTTACCCACAATAACTGAAACCTCTCCCTGCATCCCAGGTTTATACAGAGCGTCCGGGTTTTCCAGCAGTGACTCAACCAGAAAGACATTCCTGCCGCCGCGCAGTTCAGAACGTGGAAAGATACTATACACTGAACTTTTCAAGGTTTTACCGGGAAACGATTCCAGCCTGATTTCTGTGGGCGCCTTTGTCTGCACGTAGCTGATATCCTCTTGTGCTATATGGGCTTCAGCCATCATTATATCAAGGGGTGCAATCTCGAAAAGCCCCTGTCCCCTGCTGATGGGGCTTCCCTCTGCCCGCTCCATATTTTCACTGATAACAATACCTTCCACCGGACTGTGGACAGAGAGTTGGGCCAGCCTCTGCTGATAAAGCTTCAGTTTTTCCTCAAGCCCCTGCCGTTCCAGTCCAGCCATCTGAGCCAGGGCCGCTTTCCCGGCGGCGGTCTGAACATCCTGCAGTTTTTTTGTTTTGGTCATATCCGCCTGAAGAGCATTGATCTCAAGCTCGATAACTCGCTCATCAAACTCTGCGAGCAATTCGCCTTTCTGTACCTTTGTGCCCGGCTGAATATAGACGCGTTTCAAAACGCCATCAAACTGGGCCACAACAAAACGTGTCTGCCGAGGTTCCAGAACACAGGTTCCTGTCACGGAAAAGGGTACAGGCAGCATGCCCAACAGAATGGTCCCGCAGACCAGACCCGCTAAGATACCGGTGCGCTGCCTGGCATTGAGTAAGGATTTCCTGAGCTGCCCCCCATAGGCGGGCTGAGTAAGCCAGGAGACAAATGACCCGATCAGGGGGGCTGCCTGGGTAAAGGCCTCCATTCTTTTGGATACGCTCTCTCCAGCCTTTTTCCAGCAGACAATCATCCCGCCCTGCACAGTCCCGTCATGGGAGATAAGGGGAAAACAAACAGAGGAGTCAACAAAAAAAGCTGCTGACATGTCCCGCAGCAGGAAGGAATGCATGCTGCCTGTCGGAATCAGGGGACTATTGCAGGTGAGCATCTTTTCCTCTTGCTGGCACTCATCAATAACCTGCTTGACAAGTTTCATCTGAGGGGCACTTTCATTCAAGCCGGAGACGGAGCTATGCAATATAAACTGTCCGCCCACCCCTTTAGGCCGTGGGGCCAGCATAACGACATCTGCCTGGAAATATTCTTTGATTTTTTGCACAAAAAAGGGCCCGGCCTTTTTCCGATCGCCGCTCTCCAAAGGAGCGGCCACAGCGTCCCGCAGCTCTGCTGAAAAATCGGCCGCACCGGCCGGGGAGACATCCCGGATGGCCAGAGCCAGACATTGCCGAACCAATTCCAGTATGACCATAAAAGGTTCAAATGCCTGCTCTACCGTATCTATGGCCACACAGAGCGCCTGGCCCTGCTGCGGCCCGGTCAAAGGAACAGCAATAAGAAGAAACCTATCCTGCCCCCCCAGCTGGGCAACGGCCGCCTGGTTCCGGGATATAGCTCTTGCCCCACCCTGGTGGAGGGTTTTGAGGATGTCAGGCGCCCAACTGTAGCCTAAATCTGTCACCCGAAAGACATTCTCGTCCTGCCCTGATGTCCCGCAAGGTCCTATGGAAACTACACCTGCCCCTGTGTGAGCGACCAGAAAATCGACCACACACTGGTACAATTGTTCGCTGTTGTCCCGAACGAGAGAAAGCTCCTCCAGCGCCTGCTGCAGTGCCCGCATGGTGGAACCTGCGGCCTTCAAGTCAACAGGAGGAGAAATTAAGAGGGGAGATGTTACCGTCATAGGCTGGCTTATATGATTGTGGGAGCGTACATGCTGTTGCCTTTGCCTGGGTATCCATACTCAGGGATCAGGCATAAACAGGCAAACAAAAAGCAGGAGAGGCGGTCTAAGACATGAAGACCGCTCATCTATGGGGCAGTCAGCTGATCCGTATCCAAACTGCAACGGATACCGCTTTGGGCAACAAACCCTTGAGCAAAACCAATCTTGACCCGTATGGTGCCGCTCTCAGGATGAACGAGAGGGGCCACAAAGAGCACCTTACCCAGAACAGTCTCAGCAGGTACCCCTACCTGCAGGGCTACCTGCTGACCTACTGCGATCTGTTCTGCGTACGCATGGGGGAGATAAAAAATAACATGCAAAGGGTGGGGGCTGACAACGCTGATCAAGGCGTCTTCATCGTTGAGTCCTACGAGTTCTCCTTCGGTTTTGTACACTCTTGACACCAGTCCATCTATGGGAGAGCGAATCTTTTTTACCTCTATCTGCGCCTCTATATGGCGCAGTTCTGCCTGGCGAATGGTTCGTTCTTCCTGGGCGGTCAACAGGTCTGCCTGAGCAACAGCGAGATCTGCTCTGCTTACTTCAAGCTCTTTTTGGCGCACGTGACCAGTGGATTCAAGACGTTTGAGATTTTCAAGATGCGCTTGTCGTATATTGACCAGCGCCTGGGCAGAGTCTAATCGTCCATGGTTTGTGGCCAGGATTTGAGCGATATTCTTCCTTTCATTCAGCACCCCGAGATCAAGGGTAACCAGAAGCTGGCCTTTTTTGACAGAGTCCCCTTCTACAACATGCAGTTTCGTGACAATGTCCCTGTTCACCGGGACAATATCCACCTGCTTGTCAGGCTCCAGAAAGCTCTCTAAGGTTACTGCTCCGGCTGTATGCTCACCATAAGAAGCCAGAACACCATAGAGCAAAAGGCCAACAAAAGAACAGATATGCTGCAGAAGCCTTTGGGGCATCAAGAGCGTACCATTTATCACTGCACATCAACGGCAAGGGCCGAATACAAAGCCGCATCCTTTTCGGATACCTGCATCTTTATACCAGCGCCCTGGGCTTGAGCGCCAGCCTGCAGCTTACCTGTGAGCGAAGCTGTTTGCTTATCGACCGGGGCCTGGCCATCACGCAGGTGAATTTTTATGACTGGATACCCGTTCTCTTCCGTTTCCTCTATCACAACCCCAGAGTCTTCAACCAAGGTGCCCTTGGCGCTCTGCAGTTGAGCCAATGCCAGATTATAGGTCAGTTCACTGGCTGAAAACTCTTTCTCTGCCTGATTTAAACGTTCCAGAGCATCGAGGAGACGATAGAGAATGCCACCATACTCTTGTTTTTGCAAAATAAGGTAGTCAATACGACTGGTCAGATTTTCAACCTCTTTCTTGGTCGTTTCAACCACAGTATAGCGCCTCTTCATGGCCATATTGTATTTTACCATCTCACGATAGGAAATCTGGGCTTCCAGCAATATGTTCGCCACTGTGGTGTCAAGCTGACTTTGTAGCTGTCTTATCTCCAGTTTCTTTCGCATTTCGCGTGCTTTGGCCGCATTGTTCATCAGAGGAAATCCAAACCGTAGCCCCACACTGTAACTGGGGTTCCCCTCATCCCAGGAATCCTGATAGGCCCCGTCATGATCATAATCCCCTTCCAGGCCTTTCACATAGGTTTGCAGGAATAAATCCAACTGGGGCAATAACTCATTCCTGGCCCGATAATGCCGCCAGAGCGCTGACTGCAGTTGTCGTACAGATTGCTCGACCTCTGGACGTTTGCGCAGCGCAGTCATAAAGATTGCCTCCATGCTCTCCTGCGGCAACCCATGTCGGGGTTCTTCAACGGTGACATATTCCAACCCGGATCCGTTCACAAAGGCAGGCGAATTAGTCAGCGCCCAGATTCTCGACTGGGCGTTGAGTATGGCAAACTTGGCTTCGTCTGCCTCAAGCTGATGGGCAAACATCTGAGATTTAGCACGTATCAGAAGGCTGGGTTCAATATCAATATCTTTGCGTTCTTCCATCTGGGCCACAATCTCTGCAGCTTTATTGGCCAGCTGCTGTTTCTGCAGGTAAATGGAACGCTCCATATACAATCCCCAGTACGAACGGGTTACCTCCAGCAGGTGACTATCGATCTGACGCCTCAGCTCATTTTCCGAGCTGGCGTAGTCAATCTTTGCAAGCTCCTCTACAGCCCCGTTGTAGTCCGGTCCAATCCCTTGTAACAGTGGCTGGGTCAAAGTGGCACTCGTCTTCGAGATACCCTGATCCTCAGGATCCAGGTATTCTGAATTGGAATCATAGGATTCAAATGTATGCTCCAAGGCAACTTTCGTACCTGTTAAAAATTTCCGTTCCAATCCCAGACTAAGAGAACCTGATTTTTCCTCGTATCGATCTGGCCCGCCGGTTTTTAATTCATCACCCACGGGTTCATTTATTGAATTATATTTCCCCGTCAGATACAGAGAGGTATCGAACACTCCGTCCGCTTCCTGAATGGTTGTCTTCCGTATCAGGGGTAGTGCACTGAACACCTTGATCTGGCTGGAATTATCCAACGTGGTTGCATATAAATTACTCATGTTCAGTGCAGTATAGTCCTGCATACCAGTCAGAGGTGTTTTCACCGACTCACGCCACCAGGATTCCAGCGTGCTCTCTTCTTCTGGCAGGGTAATGGTCTGCATCGCTCCCTGCTCTGAGCTGGAAAAATCCTTGACCAGCGGTTCATACCGCTTGAGCAAAGTGGTCTTAAGCTCTGTAAAAGATGTATCATGATCCAGTTCAACGGCCTCAGCCGCAACAGCTGCCAGAGAGAAGCAAAAAGCAGCTCCAAGAACAGGCACTATAGACAGTTTTTTCATTCTCTTACTCCTTGTTAATCACAACGTTGCCTGCGATGGGTTAATGGAGATCGACATGATCTCATAGTCGTAATAATCATTCCAGCTCAGACTTACCGAGCGGTCATATTGGTGCTCTAAGGCCTGGAGCATCACAGAGGCGCGGGTCCCAAAAATGTTGGTCGGAGTCAGCTCCGGTGTGGTAAAGGGCGAGGCGCCAAAGGCAGGCATAAAATAAGTCCGCATATTAAATCCCCCTTCAGAGCTGATATTATACGATGACATATATTGAGAAATTTCAATATGATGCGGCATGCAATAGAGCAGGGTACCACTGAATGTCGCCAGCCAGTTGCCCCCTGCATCCGCCATAACGAGCTCAGACCCAACCAGTTCCCCCTGGGCATTAGAAAGTCTAATCACCAACGTTGTCCCGGGCTCCGCATGGCCGCTGTACATGGGGCAGACAGGTAACAAAGAATCAGAATACGGTAGTTCCTCATCTCTCATTGAGAGGAAAGAATCCACATCCCGCAGATTATCTCCTTCCACAAGGGAATGAAAAACCGGGTCATACGAAAAAACAAAAGGTTCAACAGGCTGGACCACTCCAGTCGGAACAATTCCAGTCACTGGTACCTGGGTCGGCGGTACTACTGGCTGAAATGGTTCTTCTGGAGGTGGCGGGACCGGATCAACATCTGTGGAGGGAAGGTACCCAAAATCGATCAGGGTATTTATCTCGCCAGGGCCAAGGTTCACTGTGGTCTGCATATCAAGCTCACCATCAGGATCATAGGTTGGTGAGAGCGCGGTATAGTCCCCCAGATCTGCAGTGGAGGTATCCACGGAGACAGTGTACTCTCCGGAAACCAGTTGCTCAAAAAAATAGTTGCCGTTTTGACCGGTTACTGTTTGCAAATACACATCATCAATACCGTCACCGTCTGTATCCCCGGTCAGGGTTACTGTAACCCCGGCTATTCCTTCCTCGCCTGCATCAATGACCCCGTCGCCATCAAGATCATACCAGACCGTATCACCAATGGAGCCAGTTTCATCAACGGAGCCAGTTTCCCGATAGCCAAAATCCTGTTCCAGGTTCACGTCAGAGATACCCAAAATCAGGGTGGAACTATGCGGGCTGGCCAGGCCATCATTATCATAGGTCGGCACCATCCCCTCAGGTAGGGAGGAGGGATCAATAGTGATAACGTACTCGCCGGGGAACAGGTTGCCAAAACTATTATTGACATCAAAAAGATAGTGCCCTGTCTCGTCTGTGGTGGTTGTCAGGCTCTCTCTATCACCGTCACCATCAAAATCCCCACTCAGTGTCACCTGGACATTGGCCAACGGGGATTCATTGGCATCCTGGATTCCATCTCCATCGAGATCGTTCCAGACATAGTCCCCAATGGCACGGTTCTGTTGATAGCCAAAATTGAAATTGTTATTCACCGGCTCGTTCAGCAGCCCCGTCACACTGTTGGGGGTGCCCAGGCCATCGCCGTCCGTGGTGGGTTCCATGCCTACAGGAAGGGTTGCGGTATCCACCTCCACCGTATAGGTTCCATAGGGCAAATTGGTAAAACTGTAATAACCGTTTTCATCCGTTATGGTGGTCATCACATCCCCAGGGTCATCTAAATCCCCATCATTATTAAAATCTCCGGTAACAGTGACCGTAACCCCAGCAATGCCGACTTCTCCTGGGTCATCCACTGTATTGCCGTTACTATCTTCCCAGATCTTCTCACCAATGGTACCGGTGCCGGTATACCCAAAATCAATATCAAAAACGGATTGGCCGCTTTGAAGCGTTATAATACCGCTGGCATGCGGGGTTGTGAATGTCCCGGCAGGGTCCGTATCATCATAATCCCAGGTCTGCACCATACCCGAAGGGAGATCCGCCGCATCAACCACAACATAATAATCGTTTGGGCTCAACCCGGAAAACAGGTAGTTGCCGCTACTGTCCGTGTCCACCTGGGCAATCTCGTAGCCATTGCTACTAAAGAGGGTAACCGTAATGTTGCTCAGCCCAACCTCGGAAGCGTCCTGCACCCCGTCGGCATCCAGATCGTACCAGACACGATCACCAATGCTCAGGTTCAATTCCAGAGGATCTCTTATCACAAAACTCTCTGTAGCAGTCGAACTCTGGGTGTCGCCTGCGAGGTCTTCATACTCCAGAGTGACGGTGTTTGCCAGCGTACTGCCACTCGTGTTTCCAGTGACATTAGCCACCTGGGCAGTATAGCGAATAAGAATATGATTAGCTGAAGTGATCAACGTATCCCCCAAATCCCAGGTAAGGGTCACTTCTGCAGTGCCGTCATTGGTTCCTCCTACAACAGGCATGTTGGTTGCCCAGCTCATACCATTATCGTAGCTGATCTGGGCGTTGTTGTTATAGACCAGTCCAGCCCCCAGTACATCTGCAATGCTGAGTTGACTGACTGTCCCCTGCGGAGAACTGATGGTGAGAACATAGCTAATCTCCTCACCAATGAGAGCAGAGGCCGTATTATCTATCTTGCTGATAGTCACCCCAGGTATGCTGAAGGTTGCCGTATCCACATCACGATCAGCATAGTGGCCGGAATCAACAATCGAATCAATGCCGTCATCCTCATCATACACCCGTTCTGTACCAACCGTTCCGTCTTGGCTTGACCAGTCAGCATCCACGGTGTTGGTGTAGTGCCCATCAACAACAGCATCATCGTTCACTGTCGCAGTATAGATAAGCTTCAGCACGGAACCGGGATCAAGGTCCCAGCTTTCGTCCTCAAAGGTGATAAGACTGCCATCATTATTGGGGTCACCTGTGGTTCCCAGGCTCACCCCAAGACCGTCAATGGTCGCCGAAACTACTCCCCCAAAGGTTGTGTGGGGGGCCAGGGTATCAGAAAAGTTCACCTCATAAGCCGTGGCGTTACCGCCATTGGTGAGGGTGACTGTGTAGGTCAATGTATCCCCGACTCCTACCTCTGCTATATTCCCCCCTGAAGGGGTGACGGTCTTTTCCGTTTCTATCCAGGGCTCCACAATCTGTATCTGGGGATCTGTGGGATCGTCTACAATGACATCACTACCACTAGGCCCCTCATAGCTCATGGAAGCATGGTTGGTTAACGTCTGACCATCTAAGTTTGAAGGGGAATTGCCAACCTGGGCAACAACCTCAATAGTAAAACTGTCATCGGTTGGATCGTTATTAGCTGGGAGCTGAAAAGAGCCAAAATTAAAATCGAGCTGGTTTGAATTTTGAGAAAGAGTTTCTGAGGGCAAAGTGCCGCTGAATCCATTGGAATCAACTGTATGGCTCTGATACACCAGACCTGTTGGAAGCGCATCAATAACATGAAAATCATTGACCTGTGATTCTGGCAGAGTGACTGTAATAGTGTAGGTCACCATATCACCGATGGTATACTCGGTGCCGGGGCTGGAAAGCACTTTGTCGATCGCGCCTGCAACCATCACCTGGGCATCGTCCTCAACGCTATAGTCGTTGGCATTCCCTCCGGGGTCAGTTGGATCACCGGTTCTCTCTGTGGAGACAGTATTGTGGGTTGATTGAGCCGTGGTTTGATCTCCAGGTAAACTGGACCAGTTGACACTGGCAGTATTGGTCAAATCAGTCCCGGCAACAACACCTGCGCCAATTTGGCCGGCAAAGGTTATGGTCGCACTCTCGCCTTGTGCAAAGGTGTTCCAGGTCACTTCCAAGTTCTGGGGATTAGTGTCATTGATGGAATCTGGAGGAAGACCTTGGCTCACGTTCCAAGAACCAGGAACATAGTTGTATCCAGTCGGCAGTACATCTGTTAAGACAACCTCAAACGCATCCGCCCCGTTGGCATTGGTCTCATTGGTAACAACAATCTCGAAGGTAACGAGATCCCCCTCATCGGGGTTGGGGTCTGAAACTGTTTTTTCCACCTCCAATTGAGGTTCCACCACATTGACAGAGGCAGCATCAGTGGCCAACTCTTTGCCATTTCCATGCCACTCTGCATCATTCTCCAGATCTGTTCCACGCTGATTTCCCGCCACATTGGTGACCACTGCGGTATAGGTGAGCGTTATCTTCTCTGCAGCACCGTTATTTCGATTACTGTTGGTTATCGTACCAAAATCAAGCGAAAGAGTTGTTCCATCATTGTCCACAATGAGATGGTTGGTTAGGATATCATTCCACGACGTTTGAGTTGTCGCAAGATATGGTGAGGCACTGATTGAATCGACAGCAACAAGAGCCAAGCCATCGTCCAGGGTATCATAAAAAAACACATTTTGCGTTTCTCCTTCCGGCACCGTGATCTCTACCTTGTAGGTAACAATTTCACCTATGGCCACATTCAAATCTTGTGTATGGCTCTGATTGGTGCCGGTCACAGTTTTTTCTACTAAGGGGGCAGCAATGGTAACATCGGCATCATCAGTCAAATCGGTATTCGCAACAAAATTGTCCCCCCCGGAAACGACTGCATAGTTGGTGACTTCTGCGGTATTGGTATACTCTACACCTGGGCCAACGGAGTCTAGAGCGACAAGGTTATACCAGATATACAACATATCCTCATGGTTTGCTGAAGATTCTGCTGGTATGGGGTCCAAGATACTCATACCATCGGTAAAAAAAGCCGTATCCGAACCATCCCCTCCCACCGTGTAGTTCACCGGGTTTCCATCTCCGTCAGTGACGCTGAGCCCCCCGTAGTAGGCAAAGTTATTGGGGAGGGAGTCCTCTACAAAGACATCATACGCGGCAGCTTGTCCCACATTTTCTACGGTGATGCAATAGGTCACAAGATCACCGGCATCAATGCCGCTCAGATTTGCATCATAGACAAAACCAGGCTCAAGGGACGACGGGCCATCAAGAATACCTGCAGAGTTATTTGTTTCGACCACCCCTTTCGTAATCTCAAGCTCTGGCTCATCAAGAACTATTTGAATGATTGCGTTGGTTTCGGTCCACTCCTGCTCTGTACTCAGCTCTCTTCCGGTCACCTGATTGGTGAGGAACAGGCCATCGGTAAATGCAGCATCGTCTACTTTCACGCTGAGAATCAGGCTAACTTGCTGAGCGTTGTTGGCGATATCATGATAATCATCCCAGTGAAATGTTACAGAATTATTAGCAGAATCCGCTACTGCAGCTTGATGGTTTGGGACGTAGGTATGATTTCCAGCACCTCCTAAAAGAAACCAATAGCCAGCATCCAAATTATCAACTGCACTATACTGCCAACCCGAAAGTGGGCCATCTAAATCAGGATCAGTGGCATCAAACACAGGCGAGGGCAGATAATCGACCAGCTCAAAATCTTCTGTACTGGAGGTAGGCAGAGCATAGGTGATACGGTATGACACGACATCACCGGCTGAAATATGCACCCGTCCGGAATCGTCCCGTTCCCACAGAGTATTGTCTGTTACCCCGTTGATCGCATAAATATCCTTGCCAACCGATCCTGTCACGATTCCAAGACCATCGCAGGATTCATCCGACTCAGACTCACCAGTGAACCCAGGCGGTTGACCGTCTTCTTCATAGACATCACCAAAGATCTCTACATCTGTCGTCCCACCTGCGCTGAGGTAATCACCCTGATCAACATTAAGTTCTCCAGTTCCAGTATAATTATATCCGAGTGCGTAGGTGTTCTGAATGGTAGTGCTGTAGGTAATTTGCCCATGGGTAGGGCCATTGCTGCCACCACCTGAGAGGATACCGTCCTGAACACCCATTGCTGCGAGTATTGCATGGAGGTTATAATGATAAAGCAGGTCACCATTATTGCCTGGGGTGGTCCATAACATGCTGCCCGCTGCTGCTGCAGTGAGGGACATACTGCCAATTACTTGACCGTCTTCCCAAATCGTAATTTCCGGCTGATAGGTGTTCCCAGCGTCATCTTCGAGTTTCAGACCGTTGTAGACGCTGTCTACAATGCCAAAATCATCCCCAGCAACACCGGGATCATCGCCAAAGGCAAAGTAGTCAGATATCTGAAAATCAAGTGTAAATTCAACCGTATCACCCGGTGTATAACCGCTGCTTCCTATATCAGTAACGAGTTCGTGGTCTTTTTGAATGGTTATAGCCTCGGCATGAGAAATGTCATCAATATCTGGCGCATTGGAAAAAACTCCATCCTTGTCCACCTCGGCATCAACTGTTGCAATCACCTGATCATCATTGGAATCTGTTGGGTCCCAAAGGTAGGTGATCTCACCGTCATTGATAATATGTTCATCGTCGGCATTCACCGGGTCTAAAATAGGTGTCGGAACAGCATCCCCTGTGTTTTCAGGAACATAAAAATCATAGGTGATAACAACGTCATCATTTGCCCCGGTTCCAGTCACCGCGTCGTGCAACTGCAGCACCAGATCGCCGCCTGCCGAACCTACAGGCTGATTGAGAATGGTATACGCCAGAGCATTACCGCTACTGTCAACAACGGAGACGTTCCCCAGATAAAACACAGAGGTCGACACATGCTGGGTATACACCATCCCGGTCCGTCCATCGTCTTCCTGTCCCCCCACCTCTTGAGTGTCCGCTATATCTATGGTTGTTATATACTGAGCCGGGAAATTGGGACCGGTGGGAATCTCCTGATGGTTGTTTTCCACATTCCGGCTGTCAGAATAAGGACCGTGTTGTTCCTGGCAATCGGAGTCCACAGAGGCAACATTGATATCGGTGTTAAAGGCAATGACCTCGGGCAGGAACGACTGAGTCGAGGCCTGAAGGCCATCACCCGGCCCACGTAAGGGATTATCAACGGTGGGATTATCAAGCGGATCGGTTCCGTACATGGCGCCGGTGATCACATCGACGTCCAGAGGTGTCCCCACATCCGCATTTTCGCTCATGTGGGCGGTCACCTCGACCTCGGCCGGAGGCTGACCACCGGCAAAGGAGCCAAAAGGCATCAACAAGCTGACAAACACATCTCCCTCTGTTAAGCCGGTGACGACCAAGGGGTCACCAGCTGCGTCCTTTGCATAGGGATGGATTATTGATCCAGTGGCGTCCACTGTCTGGGGAGTCCCATGTTGCACCTCAGCACCTAAATATGTGGCCCCCACAAAAGAAATGCCATCGTTACTGGCTTCCGTTCCGTCAAGGCCACCGTCAAGGACCAGGTCAATATAAGGCCCATAGACAGTAGGGTTTCCAGTGGTGTTGTCAAAAGAGACCGTAAAAGTAAAATCTTCCCCCACAAAGGGGTCCACTGGGACTGTTGCCCCCTCTTCTGCTGCTGGCGACTCGGTACCAAGCGTGTCATCAGAGCTTTGTTCTGCGGCCACGGTATTTCCTTCATCCGAGGACGGCTCCTCAACAGGAGTGTCCGGCACCTTCTGTTGCCCGCCCTCGACCTCTGCCAGGGCATCGTCAGAGGCCGAGACTTCGCCTGAACCAGCGGCCCCACCCTCTGTCTTTTCTTCACCATCAGCCTGCCCCGCCTCAGCGCCGGCCGCCGACTCCTCTGCACCGGCTGCTGGCTCCTCTGCACCGGCGGCGGCATCACTTTCTGCCTGCAAGGCGGCGCCATCAGGGCTCGCAGGTTCCAGGCCGCCATCAGCCGGTTCCAGAATAATAACAGGATTTGCGTCAAAGAAGACACGTTCTTCAAGAGATTCTAATATGAGTTGATGAGAAGTGCTTTTTTTCATAGGGTTGTCCTCGATTGAAACCAACAAAAAGACAGAGGAGTACGCAAATTCTTGTTATAAACCCCGTCATCTCAGTTTTTGGCTTTTTTCCTGGCCCCGTTTGCGGAGCAGGAAAAACACCAAAGACGCCGGAAAAACAGACATCTGCCTTGACCAAACCCGTTTCTTTCTTCAGCACTATCTTCCCGCGCAAAAGGTTCAGCTTAGGCATGCCTGAAATTCATTAGCGCATACGAAATTAAAAAATATTAGATCGAAAGATAAAAGTCAAAAAAAATTTGAAGCAGGGGCCTTTTTACAGGCAGCATACGTCTTCCTCACCTGGGGGAGTCGCCGAGATTTTCTCCCTACCCTGCCCATGATTCGCGGATGTTTTTCCAACCAATGGCATACTCCTCCCTCGTGAGTTGTGACCTTACGCAGGGTGTTACATGGAAGATAGCAACCCTTTCTCATAGGTAAACATTTACAGGTGGTTTTGTTTATGTCACTATGGATGAAACCTGTCACTATGAATCCGGGAATGGGCAAAAGCATGTGCCTACACAAAATGCCCCCAAAAAAGAGGCTGGGCAAAATAATTTTTCAATATGAAGCGTATTTTTTTACAGAGGTTCCGGACCTAAAGCAGGACAGGGTCCCCATAGCTTGCCTGGAACCCCAGGGGATCTCTCCTGCTGGTACCCTGCACCGGATGCTTTCTTGATCCAAGATGTCCCTGCGAACTTTTTTTCTCTGTATTGGTCTTTTCTTCTTCGCTATGGCCTGCAGCCTAGTGGTGGGGAGAGTACAGGTACTGGAATCTACTCTGACCTGGTACATTAACCAGCAGACACCGCACAGGCTGTCTCTGCAGCTCGACAGTCTGACCCTGGATACCCTTCGTATCCGGCAACTGGAAGCAGAGGTGCAGACAGACAGCGGTCCCTTCCAGATTGTTGCCCAGGGCGTTACCTGCCTCTATACCCTTGAGGCCCTGCATCATGGGAGGATCGAGGAAATTCGTGTAGAATCTCTGCATCTCAGGCTGCCGGATTGGGCATCTTCTGCCCAAAAACACCCAGCTCCTTTTCCGGATCGTGTTCAGCGTTTTTTTGCACAGGTGGACCTGGCTGATCTCCCTGCTGCCCGACTCACGGTGAAGCAACTGATGATCGAGGGTATTACCCCAGCTGTTTTCGCCAAGAAGATGAGCACCCTGCAGCTCTGGAGCACAGAGGAGTACAGAACTCTGGAACTGCGTACAGTTCTTGTGAACCGTAGGGTGCTTACGCTCACCGCTCGGCAACGGACGCAGGGCCGACCGCGCCTCAACCTTCGCGCTGCCCTGACTGCGCCGCAGATGCGGCCACAGGAAGCAGCCCTCACTATCACCCCGGCTGCCCTTCAGCTCCATGCCTGCTTCTCTGTTTCTGAGCTGACAAACTCGCTGGGTATCAAGATGCCTTGGCAGATACAAGGAGATATCCGGGTGTCCGCAGAGTCCCAATGGACGGGTATCCCTCTCTTTTCAGGTGAGGTTACTGCACAGCATCTTGCATTCAAGCACAACACACTCCGCTCACTGCACCTGAAAGCCGCAGGCAGGCTGGACCACTGGGGCGAAATCGACCTCTTGCCACACACACAACTTTTGGCTGAAGATATGGTCTTCAGTTATGGATCGCTGGACCAGCTGCGACTGGACCTGCAAGGCAGGATCGCTCTGAACCGCAATGGCTTCACCCTGACCCCTGGCGGGAAAACAGACTGGCAGTTCCGCGCCCTCAAGGTGCACAGCAAGACCATAGGCCGACTGCATATCCAGCCGCGTGCTCTCTCGTTATCTGTGCAAAAACGACACCCGACACTGACTGCGCTTGCAGACACCATTGCCGCCCAACAACTGGATCTCCAGGCCATCTCTTTTCCTGAGGTCATTCTTTCTCCCGTCATACCCTGGCAGTTCACCGTAACCCCTGACAATTGGACAGTTCTCCCCCTGCGGGCAACTGTTTCGCCATTTGAAGTCCATGCGCCAACCTGGAGGGCCACTTTCCAGAAAACGACCCTGGACCTCAACCGCCTTGAGCGCTCAGCCAATGAGCTTCTCTGGGTACTGCAGGCTGAAACTGAAGCGGCAGAGGTTCGCTTTGGCAAGCACACCGTGCCTCTGCACTCGATAGAGGCACACAGTACCCACACCGGCCATCGGATACACGGTCTTGTCACCCTGAGTCCCGATGCTGGCGGCGGCAGGGTGCGCCTCACGTTCGATCATAATCCCGAAACCAAAACAGGACATATCCAAGGCCTGACTACAGCCCCTATCAGGTTGCGTGATTTCACTCCCCTACGCACGTTTGTCCAGAGCAAACACCTCCCCCTCGAGCTGACCAGCGGCCAGGTAAAGGGCACATTGACAGGCTCCTGGAGCCACGGCAGCCCGCCAGAGATGGTGGTGACAGCAGCCTTGGAAAAAGGTGCAGGTTCAATACACGGGATTGATTTCATCGACCTTGAGGGCAGAGAAAGCATCCAACTCTGGCCCAGCCCAAAATCCGTCGTCCCCGGTCAATGGACTCTGGGACAGCTCAACACCTTTCTTCCCTTCCAAGAGATACGCCTGCGTACTCACATGCCTTTCAAAAAGAAAGGACAACAGGCAACGATCTCGTTCACTGATATCTCTGCCAGCGCCGCAGGCGGTACCATTTCAGCCGCCCCCTTTGCCGTCTCAGTGAACACTCCTGGAGCGAAAACCACACTCTCCCTGAACAACATCGATCTGGCCGAGCTGCTCGCCCCTTTGAAAAGAGATGACCTGGAGGTGGCAGGCCGCATTTCAGGGACGCTTCCTCTAGAGAAAGGAGAACAGGGTATCAGCATAGAAAACGGGCTGTTACATACCGATGAGCAGGGTGGTCACATTCGCTATCAACCAATCGTTGCTGCCCCAAAAAACAAGTACACGGCCATGGCCCTCCGTGCACTGCGCGAATTCTCTTACTCCCTACTGCAGGCAGAAGTGGTCTATCATCCAGACGGCAGCCTGCTGGTTGATGTTCACCTGCAAGGAACAAGCCCCCACCTGTCAGAGACCAGGCCGGTGCACCTGAATATCCATAGCGAGCAAAATGTTCTTTCCCTTCTGCAAAGTGTCCGGTACAATACGGGCAAGACGTTCCATCTGGATAAGAAATAACAGTCTTCTTGCACGACCCTTTCTTTGTGGCAGCAGTACCCGCAGGCGGAAAAAGCACACCGCGCTGCCGGACAGTCTGCCGCATTGATGTCCTCTCTAGGTGCTGCTATTCCAAGGATACCCTATGCTGAAATGTTTCCATGGCCTGTCCATACTGCTCCTCTTTTTCTTGATCCTCGGTGGATGCACCCCAGAAGTTGAGATTGCACCTCCCGAAGAACCCATCACCATCAACCTCAATGTGCATATCAAACACGAGATACAGGTCAAGGTGGAACAGGATCTGGAAAAAGTCTTGAGTGAGGAGAATGGATTATTTTAAGGAGCCCGTTATGAAAAAAATATGTATGTTCCTGGTTGCAGCCTTTTTTATGCTCACAAGTGTCCCCCTGGCCATGGATCTCCAGACGGCCAAGCAGCTGAGACTGGTCGGAGAAACCCCCAGCGGCTATCTGCAAACTGTGCAGGCAGGAAATGTTGCCGCAGACAGACTGGTTCTCAATGTCAATGCGACCCGGAAAAAACAATACCTGAAAATAGCGAAGCGAAGAAACATCTCTCTTTTGGCTGTGGAACAGTTAGCGGGAAAAAAAGCCATAGCAAAAACCCCAGCAGGCCAATTCATCAAGGTCAACGGCAAATGGGTGATCAAATAGTGGTTAGGGGAGCCGCATTTTAGGGGAGGAAAAAAACCACGCCCCAAACAAGATAGGCTACGAACCTGCCGACAGCCCAGGTCGGTTAGCCCGGATCCGGATTTCTCATCAGAGCTTTGTTCACGAAAAAATCGGCCTACATCCGACCCTGACGGATGATAGACACCAACAGCCAGAAACCCATGATACCAGCCGCCAGAAACCCTACGATGCCAATCAGGGGGATGCCATGCCAGCGAGGCGGAATATTTGAGAGAACAATCAGGGAGCTACCAATGATGAGCGCTGCCAGCACTATGGAGCAGGCAATCCGGTTGGAGGCGCGGTCCAAGGCGGTTCCCAGCGACTGCAAGCCCTGATGCTTGCATTCAAACTGCATGGCACCGGATCGCAAACGTTTGAGAATACTGAGCAGTTCATCAGGCATCCCGCGTACCAGACGGGCATAGGCTCCGCCCGTATCAGCCAGGTCATCGGCAAGCCGCCTCGGATGCATGCGATCAAGCTGAATTTTACGCATGAACGGTTTGGCCAGCAGGATAAGTTGCAGGTCTGGATCCAGCATCAGCCCTACCCCTTCCACGGTACTGAGTGCTTTCATCATCATATACATGCTTGGTTTGAAACTGAGTTTGTGCCGGGTCAAAAGATGCAGCAATTCCTGCAGGAGTTTGGCCGCCTTGATTTCTCCAAGAGGGCGATAGAGATAGAGGTCCATAAATCCTGCAATGTCCCGGCTCAGCAGCTCCGTGTCCACCTCGCCCTGCTGCAGGGTTACCTTGAGAATACCAGCAATAATCGCCTGTTCATTCCCAGAGACAAGGCTGAGTACCAGCTGCGAGAACAGTTCCCGGTCCCGCAGGGACAGGCGGCCAATCTGACCGAAATCAATAAAACTGATCACGTTCCCCGGCAGGATGAAAATATTCCCCGGATGCGGATCAGCATGAAAAAAGCCGTGAACAAAAATCTGCTCCATCACCAGGTTGGCACCCCGCTTCGCTACCAGGGGCAGATCGCAGTGCATCTCTTTCAACTGCTCAATATGTGAACATTTCACCCCGTCTACATACTCCATAACCAGAATACGCTCGGTGCTCAGAAGGGGATATACCTTGGGAACATGAATGTGACGGTTACCGGCAAATTGCCTGCTGAAACGCTGCATATGAGCCAGTTCGTTATTGAAATCAATTTCCCTGCTCAGTCCACGGGAAAACTCCTTGACAATTCCAGTGGGACGGTGCCCCTGCCCCTCTTCAAGGTACTGCTCCATGAGCCCGGCCAAGTGGGAGAGAATCTCCAGGTCCACGGTAATGATCTGCTCTATACCCGGTCGCCGTACCTTGACCACCACCTCTTCACCACTCTCCAGCCGGGCACGATGTACCTGCCCTATGGATGCGGCAGCCAAAGGCTCTGAGGTAAAAGAGTGAAAAAAATCCTCAGGTGTGACCCCGAGTTCGTCTAGAAAAATGGCTTCCACCTCCTCGGTGGCAAAAGCAGGAATACTGTCCTGGAGTTTGGTCAACTCATCCAGGTAGGCGGGCGGGATAAGATCCGGTCTGGTGGAGAGGAGCTGACCGAGTTTTATAAAGGTCGGCCCAAGTTCCTCAAAAACAAGTCGTAATCGTTCTGGACGCGTAAAGCGAGTGATCTGCTCACGGGGTTTGCGGTTGATCACCTGCAGACCGGAGGCAAAGTACTGGTCCAGGTGGAGACGCTCAACCAGATCCTCAAACCCATATTTAAAGAGGACACGCAGTATCCGATGATAGCGATGCACATGCCGGTATGTGCGGCCTATGGCCCCAAATTTTCGGATACTGAACATCAGGGGCTATCAAGACCGTTCATTATCACGGGCAGTCAAGGCGCTCTTAAGCTCAGCAACCTGTCTGCGCAATGCACTGACCTCGTCTGCCGTGGCCAAGTTGAGCTGTTTTACTTTCTCCTCCACCCTTGCATGCAGCCAGACCTCAAACTGTTCCCTGGCCTGCTCGGACTTTTTCACCAGATCGTCGACAAACTGTTTCCCCTCTTCCCGGGTCATCTTCCCCTTGCCAATCAACTCGGTTTTGACTTCCTCTATTTTTTCCTTGGTAAGGAAGGCAGCTCCTGCACCGGCATAGACAACATTTTTCAAAAATTCTTTCATCGTGCCCTCTCAATGGGTATTCCGCCCACATTTCACCTGCCAAAGAAAGGAGCAGGAGACATTGGGGCTGGGGGGCTGCAGGCAGCAACGTCTGACAAGGGGACAAGATCGCTCTGGTGTTTGCCCTCAAGGCGTAGCGTGCAGCCTATTTTTTTCCGTTCAAGGCCAAGGTGTGCAAAAAACAAGACAAATTCTCGGGCCCTTTGGGGGGGAAACCCCGCCAGGATGCCTTTGTTGCCATGGTTTGGCAAAAGGAAAGGATATGCAGCATGGCTGTGCGTCCCTCACATCGGTTTACCATCCCCCAAACAAGGACAGCAGGGAACAAGTGTGGGCCTACTCTTTATCCAGGTCACGATGAAAGGACTCCACGGGAAATGATTTTTCCTGTAAAAGCCGCCACAGATGCTCAACAACAGCCACACTCCGATGTTTTCCACCTGTACACCCAATGGCGAGCGTCACCCGCTCCCTTTCCCGTGCAGCATGCTCTTGGCAGAAAAAAACGAGAAAAGGTTCCAGGTGTTCAAGAAATTGGCGTCCGCTGGCATTGCCCAGTACATAGAGTGCTACCCTGGGGTCACGACCGCTGTGGGCCGTCAATTCAGGCACCCAATAGGGGTTGGGCAAAAAACGGACATCAAGGAGCATATCCGCCTGCGGACAGCCATGTTTAAAACCAAATGAAAAGAGTGTAATCTGCAAAGAATGCCTCGCGTGTGCAACTCTTGGTCTGTATGTCCTCATTATACATCAGAGAAAAAGAAGCACCAGCACTATTACCAGTCCCCTGGGGAACGGGCAAAAAAGAAGCGCGGCACAGACAGGTACGCTCTTTTGAACACCGACTTGCTTGCAGTGTTCCCCTTTGAGGGGCAGCCGTTTTGACATGCTCTTGATAAAGATAAAAGAGAAAAAACCGTGATCCCACACATCGGGTATCACTCCACAGAACATAACATCCGAATCGAAGCCGCCTTTTCGCTGATCCCCCGGTTCAGCATCTCATGATTATAGGCAGCAATCACATCCTGCCGCCTGAGCATCCCGAGCACCCAGGGTTCCTCATGGCTTTCCACCACCGGTATTTCATCGATCCCCTTTATATCAAACAACTGCATGGCTTCATAACAGTTATCATCAGGGGTCAACATAATCACATCCCTGGTACAGATCGCTCCTACCAGGTAGCAAACCCTCTGTTCCTCATCATGGAGAATGGTTTTGACATCCTGCATAGAGACCACCCCCACCATCAGGCCTCTGTGGTTGACCACTGGAAAATAAAAGCTGTCCCTGGCAATGCGAAACAATTCTAGCAGGTGATTTATATTGGCATTTTCACTTATAAAATCTACATCCTCAGTGATAGCTTTCCCTACCCGGATGGATTTCATGATCGCCACTTCCCGGCCTTGATGAATATCTATGCCCTGACGGGTGAAATCAACGGTATCAATGGAATCCGGATAGAACCTGGTGGCGGTCATAGTACCCAGGACAGCAGTCATCATGACCGGAATGATAATCATGTAGTTGCCGGTCATCTCAAACAGCAGGAAAATAGCCGTCAGTGGTGCATGGGTGGAAGCCGCCAGAAAGGCGCCGATCCCCACAGTGGCATAGGCGCCCGAATCAGCGGTGACCCCGGGAAACCACTGGTGCAGCACGCCGCCATAAGCGCCGCCAATAACAGCGCCTATAAACAGGGCAGGAGCAAACACCCCGCCCGCGCCCCCTGAGCCTAGGGTAATCGCTGTGCCGGTGGACTTGAGAAAAATTAGGATAAACATCACCCAGACCACCCCCTGGCCTGCCAGCGTCTGCTCAATGTAGTCATAGCCATCTCCCATGATCTGGGGGAAAAACAAGCCAATACAACCGATGAAAAAGGCTCCGATCAGGGGTTTGACTTGCGGATGCAGAGGCATGGCCTGGAATTTATCCCGCACATAATAAAAAAAACGAATATGAATGACCGCCAGGATACCGACCAGAAAAGCCATAAGAGCGTACAGCGGCAACTCTACGAAATAGTTGACTATCTGATAATCAGGAATGGGGAAGGCTGGTATCTCCCCATAATAGGCGCGGGATACCACCGTGGACAGGGCAGAAGAAATAACCAGGGCGGAAAAGGAGGACACCTCATAGGTGCCCAGCAGAACGATCTCCGCTGCAAAAAAAATACCGGCCAGGGGCGCGTTGAAAATACCGGCAATCCCGCCGGCTGAGCCGGCTGCGATGTACACTTTCATACGCTTGCCTGACACGCGAAAACGCTGCCCCACCTGTGATCCGAGCGCGCCGCCAATCTGGGCAATGGGCCCCTCCACGCCGGCGGAATTTCCCGAACCTATGGTCAGGGCGGTGGCAACTATCTTCAGGAAGACGGTGCGTGCCCGGATAACGCCATTCTCCAGATTGACTCTCCTGAGAAAGGCGGTGAGCCCGTATCCATTAACCTCACCGGGAAAGGCCAGAGAGAGCGGTATAAGCGCCGTCGCTCCTGTCATGGGTAAAAGGGGGAGCAGCAGACTCCGCCAACCGCCCTGATCAATCCTCAGCAATTTCTGCCCCCCGATAAACACAACCGTATGAACCAACTCAACGGATTCCCGAAAAACGATGATTGCAAAACCCGACATCACGCCGATAAAAGCAGCAATGCAAATCATTCTGGTCTGCTCGCCGGGAAGAAAGAGTTTTATTTTGGTACGCATACCCTCTCCGGAACATCGCAGCCGATCTCTCGGGCCTTGCGTAGGAAAAATTTATCTGTCATTCCAGAGAGGTAATCGCGAACCACTGCAACGTCACACTGCGTCTGCCGATACTGTTGCGACATGGAACGAAGAAAGCCTTCCTCCCTATTCTGGTCGGAATGGGTTAGCTGCTGCAGGAAAAAGTCAAAGAGCTGCTCATAGCAGCGATGGATCTTGTCATAATCTGGTTTGAACCTCGCATTTGTATAGATGGCCTCATAGTTGAACTCTTTCAACCTGTGAAGCTGGTCCGCCACAGGCGCACTGAAACCGACGAAGTCGTCTTTTTCTTCTCTAACCGCAGCCATCCGCACATGAGTGCTGGTATCGATTAGATCCGTCACCAGAGTGTATACGATGGTCCCGTTGGTCGTTCCCAGTATTTTTGCACAAGACGTCGGAATATCTTCTCTGGAAAGCAATCCCAATTCAATGGCATCTTCAAGATCCCGCCCGATATAGGCGATGGTATCGGCCAGCCTGACGACACAGCCTTCCAAAGTCATAGGATACAGAGGCAGCTGGGGATCACGGCTCTTTTCCAGAACCTCCTGATCAAAAATTGCAAAGGTTTTCCTTCGGTTAGGACGTAGCCTGGTGACATTAACCTCGCCATCATGACACAATATTCCGTCCAGGACCTGCAGGCTCAGGTTCCAGCCGGTTCCCTTGCGCTCAAAACGATCGAGAAATTGAACGGACTGGATATTGTGCTGAAAAGAGGGCAGGCCATGTTTTTGACAGATTCGGGAGAGGATACGCTCACCCTCATGACCAAAGGGGGGATGCCCTATATCATGGCCCAAGGCAATGGCTTCAATGAGGTCCTCGTTCAATCCCAAAAATCGGCCTATGGTGCGGGAAATCCTGGCCACCAGCTGCACATGTAAAACCCGGTGACTGATATGATCATTCTCTATCAGTGAGAAAACCTGCGTTTTATCAATATACCTGGAATAGGATTTCGAATGGAGAATACGATCCGCGTCCAGCGCAAAATCTTGCCGGTAGCCGGATCGTTTTTCCGACTGGCGCCGCACAGATTCCCTGCTGTAACAAGCCAAAGCGCTCAGAGTTCGTGACTCTTGCTGCTCAAGCTGCTCCCGTATTGTACTGATCTGAATTTTCCCTAAAGACACGATGCCACACAAAGCTACAAGTAATACCGTCCTGCCCCCCGGGACGGTTCAGCCCGAATTGTTCATCAGCAGCGCCAGTTGAATCGAGCAGGTGACCGTCTAGCCCCGACTCTGTTTTCCGACATGCAAAAATGCAGGAGGTTGATGTAAAGATCGGCACTATACCAGAATCTCTTCCCAGGCCAAACATTTTTTACCGTGAAAAAACTTTGTGACTGAGAGCGCAATTTGTCTTCCTGGCTGCATTGGCAGCCTCACAGAGAATTCTCCCGACTGCCAAAACGCTCCATCATCAATATGAGGCAGTTCTTCAGTTAAGAAACCCATGTGATGGTGAATCGTAGACAGCAATAAACGATGACGTTCTCCCAGAGGTTCATCAAGAGAATTCAATAATTCTTGAACCTTCGATTTGAGAGGCCCTCGGGCAAACCAGACACGTTCTTCCGGTGCCTTGCCTTCTATCAGCCCGGCAATCATGGCCTGGGCAGATACTCCCTTGATGTCGCTGACTACTTTCCCGAGACGATTCCCAGAAGTTTGCGAAAAGTTCCAAAACTTCTGGTTTCCTCAGCGACATTACCATCCTCCGGCAGGAATTGAAGG
Source organism: Desulfobulbus propionicus (assembly GCA_002748755.1). GTDB lineage: Bacteria > Desulfobacterota > Desulfobulbia > Desulfobulbales > Desulfobulbaceae > Desulfogranum > Desulfogranum propionicus_B. The sequence goes on along the minus strand of PDTD01000003.1, from coordinate 25,989 downwards.
GTGGCAGCCACTCTCCTGTGTGGATATCCAGTCCTGCACCCCTCTTGACCATTGGGTTTTTCATGATACTTTGACACTCGTTAGGCACCCCATAGGCCCAAGGAGAATGCGGTACCAAAAAATCACGAACCTGGCACCGCCAAAGCTGATGAGAAAGCCGGATGAGCCGTGTACCCATTCAGGCGTACAAGGTGGCTCTTAAAAAAACAGCCTAGTCTCTGCAAGCAAAGAGTCGTATGGCCTTGGTGCATTGATCAACTTGCCCACCCCCTTGGCGCTCTTTCCCGTTGCATAATACCTTTTTTTGGTTTATCTTGCATTTTGTTGTTATGTTCTAATGAGGGTAAATGAGACCAGGTCCTGTTAAGGTGTCCCTTCTATCCTTGATAGAACGATAGTATTTTTACAAGAGGTGTTATTCCAAAAGACCCAACTATACTGGGGGGAAGTAGGGTTTCTTTTCGGATGAACAGTTTCTCGGAATTGAATGAAGCGTCAATCATTTTTCCAGGGATACTCCATCCCCTATCTCGACCTTCCGGTGTCTTGAAAATTTTGGTTTTTTACCTTTGCTCGAAAGAACCGATTTTCTCAAAGTAATTGCCGACGGGAAGACTGTCGGCAGAAAGTAACCATCGTGTAAGGAGAATGAACTATGTCGCGAAAAATGGTCACCATTGACGGCAACCAGGCATGTACCCATGTTGCGTATGCCACCAGTGAAGTCATCACAATCTATCCGATCACGCCATCATCTCCGATGGCTGCAGAAGCTGATGCCAAAGCGAACGCCAAGCAGCAAAACATCTGGGGAACCATTCCTGTTATTTCGCAGATGCAATCCGAGGGCGGTGTTGCCGGCGCATTGCATGGTTCATTGAACACAGGGGCTCTCTGTACCACCTTTACAGCGTCCCAGGGACTTCTGCTGATGCTGCCCAACATGTACAAAATCGCCGGTGAATTGACCCCGACGGTCTTCCATATCACCGCCCGGTCACTGGCATACCAGGGTCTGTCCATCTTCGGCGATCACAGCGATGTCATGTCTGCCCGCCAGACAGGCTGGGCCATGCTCGCTTCGGAGAACGTTCAACAAGCACAGGACATGGCGCTCATCGCCACCTCATCCACACTTCAGGCACGCATTCCCTTCCTGCATTTCTTTGATGGTTTCCGCACCTCCCACGAGGTAGCAAAAATCGAAGAGTTGACCATGGACGACATGCGTGCAATGATCGATGAAGATCTCGTCATCGCCCACCGTGAACGTGCCCTGACTCCTGACCGCCCCAGTATGTGCGGAACGGCCCAGAATCCTGATGTGTACTTCACTGGTCGGGAAACGGTCAACAAGTACTATACCGCCATACCCGGTATTGTGCAGGAAACCATGGATAAGTTTGCCGCCCTGACAGGCCGCCAGTACCACCTGTTTGATTATTATGGCTCTCCTGATGCGACAGACATTATTATTATCATGGGCTCTGGCGCCGAGGTTGTCGCCTCCACCATAGATTACCTGGCCGGCCAGGGGCAAAAACTGGGGATGGTTGTTGTCCGCCTCTTCATGCCCTTTGACCAGCAAGCCATGATTAAAACTCTACCTGCAACAGTACAACGTATCACGGTTCTGGACCGTACCAAAGAGCCGGGAGCTCTTGGTGAGCCCCTGTACCTGAACATACGCACGGCCATCGGCGAAGCAGCGGAAACCAACCCGGACATGAACGTACCTCTGATTCTGGGCGGTCGCTATGGTCTTGGTTCCGCTGAATTCACACCTGCCATGGTCAAAGCTGTCTATGACAACATGGCCTCTTCCAAGCCAAAAAACAAATTCTGTGTCGGCCCCAATGATGATGTCACATTCAGCAGCCTGGACTACGATAAATTATTCAATATCGAAAGTTCAGATGTGTACCGAGCCATGTTCTATGGTCTGGGTTCCGACGGCACCGTTGGTGCGAATAAAAACACCATTAAAATTATTGGCGGCGAGACGGAAAACTCCACCCAGGGATATTTTGTCTATGACTCCAAAAAATCAGGCTCCATGACCGTATCGCACTTACGCTTTGGTGAAAACCAGATCGTAGCGCCCTATCTGATCAACAAAGCGAACTTCATCGCCTGCCATAACTTCGCCTTCTTGGATGCTTATGACATGCTGGCCAATCTGGAGGAAGGCGGCACCTTCCTGCTGACTACGGTCTTTTCCAAAGACGAAATCTGGAACCATCTACCCGCCCTTGTGCAGAAGCAGCTGATTGAGAAAAAAGTACAATTCTACATTATTGATGCGGTCAAGCTCGGCCAGGCCATTGGACTCGGTGCCCGCATCAACATGATCATGCAGACCGCATTCTTCATGATCTCCGGTATTCTCACCCAAGAGGCGGCTGTCGAGGCGATCAAGACCGCGATCAAAAAGACCTATGGCAAGAAAGGCGAAAAAGTCGTCAACATGAACTACGCTGCTGTTGACGGTGCCATTGAGAACATTGTCGAGGTTTCCCTGCCAAGCGAAATTACCGGCCACGCAATGCCGCCAACGGTTTCCGAAAACGCTCCTGAATTTATCAAGGACGTAACGGCCCTTATGATGCAGGGTAAGGGTGATGAAATCAAGGTTTCTCAGATGCCGGACAACGGACGCTGGCCAACGGGTACCACCCAGTGGGAAAAACGAAACGTGGCCGTCAATGTCTCCTCCTGGGACCCAAACACCTGCATCCAATGCGGACGCTGTTCCCTGGTTTGTCCCCATGGCTGTCTCCGTATGAAAGTAGCTACTCCGGAAGCTCTTGAAGCAGCAGGGGCCGGCCCCGACTTTAAGACCGCCAAGGCAATGGGTAAGGAATACAAGGGCATGAGGTTCACCATCCAGGTGTCCACTGCCGATTGTTATGGCTGCACCCTGTGTGTCAGCGTCTGCCCGGCCCGCAAGAAAGGACCCGATGGCAAGAAAACCGACCTCTCAGCCCTGACCATGATCCCCAACACCGAAGAGGTGCTGGAGCGTGAGAGCAAAAACTGGAAAGTTTTCATGAACCTGCCTGAAGTCGACCGCTCCACCATCAAACCTGCAACCATCAAGGGCAGCCAGCTACTCAGGCCGATGTTCGAGTTTTCCGGGGCATGTGCAGGCTGCGGCGAGACACCATACGTCAAACTGATTACCCAGTTGTTTGGTGACAGAATGTATGTAGCCAATGCAACCGGCTGCTCCTCAATCTACGGTGGCAACCTGCCAACCACCCCCTACTGCACACGTGCAGACGGGCGCGGCCCTGCCTGGTCCAATTCACTATTTGAAGATAACGCAGAGTATGGACTCGGCATGCGTCAAGCGACGGACAAGCTCGGCATGCAGGCTGTTGAGCTGGTGGAGGCCGCAGTGGAAGCCAACCTGATCGACAAAGCCTTGGCTGACGGACTCCTTGATGCCAGCCAAAACGATCAGGGTGAAATTGAAGCCCAACGCGAACGAGTGGCAGCCCTGAAAGCTGCTCTGGAAGGGAAGTCTGATAGGATATCCAAAAACCTCCTCTCCCTGGCCGATTACCTGGTCAAAAAATCCGTATGGATATTTGGTGGCGACGGCTGGGCATACGACATTGGATATGGCGGTCTGGATCATGTCCTGGCTTCCGGGCAAAACATCAACGTGCTGGTTCTAGATACCGAGGTCTACTCCAACACCGGCGGCCAGATGTCCAAATCCACCCCCCGAGCTGCGGTGGCCCAGTTTGCCGCTGGCGGTAAGAAAGCACCCAAGAAAAATATGGGTATGATCTTCTCCACTTTCGGTAATGTATACGTCTGCCGTATTTCCATTGGAGCAAACCCGCAGCAGGCGATCAAAGCCATTACTGAGGCCGAGGCCTATGATGGACCGTCCCTGATTATTGCCTATGCCCACTGCATCAATCATGGCATCAACATGGCCACAGGACTTGAGCAACAGAAGAAAGCGGTAGAATGCGGACACTGGTCCCTATACAGGTACAACCCGCTACTCGAAGAACAGGGGAAAAACCCGTTGACCATTGACAGCAAAGAACCGACAATTTCCTTTGCTGACTATGCCCTCAACGAGAACCGCTATCGAATGCTGAAACTCTCCAATCCAGAAATGGTTGATGAACTGATGACCGCCGCTCAGAACGACACCGATAAATCCTGGAAAATGCTCAAGGCATGGGCAAAAGCCTTGGACACTGAATAATCGGTTATCCCTGAGTAACATATCTCCTGAAAGCCCTGCCGGAAGTCATCCGGCAGGGCTTTTTTCCGCCTCCTTACAGGCCCTCTCTTCGCACTCCACCTGAACCGGTACAGCGGTTCTCTTTCATACCTACGCCAACAACAGAGCTGTTATCCAACGAACAAAGGGGCGCCGCCACTTTTTCACCACCATTGTTGCAGAAACAGAAAAAGAGTTGTAATAAAACCCCATCTTCTTTCAGCCTAACCAAGGAGTTTGGATATGCAGCTATTTGCCCGTGATTTAATGATGAAACACTTTGACACCATTCATCTTGATGCACCTGCGAAGGATGCCATACGCCGGATACTGGATGCCAAAATTCGTCCCACAGGCCATAAAACCGTCAGCCTGATGGTCATTGATGATGCGCATCGGCTGGTGGGAACCATCAGCATGTTTTATATTCTTTACCATTTACGGCCCTCATTTTTAAACTTCGGTATTGATGGTGATGCCCTTTCCTGGCAGGGAGAGCTGGACCAGTTTATTATTGCAGTCAAAGATAAATCCGTCCGTCAGATCATGAACCAAAATTTCCTCAGTGTTCCCCCTAATGAACCGCTCATGGCCATAGTAGACCGCATGATCAAGGACCGTATCCGCCGAGTGCCAGTGGTTGATAATGGGAAGCTTGTTGGCGTGGTTTACTTCTCAGATATCTTTTTCCATCTGTTTAAAGATTGAGCAAACACAGGGAGCCAATTCGTTTTAAGGAAGTATAGACATGGTCTCCTGAAAACATTGCCCTCCGGGCAGAGTGCAATGGGGATAAAAAAAAGCCGGGGTTACCCCCGGCTTTTTCGGCTTGATGGATCAGTGATTATCAATATGTATCCGTCTGTTGCAGACCTTTTACCTGCCCCTTGCCTGGAGCATCTTGTCGCGCTCGGCCTTTAACTCCTGGTATTCCTGTTCAGCCTTTTTCAGGGATTCATCCTGCCGCTTTCTAATTTCAGCAATTTTCGTCTGCAACTTATCCTTCTTGACTTCCAACCCGGCTGCTCCAAACAGGGTGTTGGCCAGGTACTTAAACGAAAACAGCATCAGCTCGACATCATCTTCTTTAATCTTCGAGAGGGTCTCTGCATCTACCTCATAGGTCTCCAGAAAGGAACTTTGAAAAATAAACCTGCGAAACGTCTCCAAATCTGTGGAGGCCATGAAAAACATCCGCTTTGCAGCTTCACTCAGGGATGCCTGATACCCAAAGGACTTTCTCCGCATAATCAGGCGGAGCCATTCCTTGTTCAACTCGTCACGTTCATCCACCCCCTGATCTGCACGCCACTCGCCAATATTCCAGACCTTTGGTTCTTCATGCCCTTTACAGTGCGGCTCCTTGACCAGAAAGAAGAACTTTTCTTCAGAGGCATCATCGGTACCACCTTCATGAAAATCAGCCATGCCAACAGGATAATACCGACAGGCTGTCGGTCGATCTTCATACACAGTACACCCCGCAGGGGTTACAAAAGGACAGGCCTTTTTCTCACCGACCAGTTTAATCTGTACCCCAGGCATATCTGTTTTTTCCAGATAAGCAGGTTCTGTGTATTGGGTAATAAAATCACCTGCCGACATTTTCAGACGTTTTCTCAAAACCAAAATATCGTAGGGAGTCAAAACTATTTTAATCGTATGACAGCAGGCAGTAAAACAACTGACCCCGGGATGACATTCAAACTGTAATCTCGAGTCCAATGTCAACTTCTCGGGCATAATGTTGGATGGATTCTTATCAGTACTTTGCACGATACTTTTATGCATTGTATCGCTGTGTAATGTTTCAGACATACTCAAACCCTTCTTCTGGTGAACCGATTCCGCTTCATGCGTCCTGCTCAGCCAACCACTGCTGCGGTTGGTTCCTTTCAACCCCATAGCATGCATCGCTGAAGCTGGACAACGACCGGCATTTGTTCATGCCAATCCCGTAATTGGCCTCTAATATTATCACCTTCCATTACCCTGTCAAATAGTATTCTATATAATTCTTATTTTATTATAAAATTTCAATAGGTTAAAAGGTGAATAGCTATTCATTTACTTCCTATTCTAGACGTCTCATGACCATTTTTTCTCATGTAAAAAAAAACAAAAACAGATGGATGGGCTGTCCGTGAGTCGGCTCACGTTGCGACAAACTGTTCATCAGGCATTGGGGCGAGGAAGTTTGCCTCAAACACCTGCGTCCAGGGTGGGAGAGGCCCTGTACTTCCAAAAAAAAACCTGTCGTCGAGCAATTTTGTATGCAATTGCGCTGGAACCTGTTAAAAAAGAAAAAAGAGGTGCTGATACAAAACATCTGCACTCAGTATTGGGTCGTTTGGTTTAATGGCCAGACTCGAACAGTTATTCAAGCTTTGCAGGAAGCACGCTTGGCTGCAGCGGCACTTTTCTATGGTGATAGATGAAAAAAATATTTCTCCAACCAATTGATTTTTCAAAAATTGATGTTTTAGTTTATCACCTGCCTGATGGCCCGACCTTTTCATTGGAAGTGGGCAATCTAGACGACCTCATAGATGTGAACATCGAACTGGGTGACTTCTGTGACACCTCAGATATTGATGGGGTTCTGCATTTCTTTCCCAAAGGCAACGCCTGAAACCTGTAGCAGGTCCCCCCATAGCTCTGGATTATATTTTTCCTGCTCTGACAGATGCAACAGACAACACCTGTGAACAAGAGGTTCGACGGCCACCTACACACCTTCCTCTGTCAACATGCCACTGGTCAGATGGAAGAATATGTTCTGGCCGCCATAGAAAAAAAACTGCATACCATATGTTTTCTCGAACACCTTGAAACCGGCATTCTGGGTCAACCCCGAGGCTGGCTCACTCCTGCAGATTTTACCCTTTATTTTGCTGAAGGGGCTCGGCTGCGTGCTTTGTACAAAGACAAAATCACCATTCTACTGGGGATAGAAGCTGGTATAAATACAGAAGAAAAAAAGGAATTGTACTCACTTATCCAGTCCCTGCCTGTTGACCGTACAGGAATTTCACGCCATTTTTTTCGTATCGGGGATCAACACTACAACCTGCTCAGCGGGAACAAACGCGGCATGGCAGCACTGTTGGCCTACGGCAAAGACAAGGTACTCGATGACTATTTCGAATCCATTCTGCAAACCCTGCACGACATAAAGGTGGATGTTGTCTGCCATCTTGACGCGGCCTTCAGGCATGTTGCAGGCCTCTCCTTCAACGCTCATCACCACCTGCTCATAGAGCAAATACTTGATTATATGGCGTACAAGGACATTGCCTTGGAAGTTAATACCTCTGGATTTACCCTGCGCGGTCACCCTTACCCGAACAAAGGCATTATAGAAAAGGCACTGCGCAAACAAATCCGCTTAGAGGCTGGATCTGATGCCCATGCTCCTGAGCAGGTAGGGCGTTTTTTTGATCTGTTGCCAGGATACTGTGAGCTAAACACGCCATGATATATGCCATTGCCTATAGCCTCACACATGTGTTTCCTGCTTTTCTGTATTTCTGATCAGGAACATTTTATCTTGTTTTAAAAAAAACAAAACAGATGGAGTTGCTGTCCTTGAGCGATCTCAAATTCCGCCAAAGTGTGCACCAGAGTTGGTGTTCAGACGGTACCATCTCAGGCAGTATCTTGGCAACACATATACCCAGGTAGAATGAGATGCCAAAGGTTACCGAACCTGGCACCACCTGAGCTGATGACAAAGAGGGGTTAAAACCTGCACCCTTCAATCTACGGGAACAAACTGCTGCATAGCCTTACGAAGAGATTCGACACTAAAGGGTTTGATCAGGATATCATTGACGCCAACCTCTGCAGCTGCCTCATGATCCTGGACATCCCCTTGGGTCGTTACCATGATAACAGGCAATTGCTCTACGGTATACTTCTCCCGCACACTACGAATCAAGTCAATCCCTGAAATTTCAGGCATATTGAGATCTGTCAGTACCAAGGCGGGCTTCTCCTGGCGTAACCACTCCATGGCACTTGCCGGGAATTCAAAGACAACAGGCTCAAACCCCAACTCGTGCAAGGTTGCCTTGTATATATTAAGTATCATTCTCGAGTCATCCACGGCACAAATCTTCAAACGAGCACCTGCTTCGCTTGCCTCCCCGCTAATTCTTGCCGCAAACTCCTCCAACCCTTTTTGTTTCAACAGCGCCACATAGTGGGCACAAATATCCGGATGGGTATGGGGCAAATAGACCAGTGCCAGCTCCTGAAAAAAATCCTCTTCGGCAAGACTGAGAAAAATATTGTCTACTTGGGCATTCACTATGATTTTGACGATATGCCGGGCTTCGTCAGTTTTCTGCCGAATCATATTTTTTATGCCTGCAGTCAGTACCTCGTTATAATTTCTGTCAATGGCGCGGGCCGCGGCGATGCAGACATGATCTTCCTTGTCTGTCAGGCCGACAGCCAACGTATACGCCCCTTTGCGCAAAGGAAGACGCGCCAGTGCCTCATAAGCGGCAAAGCGGACATTGGCACTTTTGGGTACACTGTTCAGCAAGGTTCGAATGGGCATGATGGCACTGTCATCCCCTATATCTCCCAGGATATTCAAGGTATGAATAAGGAGATCGTTGTTTTTCTCCTTCAAATTTTCTATCAGGCCCGGTACAGCTTTGGCACCAATGGCGACCAGGCTGTCTTTGGCATAAATACGCATGTGGGCATAATGGGACCGGAGGGTGTCGTTGAGTTTTTCCAGAGAAACCTGATCCTGCACCTCACTAAAGATACTGAGAATAATAAGATCCAGCTCATTATCCGTCCCCATCCTTTCTGCGAGCCTGTGCATGGCGGTCTGGGTGCCAATCATTCCAAGCGACTGGATAGACGCTATAACCAGCTCGCGATCCGCTGAATAAAGAAAATCCGTAAGGGTGTTGACGCATTCCGGATCCCCGATAAGCCCAAGGGTTTCAATGATGGATCGTATGGCAAAGACGTCTTCAGTTTTTCCAAGAAGTTCAACAAGAGGAGAGGTTGCGTCTTCCAGTTTCAGCTCGCCTGCTATTTCCACAAACAGGCTTTTATCCTCTATATGAGGATCAGTCAGTCCTCTGACTAAAATCTCCGGATAGGCGATCAGGCTGGAGATGAGTGTCTCCCTGATAACAGGGAGACGCTCAGCCAGGTCAGGCTGTGTTGTCAAAAGGTGGTTGAACAAAGGGACGCTGAAGGTAACATCTGCTCGAGACAACTCATAGAGCAACCGATTTTGGTTTTTCTTGTCAACAGCACCAAGATGGTCCAGGACCAGGCGTGCCTTCAAGGCATCACCTGCGGTTATGTTGGCCTGAATTTCCTCGATCATATGCTGCGTATTCAGTTCGCTCATGCCCTCTCCTTGGGTCTCCCCAGTCAACCTGTATAGGAAATCATCACGATCATTACTTCAAGTACCAGTCGACATCCAGCCTACTGATAACATTAAAACCACCGCTCAGTACCATGCTATCTGTTTTCCCGATATGGTCAAGAAAGATCTGCACTTCATAGGAACGCGTCCCCGCGTTACATATAATGATGCATGTCTTTCCTTCAGGTATTGCGCTATAATGCCGACGCATCTCTTCATACTGTAGAGCGATCCATTTTTCTGCACCGTATTTTTCCACATAGGGCTGTGCTTCCAATGGATGCCGAACATCCAAGGCAACCCAGTCGGGTTCGCTCTCCATGTTGTCCATCCAGGCAAGAAAACGATCCACCTTAATCTGACGGAGCCGATTTTCCCGGAGATTCTCTGCCACAAAACCAGCCGCATTGATGGTATCGATAGCTGCAGAAAATGGTGGTGCGTATGCCATCTCCACATCCCGGAAATCCTCTATCATGCCACCATGACCGATAAGGGCGGCAGCGGTATCGATTCGGGCCGAGATGCTGTCATTCATCATCCCAAACCCTTGCGCTCCCAAGATTTTTCCGGTCCTTCTATCGAACACCAGCTGAAAAATAACCACAGCCTGATTGGGATAGAAATGGGCTCTGTCTGAGGGCGAAGTCAAAGCATAATCTGCATCGTATCCTTCTGCAATCGCGGTCTCATAACTGATACCAGTACACGAAATACAGCGTTCAAAGGCTTTCATAATAAACGAACCACAAACGCCTTTGAAGGTGGTGGGTATCCCGGCGATATTGTCACCCACTACCCTACCCTCACGATTGGCTAAAGAGCCGAGGGGAGTATGGGCGTCTTTGCCGGTTACGATATTGGTGGTCCCAATGCAGTCGCCGGCAGCATAAATCGCAGGGTCCGAGGTCTGCAGTCTTTGATTCACCCGTATTGCCCCCGAAGGCGTTAGGGCAAGTCCTGCCTCTCTGGCCAGCTCACTCCGTGGCCTGACCCCTACGGCAATAATAACCAGGTCAGCCTCCAGAATACCTGCCCCGATTTGCACCCCGCTCACCTGCCCTTGGTCATTGCCGAGAATAGCCGTCACCGTGTCGCCGGTGTAGACGTCCACCCCGTTTTCCTGGAGATGTTTTTTGAGCATGTCGGCAAAATGGCGGTCAACAATTTTTGGAAGAAGCTGCTCCTGCAGCTCGACAAGAGCTGTCTCCACGCCCCAGAGATCCTTCAACGCCTCAGCCATCTCAATTCCTATGGCGCCGCCGCCAATAACGACAGCCCGGGACACCTGGCCCTTGGCTATTCTTTCACGAATTGCAATGGCTTTATGCAGGTTGGCGATGGTGAATACCCCGGCGAAGTCTGTGCCCGGTATGGGAGGGACGAATGGGCGAGCACCGGTAGCCAGCATCAGGTAATCGTAGGGCAGTTCTTCCTGCTTACCCCCCTCTAGATGTTCTACCGTGAGGGTCTTCTGCTCCCTGTCAATGGCCAGAGCCCTGGTTTTGGTCATAACCCTGACTCCTTTGGCGTGCTCAAAAAAAAGTTCATCTCGAACCACATGAAAGCTGGTTGACCGTAATTCCCCGGCGTCAGAAACATCCCCGCTGACGTAATAGGGAATTCCGCAGCCTCCGTATGAAATAAGCGAATCCTGATCCACCATGGTTATTGCGCAGTCAGGATCAAGCCGTTTCAACCGACAGGCTGCTTTAGGACCGGCAGCCACTGCGCCGACAATGACAATTTTTTTTCCCACTATCTTCTCCTTAAAAAGTTCAATAGTTTTCCCGTATCAATCGCTGGATGGCCTTGATGAAGGCTCTACGCATAGAGCGAGAGACTAACGTACTCAAACGTACTCAAACGCCTCTTCCATACTCTTTTCTTGCAGCCAGGGTTTCTCATCAGCTCAGGTTGCCAGGTTGGTAAGATTTGGTAACGCATAATACGAGGGTATATGTGTTTGTAAAATACTTCCCAAGAAGATTCCCTATGGGCTGACCCTGGGTGCGCTCTTTTCAAATGTGAGCTTGCTCATGAACACATATATATCTGTTATTCTCTATTTTTATCAAAAAATCAAAATGTTCATGAGATATCCGGGTTAGCTCTCCTACCTCCCGTCTTTACGGAAAAACCCTAAATAATAGGCGATTCAAGAAAAAAGAAGAGGCTCGGTTTACAGAGAATCGCTCAACCTCACACCAAGGAGTCTGCGATGAAAAACAAGAAAATTGTAAGTCACTTATGATGGGAATGCAAGTATCATATGATTTGGATACCAAAATGACGGAGGAAACTACTCCATGGCAGCTTCCTCAATACCTCGGTGCAAGTATTCCTGATTGTGCTTGTCACCAAGAAGACCTGGTTTTAAACCAGTTATTCCCATTTTAATCTGTGACGGGGATGAACATTGCGTACATCGTAATGACTGCGGTTAACCCCTCTTTCAAAAAGCTCTTTTCTATAATAATAACCGGGTTTGTTCAATAAACGGTTCAGATTGTGGCTCGCTGCGCTCACACAATCTAGCCTTATTCGTTAGCTGAACTATTTGGGATTCCAGTCAACCCACATTACGTTTTGAGCTGTTAACGGATGCGTGGAACTAAGGATAATTTTTACTATTCTTGTATCCTTGGGAACCGAATCGTAGAAACGAATGTCTAGCTCACCTCCAGCACCAATTATCATTGGGTAATAATGTGTTCCTTTATCAGAAATCAGAGTAGCTGTAATTCTCACTAACTTACCATCTTGCAGTTTAATATCTTTCCATGGTGGTTCTGGTATCCATGCCTCATTCAGTTGCATGCGAATGCTAAGAGATCTCTTTGTGCGCTGGAGAGGCTGTTCGAGTTTTAACACTGTTGGTTTATCACAGAGTATTAGAGATTCTTTTAAAAGTGTGATAACTGTTTGATCTTGCGAACAACCTGATATACTTCCAATATATGTAAACATTCCGATTAATGTACATATAAGTAATAATCTTAGGAAGTATTTTCGTTTAGTCATACTTTTGTCCTTCAAAAGCTAACCAGGGCTTCAACAGCCATGCGGTTGATCTGTTGCTGACGTTTTGCTGAGCGATTGTACCTTGTTCTTACTTCTGCGTCTTCTTTGGGATTGATATGGGTAAGTATTATTCTCTTCAGTTTACAATCTTCCAGAGGTTTCCCTGGTGGTTCGTCGATATCCAGAGCTGTCCAGATCATCTGGCCTGATTGTAATATGTTCCTTTCTGTGCGATCGCCAATAGCGAATACCTCTTTGGCTTTTTCAACAATAATCTCGGATTCAAAGTGGGAACAGTTTGTTCCTTCTCTAATAAGATTTGTGAACAATGACTCAATAGTCTTGAGGCTCAACCGGTTTTCATCTACTTCTTTTTGGTGGGCGTATGTTTGGATCATGGGTACCTCCGTTAAGGGGAAGATCGTTATGCTGAAGCCTATCAGCTACAGTATAACATGCGCTCGTTAACCCTACCGGACATGGGCCCTAATCGGAAATAATGTTGAAAAACAGGAACATCAGGGAAAAATAAGAAAAGCCTGACTGCACCACCGCTGTGCCACGGTTTTACAATCAGGCTTGATAAGTCATTCTTTGATGTTACAAAGAATTAAATGGTCGGAACGAGAGGATTTGAACCTCCGGCCCCCTGAACCCCATTCAGGTGCGCTACCAGGCTGCGCTACGTTCCGACCGCAGTTACTCAACCTTGTCTTGCGTTCTTAGCATTGAAAAGGTATCTGTGTCAACTTATTCTTACTCTTTTTAATCATGCGATCCTGATTTGGTATTTATACTCTTGTGACCAGCAAGTAGTCGCTTATCCAGATTTCTCATCAGCTCAGGAGGTGCCAAGTTCGAGAATTTTTGGCTCCTCATTATACTTGGATTTATGTGTTGCCGAAATACTGCCCAACTTTGCCCCGCCTGGGCTGCCCCTTGATGGACATTTTATCGAAATGTGAGACCACTCTCGGTCATAACATACTTTTGTTTGTATGCATTTTTTTCAAATGAGACCCCATGTTCATGAGATATTCGAGTCCGGGTGAGAGGGAAAAACCATATCTGTCTATATTGGGCAAAGTACAACCAGGTACACCGAGTGGGCAATCAAGACGGCAGATCTTATTTGTTCAACCTCTCTCTTAAACTCTTACTGGGACGAAAAGAAACCATTTGTCTCTTGGTAATGGTCATGGATTCACCGGTCCTTGGGTTGCGTCCACGCCTCGGCGCCTTATCACGGACAGATAACGTTCCAAACTGGACAAGCTTGATAGATTCTCCTGCAACCATGGTCTCTTTCATGGTTGAAAATATGGTATCAACAATCTCTGCAGCGTTGCGTTGTGATACGCCAAGTTTTTCGTTCACTGAAATGGCAAGCTCTTTGCGCGTAACATTCTTTTTTTTCATGCAACAGATCCTTCTCTATATCGTGCATTAAATTGAGACATGAGTGCATCAACTATTTTTTTATGGATTGTATCAACAGCCTTGTCGTTGAGCGTTTTGTTTTCAGCTCGGTATGTAACAGAAATGGCTACACTTTTAAACCCTTGCTCAATATTTTTCCCTCTATAAACATCAAAAAGCGCCACTGATTCCACTAATTTTTGGCTGGATGCCTTCACAGCTGCAGTTAATTCGCCGGATGGAACATCCCCTGGAACAAGGAGGGCAATGTCACGTTTGACTGCAGGATGTCTGGGTAGCGGTTTGAACTGTTTGACCAAACGCTTCAGGTCCAGCAAGGCATGCAGATCGATGTCAAAAAAGTACACCGGTTGTTTAATGCCGAAATCTGCCAAAATGTCTTGACGTACAGCGGCAGCGAGTCCTATATCAACGCTCTGAAGAGATAAACGCATTGCCAAGTCCAGGTCACAATATGGCGCATCTGTGGAGTCCACTGGCAGCACATCCACGTTCATGGGTGTGGTTTCATCCTGAAAACGTAGCGTTGTCAGCAGTTGTTCGACACTACCCTTCACATCGAACAGATCACTTGGTGTATCAGCATAATAAAGAGGGGCAGCCTGAGGGTGTCTCTCGCCACATAGAACCGCTGCCAGATGATACCGCTCTTCAGGCATTTGTTGCTGATCATACTGCACAAAGATTTTTCCCAGTTCAAAAAGACGTATGCCTGTCTGCTGCCTGTTGAGGTTATGGCGCACATTTTCCAGCAGGCCAGGCAGCATAATGGGCCGCATAATGCTCTGTTCTTCTGATAGCGGATTGAGCAGGTTTGTTGTCTTTCTGCGAATATCATGCTTATGTAATCGCAGGTAGTCCAGGTATTTTTCTGAAATAAAACTGTAGTTAATTGCTTCAAAAAAACCCTGGGAAACCATTATGTCCGCAATCTCTTTCCGCAAGGTCCTCATCGGGTCCCTGGACGGGGCATCCATGCCGATCTGTGGCAGAGTGGGCTGGATCTCATTGAATCCGACCAGCCGGGCGACTTCTTCCACCAAATCAACCTCACGCTCAATATCTACCCGAAAGGAAGGCACCGTCACCTGCAGACCGCCCTGTTCGTTAGCAACCACCAAAAACTCAATACTCTTCAGCAGACGCATAATGGTTGCGCTGTCAAGATCTGTGCCCAATAGATCATTGACCTTTTCAGGGCGCAGAAGAAGAGTACGCCGCTCTTGTTTTCCTGGATACAGATCAATACCGTCGGCCTGGCCTGTTCCTCCTGCATATTTCTCCATGAGTTGAACTGCGCGTTCCAGTGCGACCAGGGTAATCTCAGGATCAACGCCTCTTTCAAAGCGATAACTCGCCTCTGATGCCAGAGTAAGTCTGCGAGCAGTTTTCCGTATGGAAACAGGGTCAAAACAGGCAGCTTCTAATAAAACTTCTGTTGTTGCTTCCGTGACCTCTGACTCAAGCCCACCCATAACTCCGGCAATGGCCACAGGCTCTTCGAGATCACAAATCATCAACATATCAGGTTCAATCACCCTTTCTGTATTATCCAAGGTGGTAAAAACGGTTTCATTGTGTTGAGGTCGTCGAACGACAATGGTCTGTCCTTTGATCTTTTTCAGGTCAAAGGCATGAAGCGGTTGGCCAAGCTCAAGCATGACATAGTTGGTAATATCTACGACATTGTTTATGGGACGCATCCCCACAGCCAAAAGCTGACG
Source organism: Desulfobulbus propionicus (assembly GCA_002748755.1). Classification (GTDB taxonomy): domain Bacteria; phylum Desulfobacterota; class Desulfobulbia; order Desulfobulbales; family Desulfobulbaceae; genus Desulfogranum; species Desulfogranum propionicus_B. Next base: position 10,145 of record PDTD01000003.1, on the reverse strand, counting down.
CTGCATCCAATCCGGAGAAGGTCCAACAACTATGCCACTGATTTTCCTGGCAGCATATCGAGGGCAAAGCGCAGGTTCTTCAACAATGACATTGAAATCCACCTGGTCTCCAGAGAAAGTGGGTACCTCGGTCACCGGCATGGTAACTTGTTGCCCTGTAAAACTGCCCACCTCACGTGCTATTCCCAGAACACTGGCACAATCAGGCCGATTGGGTGTCAAATCGACTTCTATCATGGTGTCAATAAGATCCAGTGCGGTGGCCAATGGTTTTCCAATTTCCAGCTCGGTATCAAGGTCCATGATACCTGCATGGTCCTCGCTCAACCCAAGTTCACGAAGTGAACAGAGCATGCCCTGGGAAATTTCGCCACGCACCTTGGACTTCTTTATTTTCTGGTTACCAGGCAGCACAGTACCGGGAAGAGCAAGTGCTGACACCATGCCTTCTCTAACATTCGGCGCTCCGCACACTACTTGAATCGGTTCACTATCCCCTGTATTAAGCTGACAAAGGGTGAGTTTGTCGGCGTTAGGATGCCTACTCACACTTTCTACTCGCGCAGTGATTACCTGATCAAGCTCTTCAAACAGGGGTTCTACGGCATCGACCTCTAAACCAAGCATCGTCAGTTTATCGGTTAGAAGTTGCGTATCTACGGCATCCAGGGAAAGAAATTTTCCTAGCCAGCTCAAGGTGAATTTCATGACAGCATCCTGAAAAGAGAGAAATGGTTCTAAATGTACCGCTTTTTATACCCTGTCCGATCAAGGAACACGAAAGAGAAGAAGATGCCCCAAGGCTGTTTTCTATTTTGGTCGGACAAATACTGGATACGGCAAGTATCTCTCGAATTAAAATTGTGATAAGAAACGGAGATCGTTCTCGTAATACAGGCGAATGTCGTCAATGCCGTATTTCAGCATGGCAATACGCTCGACCCCTAGGCCAAAGGCAAAACCAGAATAGATATCTGGATCATAGCCGACCATTTTCATAACTTCAGGATCAATGAGTCCTGATCCCAAAATTTCAAGCCAGCCAGTTTTCTTGCAGATTCTGCATCCATTGCCTTCGCACATAACACAGGCTATATCAACTTCGGCACTTGGTTCGGTAAAAGGGAAAAAGCTGGGACGAAACCGCAAAGCAAGTTTTTTTTCGAACATATGATGGGTGAAGCTGGTCAAAACACCTTTTAAGTCGGCAAAAGATATTTTTCTATCAACCAAAAATCCTTCGACCTGATGAAACATAGGCGTGTGGGTTATATCCGAATCACAGCGATACACTTTACCTGGAGCGATGTAACGCAATGGAGGTTCCAGATTTTCCATTATTCTCGCCTGCATGGGCGAAGTATGCGTCCGCAATAAAATGGAATCGGTTACGTAAAAGGTATCATGCATATCCCTGGCAGGATGATGGGGAGGTATATTGAGGGCCTCGAAATTATAATAGTCGGTCTCGACATCCGGTCCTTCTGCAACAGCAAAGCCCAGTGATTCAAAAATGGAACAGATTTCCTCCATAACCTGAGTGACGGGATGCAGTGTTCCAAAAGGATGGAAACGGCCGGGGAGACTCGTATCCACAGCACCAGAGGTTTGTTGCTCTTTTATGGTGCAAAGTTGACTTTTCTTCTGCTCAAACGAATACTCAATCTCGTTTTTAAGTGTATTGGCCAGCGCCCCGAAGCGTGGTCGATCTGCCTTGTCAATGGTCCGAATTCGATTCATAATGCCGGAAACAAGTCCTCCTTTCCGCCCAAGGTACCGAATTCGAAAGGCTTCCAACGCTTCAGTAGTGGTCACCTCCTGCAGTGCGTTTTCAGCCTCTTGCTTTAGCTGTTGCAGCTCGCTTTCCATATTGCCCCGTTACGCGTTGGCCTGACTAGCTTTTTTTACCACCTCTGAAAAGGCATGAGGATCGACAATTGCCAGATTGGACAAAACCTTACGGTCAAGCTCTATACTGTTGGCTCGTAACCCCCCAGCCAACCGGGAGTAGTTTGTTCCGTTTAACCTGGCGGCCGCGTTAATGCGGCTGATCCACAGGCGGCGAAAGTCACGTTTTTTGGTCCTGCGGTCTCGATAAGCAAAGCATAATGCGCGATCAACCGCTTCCGTGGCTGTACGCCATAAACGGTGCCGTCCCCCTCTATATCCTTTTGCTTGGGCTAAAACTCTGTTTCTTCTGCGACGGGCTTTAAAGCCACGGGTAACACGAGGCATGTATCACTCTCCGACAATAATAAATCTTGAAAATACACTCAGGTATGTATTTCTGATGGTTCTTCTTCGTTATGCCAATCCGAAAGGCGCAAACGGCTACAGGTACGGCAACATCCGTTTAACGGCTTTCTGATCCGACTCTGAAAGCAACCCGTTCTGGCGCAGCTTGCGTTTACGCTTGGTTGATTTCTTAGTCAGTATATGTGAGGTAAAGGCTTTGGCTCGTCGAATCTTCCCCGAGCCGGTAGCTTTAAATCGCTTGGCAGCACCTCTGTTTGTTTTCATCTTAGGCATGATACTCTCCTACTCTTCTCTGTACAGAAAAATGAACATACGGTTTTTATTTTTCAGGGTTTTGGGCCAATAAACATGACGAGCTGTCTGCCTTCCATTTTGGGTTCCTGCAGAATGACGCAATCCTCTCGTAACGAGTCGGCTATTTTATTGAGAGCATCAAGACCAATGGACTGGGCATATACAATCTCCCGGCCGCGAAAACGCATGGTGACCTTAACCTTGTTTTTTGCGTTAAGAAACTGCCGTATTTTCTTGGTTTTGAAATTGAGATCATGCTCCTCGGTTTTAGGACGAAATTTGATCTCTTTGGTTTCGATGACAGTTTGCTTTTTCTTGGCTTCCTGTTGTTTTTTCTTCAGCTCGTATCTATATTTATCGTAGTTCATGATACGACAGACCGGCGGATCTGCTTTCTCGGCCACCTCGACCAGATCAAGCCCTTGATCATAGGCGGAAGCAAGAGCATCCTTGGAGCTGATTATGCCAAGTTGATTCCCGTCGGCCCCGATAAGCCGAATTTTCGGGTATTTAATTTCCTCGTTAACTTTTGCTTTTATTTCCTGCTGTTGCGGAAGTCTTTTACCTCGCTTCTTAATTGTCCGTTCCTCCAGTTGAATGGTACAAATGAGTTCGTCCTTTACCTACTCGGAGTACAAGCCTGCCGAATATACTCAACAAACTCCTCAGACCGCATGGCAGGGAGGTTTTTACCGTCTCGCAGCCGCACGGTGACAGTTCGTTCCTCTTTTTCACGCTCGCCAATGATAAGCATATAAGGTATCTTCATCAGCTGCGCCGCGCGAATCTTGTAATTCAGTTTCTCATTGCGTAAGTCTTTTTCTATTCGGATACCGGCAGAGCGCAATTGGGAAAAAACATGCTCACAATATTCGACCTGGTCATCAGTTATATTGATTATTCTCACCTGTTCCGGCGCCATCCAGAGTGGAAATGCTCCTGCATAATGCTCAATAAGTATACCAATAAACCGTTCCAGTGACCCCATAAGTGCCCTGTGGATCATAATGGGCTGGTGGTCAGCACTGTCTTCACCTGTATACGACATCTTGAATCGTTCAGGCAAATTAAAATCCACTTGTATTGTCGAACATTGCCAGGAGCGTCCAAGTTGATCTTTAATTTTTATATCTATTTTGGGGCCGTAAAAAACACCTTCACCTGGATCAATGGCATACTCAAGCCCTTTTTTATCCAACGCCTGTTTCAAGGCCGAGGTGGACAACTCCCAATGCTCCTCAGACCCGACATATTTTTTTGGCCTCGTTGAAAGGTAGATATCATATTGGTCAAACCCAAAAGCCTCCAGAATATGCAGGTTCAAGTCTATGATATCAAAGATCTCGTCTTCCAGCTGGTCGGGCCTGCAGAAAATATGCGCGTCATCCTGGGTAAAGCCGCGCACACGCATAAGTCCATGCAAGGCCCCTGTACGCTCATACCGATACACTGTGCCAAGCTCACACCAGCGAATGGGAAACTCCCGATAACTGTGCTTGTCGGCATTGAACACTCCGATGTGAAACGGACAGTTCATCGGCTTTAACTGGTACTTGACCTCGTCAATCTCCATGGCTGAATACATATTCTCACCATAGAAGTCAAGATGGCCAGAAGTCTTCCAGAGATCCTGCCGGGCAATGTGCGGGGTATAGAGCAGGTCATAACCGTGCCGATAATGCTCTTCTTTCCAATAATCCTCAATCAGTTTACGCAGCAGGCTACCACGAGGCTGCCACAGAATAAGCCCAGGCCCGACCTGATCCTGTATGGTGAACAGGCCAAGCTCTTTACCAAGCTTTCTATGATCTCGTTTTTTTGCTTCTTCAAGCTGGTTGAGGTAATTTTTCAACTCTTTTTTATCAAAAAATGCTGTCCCATAGATACGGGTCAGCATGGGACGTTTTTCGTCCCCTCGCCAATACGAGCCGGCGACGCGCAACAGCTTAAAAACCTTAAGCCAGGAGGAATCGGGGATATGTGGACCACGACAGAGATCAGTGAACGAAGAATGTTCGTACAAAGAGACGGTATCTGTCTCCATCTCTTCCAACAACTCAAGCTTGTACAGCTCACCGTTTTCTTTAAAGAAATCAATGGCCTCCTGCCGGGACACTATCTTTCGGACAAAAGGCACTCTGGAAGCGACCAGCTCGGCCATCTTAGACTCTATGGCCGCAAAATCATCAGGGGTAAACGCCTTGTCACGATCAAAATCATAATAAAATCCGTCTTCTATGGCAGGACCGATGGCGACCTTGACGGCATCACCATACAGCTCTTTGACAGCCAAAGCCATGATATGGGCTGCTGAGTGACGCAGAATCTCAAGACCTTCCTCGGACCCTACTTCAACAGGATCCAAAGATATATCAGTTGTAAGCGGTACACTGAGATCAATAAGAGTGTCCCCTGCTCTGGCAGCAATAATTTTTTTTCGCTGCTTACTGGACACCAGCTCCCTTAGGGCATTATATGCTGTAACCCCTGCTGGGAACTGTTTCGCCTCACCGCCTGCTATGGAAACTGCTATTTCGGCCATGCTTTCCTTTAAAAAGTAAAGGCTAATGACAAGTGGACGGATTTTTCCACTGTATCCTAGCCTTTTATTATCCTGGTAGGCGCGGGCGGTATCGAACCGCCGACTTCTACCACGTCAAGGTAGCGCTCTCCCACTGAGCTACGCGCCTACTCATTTCTTGCAACACGCTGGTGTTCGTCTATGAGTAAAACTCATACTAATTACTTGAGAACCTGTCTCATGTCAAGGAAAAAGAATCAACACCATCTTCATTCCCAAAGGGATACTCACTTGGTACACGGTAGGTTAGATTGAAGTACCTCACAACAGATTGCCTTTCTTTTCCCCGTGAACCGATTGCCGCGATTCAATAGCCTTTCCCAAGGTATGTCTGTCCGCATACTTGATGTCCATGCCCATGGGAATCCCACAAGCAAGTCGGCTCACCTTGACAGGAAAGGCCTCTAATTTTTCAGCCAGATAGGACGCAGTGGCTTCTCCTGGGACAGTCGAACTGGTTGCCAGGATAACCTCCTCAATTTTCTTTTGCCGCAACCTATCATAGAGTTCCTTGATCTTTAATTCATCAGGTCCGATACCTTCCATAGGGACCAGCGCTCCATGGAGAATATGATATAGTCCGCGAAAAAAACCCGTTTTTTCAATGGCCAACAAGTCACCAGGTTCTTCCACAATACAGACCATACTCTGTATACGGGAATAATCACTGCAAATGTCGCAGGGGTCGGTTTCAGAAAAGGTAAAACAGGCGGAACAAAGTCTGATGGAACCATGGAGCTGGGCAACGGCATCAGCCAGCCCCGCTGCCTCGGCTGCCGACCGACGCATGATGTACAGGGCAAGCCGGGTGGCGGTTTTTCGCCCGATACCGGGGAGTTTACATAACTCAACAATAAGTGTCTCCAAAGCCGGAGGTACAATGTGCATGCCGAGGACTGCCTAGGAAAAAAAACCGGGAAGGTTCATGCCGCCTGTCAATTTCACCATTTCCGCTTTGCCCATCTCTTTTGATTTCCGTATGCCGTCATTTATGGCTGCGGCAAGCAGGTCCTGGATCATCTGAAGTTCCTTCTTCTCCAACAGTTGCGGCTCAATGGATAAAGAGACCAATTCGGTATTGCCGTTGAAAACCACACTCACCATACCGCCGCCGGCTGAGCCTTCAATGGTTGTGCTGGCCAGATCATCTTGCACTCGTTTCAGATTTTCCTGAAACTGCTGCGCCTGTTTCATAAGTTCACTCATATTCATTATACGTACCTCTCTTCAATTCCGCATTGCTCATACTTCTCGGCTTATTGGCTGAAACAGTGTGCATACCAAATACAAGCGCAACAACTACTGTCAGACCCTGTACCTGCTCTCTGTCTCTTTATAAAATTCCATACCTGCTTTGAGATAGCCCAGATTGGCATACATGCTATTGGTAGCTATAGCTTGGATCTCTCATGAGAGATTTCGTCTCATTTGACAAAAAATCTATAAAAACATAAGGATGAGCCTCATTGCTGCGAAATACAGTCTACTCATTGTTTTCCGTATTGCTCCCTTGCTCATTGTCATCCGCAGGCATCTGTCCCCTCCCGCGATAACGGGAACCTATACGAATATCACCCACCTGACCGCTGAACACGTCCACAGCGGCCAGCACCAGGGGGTCATTGGCCAGGGCCTTACGCTTCTCTTTGATCAAGGCGCCATTCTCCCCTGTATCGGCACATCCTTGGCCGTCAGAGATTTGAAATTGAACGGTCAATTCGCATTGAAAATAGTCCTTGACATATTCATGCAGGACGCGGATATGTTCCTTATTCTTCAAGACAGTGCAGTACGCCGCTTCTTCAAACTGGATGACCAAGGCATCGTCCACCTGGCTCGCGGACGAAGAGTGCTGTAAAGCGGCCCCCATCCACGGTACTCGTTCCTGCACATAGGCAATGAAATCTAACCAGTTTCGACGGACATCCCTCCCTTGTGCAGAGGCGACCGCCTCTGGAGGATCAGCTGCATTCAGGGGGGCAGGACCCATGCTCTTCAACGGCTCCAACCCCTTCTGTTGTTCACCCTGGGATTCCCTGGTAATGGTACCCTGTAACCGCGAATCATCGGGAGCAGGTGAGGCCTCAGGGGGCAAGGTCGCTGGCAATGGCGCTGAGCCATCTCTCTGCGCTGACTGTTTCCCCTCCGGTTCGTCGGCATGCTCTCCAGTCCCTGGCGGAAATATCGGCTGAGCAGAGGCTGATGCTGTCCCGATTTTCGGCACCACATCCGCCAGAGCAGGCAGTGCAATCTCTTCATCGGCGATCAGGGTATTGAAACGACCTATGAGATCGGCCACCTCCACCACTTGACCAGCCTGAACGACTCTAAAAAAGGTCAGTTCCAAGACAAGCTTAGGATAGGAAGAGAACTGTATTTTTTCAAACCCTGTCAATAACAGATTAAATACCGAAGTCAGGGAGGAAACATTGTGCTGTGCCGCTGTCTGCTGAAGCCTCTTGAGATCATCGGAGGGGAGATTTAGAAAATCATGATCCTCCAGATGCAAAGCACAGAGGATAAGATTTCGGAACCACATCAACAAATCATTACTCAGTCGCTTCAGATCGAGCCCGTGATCATAAATTTCGGCCACCCTTGCATACACGGCCTGGAGATCCTGCCTGAGAAGGGCATCAGCCAGGTCAGCAATAAATGCATGATGCGATACCCCGAGTACCTCAACCACATCGGAGGCCCTAACTGAATCCCCGCCATAGGCAAAGAGCTGATCCAGTAGGCTGAGGCCGTCCCTAACACTCCCCCCGGCTTCCCTGGCTATGATATCAAGAGCCTCCTCCTCAATTGCAATCTGCTCGCTGGCCGCCAGTTTTTTAAAATGCTGCTTCAGCTCCTGGCGCTCTACACGTTTGAGCTCATATCGTTGACAACGGGACAAGATGGTAACCGGCACTTTGTGAAGTTCTGTGGTCGCAAACATGAAATAAACATGATCAGGCGGTTCTTCCAGGGTTTTAAGCAGAGCATTGAAGGCTTCCGTGGTCAGCATATGCACTTCATCAATGATGATGATTTTGTAGCGACTGCTGGCCGGCATGAAACGTATTTTTTCCTTGAGCTCCCGTATTTCCTGAATACCACGGTTGGAAGCGCCATCTATTTCGTGCAGGTCCACACTACTGCCGTCGGTAATCTGACGGCACGAAATACAACAATTGCACGGCTCACGATCTGGGCCGCTTGCACAGTTCAGAGCCTTGGCCATTATTCTGGCAAGGGTGGTCTTTCCCGTTCCCCGAACTCCGCTGAAAAGAAGGGCGTGGGCAACCCGATTATGCGTCAAAGCATTCTGCAGAGTTTTGACTATCGGCTGCTGCCCGACAACTTCCTGGAACAACTGAGGGCGGGATTTTCTGGCAAGAACAAGATAGGACAACTTGGCATTCCTGATGATGGGGTTATCAAAAGTGCCTGAAAAAAGGATAGCCAGGCACCCCTATGGCACACAAAGAGATTCACTACCGCTGCTTCCTCCCGGACCTGACGGGGTTTGTGAGTCTTTGTTGCACAGGACCCGGCTATCACACCAACGATCTTGTACGAATAATGCACTGACTATGAAAGTTCAACGGCCTCCCTCTGATTGGTCGGCCTACAGTTCATCAATCACGGGTTTATACTCTTATATCTGGTTTCCGTCAAGGTCTTCCGTCAAGATTTTTTCAGTTACGGGAAAGACTGTTTTACACTCCCCCTCTTCCGATCATCCTGAGTAACGAAAAGCAGGAAAGGCTCGACCCCTTTTTGCGGTCCCTCAACACGGCCCCTGACAAGGCCTCTATCCTTGATCTTTCTTAACCATTTTGTCTCATTTGAAAAAAAAGGCTCAAGCATCCCGGAGCCTGGCACCACCAGAGCTGCTGAGAAACCTGGGCTATGGATAAGTTTGAGCAATTGTGCCAATACCGTGTTACTATGAGCCATGGCCTGAATTTCCTGGTATATTTATGCCTTACCAAAAACAGCATTATACCAGAAAGAAGCTCTTCAGGCCTTACCGCTCTTTCGTAACAGGAATTTCATTTAATAGTAGAGTGAGTCAGATAAAATACAGGAGATAAATTGTGCCTCAATTACCTGAAGAAGTTAGTAAAGCGTGGGATATCCATAGCGGCCCTGTGATCTTATCTACAGTAAACAAAGACGGAATGCCCAACTCCATTTATGCGACATGTGTAAGCAAATATGATGAGCAGACGCTTGTGGTTGCCAATAACTATTTTTCCAAAACCATGGAAAATATCGAATCTGGCTCAAAGGCCTGCATTTTGTTTATAACTTCGGAAAATATTTCCTATCAGGTCAAAGGCACCCTTGCCTACTATACGAAAGGCCCTGTTTTTGACGATATGAAAAAGTGGAATCCTGAAAAGCATCCAGGTCACGGCGCAGCGGCATTACAGGTTGAAACGGTCTATAAAGGTAGAGAAAAACTTTTATAGAATGCGAAATAAAACTGGAGGGTGCTTAAGTTGCCTCAGTTTTAATTCGGATGTTGAGTGCCCTGAGATTTGCATCTAACCCGGATTTCTCATAACCATTGTGTCTCATTTGAAAAAAAGATACAAATAAATGGATGTGCTGTCCGTGAACAGTCTCAACTTTGACCAGTTGTTCAACAACGCCCTGCCCCAGTGGTACCATCTTCGGCAGTATTGTGGCAACACATAGACCCAAGAAAAATGAGGTGCCAAAATTCCCGAACCAGGCATCACCTGAGCTGATGAGAAATCCAGGCTAGAGCGAGGTCATTTAGTGAGAAAACCCATCATGTATCATGTCTGAGAGAAAAAGAAGAATACTATTTGAAGCGCTTTCTCTGACAGGAGTTTATGAATTAGCTACTTTTTGTTTTTGTAACACCCTGTCTTTTCGACGCAATACTGCCGTCACGTCTGTAAGACCCCATCAGCTACTTTCCCGCCAAAAGCCTTTATAATTTGAGCTTGCAGGTCGTCAGGCTCTTCAATCATCCGTAAAGCTTTTCTTTTTT
>PDTD01000013.1 GCA_002748755.1 Desulfobulbus propionicus | reverse complement strand
GACATAAATCTTTTCGAGCTTCTAGCGCAAAAAGAATTGAGTCTTGCAGAAATATCAAAAGAACTTAAAAGCGTTAAAAATATTACAGAAGCATTGCTAGATGTGTTGATAGCAGTTGGTTTGATAGAGAAAAAAGAAGAGAAATTCAGCCTTCTTCAGACAGCGAATGATTTTTTTCTGGATGTATCAAAGGCAAATATTGAAAATGCCGTAAAAGGTTTCTCAGGAAGTGCTGGACCATTCGACAATCTGAAAGAAGTGTTGCAGGAAGGCCCTCCCATCTTTAATGATAGGATGTGGACGGGTGAAAATATTATTACAAGTATGGAGCAACAACAATACGGTGGAGCTATTCAGAATGTTCTTGCATTCATCAGAGCAATACCGGAGTTTAAAACATGTAAAAAAATGTGCGATTTTGCTGGTAGTGTTGGCTATTTTTCATTTGAGTTTATTCAAGAAAACCCACAAATAGAATCACATGTATATGATTTACCAGAAGTTTGTGATTTAGCCAAAAAACTCAAGAAAGGAGAAAAATATTTTCATCGCTCAATAATAGAATTGATAACACGGTGCATGGGCTATCCAACCCATCAACTACCTGAAATTGATTTGAAAAATGCATTAAAAAAAGCGGGCTTTGGAGAGTTTAGAACAAAATATCTTGCAAATGAAGCACCATATCCAACGCTTTTACTTTCAGCGGTAAAAATTATGGATATATAGCAAGTTGTAGTTTAAATAAAAGCTTTAACAAGTCGTTTCATCGGACTTGTTTTACTCGCCGGCGAACTCTGGGTTATACACTTGACACGAGAGTAGTAAAGGGTTACAACTAAATGTTGTTTTACAAATTATCTTTGTAAAAATTGGTCTTCCTTTTACTGCAATATACATAACAATATAATTTTAATTAATATTACATATGTAATGTAAATAGAATGTTCTAAGTTTTAATATTAAAGATCTTTAACAATTTCTTCTTGAAGGTGGTACAAAAGGAATATAGCCTGACCATATAAAAAAATTAAAAATATACCGGACCGATCTGTTTGTTTAAAAGCTCCCAAAGATATGGGGTGGGGTTGAGTTTACACAAACTGACTGGAAAAAAATAAACGGTATGTATGGTAAAAGGAAATTGGTGAGTTATATTTCCACCCATTGATGGAGACGAAGTTATTGTCAACTATGAAGAATATCATTAATGGTATAAAAAAATATAATCCACTTTCCCTGGATAAATCATCAAAGATTTGTTTTTGAACCATTGAAATTGCCTGTAAAAGCTACAGAAAAAGTACTGGGTGTTAGTCGTAAAACACTTAATTGAACAAATAAAGATCATGCTGGTGTTAGTCCAGAAATTGCTATTCGTTTGACTGTTACGTCTACTATAACACCAGAATGCTGGCTTTGTAACCAATTACGGGGTCTGTACTTCTGGGTTATTCTCTACTTCTGAGGTGTAACTGGTCAAGGGTGCAATAGCATTGTGCAACCACTCTTTTCCACTATACAAGAGTATGGGGGAAAGAGTGATCGTGCAAAGATGAAGAGCCTATGATCAGTTACCTGGCTTCAACAACAGGTTCAAAATCACCTTTGGCCAGCAGAACTCAAACGAGAGCAAGTCGTTTCAAGGGGCGGGGGAATGCCTGTGGCATTTTCATCGCCATTTCCCTGGCCAAGCACAGGGGTAACTTGTGGTTCATTGCTGTAAAAACAGCCGCCCCTGAACTCAGCGTTTTCCCTTTTTGTATATATTAGCATGGCCGGATCAAGATATTTTCCCCTATTAGACAAGGAAAACCTGAACCCAAAAAACGTCTTTCACGAGGCTGTTTTTATAAAAAACCTCTACTTAAAAACTATGTATGAAGATTACTCGCCAAGAAGTACAGCACGTTGCTCGTCTGGCAAGGCTTGAGTTGGGTGCCGAGGAAACAGAAAAAATCACCCGGCAGCTTGATATCATTCTCCAGTATGTAGCCAAACTTGATGAGATCGACACCAGGGATGTACCCGTTACGACCCATACCCAGCAGGTGACCAATGCCTTCAGGGAAGATCGGGTTCACCCTTCCCTGGACAGGGACAAAGCCCTGAGGAATGGAGGGGAACAAAACGGTACCACGTTTGTCGTTCCCAGGGTCATATAAAAAAACCGTCACCAACAACAAGATATGCATTACTATACATTGACGTTGCAAGAAGCGTCACGGAAACTTGCTCAAGGAGAATTGACTTCCGTTGCCTTAACCCAGTCCGTTCTTGATCGTATTGCCGATGTGGATGGCCAAATAAAGGCCTATATCAGGGTGTATGAACAACAGGCGCTGCAACAGGCCGAACATGCCGACAGAATGCGCAGGCAAGGATGCACAGATGCTTTATGTGGAATTCCCCTGGCTGTCAAGGATGTGCTCTGTACACAGGACATGAAGACAACCTGCGGTTCGCGTATTCTTGAGCATTTCCTTCCTCCTTATGATGCCACGGTCATTGAGCGCCTGCGGCAGTCAGGAGCTGTCCTTTTAGGAAAACTTACCATGGATGAATTTGCCATGGGATCGACCAATGAAAACTGTGCCTTTGGGATTCCGGAAAACCCCTGGAAAGCAGGGTATGTAACCGGTGGTTCCAGTGGGGGATCAGCAGCCGCTGTCGCAGCAGATGCCTGTTTCGCCGCCTTGGGGTCTGATACCGGCGGCTCAATTCGTCAGCCGGCTTCACTCTGTGGCGTGGTTGGTTTTAAACCCACCTATGGCAGGGTTTCCAGATATGGACTCATCGCTTTTGCCTCTTCACTTGATCAGGTAGGACCGATAACCAAGGACGTTGGTGATGCCGCCATCATGATGAACTGTATCGCCGGTTATGATGAACGTGACTCCACCTCGATACAGATACCGGTACCCGATTATACCCAGGCTCTGGAGGAAGGTTTGAAAGGCCTTCGTATCGGGATACCCGAGGAATATTTTAGCCAGGGCTTGGACCCTGAGGTAGAAGCCATTGTTAACCGAGGTATAGATACCCTGAGAGATGCAGGAGGGGAGGTTATCCCTGTTAGTCTGCCACATACCGAGTATTGTGTCGCTGTGTACTACCTCATCGCGCCAGCCGAAGCCAGTTCGAACCTGGCCCGTTTTGACGGCGTACGTTACGGGCACCGTAATAAAAAAGCTCAGACCCTTTTGGAGATGTACAGTACTACCCGCTCGGAGGGGTTCGGTGATGAGGTGAAGCGACGCATACTTATTGGAACATATGCTCTATCTGCCGGATACTATGATGCCTATTATAAAAAGGCATCCCAGGTGCGGACATTGATCAAAAGGGATTTTGAAAAGGTATTCAGGACCTGCGACCTGATTGTTTCCCCTGTCAGCCCGAAGCCGGCCTGGCCCATAGGGGAAAACACCGACGATCCCCTATCTCTTTATCTTTCAGATATTCTTACCCTCTCAGCCAATCTCGCCGGGATTCCCGGTATGTCTGTACCCTGTGGATTTACCGAGGCAGGTCTGCCTGTCGGTATGCAGTTGCAGGCAGGGCACTTTGGCGAAGAAACCCTGATACGGGCTGGTTACAATGTGGAAAAACAGCTTGGCATTGCTGGCAAAAAACCTGATCTGGAGAAATTGCGATGAAATTGCAGGTCCCACGGCATATTACAGATATAGTCCCCTACCCTCCTGGAAAACCAATGGAAGAACTGGAGCGGGAGTATGGGGTGACCAACGTTATCAAACTGGCATCCAACGAAAATCCCTGGGGACCCTCCCCCAAAGTGGTCGAGGCCATCAGCAGCAGATTGACTGATCTTCATCGCTATCCGGATGGTTCAAACTATTCCCTGACTCTAGAGCTGTCTCGGTGGACAGGTGCTCAACCCGAAGAAATTGTTTTAGGTAATGGTTCCAATGAAGTTATAGAGTTTTTGATTAAAGCCCTGGTTTCCCCTGGTGACGAGGTCATCACCTCACACCCCTCCTTCCTCATGTACCAGAAATTTGTCCAGGTCAGGGGCGGGAAAAACATAGTCCTGGACCTCAAGGATATGCACCATGATCTGGATGCCATTGGAGAACGAGTGCATTCTGGTACCAGGCTGATTTTTCTTGATAATCCCAATAATCCCACCGGAACACTCATCGGCAAGGCAGCCTTTGATCGTTTTTTCCGCAGCCTGCCGGAGACCCTGGTGGTGGTGCTTGATGAAGCGTATATTGATTTTGTCGCTTCTGAGCAGAGAATTGATTTGTTTTCGTATTTGCGCGCCCCTGAGGGGTACCCGGGACTGGTCAGTTTAAGGACTTTTTCCAAGGCCTTTGGTCTGGCTGGCTTACGGGTTGGTTTTGGTCTCATGCATCGGAATTTGGCTGATATGCTGCACAGAGTGCGGCAGCCCTTCAATGTCAACCTTCCAGGCCAGATAGGAGCTTTGGCTGCCCTGGGTGATATGGATCACTATCAGCACACTCTGCAGGAGACCCAAAAAGGTTTGGATTGGTTGAGTGACCAGGTAACGCAGCTTGGTTGTCGACCGTATCCGTCTCATGCGAGTTTTTTCCTTGTAGATGTTCAAGGAGATGGAACCCGTTTATATGAGGCGATGCTCCATAAAGGCGTGATCGTACGCCCCATGAAGGCATACGGTTATCCCCACTGTATTCGTATAACAGTGGGAACGGCGACGGAAAACCAACGCTTGGTGCATGCATTAAAAGAGTGCCTCAGGGAACTTGCCTATGTCTGATGTCTTGCGGGTGGTAACCATAGACGGTCCATCTGGAGGTGGTAAGTCAACCGTGTCACGAGGGCTGGCAAAAAAACTGGGTTTTACCTATCTGGACACAGGTGCCATGTACAGGGCTGTGGGGTTTGCCTGCCAGCAGCATCAGGTCAACATGGATCATAGCGGTAGGTTGTCAGTCTTTCTGGAGGGGTTATGTATACAGTTGGAGCCTTCCCCGGATGGACAAAGCGACGTCCAGGTGTTTCTTGATGGTCTGGATATCTCTGATCGTATCCGTACCCCAGAGATGGGGATGCAGGCCTCCAGGGTGTCTGCCTTGCCTGAGGTTCGCACCTACCTCACCAGATTGCAACAGCAGATCGGCTCAGACGGCTCGGTCGTCGCCGAAGGTAGAGATACGGGGACCGTTGTCTTTCCGGACGCCTTATGGAAATTTTATCTTGATGCCAGCCCTGAAATACGTGCCAGACGTCGAGCAGCACAGCTCCGCGAGCGTGGTGAGCTGGTGAACGAAGAGGATCTGCTCAAACAGATTGTTGAACGTGACCTATGTGACAGTCAGCGTACCATAGCTCCGCTGCGAAAGGCAGGGGATGCTATCAGTATTGATTCCTCCAGTTTGACGGCTGAGGAGGTTATACGCATCATGGCCACAGCTATTACTAAAAAAAAACAGTAACTTTTTATACGCCCATACGGAGGTCAAACTAGCCCAGCTATCTCAGGAACTTTTTTCTTTTTTGAAAAAACATACAAAAACAGAGGGATATGTTGTCCGTGAGCGGGTTCAAACTTCGACCAACTGTTCATTATCGCTCAGCTCATGCGGTACCATCTTTATTTGGGGCACCCATACACCCTGGTATACTGAGGTACCAAACACTCCCGAACCTGGTACCGCATGAGCTGATGAGAAGTCCGGGTTCATCCGGATTTCCCATGCACATGTTGGAGCAATTGGCTACCAATTGATTTTGTATAACTCTTTTTGTATGATTTTTCTCAAATGAGGCAAAATATTCATGAGGTGTTCGGGCTAGAAGGTTACTACTTTGTAGCCCTGCTCGATATATTCGGATATTGCTGGATGTCCAGCCATCTGCCCGATAAGCGGAATGTTTTCCTGCTCAATAGAGCGAGTTGCCTTCAATTTTCCTGAACAGGCTTTGCATGCACCCACGATTAAACCCAAACCTTTGGCTTTTTTGTATAACTGGTGCAGAAAAAAATCCTCCCTTGCCATATCAGCCACCAAGGTCACCGATTCACCCTCAAGTACTATTTTTCCCTCCATGCCCCTTTCATGCAGGTCTATGGCGTTGAGTAGAACATGGATAAAACAGAGGGGATCACCTCTAAATGCAAAAAATATTGTTTTGTTCATGCGATAATTCTCGATAAAGGACTTATGAGAAGCTGGTATAATCGTGCTACCGGACTCTCAGGATAGCAATGCCCGGCACCGCAGATGGTGCGGCCTGTCATCAATTGTTTTTTGAGTTTGTTGTTGGTACTCAGGAGTCTTTATAGAGCTTACTTGAGAATGGTTATAGAATTTCCATTCCCCTTGAGCTTGAGCTGGCACCTTAGCTCCTCAAGCGAACGGTGGAAACATGATCGTCACAACAGAATACCTGCCATTGCAGGGCAAGTGATGTTCCCCCCCACGCCTGGTTTTAGGCGCCTTGCCGCCTTGATCTTTGAAAAACTGTAGAAATGCTGGATAAGTCAGCGAACATACAACAGCCTCTGGCCATGTCTTTATAGCCAGAGGCTGCCTGAGTAAGCCATCAGGCTTCTTCAAACTCATCCTTGCCAGCATCACAGATGGGGCAGGTCCAGTCTTCGGGTACATCTTCCCATGGGGTTCCTGCTGCTACACCATTATCGGGATCCCCCTCTTCCGGGTCGTACTCGTATCCACAAACCAAACATACATACTTTTTCATTTTTTTATCTTCTCCTGTTGAAGTTGTTAGTATTATTTGAGAATTCTCCATCAGCAGCATAGGGTGCTGATGGATACATACTCTAAAAAAGGACAGGTTGACCTTTCAGGCTTTCCACATTCCATGCAGATTACAGTACTCACGAGCAGAGACCTGATCTGCTTCAATACAGAAAAAAGCCTCAGGAGCTTCCCCGGGGTTGAGCCTTTGACGGTATACTTTCCCGTCAGCAATGAGTTCGATCCATTCCACCCAATGTTTGTCCTCCATGGGGTGGGGAACCGAACCAACACAGACCTTGACCCCGCCCTCCATTTTTTTGACAATCGGGACATGTTTTTCCTGGGCGGCATCCACAGTGTTTTCTGTCTTCAGAGACATTGGTTGTGCACAGCAAACCAACTCTCCAGCTCCAGGGTGGAGTACTTCTACCATGTTGCCGCAAAGAGCACATTTGTACACTTGGTTGTAGCTTGTCATCAAAAATCTCCTTGGTTAGCCGCCATAAAGCTTTGCCCGAGAACCAGACCAGAGTCTTTCGTGTACCGTACATAAGGCGGGGCTTTATTGGCTGGCTAGTTGTATGGTTCATATTGTAAAATATACATATCAAATTGGTACACGAGATAAGAACAACTCTGAGTTCACCTGCGAGTGCAGCGAGTCCGGCAAAAAGACTGGTTAAAATATAAACTTCTTGTTTAGAGTACTTGTTTTTCAAATGAATGACTTTACGTGATTTACTAAAGTATGTTCATTTACAAATGTTAAATCGTACATGCTGGTTAAGCCTTGTACCTGCTCTTGAGATAACCCAAAAACACAAATAACAAATTGATTTTTATTGATATTAAGTTCTTTTCTTAATGACAAATATTTGTCAATTTCATGGCGAAATTCTCCTGTTTTGCATTCTATACAGATGGGAATTCCGTTTTCAAGAAGGAAGAACAAATCAAGTTCATTTGAATGTTTTTTTGAAAAAGAAATTTTAATATTTCTGGAACAAGAAACATTAATTTTTTCTTCACGGAAAAATTCTAATAACTTCATTAGTGAAAACCATTCCATCCAAATACCGTTAAAAAAATCTCTAACTTTAGGTGCTTTTTGGAGAGTCAACCAAATAATTTTATCCTTTTTTCGATAATGATACTTTGCGACAAATGAGTAATCGTAGAGATATTTACAAAATGAAGTTATTTTTTGAATTTCTTTTGCCTTCCTTTTTGAAAGATCAATTTTTACATTTTCATACCCTTTGTTTTGAATGTATTTGATTTGATTACTTACTATGCTTAATAGATCAAAATCATTTCCTAGCAATAAGGCTACTTCATCGAAAAAACCTGTGGTATCAACTGCATATGGATTTATTTCTACTTCAATATTGTTCTTTTTAAACCACTCAGTTATTGGCGTAAAACTTTGAGTAAGAATATTTGTGTTGTAAATATCAACATCTTCAATTAAAAAATTACTAGAAGTTTCTTCAACAGGAGCATCTTGAGTTAATTGAGAACGTAAATCGTTCAATTCTTTCTTATTCTCAACATATGTTTTTATTAATGCATTAATAAAAGGAATTGTGTCGTAAATCTTGGCTGAAGCATCACATATTGGACAGAGAACTAATTTGCCAATATAGTCACTTTCCACTTCGCGAATGTGACCGCATTTGTTACATCTAAAAATAGCCATTATCGGTATATCCTTTTATTGTATAGAGAGAACTCAATTTTCTGCATACATTTTAACAAGTAAATATGTGCAGGAAAGGAGCACAGAAAAAACTCTCATCCTTTCTGGCTTCTGAAATGGTCTTCAGTGCGATGATCCGACACGGGAAAGGTACGGGCTTGCGGCAAATCACTGCAGCCATGATGTTGGTGTCTCAGGGGAACGGGTTGCCAGCCAGGACCCCGGGTGCTTGGCGTTCTCAGGACGGATTTCTCATAAACATGGTTACTCTCTTGAGAAATCCGGGTGCGCACAGAGCGCGAGTATGCTCCATCTTAATCGTTTTCTCCCTCTTGTTTATCCTCTTTTTTCTGGCATTCTGGACAGAGGCCATATAACTCCACCCTGCAGCCAGATATGCGATACCCTTTCTTCTCTTCAGGCTGTATCATTATCTGCGGTTTATGGTCAAGCTTGATATTGTCCACACGGTGACATTTGACACAGTAGATATGGTTATGATCTTCCAACTCCCAATCGAAGCGTTTCTGTCGACCGCTTATTTCGAGTTTGCGGATAATACCGACTTCAGACAAAATTTCCAGATTACGATACACAGTGGCAAGGCTAATACGGGGCATTTCTTTTTTAACCCGTTCATACAACTCATCTGCTGTGGGATGTGTGGTTGACTTTTTGAGCTCAGACAGGATAAGTTTGCGCTGGTGTGTCATCCGGAGTTCGTTTTTCATAAGAATACTTGTTGCCTTGTATTGATTTTCAACAACTGTAATTAGTAACTATTATCAAGTCAAGTGCGTTCAGTGAAGATATCTTTCCTTTCCAGAAAGCAGGTGCAGAGGTGAATTAGGTGGGCAGGGAAAAGTTCCCCTGCCGCCACAAAGTATGGCAGGAGGGGAACCAATGCAGGGAGATGGGTTTATTCCAGGATGAAATCATCACGACGGTTGTGGGAGAGATCAGCGTCTGTCTGACCGCTGAAGAGGGGGCGCTCTTCGCCATAACTGACAGTCCGAATGCGGTATTCTTCAATGCCCAGCTCGACCAGATAATTCTTGGCATTTTGTGCTCTTCGCTCTCCCAGGGCCAGATTGTATTCGTTGGTGCCCCGGTCGTCACAGTTCCCCTCGATGACTACATTTTGTGCAGGGTTAGCTCTCAAATACTCGGCATTGTGTTCTATTCTTGGGATCTGGTCACCACGTATGGTTGCCTGGTCGAAATCAAAGTACACAGGCTGCATTTGCGATGAGGAACGGCCGTAGATCTGTTTATATTCGTCACTGTTCATATCACCGCTGAAACCGAGACTGCCAACATTGGCACCGTTTGCAGCAGCATCCAGGGACTCTTCACTTGGTCCCAGTTCCTCGGTAATTGTCCCTCGTCCATTGGAATAATCAATGGCTTTACCTTCCGGCATGTTGGAACCAGGTTTCGAGCTGTAGGGTCCTACTGGTTGTTTACCGCAGCCTCCGAACATGAGGACTGTAGCGGCGATTGCGCATACAAAGGTCAATCGTCTGGGTGTAATCATGGATCTTTCCTCGTTCAATGTGACAGGTATTGGGCTCTATAACACAGATGTATAACGGCTTCTTCGTCTTGGAGTCAAGGGAAACCATCTCTTTTACCTCCACAGAAGGTTTGATGACCTACTTCTGGAGGGAAATTGTACACTGCAGGTGCTGTCAGAGTGTACTTTTTATTGCCTCTGCGACTGATGGATGGTACAGGTGTCCTGCCGGATAAAGTTTTTTTTAGGGAGAATGGAAGGTGTTGGAGAAGGAAAATGCCATCAAATTGATATAAACACTGATACGATTTGGTCGAGACAGTTGGTATTCATGAGAACACCATGAGAACGATAACCGATTATAATGAGGTGAATTTTATGAAAAAATTTTTTTGGATTTGTAGTGTGTTTCTCGTTTTCTGCAGTTCTGCCTGGGCTGAAAAGGAGATTTTGTTTGCCACCGATGCCACCTGGCCTCCCATGGAGTTTGTGAACGATCAGAAACAGGTAGTTGGCTATGCCATTGATTACCTAACCGCAGCCGGTAAAGAGGCTGGTTTCAAGCCAATCTTTAAAAATACAGCCTGGGACGGTATTTTTGCCGGCCTGGCCGCGGGAAAATATGACGCAATCGTGTCTTCTGTGACCATCACGGAGAAACGAAAAAAGGCCATGGATTTTTCAGAACCCTATTTCACTGTGCGCCAGGCTTTGATCGTAAGCAAGGATTCCAACGCTCGGAGTCTTGCTGATCTGAAAGGCCAAAAAGTGGGCGGACAGATAGGAACAACCGGCTATTTTGCCATCAAGGCTGTCAAGGGCGTTGTCGCCAAGTCCTATGACGAAGTCGGACTGGCCATGGAAGATCTCAACGTCGGTCGGATAGCGGCCGTGGTCTGCGATGATCCTGTCGCCGCCAACTATGCCATGGACAAGTACAAGGACTCCTTGAAAATTGCAGCTGTTCTCATGAGTGGTGAGGCCGAAAACTATGGAGTCGCCGTCAAAAAGGGCAACCATGCAGTTCTGGAACTGGTCAACAAGGGGGTTGCGGCTGTCAAGCAAAAGGGTATTGATAAAGAGCTGCAGAAGAAGTGGATAGGTCAGTAAATCCTCACCCGGATTTCTTATCAGCTCAGGTGGTCGCAGGTTCGGTCGGTTTTGCTGTTTCGTCATACGTGGGTTTACGGGGCGCCAAAATACCGCCGAAAGGGGCGCTGCCTGGGCTGGCCTGGGGTGATCATTTGGTCGACATGAGCGAGCTGCTCATGGAGATCACATCCAACAGTTTTGACCACTGTTTCTCAAATAAAAGATAATGTTCACGGGAATCCGGGCTCACATTGCACACAGGTGAACCTGGTTGTACCTTTCCGCTTTGGTTTTTCAGAGAGTGAGCGATATGACTCAAGATAAAATAACCAAAATTGAGGTGGGAGACGGCGCTGCTATTCCTTTTCCGGAAGATAAGGGACTCGTGTCGGCCTGGTGGGTGGCACTTATAGGTACTACCTGTCTTCTTATCACCCTGCCTGTCGTACGACCTGATCCCTACCTGGATATACTCAAGTTTATCCCGGACGGGGTGGTTGTTACCTTTCAGGTGACGATTTTGGCTATTCTTTTTGCCATTGTTATTGGTTTGTTGACAGGTTTGGGTCGGTTGTCCCGAAACAGGTTCATCAACATGGTCGCCTCCTTATATGTGGAAGTCGTGCGCGGTATCCCCCTTTTGGTGCAGCTTTTCTACATCTATTTTGCTCTGGGTCAGATTTTTCGGGTACCGAGTATTGTAGCTGCGGTCATCGCCATGGCCTTTTGTTACGGAGCATATATGGGGGAAGTGTTTCGGGCCGGTATTGGTTCCATAGACTTTGGACAGACAGAAGCTTCACTCTCCCTGGGGTTTAACAATAAACAGACCATGCTCTATGTTGTTCTCCCCCAGGCCTGGAGAACTATCTTGCCACCAGTGGGGAATGAGTTTATAGCTTTGCTCAAAGACACCTCGCTGGTTTCCATTCTGGCTGTGGCCGACATCCTTCGCCGGGGTCGTGAGTATGCGGCAGAGAGCTTTAATTATTTTGAGACATATACGGTTATCGCACTTGTTTATCTGTTGATTACCCTCATACTCTCTAAACTCATAAGTATTATGGAGCACCGCCTGAGTCATTATGAACGTCGCTGAACCGGTTATTCAAATTCAGAATATCAATAAATTTTTTGGTTCTTTTCAAGCTCTTAAGAACGTGAGTTTGAATATAACACCAGGCGAAAAAGTTGTTGTTCTGGGCCCATCGGGTTCTGGAAAATCTACCTTGCTCCGGACCATCAATAAGCTGGAAACCATCGATTCTGGTACTATAGTGGTGGATGGTCACGATATTATGGATCCAGAGGAAGATATTAATCAGATCCGCATGGAACTGGGGATGGTGTTTCAGAGTTTCAATCTGTTCCGCCACCTCTCCGTACTGGACAACCTCACCTTGGCTCCGCTTAAGCTTAAAAAAATGGAGAAGTCTCAAGCCCGTGATATAGCGCTTTCCTTGTTGGACAAGGTGGGGCTGCGAGATCGCGCCGATCATTATCCCATTCAGCTTTCCGGGGGCCAGCAGCAACGAGTGGCCATAGCCCGCGCTCTGGCCATGGAACCAAAAATAATGCTGTTTGACGAGCCGACATCAGCCCTAGATCCCGAGATGATCAACGAGGTTCTGGAGGTGATGGTGACCCTGGCAAAAGAGGGGATGACCATGCTGGTGGTTACGCATGAAATGGGGTTTGCCAGAGAGGTGGCTGATCAGGTGGTCTTTATGGACCAGGGGACCATTGTCGAACAGGCTGCGCCAGGTGTATTTTTTGAAAACCCGGTACATGAGCGAAGTAAATTGTTTTTACAGCAGATTTTGTAATCAATTATGGTGCTGCGCAGTGAAAAGGAGATCGTTGTTACCCCATCACTGGTTATACCGGCAAGAGAGTTGACCTTTCGTTTCTCCTGCTCAGGTGGCCCTGGCGGACAAAATGTTAACAAGGTGCATACCAAGGTAACATTGGTGTTTGATCTCGAACACTCGCCTTCTCTGACTGCCTTGCAGAAGGAGGGTATTCGCAGGAAGCTGGCCAAGAGGATAAATCAGGCCGGGCTCCTGTACATTCAGGCCGATGAGCATAGAACCCAACAGGCTAATCGGAGAGCCGTGATTGCTCGTTTTACAGCAGAGCTGGGGAGCGCCTTGCACACCCGTGCCAAGAGGCGGAGGACCGCTCCTCCGAAGAGTTCTCAAGAGCGCCGTTTACAGCGAAAAAAAGACAGGTCGCTGTTAAAGCGGAGCAGGCGGCGTGTGGTTGAGTAAAGGCGGAGCAAGATGCGCTTTATGAGCAATAGTCTTCAGGAGCCTGCTCACAGCGCCTTTTACCGCCTTTTACCCGGCCTGCTCGTGAAGAGACCCCCTAAAATAAAAAGGGAGGGCATAGCACATGTACTCTTTTTTATCTTAGGGGGACATACTGGGGAACGCCTAAGGCTGGAGAAGTGGTGGCAGAATCAGTATCCCCACAGCAAAGAGCGTTTAATCCACCCTTCTACCCCTTTCGCGTGACTGACGTGGACCCAGCCCCTTTTTTGCTCCAACGTCTTGAACACGACCCCGTAATAGGCCTGAGCGACGATTTGATTGTTCGTTCCGGGTTTACTGCGAACATTTATTTTTTTTCGGGTTTTTTTATGCACCTTTACGATCATGTGCGGGGTGGGGGTGGTCACATCGCGGTGTACCCAGCCGATACTGCCCTCAAAGTCCTGCACTCTGTACCACTTACCTTTTTGCTTAAGGACCTTGAGTGGATAGCCTGAACCCAACTGCCAGAGGACCTTGTATTGCGTACCGGGTCCGGAGCGCATGTTGATGTCTTCACCACGTATGGAAACCATTTTGGCGGCGGCAACGGAAGTATGAACAAGAAAAAAGAGGGCGATAAGGAGGAAAACGGGAACTGATTTCACTTTCATAAACAGCCAGTATGAGTATTGGTTAGTGGATAGGGGGGTGAATATGGTCATTTTTTACCCGAGTGTGTATCTGTTGAGAGTCTGAGTTGGCGTCCTGTCTTGTTCCAGAAGAGAGAACAAGGAAGCAACGCAAAAATCTTGGACGCATTCAACAACCGTATACAACGACTGCAATGAGCAGCCCATCTGCTGTGTTGGTCAAGGTGTTGAGGTACTATTGGAGAAGCAAGGCGACATCTCTTGTGCCAGCGCTGCTTGGACACCTCAAGAATTCCGGTTTGAGTAACAGGATGACAACTGTGCCAACGTACCTATTTCAGTCTTGTTTTTCAAGCAATTGATGTGTTTTTCCTCTTCCACCTGCATGTTCACCCCTGGCCAGCCCAGGCGCTCTTCTCTTTGGCAGTATTGTGGCACCCATATAGGCGCTTATATATCCAGGTAGAATGAGTGAGCAAAATACCACCTGATCTTGGGAACACCTGGGTTGGTGAGCAATCCTGGCTAACCAGGAACAGCCAGCAGAAAATCAGCAACAACCTGAACCGAACCGTTCACTGTGCAGGGATCAAGGGCCCTGGTTTTTGTCAATAAGACTGACCAGCCGGTCCAGATCATCGCTGGAAAAGTATTCTATTTCCAGTTTGCCCCGGGTACCGTTTTGTACGATTCGCACCTTGGTGTTGAGGTAGTTGGTCATGTGGGTGACAACAGCAGAACAGTACTGCCTGGGCAGGCCGTCAGGTGTACCCGTCTTTTTTGCATCCTCTTTTGCTGTTTTCTTTTGTTTCTTACACAGTTTTTCGGTGGCTCGAACAGAGAGATCTTCTTTTAGTATCTGATCCCGGATTTGCTGCAATCGCTCAGGGTTATCCTTCACTCTCAGAAGAACTCGGGCGTGTCCTTCAGAGAGTTTCCCCAGCGCAACATCGTTTTGGATGAATTTGGGTAAATTGAGAAGACGCAACACATTGGTAATGGTGGATCTTTTTCTGCCAACCTTTTTAGCAACCTCTTCCTGGGTAAGGTTGAATGTGTTGATCAGTCTGGAATAGGCCAGGGCTTCTTCAATGGGGTTCAGGTCATGGCGCTGGATATTTTCTATCAGAGCCAGTTCCAGGTTTCCTAAATCATCCTGATCCTCCATGACCACAACCGGAACCTCTGTCTGTTGGGCCATTTTTGCGGCCCGTAGTCTACGCTCTCCGGCTATGAGTTTGTAGCGGTTCTTTTTGCTTCTGCAGACCAGAAGTGGTTGTATGACCCCCTTGTCCTGTATGGACTCACTGAGCTGCTGCAATTTGTCTGGATCAAAACAGGAGCGTGGTTGGTCAGGGTTTGGATCTATTTTTTTTATATCACAAAGAAAAAAACGATCCTCTTCATCCTGGTTATCAATTGAGAGCAGGGCTCCAACCCCTCTCCCGAGGACACTTTTTTTGTTCATGGATTCTCTTCTTTAGTGAGGCCTGTGGCTGCAGGGCTTGCACGGTTCTGGAGCCTGTCCTGTTGCAAGCTGCATTGCCCAGGTGTTGCTGTGGAATGGGTGTTTGGGGGAAAATAATGCCCCTGAATCTGTACCTCGTGAGCCGGGATTACGTTTGTACAAAAACACCTCGATGCGTAGCCTCGCTTACTTGGTTTTTTTAAGAAACTCTGCACCAAGTTTGATGTAGGCTCTTGCTCCATTACAGTTTTTATCATACTCAAGAATAGTCTGCCCATGACTGGGGCTCTCACTTAACCGAACATTGCGCGGGATAAAGTTTGTATATACTTGGTCTTGGAAATGTTTACGAACTTCTTTGGCAACAGAGTGGGTTAACTTGTTGCGACCATCGTACATGGTCAAAAGAAGACCCTCTATGTATAGTTCCCTGTTCAGTTTTTTTTTCACCCGCCGAATTGTACTGATAAGCTGCGCCAATCCTTCCAGGGCAAAATATTCACACTGGAGAGGGATGAGCACCGAATCTGCAGCTGTAAGACTGTTTAGGGTTAGCAAACCCAGGGAAGGGGGGCAGTCGATAAAAATAAAATCATAGTCATCCTGAACCTGTTGGAGAATGGATTTGAGTTTTTTCTCCCTGTTTTGGTGATTGATGAGTTCCACTTCAACCCCAACCAAATCAATGGAAGCAGGGAGAAGAAAGAGATTTTTAAGGGTAGTCGAATGGATACATCCTTTTGTTTTCTGTGCCCCAATATAGCAACTGTAGATAGTGTTCTCACTCCCGTTCGCTGTCCAACCAACACCACTTGAAGCGTTCCCCTGGGGATCCGAGTCCACGAGAAGAATATTTTTTTGCTTGGTCGCCAGCGCAGCTGCAAGGTTCAGCGCAGTGGTTGTTTTGCCAACTCCCCCTTTTTGATTGGCTAACGCCACGATTTTAGCACACACGGTACGGTACTCCCTGGAAGCGTGTCTGGTTGGAATACTGATCGATTTCCACGCAGAGCGGATTTAACCTTATTGACGAAAACGGAAAACAGTATACTATACTCTGCTGCGTCAGTGTACATTTCTCTTTTGGTTGAACAGGTTTTTTGTCCATGTTTCACGTGAAACAATGTGTGTGGAGGTATAATGCAGTACGATAGTGATGTTCTTGTCATAGGAAGTGGTATATCTGGGCTGTCTTTTGCCTTAAAAGTGGCGAAGTTTGCCTCTGTCACCTTGGTCACCAAAAAAGAGAAGGAAGACACGGCTACAAATCTGGCTCAGGGCGGGGTGGCTGCGGTCCTTTCTGTGGAGGATACTGTGGAGGCCCATGTGCAAGACACCTTGGTTTCCGGTGCTGGTATTTGTGACAAAGAGGTGGTGGGACTTGTTGCCGGGGAAGGTCCAGAAAGGGTTCGGGAGCTTATGAGTCTGGGGGTGCAGTTCCAGAAGGGAAAACAGGGGGAAGAGTTTGATCTTGGAATGGAGGGAGGGCATTCCACCAGACGGGTCGCTCATGCCCATGATCTTACAGGGCACGAGATAGAGCGGGCGTTGTTGGAGCAGATCAAGGGAAATCCAAGGGTAGAGATGCTGGAAAACCATCTTGCAATTGATCTTTTGATTGCGTCCAAGGTGCAGCCTGTTGGCTTGGGACAAAAGGGGGAGCGGGATCGGTGTCTTGGGGCCTATGTCCTGAATCGGCAAAGCGGAGCGGTATATGCACGTTTGGCCAGGGTGACTGTGTTGTGTACCGGGGGCTGCGGGAAGGTGTACCTGTACACGACCAATCCCGACATTTCGACGGGTGACGGGGTGGCAATGGCCTACAGGGCGGGCGCCACGGTGGCGAATATGGAGTTTATACAGTTTCATCCAACCTGTTTTTTTAATTGGGAGGCCAAAAATTTCCTCATATCTGAAGCGGTACGAGGGGAGGGTGGGGTGCTGGTAAATGCAAGAGGGGAAGCGTTCATGCATAAGTATGATGAACGTAAAGACCTGGCAACGCGAGATGCTGTGGCCCGAGGAATAGATGCAGAAATGAAAGAGAGTGGAGCCGATTGCGTGTATTTGGATATATCGCATAAATCGGCGGAGTTTGTCATGACTCGATTTCCCCATATCTACGCAACCTGTAAAAAATATGGGGTGGATATGACCAAAAGACCCATTCCTGTGGTTCCGGCTGCCCATTATATGTGTGGTGGTGTCTTGGTCAATAAAGACGGACAAACCTCGTTGGCCAACTTGATGGCCTTGGGGGAAACGGCTTGCACCGGCTTACACGGAGCCAATCGCCTGGCCAGTAACTCGCTCTTGGAGGCTGTCGTTTTTGCCCATCGGGCAGCGCGGTGCCTGGAATCCAGAATAACAGAATATCGAAAACTACCGAAGTTAACCGTTGAGCCGTGGAAAACAGAAGGGGCGGCTATTATGGATGAATCTGTCCTGGTTACGCATAACTGGGATCAGGTTCGGCGGCTTATGTGGAACTATGTGGGCATTGTCCGGCGCACAAAGCGCCTGAACTTGATGCAAGAGCGTTTAGGATGGATGCTCAAAGAGATAAAGCATCATTTTTATGATTATCTCTTGACTGCTGATTTGGTAGAATTACGAAACTTGGCTGTCATTGCAGACCTGATTGTCCGGAGTGCGAGCATGAGGAAGGAGTCGAGAGGGTTGCATTATATTGTGGACTATCCGGAGCGCGACGATAAACAATGGCAACGCAGTACTCTTCTGTCTCGACAGGATTGACACAGGGTGGCTGTTCCCTGTTCATTTCCAGTACGGCAAGAACTTGTTTTTTCAAGAAAAAGCAAATCGTGTGAGGCCAAGCATGTTGAGCGCAATACAGAGAATCGCAGAACGAAAAATAGAAGAGGCTATGAACAGGGGTGCTCTTCCAGACTTGTCTCATTGGAAGAACAAACCCCTCCCCAAAGATGATATGGAGCATGTTCCTACGGATCTCCGTATGGGCTACAGGATGTTGAAGAACGCAGGGTATGTCCCGGAAGAAGTTGGGCTGCGCAAGGAGATTCAGAAAACAGAAGACCTTTTGTGCCAGTGTGTGGATGAGAAAGAGAAATACAAACAGCTTACCAAGCTTAATTATCTCAAGTTTAAACTCGAGACCAAATCGGGAAAGTCGCTTACCCTGGATGAACGCTCGCCCTATTACGAGAAGGTGGTGAATGGCATAAAGGTGCGCACAAACAGGTAGTCCGGATTTCTTTTGGACTCAGTCTCTCATTGGAAGAAAAAAAGCCTGTGTCTGTGATATCGCTGCCTGCTGTGCCTGCTAAATGAGATGTTCCCTCCTCATCAGTACATCCGGTACCATCGTTGGCAGTATTCTGTTAGCGCCATAGCGCTTATATCCCCGTTGGATAAAAGGTAAAAAAGTGCCGAACCTGAAATCGTCTGAGCTGGTGAACCATCCGGCTGAGTGTTTGTCGTCAGCTGGAGTCGGTGTCTTTTCTGATTCCCCTTGCTGGCCATCAGAGAGGGGGCAGGCTTACAGATCCACGGTATTGTCAAAGGAGACAGTTGCCGCATTGATTTTTGCTCCGTTGCCGATTGTGGCCCGGAACCCGTCGGTGATCAGGCGGTTGAACAGGGAGGCGTATTGGTATAGTTCCTCTGGGGTGGTGTGGAGAATTTCCTGGATTTTCTGTTGTTTGAATTCCAGGTCAACCCCGTTGAGGTAATCGTTGCGCGCTGCTACACCTTGGGTGGCAGGCCCCTGGTGAGGGGTGCACGTGCCGTAGGTTCCTATGATAAGCTGTTTGAGTGACTCGGGGGATAAGCGCATCCGTTCGATGGCCGCTTGCAGGCCATTGTAGGCGCTATAGGTTTTGTCTACCTGAGGATCGCGATAACTGATCATGCAGAAATTACCACTTAGATGGTTGAATTGAACAAAACAGCCATAGGCGCCACCCACTTGCCGGACGGTGTTCCAGAGGTAGTCACGGGAAATCCAGGTCTTCAAAACTTCAAAAGAGCCTCGGTAGGTGTCCTTTTCCTGAAAAAGGGTACACCCTTGGACATTAAAAACGACCTCCGATGAGGTGCGGAAGGCCTGGTTCGGAGCAAATGTCTGGAATGCTTCGGACTGGAAGGGGGGCGGCCCTTGTTCTGGGAGGCTTGCAAGGAAGGAGGAAATCCGCTGCTCAAAGCGAAGGATGTCCTGTGATTCCGCAGTAATGTTGAGGGTTACTTTGGGCTGTATGAGCAGGGCAGAGCGAATGGTGTGCATGGCTGCAAGAAATTCTTTTTCCCCTCTCGCGTAGGCCTGCGCCAGCTCTTGCACACGCCGGTAGGCTGAAGCGCCGCTGACGTATTCATTGTAGAGGCCCGCTGTACTGAGATGGGAGAAAACACGGGTGGCCGCCAGACCGTATCCCTCACTTTGGACAGCATGTTCTGCCCAGGCAAACTCACGGTGGACGATCTCTTCGATACGTTTGGTGTTGGCAAGATCCAGGTTGCGAAATACCTCCTGGATAAGATCAAGAGAGTGATCCAGGTTGCTGGCCAGTGTCTTGAGCGAAAACCAGAGTATGGGCCGGGTGTCGTTTGAACCATTTTTCCCACGGTAGGTGTGAAAAGAGTGGGAGAAGCCCCCCGTATAGATGTTTAGCTGTTTTGCAAATTGGCGATAATCAAGATCTGGAGTGCCCAATTCCGTCATCAGCAGGCCAAAGAGATCCAGATAGGGAAGTGTTTGTATGGGCAGATGAGTGCAGTCAAAACCGAAATCGATATAGCATATCCCGTTGGTTGGGAGTTCGTTGACCAGCAGCAGGGTATCGTCAATCCAGTTGGGAACTGACTGGTGTATCTGTGGTTCGGGGTCCAGGTCACCAAGATCCAGCGTCGGGAGAAGAGCCAGGCTATCCCGGTCATTGGGGGTGGTCTGCAAGCTAAGGAGTTCCTTGGTCCGGGCGACCAGGTTTTGGCGAGCATGGGCTGTAAGCTGGTCTGCGTATTGTTGCAGTCTAGTATGCTCAATCTGCTGGTTGCGAGCAAGCCTTGCCGGGTCCGGACGAAGGGTAACGCAAACCGTTGCCGGGTTGTCCAGTAGGTACTCTTGTATCAACTGTTCAAAGTAGCCGCCCCGGTCCACTTTTTGGCGGATTTCCTGCAGAATAGTCTCCAGATCAAGGGAGGTAAAAGGGTTCAGATCGTATTTAAGGGCAGAAAGGGCTTTGCCGATGAGGTCCAGGCCCCGTTGCGCTTTGTTCATTTGCTCGCGGAGGTTAAATTCAAACTTATTGAGTTCCGCAAGGATAAGTTCCTGGTCCAAGCCATGCGCGACTATGTCCGCAAGGGTGTCCTGGTACAGACGTTGAAATGCCGGGCCTTTGTCAGGATCAGAACCAATCAGATAGGTCATCATAATGGTTCGGGGGGCAATGTTGGCCAGAAAAAGGCCGCCAAAATCTTTACACAGTTTGGCCTCTACAATGGCGTTTTTTAAAGGCGAGGCATCTGAATTGTACAGGATCTGGGCAATAATCTGGAAGGCTGTATTTTTAATCCGTTCATCGGCTGCACCAATGAGACTGCTCACGGCAAGGTATGTTTTGCTGTCCAGGTCGGCGTCCGCCTGGACAGGGTAGGTGTCGTCGAGAAATCGAGGGTGGTCAATTGGGTCCCCATTGTCAATGACAGCAGGCTCAGCTGGCTGATCAAAGGAATGCAGGAAGTTTTCAGCCACATAACGAAGCTCTTCGTTGAGGTCGGCATTGCCGTAAAAAAAGAGGGTGCAGTTGGAAGGGTGGTAGTGATTTTTGTGAAAGGTGGTGAAAGCCTCGTAGCTTAAATCCGGTATGTTGGCAGGGTTTCCTCCTGATTCGTGGGCATAGGTGGATCCAGGGAGAAGTCCCTCAATAGTTTTGTGGAAAAGGGCGTGAACGGGATCAGAAAAAACACCCTTCATTTCATTGTACACCACACCTGAAAGGTGAATGTTCTGCTCTTTTTGTTCAAGGTGGTAGTGCCAGCCTTCCTGTTCAAAGGTGGACTTGAGTAAAAGTGGGTTGAAAACCACGTCGCAATAGACATCCATGATGTTGTAGTATTCCCGTTCAGTGCGCGTGGCAAAGGGATACCAGGTGGTATCGGATCCGGTCAAGGCGTTGAGATAGGTCATTAACCCACCCTTGTTGATCTCTCCAAAGACATCTTTGACCGGATATTTTTGAGAGCCCATGAGGACGGAGTGTTCAAGGATGTGTGCTACCCCGGTGGAGTCTTGAGGGATGGTCTTGAAGGCTATACAAAATGTTTTGTTGGGGTCACTGTTTTTGATGGCCATAACCTTGCATCCCAGTCGTTTGTGTCGGAATAGGAAGACATCCGACTGCAGAGAGTCCATGGACTGTTTTTCGATGAGAAGAAAGTCGTGATAGTGTTCGCCTGGAATAAACTCTGTCATTGTCTCTGGTTAAAAGTGTTTATTGGAATCCAACAGCATGGTCACCGGACCATCATTGGTGAGGGAAACCTGCATGTGGGCTTGAAATGTGCCGGTTTCAGTGACTACATTTTTCTTCCTGCATTCCTTGATAAACTGTGCATACATGGCTTTCGCTTTATCTGGTGGTGCAGCTGAAGCCCAGCTCGGTCTTCGTCCCTTTCTGCAATCACCGTAAAGGGTAAACTGGGAGACGACAAGCAGTTTCCCTTGGACGTCTAACAAAGACAGATTCATCTGTCCCTGTTGATCATCAAAAATTCGAAGATGCAGTGTCTTGTTCACCAGCCAGTGGAGATCTTTGTCAGTGTCGTCCTGATGGACAGCGAGCAGGACAAGTAAGCCTTGCTCAATCATACCAGCGCAGTGGTCCTCGACCTCTACCCGGGCTGCGCTCACTCTTTGAAGAACCGCTCTCATGCTCTTGTACGCTCATTGGATAAAAAATAAAAACTGTCTGTAGTTTGGCTGTGGTGCCCCCTGGACCCCTGAAAGCAAAACGACTCGTGCTCCTTGGGTGCCCTTTGGTGCACAGGAGGGAAAAGTGGAATCTTCCTCCGGACATGAAAGAAATCGGATTTGGTCATATTGTTTTCAAACAAGAGAAAAGATGTATGAGAAATCCAAAAAAGAGAGCTCCCCTTAAAAAGACTGTTACTGTAGCAGAGTCGGCCAAGTGTTGAAAGTATTATTCTCCCCCCTGGGATCTCGGGCAGGGGATAAGGTGGCGCCCAATCAATGTCTTGTTGCGTGTTGATGGGACAAACGGGAGAGATACTGGATAATGGAGCATGCGGAAATGGCAGCTGTTTCCCCCCGGAGGATAAAAGCGCCCAAACTGATCAATGTACATCCCTTGCTGAGAAGGTGCTCCGTTTCCCGTGCATGCCAGCCCCCTTCGGGACCGATAAAAAGGCAGACCGGGCCCTGGTCGGTCAACAGGTCCAGGGGCAGTTCTCCTCCTTGGAGCTGTTCGTGGGCGAGAAACTTGTGCGTAAACAAAGCCAGGTCGATGTGCATGGGGGATGGTGCATAGGTGATTTTCATGGGAATCGGTCGCCGACATTGTTTGCAGGCTTCAAAAACAATGCGTTGCCAACGTAGTTCTTGCTGTTTCAAATCCTTGGGCACAGCACAGTAGTGACTGGGAAAAAGACAGCACTCTTCCACACCGAGTTCGGTGGCCTTTTGGAGAACCGTGTCCAATTTTTTCCCCTTGAGCACAGCCTGCATCAGGGTCAAGGGAAGGGGAGAGGGGGAGGTGTCTGGGTGGACAATGTCTTCCACCTGAGCACGTACTTGACCCTTGTGCACCGTAGTCAGTCTTGCCTGCAGTATGGCGCCGGTCCCATCGAAAAGTTCCACCTGTGTTCCCGGACGCAATCGTAAAACACGGCTGACATGGTGCGCCTCCTGATCGGGCAGGGTGACCTCACGGTCTTGTATAGTCTGGGGATCGATGAAAAAACGTCGCATATCTTCAGGGAAAAAGAGTGTATGGGGAACTGGGTCCTGAACCAAAGTGTGAAAACCCTGTGCCCC
This sequence comes from Desulfobulbus propionicus, assembly GCA_002748755.1. Lineage (GTDB taxonomy): Bacteria > Desulfobacterota > Desulfobulbia > Desulfobulbales > Desulfobulbaceae > Desulfogranum > Desulfogranum propionicus_B. The sequence goes on along the minus strand of PDTD01000013.1, from coordinate 164,235 downwards.
AAGACGGCAGGTTCTGGCCGATTCAGTCTCGGTTGTATTGTGAGCACATTGAATATCTCCTGTCTTACCTCACATGGCAGAATCTGGTACCGTCTGAACAGATGATAAACCCAAGGACCAGCCATAAGCGCACGGGCGCGAGGGCTGCCGTTGGGATAGGAGCGCCCTGGATAGGAAGACTTACTTGTCTGCAGGCGGCTGGGGCGCAGGGGAAGATTGTTCCGGCGGTGCAATACCCAGACCAAGGCGGAGTTTGGTGTCTATGTCTAGCAGCATGTCAGGGTGCTCCTTGAGAAAGGTTTTGGCGTTTTCACGTCCCTGACCGATACGCTCATCATTGTAGGAGTACCAGGCGCCGCTTTTGTCCACCAGTCCGTTTTCAACGCCCAGATCGAGCAGATCACCTGTTTTCGATATACCTTCTCCATAGACAATGTCAAACTCGGCAATTTTAAAAGGCGGGGCCACTTTATTTTTCACCACCTTGACTTTGGTGCGGTTACCGATAATATCCTGGCCATCCTTAATTTGACTTGTTTTGCGAATATCAATCCGTATGGAACTGTAAAATTTCAAGGCGTTGCCGCCGGTTGTGGTCTCGGGATTGCCAAACATAACCCCGATTTTCATCCGGATTTGGTTGATGAAAATGAGGACCGTGTTGGTGCGATTGATTACGCTGGTAAATTTTCGCATGGTGTGGGACATGAGCCGGGCCTGGAGGCCGACATGCTGGTCGCCCACATTACCGTCGATTTCAGCGCGGGGAACCAGTGCGGCTACCGAGTCGATTACAATGACATCAAGACCGCCGCTGCGCATAAGGATTTCGGTGATTTCAAGGGCCTGTTCACCGAAATCAGGCTGGGAGATGAGCAGGTTGTCCACATCCACCCCAAGGCGCTCGGCATAGCTGGTGTCCAGGGCGTGCTCGGCATCAATAAAGGCGGCATTACCGCCCATGCGCTGGGCCTGGGCAATCACGTGCAGGGCCAGGGTGGTTTTACCGGAGGATTCCGGTCCATAGACTTCCGTGATGCGGCCCCGGGGAAATCCTCCAATTCCCAGGGCAAGATCAACAGATAAAATGCCCGTGGGAATGGAGGGAATATTTTCCCGTTCATTGCTTCCCAGGCGCATGATAGCGCCTTTCCCGAACTGGCGTTGAATCTGGGTGATTGCGCTGTCAACGCTTTTCAGCCGTCCGTCGGCTTTGCTCTCCTTAGAAGCAGGCATGAGGTCTCCTTGTGCGTTAAAAATAGTATGTAGATGATCTCAAAAAGAGTTGTTTCGTATCCAGGTACAAGGTGCAAAAAGTCCCGCAGGCTTTGATGTCGCTTATGAGCACTCTTTTGGGCATCAGGCCGAGAGTGGCTAAAAACAATGAAGCTCAATGCTCTGTCAGTAAAGCTCGTCTCACTGTATCTAATGCGGCGCAGGCCGTGGTTTCCTGTACCTGGTGACGGTTGCCGTTGAACTGATATTTTTCGGCAACCACCTTTTCCTGGTGGAACAGGCCGATATAAACGGTTCCCACAGGTTTTTCTTTGGTGCCTCCACCGGGTCCTGCTATGCCTGTGGCAGAGAGGCCCATGTTACAACCGAGTCTGGCAGCTAAGCGGGCAGCCATGGCTCTTGCTGTTTCCGGGCTGACAGCACCGTAATTGTGCAACAGGGACCGATCAACTCCCAGCAATTGTTCCTTGAGGTGATTGGAATAGGCGATGACACCTCCGGCAAACCAGGCTGAGCTGCCGGCCACCGAGGTGAGCATGCGGCCTATAAGGCCGCCGGTGCATGATTCAGCTGTGCAGAGCATAATCTTGTTTGCCGCAAGTAGATTGCCGGTCACCTCTGCAAGGCTCTGTTCGTTGGTACCAAAGATATGCAGGCCAAGGCTTTCTCTGATGAACTGGTCGGTTTCCTGGTAGAGGTCATGGGCAGCATGGGCGTCATGGTGGGTGACCGTGGAACTGATATGGACTTCACAGCCCACGGGATAGTAGCCCAGCTGTACCCCCTCTTTTTTTTCAAGAGGCTTAAGCAGTCCATTTATTTCAATCTCGGGAAGACCAACAGCCTTATAGAGTTGTTGATGGAGAAAGGTGTGACAGGGGGGATACCATTTTTGCAAAATCGGCAGCACAGATGCTTGCAGAAGGGCTTGCATTTGTTCTGGTATCCCTGGCAGAAAAAAAAGGGGTTTACCTGCATAGGGCAGCATATAACCAGCCATGCGATAGGATGTGTCCAGGATGGTTGCCTGTTCCGGTATCCAGGCCAGTTTCTCCACCGCTTTTTTTTGCTTTTCTGTCAGGTTTGGGTGCCGACTGGTCACACTGGCAACAACCTCTTTGTTGACAACTCCGGGTAGGTCTAGCGCTTTGATAACGGCCTCATTGGTCAGATCATCGGTGGTGGAGCCCAGCCCGCCTGTGATGATGACAAAGTCTGCACGGCTGATGCTGCTGCGCAGAAATGAGCCAATGATCTCTTGGTCATCGCCGATGGTATGCACGGCTCTGATGGTGTGGCCGACGGCAAAGAGTTTTTGGGCGGCAAAGGCGCTGGTGGTATTGATGATGCGGCCTGTGCTCAATTCGTCGCCAATTGCTATTATTTCACCTATCATCTGTCTACCTTGTCTGGGCCGATGTGCGTATTGCCGGGATAACAAAGAGGTCGTCCGCAGCATCTTCCGGCCCCTCTCCATTGCCAATGAACGGTGTATCTGGCAGCGACAGGGTTGAAAAAACGCCGGTCTCTGCAGTCATGCAAAACGGCTCGGATATGGGGATCGGAATGCTGTCACCCCAAAAGAAAGCCTTGGGGATTGTTGTCGGTTACTGTACCTGGTTCACTGATTTTCCTCAAGCCTGTCGTATGCCACCTTACCTCTTGGCTTGCCGTTTTCGAGGCGGGTGAAGTGTACGGGAACGATTTGGTGCACCAGGTTCTTGTGGCCGGGAAAATGCAAAGGGATATAGTTTTCAGAAAACCCTTGGAGCAGACCTGTTTTGGGATTGTGCCGCTCAACCAGGACGTTGGTGTGGCTGCCAAGTAGTCGTTGATAAAAGGCAGTCCGCAGTTGCAGGTCGAGTTTTCGCAGCCGAGTGACCCGTGCAGTTTTCACCGGGCCGGCCACCTGTTCAGGCAGGGCTGCGGCCAGGGTACCGTGTCGTTTGGAGTACGGAAAAACATGCAGATAACTTACAGGTAAATCGGCCAGAAAGTGGTAGGTATTTTTAGCATGCTGTTCGGTTTCTCCAGGAAACCCTCCCAGTATATCACAACCGATGGCCGCCTGGGGAAGTGCTGTATGTATTTTTTGGATAACCTGGCGGAAAAAGGTGGTGTCGTATCTTCGATTCATCCGTTTAAGAATGGTGTCATCACCACTTTGCAGAGGGATGTGCAGATGGGGCATGAAATTCTGGTGTCGAGCGACCAGGTCTATGAGGGTGTCGTTGACTTCAGTGGGATCAATGGAACTTAGCCTGATGCGCAGGAGTGGAAAATCGTCACAGAGTCTGTGGAGTATGGTGTAAATGGTTTCCCCTTCGTTGAGATCGCGTCCGTATGTACCCACGTTGATTCCGGTGATCACGATCTCCTTGTATCCCTGTTCAGAGAACAGGTGGGTTTGGTGCATAATTTTGGCCAGACCCAGGCTTCTGCCGGGGCCTCTGGTATAGGGTACCGTGCAGTAGGTGCAAAAGTTATCGCAGCCATCTTGAATACGGAGATAGGCCCGTGTTCTGTCACCGAATGTTTCGACCGGCAGGTCACAGATTTTTGTTGCCTGACCAATGGTACCCATGAGCTGCACCAGGTCTGGTGTTTTGTGCTGCAAGGCGGTATCCACCAGGAGATGCTTGTACTCGTTGCCGATAAGACAGGCTGGAGTTTCCAGTATATCCAGGATGGTGCCCGGATCGGTCTGCACGTAGCACCCGGTCACTACCACCCGGGCATGGGGATTGGTCTGTTGGGCGCGGCGGATAAGTCGCCGCGATTGCTGGGCAGCTTTGGCGGTCACAGCACAGGTATTAATGACATAGAGGTCGGCCTTGGCTGAGAAGGAAACAAGAAAACAGCCGGCTTGTTCGAAACTGCTCATGAAGGAGGCTGATTCAAACTGGTTGACCTTACAGCCTAAGGTTGCCACAGCCACTCTCATTGTAGACCTCGATCTCTTGTAGGGTATCAATAATGCCGCTGCCCACCAGATGGTTTCCATTATACAGTACCCCGTATTGACCTGGAGTGATGGCTCGCTGCGGCTTCTTAAAGGTTATCAGGCAGCGTTGTTGACCTACCTCGTGCAGCTTTGCAGCCGCCGCTCGGTGGCGAGAGCGGATTTGAACCTCCCCCTGCCATTCCCGTCTTGGGGAGATATTCCATTGTACACTGTGCATCAAGAGCTTTGTCCGTACAAGCTGTTCTTGTTTCCCAATAACAACCCTGTTGTTTTCAGCATCGAGGCGAACCACATACCAGGGGGTCGTGTCGGGCAGGCCCAAGCCGCGCCGTTGACCAATAGTGTAGTGCCAGATACCGTTATGCATTCCCATGCACCTGCCGTCGGTGGTGACGATGTCGCCCCGGAGCGGCTGAACGCCCTGGGACGCGAGAAAGCCGCCCAGGTCTTTTTGAAAAAAACAGACATCCTGGCTTTCCTGTCTTTTGAAAGCCAACCCCAAATCAGATGCTTTTTGGTATACCTGCTCTTTGCTGTATTCCCCCAAGGGAAGGACCAGGTTGCGGCGTTGATGGTTTTCCAGCCTGCAGAGAAAATAGGATTGATCTTTGGCGGGATCTTTTCCTCGCAGGAGATGAGCAGACGACCCCCTCTGCACCACCTGGGCGTAATGACCGGTGGCCATCCACTCCACACCCCGCTTCTGGATCACCTGCAGGAGATGGCCAAATTTGATATGCTGGTTACAGTGAACACAGGGGTTGGGTGTCAACCCTTTTTGGTAGGCACTGGCACAGTGGTCGATAATGTCGGCGGTGAACTGTTTTCTGAGGTCTACACAGGTGAGTGGAATACCTAATTGCGCTGCCACCCGGGTCACCTTTTGTCGCTGCTTGTCCAGGTCGGCAAGGGGAAGCACCATGAAAAAGCCATGTACCTGATATCCCGCTTCTTGAAGAATTGCGGCTGCAACCGTTGAGTCAACCCCGCCGCTCATGGCTACGCCGACTGCTGCACCTGATACCACCTGATTCTGTACCTTCATGGGGGGTAAAGTGGCCTGGGAATGCGTTGCCTGCATCTGGTTGTCTGAAGAATGCCTACCTGGATCAAGAAAGGATTGTTCTGGTCTTGTTGACCCTGGATCTGCCTGCCTTTTCTCCATTGGGATCTTCCTCTCCTGAGGATATTCATTTTTTTCCCGGGTACAAGTACCACAGGGTCTATGCAGGGGGCAATGGATTTCTTGGGCACGCTGTCCCCTCCCATGAACAGGGGTTCGAGCGTCGAGATTGCTCAGGATCATCCCCTGCATTTGGTCGGATATGCTCAGGCCCCACAGATCCTATACCTGCTTGCAGCCCGCCCGGATTGGGGAGGGTGAGCGGCCATTATCTGGGCTTAGGAGTGTTTGACGGAACAGGGTGCAATAGTTATAATAGCGCGCTTGGGGTTATGATGAATTATGGGTAGGGAGAAAAGTGGAGAACTCCATGACAGAAGAAAAAAAAATGAAGAATACAGGGTTACGAGGTGTAGCTGTTGCCGATTCAGCGATTAGTTTTATTGATGGTGAACAGGGGGTTCTCATCTATCGCGGGTATCGCATAGAAGACCTGGCGGATCGTTCCACCTTTATGGAAACCGCCTACCTCCTGCTCTATGGGAGCCTGCCCTCTGACCCCCAACTGAAAGATTTTACCCGGCAGGTAGAGGACCAGAGACCCCTGCCTGACTATCTGTTGGAAAGTATGCAGCGTTTTCCGTTCCAGGCAAGTCCCATGGATGTTTTACAGGCAGTGGTTGTCCTCCTGGCCATGGGGGATTCGGCTCCCAATGATGTCTCCCGTGAACGCTATTATGAACGCTCCATCAATCTGTTGGCGAAACTGCCAACTATTGTTGCGGCCTGGCATCGTATCCGCAATGGGCTCGACCCGTTGCCGCCAAATAAGGATCTGGACCATGCCGCCAACTTTTTGTATATGCTCCTGGGCAAGAGACCGGACCAGGAAACGGCCAAGGACCTGGATACCTGTTTCGTCCTCCATGCGGATCACACCTTTAACGCCTCCACCTTTGCAGCCCGGGAAGTCGTCTCCACCCGGGCCTCGATGTATGCGGGCGTGTGCGCCGCGATCGGGGCGCTCTCGGGCAGTCTGCATGGCGGCGCCAATGCCCGGGTCATGGCCATGCTCCTCGAACTGGAACATGAGCGGGATATTGAGGGATGGGTCAGGGACAGGCTGGAGCGAAAAGAGAAAATCATGGGCCTTGGGCATGCCATCTATAAAACCGGGGATCCCAGGGCCGTCTATCTGAAAAAAATGGGGAGGCGGCTGCAGGAAAAAACCGGTAAACCTTGGTTTGCGATCTCCCAAAGCATCGAGGCCACTGCCTTGGCCATCTTTGCTGATCAGGGGAAAACCACTATTCTCCCCAATGTGGATTTTAACAGCGCCCCTGTGTACTACTTAATGGGTATACCGGTGGATATTATGACCCCGGTTTTTGCGATTGCCAGGGTTGCCGGGTGGTGCTCTCATATCATAGAAGAAAATTTCGGCGATGCCCAAGGGAAAACAGCGCTGTACAGACCACAGGCTGAGTATGTCGGTGCAGACTGTGGTCCGTCAGGGTGTGCCTATACACCCATGGGTGAGCGAGAGGAGTGAGCCGTACCTACCAGTGACCGTGTTTTTTGACGCGCATATCCATGTTCAGCCTGGTCAGTGCTTTCCTCCCTCTGTGGGAGGGGCTCCGGCTGAGAAGAGTTTTTTTTGTGCGAATGCGATCAGGCAAGCTGACTGGGTGCCAGTGCTTGAACAGTCGGCTCGCTCTGCGCTGGTTCTCCCGTTTTTAGGTATCCATCCCTGGTATGCAGGAGAAGTCTCCACCGGGTGGGATCAAGAGTTGGAAACCCTGTTGCGTGCTCATGGTTCGGCGGGAATAGGAGAGGTTGGACTGGATCGGTGTTGCGCCGTATCCCTTGACCGGCAGTTGCAGGTTTTTCAGAGGCAGCTGCACCTGGCAGTTGTTTTGGAACGTGCCGTGTCCATACACTGTGTGCGTGCCTGGGGAGTTCTTGTAGAGATCCTGGAACCCTTCTCAGGCAGCGGCGCTAGGATGATGGTGCACAGTTTTTCCGGTTCAGCGGAGATCATGCATCGGCTGACCAGGATGGGAATATATATCTCATTTTCCCCTTTCATCTGTACAATGCGAGGGCGGAGCCTGTTTGATGTGATCAGGCAGGTGCCGGAACACCTTTTGCTGTTGGAAAGTGATGCTCCAGATCAACTTCCGCTCCAGTCCTCTCAAGGAGACTGGTCGGCCAACTATCACCAAACCATGGCCTCTGTCTACCGGCAGGTAGGGGCTCTTCGAGGTGTTCCCCTGGAGAGACTCAAGGAGCGGGTAAAGGAAAATGGAGCGGTTTTTACGAACACAAAGCATACTGGGTGAAAAACGGTTTCATCGGCTGCAGCAGGCGGTTGTCACTGTTGTGGGGGTTGGCGCGGTTGGCGGATATGTGGTGGAGGGGTTGGCCCGATCCGGGATTGGTGCGCTCCGACTGGTTGATTGTGATCGTATCCAGCTCAGTAACATGAATAGGCAGATTTTGGCTTTGGAAACGACCATACATCGGCCCAAGGTGGCAGTGGCAAAAGAACGTGTTCAGGCTATCAATCCTCGGGCAAAGGTGGAGACCCTGGAACTCTTTGCCGCCAGGGAAACTCTGATGGCTATCCTGACACCGAAGCCGGATTTGTTGATCGATGCCATCGATTCCCTGAACCCCAAGGTACAGTTGCTCTCTGCAGCCGTCAGCTGCAATCTGCCGGTCATATCTTCCATGGGTGCGGCTTTGCGGACGGATCCCGCCCTTATTCGCAGCGGCGATATCAGCCAAACCAGCGGCTGCCCCCTGGCCAGGAGGGTCCGAAAACGACTGCGCCGAGAGGGTATTACCACAGGCGTTGACTGCGTCTACTCAACGGAAAAGCTACCCCTGATGTCTACGGATCCGGCTATGGAGGAGCCGGGCGTGTCGGCTGGCGTCTATGCAGAGCGGGGTCGTACCCGCAGCGTCTTGGGCAGTCTGCCCACCCTGTCAGGGATTTTTGGGTTGATGATCGCCAATATGGCCATACGGCAGCTGGCAGGGGAGTGAGGGGGAAGGTGGAGTGGCAGACCGCCGTTGGTGCAGTCGGCCTTTGGAGGGCGAGGGGGCTGGGATAGGGAAGAGAAATGATGTATTGACACCTTGCCTCCTATTTGGTATCAGTTACTTGAGAGTGGTATTGTCGTTGCAAAGAATATTGCAGTTCCTGCAGGGATGAAAAGGGAACCTCGTGCGAATCGGGGACGGACCCACCGCTGTAACCAGTTTTAGACGATAATACGCCACTGGAACATTATTCCGGGAAGGCTTTATCACGCATAACCGCGTCGCTGGAAGTCAGAAGACCTGCTGCAATATATAAAAGTCTCCGTTCGAAATGGGAAGGACGTTCGGAGTCGGCTAGGGCAAATGGGCACCCGAAACCGTCAATGGTTTCGGGTTTTTTTTTGATATGTGGATAATCTGGAGAAAAAACAATGAAAAAATTTTTATCTGGGGTACTGGCTGTCTTATTCGGGTGTGGCCTTGCCGGCTCGGCCCAGGCCCACTTTCAAATGATTTATTCCCCTGAGATGGCCCATGCAAAAGGAGGAAATCTGGACCTGAAGCTGGTATTCACCCATCCCTATGAAGCCGGGCATACCATGAATATGGACACCCCAGAGTCTTTTTTTACCATCCACAAGGGGAAGAAAAAAGACCTGCTGCAAACCTTGCAGCCCATTACCTGGACCAGTCTGACAAACAGTGCTCAAGCCTATGAAACCACTTATAAGTTGCGTGGGCTGGGAGACTGGCTGTTCTGCCTCAAACCGGTGCCTTATTTTGAAGAGACTGATGGCATCTATATTCAGCAGATAGCCAAAGCTGTTTTTAATGTAGGCGGGTTGCCAACGGATTGGATGAAAGAGGTCGGTCTCGAGGCTGAGATTGTTCCCTTGAACAAGCCGTACAACATGCTCACCGGCAATGTCTTTCGAGGAATTGTTAAGGCGGATGGCCAACCTGTCCCCTTTGCCGAAATAGAAGTGGAATATGTCAACCACACCCCGGTTATGGCGGAGAATCGCTTTACCAAGGAGGCAAATGCGGTAACACCGGAGTCCTTTCTTTGGCCGACCACCATCGTTGCCAATTCTTTGGGTGAATTTTCCTATGCGATGCCCAAGGCAGGCTGGTGGGGATTCTGTGCCCTTGGGGTTGGCCCCCAAAAAGAATTCAATGGCAAGGAGCTCTCCCAAGACGCGGTTATCTGGGTGGAAACCGTTGATATGCAATAAATCGCTTGGGCTCCAGGCCTCCCTGGGTTTTGTTCCAGGGTAGACCGGTTTCCTGCCAGGATCCTGAAATCTTTCACGGTTTCAGGACTATTATAGACTCATGAAAATGGATAAACAATGCACATTTCCGAAGGTGTCATTTCCGCTCCTGTGCTGCTGACCGGCGGCGCTCTGACTGCAATTGGCACAGCGATTGGACTGAAAAAAATAGACTATGATCGAATGGCCCAGGTCGGCATATTGTCGTCGGTGTTTTTTATGGCCTCACTCATCCACGTGCCCATTGGTCCTTCAAGTGTTCATTTGCTGCTGAATGGGGTGGTTGGGTTGCTGCTTGGCTGGGCTGCATTTCCAGCTGTGCTGGTTGGGCTTGCTCTTCAGGCCATGTTTTTTCAATTCGGCGGGATAACGGTCTTAGGGGTTAATACCTTGAACGTGGCTGGTCCCGCTGTGGTTTGTTTTTACCTCTACAAGGGGTTGGTACGCAGAGACACTTCCTTGTGGGTCACCATGGGCAGCGCTTTTTTTGTTGGTGCCTTGTCGGTTTTTCTCACCGCACTGATGGTGGCGGTTTCCCTGCTGTTTACAGAAGACAGTTTTAAGGAAGTTGCTGTTCTGGTGATCACTGCTCACATACCGGTTATGATTATTGAGGGGATTGTTACCGCATTTTGCGTAGCTTTTCTTAAAAAAGTGCAGCCGGATTCGATCCCGGCCTTTAGGGGGTAATATCTTCTGATTGTGCGCACAACGCCGTAGACCCCTCATACTGTCTATGTCCGAATGCTCGCCGTGACCCTGAGTTGTTCATTGAAAAAGGGTGTGAGCAGGTTTACCTGGGGAAGATAATACCTTCCTTGTTTTCCGGGTGATTAATGACGATAATGACGATTATCTATTCTAACAGCTTTTACCTATGGTTCAAAATGCCCTATGAGTCCCACAGAAAATACACAACAGGCAAAGGGCATGCACACAGGATGCATGCAACACCACCGCAGTTTTTTACGCATCATTTCCTTGGCGATATTGCTGTTTTTTCTTTATGCGGGAACCGCATCTGCCCATAAGTTTTTTGTTACAGGCTGGGTAGAGGGAGACAGCGTATTTCTTGAAGCCGCATTTGGAGATGGATCCCTGGCGCACAACGCCGAGGTCATTGTGTACGATGAGGATGGTTCCGTTCTCCTTGAAAGCACCACCAACGACCAGGGTGAGTTTAACTTTAAGGTTGAAAAAAAAGCACCCCTGAAGATCAAGGTAAAAGCCGGTATGGGACACCAGGATGAAATCCTGATCCCATTAGAGGAGATTGCGCTTGCCTTTGCCGATGGTGGGGTTCAAGGCAGCAGCACAGCACCCATGGAAACGGCCACTGTTCCAGATGACAAGGCACAACCTGGCCTTGTGGTTGCTGCGACCTCAGGGGTCACTCAAAAGGACATCCAGCAGATAATAGAAAAGGCCCTTGACAAGAAATTGCGCCCCATCGTACGGAAGCTGGCTGCGCAAGACAAGGCCGAGAAGCCAAAAGTACAGGATATTATGGGAGGCATAGGGTATATTCTCGGGTTAGTCGGGTTGGGTACCTACGTACACTATCGCCGTAAGAAATAAACTCTACCCTCATCCTCGCCACTTCTTTTTTAATCGGTTGTTTTTCTCTTAAAAATATTCAGGAGAAATTCGGGCGAGAGGGACATACCCTGGCTGCGAGATCATCGGTCATGCTTAGTGAAACGTTTATAGAAGGGGACTCGGTCCCGCACCGGCTGGACTCGCGGACCAGGCTTGTTTTTACCTTTTTCTTCTCCATTATCATTGCTGTATCACAGGGGGGTGTCACCCTTCTGACCGGTCTTGTTCTCTCTTTTTTCCTCGTATTGCTATCCAGGTTACCGCTTCTTCAGGTGGCCAGGAGATTGGTGGTTATCAATGTTTTTAATGTCATCCTCTTTTTGGTACTACCCTTTACCTACGAGGGGAGCCCCCTGTTTAACATAGGGCCCCTTGAGGGGAGTCGAGAGGGAGTCGTCTTTGCTTTGCGGATAACCATGAAATCCAACGCCATCTTGATGGCTTTTATTGCGCTGGTTACGACCATGTCCATTGCAACCCTTGGTCATGCGCTCAACCGGCTTCGCCTTCCCGACAAACTGGTCTACCTGCTGCTTATCGCCTATCGCTATGTTTTTGTCCTCGAGCAGGAATACCACCGCCTTGTGACCGCAATGCGGGTGCGCGGATTCCGGCCAACGAGCAGTCTTCACACCTATCGTACCTATGCCTATCTCTTTGGGATGCTACTAATCAGAGCACTTGCAAGGGCAGATCGCGTCTATCAGGCGATGCTGTGCCGAGGCTTCAGAGGGAGGTTTTACTGTATAAAAGAATTCACATTCACTGGACTTGACCGCACCTGGTTGATCCTTTTTTTCCTTATTCTCATGCTGCTGGCTACTCTGGAATTAATCAACACAGGCCCCCCTGAACAGAGCGCGCAGCTTGGCTGCGAACAACCAGGTATACATATGAAGCATAGGGGGAGCAAGGTAAGCACCCTGCATACTGTGGGCAGGCAAGCATGAGGGACAGGGGACGGTATCCTGATCATTATGCCAACCTCCCAAATACGTGACAAGACTCTGATGAAAAACGACACCTTGATTGAGATAAAAGATATCTCCTTTGCCTATCCTGGCAGAGAGCCGGTCCTTAAGGGGCTCAATTTTACAGTGGGCAAGGGTGAGCGTCTCGGCCTTGTAGGTCCCAACGGAAGCGGTAAGTCAACCCTGCTGCATCTGCTCATGGGTCTGTATAGTCCAGGGGGCGGTTCTATCAAGCTGTTTGGTAAAGAAATGAAGGAGGAGAAAGACTTTCAGGCGGTGCGCAGCCAGATCGGTTTTGTCTTTCAGCATGCCGATGATCAGCTTTTTTCACCAACGGTGCTTGAAGATGTGGCTTTTGGACCGTTGAACATGGGGAAGTCCCCGGAAGAAGCCATTGTGCTCTCCAGGCAAACCTTGAAGTATCTTGGGCTTGAAGGATTTGAAGACCGGATTACCTATAAGCTCTCAGGCGGGGAAAAGAAGCTGGTGTCCTTTGCCACGGTACTGGTCATGGAACCCAAGATCCTACTGCTTGATGAACCTACCACCGGGCTTGATGAAGAAGCTGTTGCCAGGATGGTTCAGGTGCTCAATAATCTGGATATTGGTTATGTCACCGTTTCCCACGAGTTAGAATTCTTGAGCAGGACCACCACGAAGATATACACCATGCGATCAGGCAAAATCCACTTCTCATAATTGCTCACCATCTCCATCTTTGCCTGGTCATCTTTTCAGCAGAGGCGTATCGAGGCGAGAATCTGTACTGGTCCTGCTTCGGGAGTATTTTGGCACCCCATAGACCCAGGTGGAATGCGGTACCAAAAATTTGCGAACCTGGCATCACTTGAGCTGATGAGAAGTCCGGGCCAGTGCCGTCTGGGTTCACATTTGGTGCCCATTTGCAGAGATTGGTACCAAATCCTTTTGTTGTCATTTTTTTCTATGAACCTTTTTTATTTCTCCCCAATGATGAAGAACAATTCGGGGGAGAGGTAGGAAATGGGACCCAAGCAATGTGTCCTGGCAAGCCGATACACATTTGCATATCAATCAAAGAGGGATGCAGGTCTTCAAAAGAAGAAGGAGTTAAGGAATGCATGATGTGGAAAGAAACTCCATTTTTCATAAAAGCTGGGAAGAAAAAGCGCGGGCACACGGCACCGATCCCCATGGTGTTCACCCAGAGCACCATATCCACCAATATCATGGTGATGATCATGATCAGGATGATCACCATCATCATCACCAAGCCCGCCAGGGTTGGCTGGATGTTCCGGTGAACAGCGCTGCCCCTGACTGGTTTGCTGTTTTTGGTATGTCTGTTATGATCCTGGCAGGCAGCCTCCAATGGGTACCGGGCACACTGGCAGAAGGTCTGCTGGTTGCGGGGGCGGTGATTGGCCTCTATCCACCCTTAAAAAATAGTCTTTTTTCCAGTCTGCAAGCCCGTCGACCCTCGAGGGAACTCAGTGTCTGCCTGTTGCTGACCGGTATGCTGTTTTACGGGATGTCTTTAGAGGTCGCGCTCTGCACCCTGACTTTGATGCTGGGCAGCTATCTTGATTTTAACTTTGCATGGAAGGGATAGGATATGCATGATATAGCCCGGGATGAGTTGGGGGTACCTGTTTCTCTTCAACCCGCTGATGCTGGCCACCAGAGCCGTTTTGACCAGATCCTCACTCGGTACGGTGATTTTGTTACCCCCATGATCTCTCTCTTTCTGGTCCTTGCCGCCTGGTTTCTGGGTGAGCACAGTTCAGCAGGTACACGGGCAGCATTGGGGGGGATTGCCATTGCAGGCTACCCCATTATCAGGAATGCTGTCACCTCCACCATCAGTAAGAGGAAACTCAACGCAGAGGTACTGGTTTCCATTGCCTTGATCGCCTCGGTTTGGGTGGGGGAATATATGGCCGGCGCCCTGGTGGCGGTCATGATGCTCACCGGCGAGTTGTTGGAAGACCTGACCATTGCCAAAACCGGACAGGCTATCCGCTCCTTGATGAGCCTGGAACCCCTGACCGCAAGGGTTATTCGTGACAACCAGGCCATTGAACGGCCCATTGGGGAGGTTGTTGTCGGAGATCTGGTGGTTGTCCAACCCGGTGAGAGAATTCCTGTGGACGGCGTGGTGAGCGAAGGCCGGGGAGAGGTGGATCAGGCTGCCATTACTGGTGAATCCATAGCAGTGACCAAGGAACCTGGATGTCAGGTTTACGGTGGCACCTTCAATCAGCTGGGAGTTTTGCAGGTTACAGTGAGCCGTACCGGCCAGGATACGACTCTGTCCAAAATAATTGAACTGGTGCAAAAGGCCCAGGCGGAAAAGCCGCCCATCGAACGGATTGCTGATCGCTTTTCCAGTTGGTTTACTCCGGTGATTCTCAGCCTGGCAGCCTTGGTGTGGGGCAGTACCGGTGAGGTCCTTCGCGGGGTGACAGTACTGGTTGTGGCCTGCCCCTGCGCCCTGGTCATTGCCACACCCACGGCCGTTGTTGCCGGTATCGGTAATGCGGCCCGCAAGGGCATCTTGATCAAAGGCGGGGCCGTACTTGAGACAATAAGCAAGCTCAATGTCTTTGCTTTTGATAAAACCGGCACCCTGACTTTTGGCGAACCACAGGTATACCAGGTACAAGGGTTTGGCGGTTTTCAGCAGGAAGAGGTGCTCAGGTTGGCAGCATCTGCTGAACAAAATACAGGGCATCCCCTGGCTGAGGCTGTGCTCAAGCATACCCGGGCCAAGGCGTTGGAATACAGGGCTGCAGATGAGACCAGGGTTATTGCAGGCCGAGGGGTGCAGGCTGTTATTCGGGAAAGTGGTAAGCCGGAGCAGGTGATTTTGGTGGGTAATCCTTCTTTTTTTCGCGAACAGGGACTGGAGCCTGGGTCAGAGGCTGCATCCCTGCTAGAGAGGGCAGCAACAGAGGGGGTGACCGGTATCCTGGTGGGAAGGGATGATCAGATCGTCGGCGGGATCACCTTTACAGATACCCTCAGACCTGAGGTACACGACTCAGTTGCAGCGTTGCGAGCGCTTGCCATCGAGCGTGTAGTCATGTTGACCGGTGATACGGAAGCCGTTGCCCGGACCATTTTGGAGGATGGTGGGTTGGATGCCATAGCAGCGGATCTTTTACCTGAGCAGAAGTTGGACTATGTGAAACGGTTGCAGGCGGAAGGGAAAACAGTTGCCATGGTAGGGGACGGAATCAACGACGCCCCTGCATTGGTTGAGGCAGATGTGGGCATTGCCATGGGGGTGGCTGGAACCGATGCAGCCATTGAGGCTGCTGACGTTGCTTTGACCACCGACCGCCTGGATCGGGTGGCTGAGGCCATCGCACTCTCCCGAAAAACCATTACGGTGATCAAGCAGAGCTTGGCCATTTCCATTGGTATCAACGGCGTGGCCCTGCTGCTTGCTTCCACCGGCGGGATAGGACCTGTGGCCGGTGCCTTTATCCATAATATCGGTTCCATTATTGTGGTGGGGAACTCATCACGTTTACTTGGGTACAGCTATCAAAGGAAAAAACAGTGAAAGAAAAACAAAGGAGGATGTTCCCTGCGCAGGTGTCACTGTCTTGGGATGCAGTAAGGAATCATCTGCTGTCAAGAAGAGCAGAGATGATGCTGCCCTGCATTGCTCATGGACTTTTTGTTGAAATGTGAGACCGCTCATGGGAATCGCATCCACCTGTTTTTGTTTTTTTTAAGACACTGTGTTCATGGGCAATCCGGACTAGCTGAGATGTCTGGTTTGTCGTTTACCCGGGCTGGATGGACCTTGTGGCTGGATGGTGCCCTGTGGTATCGTACAGTGTTTTGCAACCACTGCGGGCAGTGACCGGCCCTTGATTGCAAGGATGTCTCTGGCCAGGGTGTTGGCAACTTCTTCAGGAGGCAGTTGCATTTCCCCGGTCAGATAGCAAAAGAGAAGCTCCACCATACGCTTTAAGGATATCTGCCAGGTTGAGAGGGTGGATGTGTACAGCCAGCGTGAAAAGTGCAGGAATCCTTGATAGACATCCTGTTCCAGCCACAGCATGCGCACACTGCGCTTAAAGTTACCACTGTTATAGAGCAGGTCCCAGAACCTGGCCATTCGCTTCAGGTCCTGCATGAGCGTAAAATCGATCAGGTCATTGGCCAGGATTTCATAAGGCGGGTAGGGCAGGTAGGTCATACGATGGATCATGTCATGCCTGTCTATGGTGGTACCCGAGAGTTTTTTTAAAACACCGAGCTGGATTTCCGCCCTGGTCATAGCAACGAGCCGGTTCAGGTTCTCCCCAAAGCTGTCCGCGCTTTCTCCGGGAAGGCCAATGATCAGGTCGACGTGCAGATGTGCATTGGTTTCCTGTTCCAAAAATTGGAGATTATCCGTGATCTTGTGCATATTCAGCCGCCGGTTGATGGACGCGGCCACCGCAGGGTTAAGGGTCTGGATCCCAACTTCCAGTTGCAGGGTTCCAGGAGGGAACTGACGTAATTTGTCACGAAGCGCCTGGGGAAAATGTTCAGGAACAACTTCAAAATGAACAAGGTAGGCTGGTTCCTGGGCAAGAAAAAAATCCAGGATAGGTGCCACTCGGTGCATGCTCAAATTGAAGGTACGGTCTATGAACTTGAACGTACGCGCCCCCCGCTGCCAAAGGGTCTCTAGTGCAACGAGGAAGCGATCCAGAGGAAAATACCGAACCTTCTTCTCCATGGCCGAGAGGCAGAATTCACAGGTAAAGGGGCAGCCTCGGGAAGTCTCCGCATAGATGATGCGGTGGGCAATATCCTCATCCGTATAAAAGGCATAGGGCATGACCAAGCTGTCCAGGTCCGGCGGGTGCGCTTCAATAATCCTGGGGTACCTGTTCCTTTGGCACAGATGGGCTCTGCACAGTTGCTGAAAACTTTTTTCTCCCTCACCGCAGATGATATGATCGACCAGGGAGAAATCAAGCCGCAGGGGGAGATGACTGACTTCAGGGCCTCCTGCCACCAGGAGCACTTCTGGTGCAAGGGCTTTCAGAAGGCGGATTAGTTTTTCAGATTGCCTGCCGTTCCAGATATAGATGCCCAGGCCAACTATTTTTGGGGCGTGCTGGAGAATTTTTTCCGCTATGTCAACCAGTTGGTCTGTAATGGTGAATTCCTGGATGACAGCGCGATGCTGCAGTTCCCGGAGGTTGGCATAAAGGTAGCGCAGTCCGATGTCCGCATGAATATAGCGGGCATTTAATGTGGCAAGGACAATTTCAGCCATGGAAAGAGAGGGGAATAGCTGTGGAGGGGACGGGCGTCGGTTGTGACAGACGTACTACCCCGGGTTTTTCATGCCCATTTTGTCTTGTTTGAAAAAAAAGAGACCAAAACAGATGGAAATACTGCCCGTGAGCCTGCTCAAATTTCGTCAAAATATTCACCCAAGGTCAGCTCAGGCGGCACCATCTTTGTCAGTATTTTGGCAACAGACATACCGAAGTAGAATGGGTTACCCAAAATTCCCGAACCTGGCACCACCTGAGCTAATGAGCAATTCGGGCCACCAGGTCAGGGTGTTCCTGCGGCTGTTTACTTGCTCTTGATTATTTTTGGTGGAGGAGTTCGCGTAGTACCTTGTGGAGAATCCCGCCGTGTCGGTAATAGTCGATCTCCATCTCGTTATCCAGGCGGACCAGGGCTGGAAAGGTCAAGTCGGATCCGTCTGGTCGTTGCACCTGGATAGTGACCGTGCACCTGGGCTGCAGTTCCTGGTCCAACCCCATAATGGAGAGAATCTCGGTCCCGGTAATGCCCAGGGATGCCGAGGTGTTCCCTGGGGTAAACTGGAGCGGCAACACCCCCATGCCTATGAGATTGGACCGGTGAATACGTTCAAAAGAAACCGCCAGCACTGCCTGCACCCCTAGCAGCTTGGTCCCCTTGGCGGCCCAATCCCTGGAACTGCCGGTGCCATAATCCTTACCCGCCAGCACGACCAGGGGGGTATTGGTTTTTTGGTAGGCCATGGCAGCATCAAAAATGGGCATCTCCTCTCCTGCGGGCATCAGTTTTGTGTAGCCGCCCAGGCGCTCGACCATGGTGTTGTTAATGCGGATGTTCCCAAAGGTACCGCGCATCATAACCTCGTGGTTGCCTCGTCTTGAGCCGAAAGAGTTGAAGTCCTCGGGCTGTATCCCCCTGTCCTGGAGGTATTTTCCGGCAGGGCTGTCAGGGAGAATGGCACCTGCAGGAGAGATATGATCTGTGGTAATGGTGTCACCGAACAGGGCCAGGATACGGGCGTTTGCAATGTTTTGTATCGGCTTTGGCTCAGCAGGCAGATCCACAAAGAAAGAGGGTTCTCGAATATAGGAGGAATCCGGGTCCCATGAGAAGAGGCTGGAGTCACTGCTAAGGAGTTTTTGCCAGCTCTCGTCACCATCAAAAACAGAGGCATAACTGTCGGCAAAGAGATCAGGGGTGACTGCTGTAGCGGCCACCTCAGCGATTTCTTCCCTGGTAGGCCAGATGTCTTGGAGATAGACAGGGTTCCCCTTGGTATCCGTTCCCAGGGGTTCCTTGTTGATATCGGCCAGAATGGAGCCGACCAGCGCATAGGCGATGACCAGAGGTGGCGAGGCCAGATAATTGGCCTGAACCAGAGGGTGGATTCGTGCCTCAAAGTTACGATTGCCGCTCAGCACAGCAGCGGTTACCAGGTTCTGCTCGTTGATCTCTCGGGCAATGTCCTTATCCAGGGGACCTGAATTCCCGATACAGGTGGTACAGCCATAGCCAACCACGTTGAAGCCGAGTTGTTCCATATCAGCCAGCAGACCGCTTTTTTCCAAATACCGGGTGACGACCCGGGAGCCAGGAGCCATGCTGGTCTTGACCCATGGTTTACTTGTCAGGCCCAAGGCCAGGGCTTTTCGAGCCAGCAGGCCGGCGGCGATCATGACATCCGGGTTTGAGGTATTGGTGCAACTGGTGATGGCGGCGATGACCACGGATCCGTCTGTCAGGGTATCCCTATCGCCTTTGTGGTCCTGTTGGCAGAACTGTTTGCAGAAGTCAGGGCCTGCTTGGGAAAGCGAGAGCAGTTCCTGGGGACGACGTGGACCGGACAGGGAAGGCTGCACGGAGGCAAAATCAAGGTCGTAGACCTTTGAATATTCCGGCTCGGCTGCATCTGGAAGCGAGAACATACCGGCTGCCTTGAAATAATCTTCTACCAGTTGGACCTGTTGCGGGTCGCGGCCGCTGTTTTTCAAAAAGTCGATGGTCATACTATCCACGGGAAAAAAGCCCATGGTTGCCCCATATTCAGGAGCCATGTTGGCAATGGTCGCCCGATCTGGCAGCGTCAGGTGCTGCAGGGCAGGTCCGAAAAATTCCACGAAGCGGCCCACCACACCTTTTTCCCGAAGAAGCTTGGTAATGGTGAGCACCAGATCCGTTGCCGTGGTGCCCGGCGCCATGGTGCCATGTAAACGCATGCCGATAACTTCCGGGATCTGCAGAGTATAGGGCTGGGACAGAAGAACCGCTTCTGCCTCAATGCCGCCCACACCCCACCCCATGACTCCCAGACCGTTGATCATGGTGGTATGGGAATCTGTGCCCAGGACACTGTCTGGGTAGACAATGTCCGTTCCATCCAGTGTCCCTGTCTGAGCTACAGAGGCCAGGTATTCCTGATTGACCTGGTGGACGATACCTGTTCCGGGAGGCACAACCCGGAAATTTTTAAAAGCCTTTTGGCCCCAGTGGAGCATGGTGTAGCGTTCAACATTACGCTCCATCTCTTTTTGTACATTGTAGGCCAAGGCATCTTTACTGTGGTGGCGATCAACCTGGATGGAGTGATCAATAACCAGATCCACGGGAATAAAGGGGTTCATCTTGGTTGGATCTCCACCGTTGCGGGCCACGGCGGAACGGAGGGCAGCCAGGTCGACCAGGGCCGGGACACCGGTAAAGTCCTGCAGGATAACCCGGCTGGGCATGAAGGGAATGCCCTGTTGCAAAACAGCCTCAGGCTTCCAGGAGAGCAGGGCGATGAGGTCGTTTTGTGGGACCAGGCCCTGGTGCGCATAGCGCAACAAGTTTTCCAGCAAGATACGTAGGGAATAAGGAAACCTGGAAATAGGACCGAATACGCTTTGATCCAAGGAAAAAGGAGCAAAGTGGGTATAGGTTTTCCCCCCGGATACAAACTGTTGACGCGGATCAAAAGTAGAAAAATCAATTTGTTGTGCCATGAATGCACCTCTTGTTTACGGTTATCAGCAGCCCCCGAAAGACGCTTGGCCAATACCAGGGATTGCCGACCCACTGGTCTCGGGTTCAGGGGGAAAAACAAAAGCACCGGTGCAGTCCGTCTGAACCGGTGCTTGTATTATACAGGCATGGTGTTTGATCGGTCTATTCCGCCCGGAGTACAACATAATGGCTGTATTCACCAGCACGGACACGAAAAAGGAGCTGTTTTTTGTTTTGGGCGCTGGCCATGACTTTTCTCAGCTCCGCCATATTGTGGACCCTTTTCCTGTTTACCTCCTCAATGAGTTGGCCTGACTGCAGGTTGACACCTTCCGCCGGACTGCCTGGATCAACACCAGCGATGAGTACGCCTTGGTTTTCCTTATAGCCGAATTCACGGGCTATTTCAGGAGTCAAATCCTGCAGACTGAGCCCAAAGGCGGTGTAGGGTTCTTCCTCTGTTGTCGAAGACGGCGCCAGCGCATTCATTGAACTTGGCTGCTCGCCAATGGTGACGGAGATATCCTTGACATCACCGTCACGGATAACGGAAAATTTCACCGAGGTGTCTGGGGCGGTCATGGCAATCCTATTGCGCAGCTCAGCCACATCGTGCAGCGACGTGCCGTTCATGCTCAGGAGAACATCTCCCTGCTGCAGGCCTGCTTGAGCAGCAGGTGACTCGTCGGCAACCTCGGAAACAAGTACACCGCCAGTGCTGTCAAGATGAAAGGATTCTGCCAGTTCTTCAGTAATATCCTGGATGGCGACACCCAGCCAGCCTCGAACAACCTTGCCCGAGAAGAGGAGCTGTTCCTTGATGGACTTTGCCATGTTAATGGGGATGGCGAAACCGATCCCCATATAGCCGCCACTCCTGGAAAAAATGGCTGTATTGATGCCGATCACCTCACCATGAATATTGAGCAGGGGACCGCCGGAGTTGCCGGGGTTGATGGCCGCGTCGGTCTGAATAAAATTCTCATAGTCGGCAATACCGATTCGGTTTCGTCCCTTGGCGCTGACCACCCCTACGGTAACCGACTGGCTCAGCTCGAAAGGACTGCCAATGGCAATAACCCATTCACCTACCTGGAGTTTTTCCGAATCCCCTAGAGGCAGGACTGGCAGGCCCTTGGCTTCTATTTTAATCAGAGCGACATCCGACTGGGGGTCTGTGCCAATAACCTTGGCTGGGAACTCCTGTTTGTCGTCCAGTCGGACGGTGATTGTATCTGCTCCTGCAACGACATGGTTGTTGGTGAGGATGAAACCGTCAGGTGCAATAATGAAACCTGAGCCAGCACCCTGCTGACGATATTGCCGGGGAGCCCGCCTGCGCGGTTGATGACGAAACTGGGGACCGAAAAAACGTTGGAAAAAAGGGTCGTTGAAAAATTCCAGAGGATTGCTCTGGTGACCGGAAACGGACTTTTCAACACTGATATACACGACTGCCGGAGAGGCCTTGTTCACGACGGTTGTAAAGGCTCTGCCAGAACGGTCGAGCAGGGCGATGTCATCATCATTTTGGCCGGCAGCAGAAAGGCTGCTGCCCATGAGTAGGGTGAGTGAGACAAAGAGGGCTGTCCAAAGAGTTCTCCTTACATATATTTGGAAGTATTGATGCATGAGAGTTTTCTCCAATAAAAACGTTGTAATTTCCTTTCAGCGGTTCCCGGGGAATACCGTGAGAATCGCCGACTTGTTCAGTGCAACAGGCGAACATAGGCAAATACTGCTCCATATAATTATACCGCTCCGGGAATTCGTCAAGTCGTACCATGTCAGAGATGTAAAGCCCGGATTTGTCACGAGCTCAGGCGCTGCCAGATGCACAGTGTTTGGCAGCGCCTGAGCGGACTTTCGTTTTGGTCAAAACACGGTCGAAGATGGTCTGGCCTGGACTGAGCGTTGGTACACATTTTGGAGGAATTTGAGCCGACTCGCGGAGACCACATCCATCTGTTTGGTCTCTTTTCTCAAGCAAGATAAAAGGTGCACAAGAAGGTTGGAGTGGGCGAGAGCAGGCCCAGACAGGGGGGACGATTCCTGTTGAGGCCAGCTGTTTGCAATCGGGACAAAGCGGTGGTACCCGCGCATCGGCTTCCTTTTTGGTTGGCAGCTGTCCGGTCTTGCGAGCGCTCAGGATGTACTGATATGTTCACGCTCCCGGAGCAAGCGAATGTCCCAGGCCTCGGGCCGGTTGTCGTTGGCAGGGTTAGAGACAATCCGGAACTCAAAAATTCTGTTGGGATCCAGAAAAGGCTGTTCTGAGGGCAGGGTCGACTTGGAGAGGTGGAAGAAGAGCGTCTCGGGCACCAGTTGCTTCTCGATAAATCGGTAGTAGCGAAAAAAGCCAAAGCCGCGGTCCATGTTGAAGTTGGCCACCGTACCCCGTTGCCATGCATCCTGTTGATCTGCGCTGGCGGGCAGGGCAATGGGCATGAGCCCCGGAACCAAGTAGCCTGAGATAAAAGAGTCGGCGACCTCCCGCAGTTCTCCACTGACGTTATGAAACCCTATCACCTCCACCCGGCATCCCATGTTTTGCAGGGCAATCACCAGGCGGATGAAATCTCCGTCCCCGGTCAAAAGAACAACCCGGTCTAGATTACGCGCCTGGAGCAGGGCATCAATGGCCAGGTCCATGTCTGCGTTGGCCTTGGTGGTGATGTTGCCGTCCTCGTCATAATAGCGCCGTACAAATTTTTTTATGAGTTTGAAGCCGCACTGGCGGAGCACGTTATGATAGGAGTAGACTTTCTGGCGATACTCTGCGTCAGCCTGGGTGCGTTCTCTGTCTTCAGCGAGGTAGCAGTTGGCCAGCAATAAGGTGGAACCGTCTCCTTTTACCAGGTCAACAAGCACATCATAGCGCATGCCGTAGCCACCGCTCATCCGTATATTCTCGGCATCGACGTAAACACCTGTTTTTAGCATGGCAACCCTGTTTGTATGCATTGCGGCCCAGGAAAAGGCCGACAGTGTTGAGAACAATTATTCCCACTCAATGGTGGCGGGTGGCTTGGAGGAGATGTCATACACCACCCTGTTCACGCCGCGCACCTCGTTGATGATCCGGTTGGAGATCGTACCGAGCAACTCATAGGGGACCCGTGACCAGTCAGCGGTCATTGCATCCTTGGAGTCGACGCAACGCAGCGCAATAACATGCTCATAGGTGCGACCGTCACCCATAACCCCCACTGTCTGGATGGGTAGGAGCACGGCAAAGGACTGCCATACCTTGCGATACCAGCCAGCAGCCTTCATCTCTTCCAGGACGATCCTGTCTGCCTGGCGTACAATGCTCAGTCGTTCGGCGGTAATTTCCCCCATGATGCGGATCCCCAGCCCGGGTCCGGGGAAGGGCTGTCGAAAAATAGCCTCCTCAGGGAGTCCAAGCTCCAGTCCCAGCTGCCGTACTTCATCTTTGAACAGTTCGCGCAAAGGCTCAATGAGTGCCAGTTGCATACGTTCAGGCAGACCGCCCACATTGTGATGGGATTTGATAGGCGCCTTACCTCTGAATTCTACGGACTCAATGACATCGGGATATAGGGTGCCCTGGGCAAGAAAGTTGACATTCCCGAGTTTGTTGGCTTCCTGCTCAAACAGTTCGATAAAGCCCAGACCGATGCGTTTACGTTTCTCCTCGGGATCGGTGATTCCAGCGAGTCTGTCTAAAAAGAATGCTTCCGCATCCAGATCAATGACATGGAGATCGGTTTTCTGGCGAAAAAAGGTCAGGATGGATGCTGTCTCACCGGCACGCATCAGGCCGTTGTTGACATAAACACAGGTCAGCTGATTACCTATTGCTCTGTGAATAAGGGCTGCAACAACAGATGAATCCACGCCGCCCGACAAGGCGCAGATCACCTTGCCGTCGCCAACCTTGTCACGGATTTCCTGGACCGTTGTGTCTATGAAGCTGTGCATGGTCCAATCAGGCTGACAGCCACAGAGGTCAAAGACAAAGTTGCGCAGGATATCGGAACCGATCAGGGTGTGGGCCACCTCAGGGTGGAACTGTACTGCTGCCAAGGGCTTGTCCGTATGACGCAGGGCAGCATACGGCGAATGGGTGCTGGAGGCTGTTGCCATCCACCCAGGTGCCAGCTCTTCGATGCGGTCCCCGTGACTCATCCAGACCTGGTAGTGGGAGGGTGCAGGTTCCAGCCCGGCAAAAAGCCCTGCCTGCTCTTCCACCTGCAGGACGGCTTTGCCAAATTCCCTTTTCTCAGCTTGTTCCACCCGACCGCCCTGCTGGATCATCATCAATTGGGCTCCGTAGCAAATACCGAGGATTGGGACTCCCATATCGTATATGCCTGGGGTACTGATGGGAGCATCTTTGTCATAGACACTGGCCGGACCTCCGGACAGGACAATCCCTGCAGGCTTGAGTGCCCGTAACTGATCCAGGCTAATGGTGTAGGGGTGAATTTCGCTGTACACCTTTTGTTCGCGAATACGGCGGGCAATCAGTTGCGTTGTTTGGGATCCGAAATCGAGAATGACTATTTTTTCAGTATGCGTGGACATGGTCACCTGTTTCTGGGCTGAGTGGAATCCTATTCAGTACGGTAATTGGGTGCTTCCTTGGTAATGATAACGTCATGCACATGGGATTCGCGCAAGCCGGCTGTGGAGATACGGACAAACTTGGCTTTTTGGTGCAGCTCCGGGATGGTAGAGGCACCGGTGTATCCCATGCCCGAGCGTAGCCCCCCCAGAAGCTGGTAGATTACCTCGGAAATAGGCCCCCGATAAGGGACCTTGCCTTCGATGCCTTCGGGGACCAGCTTGGAGCTTTCTTTTTCCTGGAAGTAGCGGTCACTTGAGCCTTCGCGCATGGCCCCTATGGAGCCCATGCCACGGTAGCCCTTGTATTTCCGTCCCTGGTAGAGGAAGGTTTCACCTGGAGTTTCATCTGTTCCGGCAAAGAGGGAGCCAATCATAACCGAGTGTGCTCCAATGCCGATGGCCTTGCAAATATCGCCGGAGTATTTGATCCCGCCATCGGCGATGACTGGGGTCCCAGTTTTGGCGCTCTCCATGGCGCATTCCTTCAAGGCGGACAACTGGGGAACACCAACGCCTGCAATAATGCGGGTGGTACAGATGGAGCCGGGTCCGACGCCGACCTTCACGGCGTCGGCACCGGCTTTAATGAGCGCTGCGGTCGCTTCTTGGGTGGCGATATTGCCGGCTATGACCTGCAGGTCCGGGAAGTGACTTTTTATTTCCTGAAGAGCAGTGATGATACCGGCGGAGTGGCCATGGGCGGAATCAAGAACGATAACGTCCACATTGGCATCCACCAGCGCCTGGGTTCGTTGCAGCATATCAGGACTGACACCGATGGCTGCGCCGACCAAGAGTCTTCCCATACTATCTTTGGCGGCATGCGGATATTTCTTGATTTTTTCTATGTCTTTGATAGTGATAAGACCCTTGAGTCTGCCGGTTCGGTCAACGACCAGGAGCTTTTCGATGCGGTGCTCGTGGAGCAGTGCTTTGGAGTGTTCAAGGGTAATACCCACCGGAGCGGTGACAAGATTTTTACTGGTCATGACATCATTGACCCGCAGGTCGGTATCGGAGACGAAACGCAGATCCCTGTTGGTCACGATGCCTACCAGCTTGTCACCATCCAGGACAGGCAGCCCGGAAATTTTATAGGTACGCATGATTTCCTGCACTTCGGCCACGCTCTGGTGTCTGGAGACGGTCACCGGGTCGACAATCATGCCCGACTCTGATTTTTTGACCCGCTCCACTTCCTTGGCCTGCTCGCTGATGGAAAGGTTTTTGTGCACCATCCCGACTCCGCCTTCGCGAGCCATTGCTATGGCGGTCTTGTGCTCGGTGACGCTGTCCATGGCCGCGCTGATCAGGGGGGAACAGATGTCAAGGGATCGAGTCAGTTTGGTTTTCAGGGATACCTCTGCAGGGAGGACTTCCGATGCCCCCGGGACAAGGAGGACATCATCAAAGGTTAAAGCATGGGGAATATTGTCTTGCAGCATAACGTCTCCTTTGCTTCCTGCAACGCATGGTACGCTGGAAAAGTACCGAATTGCCGTATTGAATGCCCTGTGCATAACCGTGGTCAACCATGATGGAAACAGGGACAGGGTCTGGGGCTGTCCTCACCCGAACCTGAGGCGTATGACCTCTGCCTGTGGGCCAAATCTGTCCGATGGCCGCCGGGCGTCAATACAGTGGTAATACGTGGATTATAGTTTCGCGTTCATGCCTGCGCCATGGGTGCAGCAAAGTGTAGATTTCGCACGTCTTGTGATCCCCTGGTGAAAAAAGGGGTAAGATTATATTATTTACCCCATATAGGGATAAAAAGAAAGAGGGGGAGGCTGAATTTCTCATGAACAATGGGCTTCATTTGAATAATAAGAAAACAATAGACGAATATGCATCCCTTGCGGAGTCTCAAATATCAATACATGTTCACCAAGGGGCAGGTCATCCGGTATCATTTTTGGCAGTATTTGAGCAGCAAAGAGAGGGTACCCAGAATCCACTGCCAACACTTTTCGACCCAGGCGTCGCTTGAGTTGATGAGCAATCCGGGCTAGGGGAAAAAATGGCACGAATACTCGAGGTTAATCCCTATAATCCGCAACCCAGATTGATCGATCAGATCGTCGAGTTGATCAAAAGAGGCGGAGTCATCGCCTATCCTACTGATACTGTCTATGGCATTGGGTGCGACATTTATAATAAAAAAGCGGTCAAGCGTGTGTACCAAATCAAAAAGAGACCAAAACACAAACCGTTCAGCTTCATGTGTTCTTCACTCGCCAACATAAGTCAGTACGGTCATGTAGGCAATACCGCGTATCGGATGATGAAAAAGAACCTGCCTGGTGCCTATACCTTTGTTCTTTCCGGAAGTAAACTGGTGCCCAAAATCATGCAGTCAAAGCAGAAGACCGTTGGTATCAGGGTTCCTGACAATGCCATCTGCCTGGCTATCCTGGAGACCTTGGGCAATCCCTTACTCAATACCAGTGCGACGGTTGCTGAGGAAGAGCAGCTTGTCTGTGATGCCTTTGATGTGGAGCAGCTTTTTGGCAGCTTGGTGGATGTGATCATCGATGGTGGTGAGATCTACCCAAACCCCTCTACAGTGGTTTCTCTTATTGATGATGTCCCAGCCATCCTGCGTGAGGGGAAAGGGGACCTGGAGCCGTTTCTTTGAGCCTGAATCGGTTGCGGGTGGGAATGGAGCGGTGCAGAGGGGAAGAGGAGAGAGAAAAGACCATACTGGAAGTGTTGAAAGAGGGATGTGTACAGTATAATGGCAACAGGCGGCGTAGACAATCAGGTTGGGCCCCTGAGCCCTGAAAGCTGTACGCGCATCGTTATTTTTGCATGGTTTTGCTTTTTCGGACAGTAGGGGGCAATGGGGGTTGGGACGCCCTGTACGGTGAGACGATGCAACAAACAGCAAGGAGAAGAGTATGGAAGTGTCCATTACCTATTGTTCCAAGTGAAACTATAAACCCAGGGCGGCCAGTTTGGCTGCCAAAATAGAGCAGGCCTTAGGGGATGCGCCTAAGCTTATCCCTGGCAGTCAGGGGGTGTTTGAGGTCATGGTTGATGGTGAGCTGGTGTATTCGAAATTCAAGACAGGTTCTTTTCCCGATGAAGACCAGCTCACCAGTCTGTTGGCTGCAAAGTACGGGGGAAAGTAATAGCGAAAGGTGCCGGTGCACGGAGGGGTGGCATTGAGTTGACAGTACTGCTGGGTCCAGGTTGTTCACCAAGGCATAGGGTGCCTGATTGAGACCGGCAGATTTTCTTCCTGGTGCAGGCCTGTGCAGCGCTCCTGGTGACCATGAGGCGCTGGGTGGCAAAGTCAAGAGTCAGGCCATACAGCGCCTGCCCTTTTTTGTTTAATCCCTGGCCAATGGAGGTTTGAGAAGGAGAGCTGATCATGAGCAAAGTTGTACCGTATACCAGTGCTTCGGCCTTTACCCTGCCTGACTGTACCGGCAGCATAAAATCTTTGTCTGACTATCTGGGGACAAAAAATGTGCTTATGGTATTCAACCGCGGTTTTTTGTGACCATTCTGCCGCAGGCATATGACGCAGTTGCGCCGTGACTACCAACGATTTGCAGCACGAGACACGGAAATACTGGTTTTTGGCCCAGAGAGTGCCCCCTCTTTCCGAAGGTATTGGGAGAAAGAAGAATTGCCGTTTATCGGGGTACCAGATCCGGCACACAAGGTGCTTCGCCTCTATGGGCAGGAGGTTCGTCTGTTGAAGCTGGGCAGAATGCCGGCCCAGGTGCTCATAGACAAGTCTGGACAGATTCGTTATGTCCACTATGGCCGCTCCATGGCTGACATACCTACCAATGAAGATGTCTTCCGTCTCCTTGATGACCTTGGATAACAAGAGGGGGTGCCTGCTTGCAGGCCCCCTCTTGTTGGCAGTGTAGTGCCAGCAAAGAGAGGGTATTTGCCTGCACTGTCAAAAATTTTCCATCTGGTCCCGCCCGAGTTGATGTGAAATCCTGGCTTGCCCAAATCCAGCCCGGCGCAGAGCTGTTTCCGACTGGAAGTAAGGGAGATCGAGATGGTATAGACCCTGTGAAAAAGTCCCAATAGTGAAACACCAGGCGGCGGTTTTTTCAGTTGTTTTCAAGCAATGAGCTTGATATTCTGGAGTGATGCGGAGCCTAACGATGTTCGCTGGAATTCTTTCAGAAGAACGGTTTGTTTCAGAGAGATCCTTTCTTTCTTTTATTATTTTTTTTAATATTTACAACCACCTTCCTGGGAATGTATACACAAGGTTTTGAATACACATACGGACTGGAAAAAGACGCCCTCGTTGTGCAGACCGGCCATGGGCAATATAAATTTACCATTGAAAATGCCGAGCTGCTGGAGCATGCCCCCCGGATAGCTTCTCTCATTATTGATGAACTCAAAGCCCTTGAGAGTCGAGAGGGTACGGTACGCGAGGTGAATCATTATGCCAGACTGCTGTTGGCCAGCCTGAATATCTGCGAGAAATACATCAAACTGGAAAGAAAGTATGCAAAGACTTTGGAAAGTGTGCAACAGCTCAAAGCAGACCTGGAACAGTTGAATGGCCCCAGTTCCCCGGTGGGATCCGAAGATGTGGTTCGCACAAGGTATACTGCCGCAGCTTCGAGGCCGTCTGTTCCCGGTCTTCACCCAGAGAAAGAGAGCGGGAAAAGATTTGGCAGTGCAGGGGGGGGGGCCTCATCCGGTCCTGAGGTTGTTAGCGCCCCCCCACGGTCCCATTCGCTGCCCTTCTTTTCGTCCAGAAGTAGTATCTCCCCGGACAGTACCGTTTCGGTCAGGACAGGGACAACCTCTTCCCAGCAGGCCGCAGATGGTCAAAGAAGCACAGGGCCCGGTCAGGTGGTTCCTGGTACCACTGCCCCGAAACCAGCGGTTGGCCCTGTTGGGAAAGCACCGCCTCTTTCCCGGAAGGAGGAGATGGCCCGGTCTCTCGAGGCTTTTGAGAAAACCAGGGCAACTGATACAACTAATGCCGCCTGTCTGCCGGAGGCGGAATCCCGACCAGCGGCTCATGCTGAACCCTGCACAGGACCATCTGAAACAGCGGTACCCACTTCTTCCGTCCATCAACAGGAGGGTATCAACCAGCAATCGGCGTCCTTGGAACCCGGCCAAAGCGAGAGATACCCACAGTCAGCCATAGATTCCGGGGATTCTCTGGCCTCGGCGTTGCCAGAGACTGCTTTGGGTTTCCCGCCTGCTGGTGCCGATGGCACCGTGCCCTTTTCTTCAACGTCCTGGGGAAGGCAGCGAGGGGATGACGCTTTCACCGCTCCTGTGCCTCAGTATCCTGAGGGCGACAGTTGTTCGGACCAGGAAGCAGATACGGTGGTACCGGCTGCACCTGCGTCCCCTGCTGGTGACCAGGACGAGACAGAAAGGAGGGCCATACCCATAGTCTCCCCAGCCATGGGTGCCGCTGTCGAGCCCGAAAGTACAACAACCGATGCTGTGCAGCAAAGGGCCATTCCCCCTGTATCAGACAAACAGGCGGTATCCGAAAGCTCTGCTCAAAGTGTCCCGCCAGAGTCGCCGACACCCCCTGAGCTTGATACCGAGAGACGTCCAGCCCGGCCTGCGGATGAGGAACAACTTGAGGTGGGCAGCAGAGAGGCGGATTCATCCTCCCTCCTGGTTGCGGATGTGGCAGGATACTCAGCGCCCTGGGAGAGCAGCCCTGCTGAGCTGGCCCCTGGGAACGCCTACGCTGATACCGAAACGGCTGAGGATTTTTCCGATGCAACCGATGCATACCAGCTCCCCTTGCTTACCTTTCTGCGCAATACCAGTGATGAAAATTTGGTGGACCAGAACCGTATTCGTTCGGATGCAGAATTGCTTGAGAAAAAGCTGGGGTATTTTGGGATCAAGGGAGAGGTCATGGGCATCTCTCCAGGTCCGGTGATTACCACCTATGAATACAAGCCTGATCCTGGGATCAAGATCAGCAAGATAGTCAACCTGGCCGATGATCTGGCCCTGGCTCTCAGTGCTTTTAGTATCCGGATTGTGGCACCCATACCGGGCAAGGATGTCATGGGGATCGAGATCCCCAATATCCAAAAAAGCCTGGTGCCTTTCATTGATATAGTCACCTCTGAGGTCTTTTCCCAGAGTACCTCCAGGCTACCCATCTGCCTGGGTAAAGATATTGTCGGTGCCCCTGTGGTGGTAGAGCTTGAATCCATGCCCCATCTACTTATTGCCGGGGCCACTGGTACAGGAAAAAGCGTGGGGCTTAACGCTATGATTACCAGCATCCTCTACCGGGCTACGCCCGATGAGGTGCGTTTTTTAATGGTGGATCCCAAGCGGATCGAGCTCTCTTTTTACAATGATATTCCCCATCTGCTGACCCCGGTGATCACGGACATGAACAAGGCTAACCTTGCCTTGCAATGGCTGGTTAGGGAGATGGACAGACGCTACAATCTGCTGGCTCATTTTCAAGTCAGACATATTGAGCAGTTCAATCAGAAACTGGCTGGCTCTCCAACCGCCCAGTATGATGAACATGGAGAAAAATTGGAGCCTCTTCCCTATATTGTGGTTATTATCGATGAGCTGGCAGATCTGATGATGACCGCGTCCAGGGATATTGAATTTTCCCTGACCCGCCTTGCACAAATGGCCAGGGCTGCAGGCATCCATCTCATTCTCGCCACCCAACGACCTTCGGTGGATGTATTGACCGGCATTATCAAGGCAAATTTCCCGACCCGGATTTCTTTTCAGGTGTCTTCTAAAACCGATTCCCGAACTATCATTGATTCCAATGGGGCGGAAACTTTGCTCGGCAATGGGGATATGCTCTTTGTACCTCCTGGAAGCGCCCGGTTAACAAGGGTGCATGGGACGTATCTGTCCGAGGAGGAACTTGTTGATATTACAACATTTATCAAGCGACAACGAAAACCCAATTATATTTTTGATGTCATCACAGAACAGGAACCGGATGAGCTGGTGAGCAATGGTGTCCATGATGAATATGACGAAAAGTACAATGAAGCGCTTGATTATGTGATGACCACTCGGCAGGCCTCCATTTCAGGAGTGCAGAGGGCCTTGCGGGTGGGCTACAATAGAGCAGCTCGGATCATTGATCTCATGGAGAAAAACGGTGTGGTTGGACCGTCCGATGGGGTCAAGCCGCGGAAGGTGCTGGCCAGCTCTCTGCATATGGGGGGCTGAAGATCGCGGGAGCACGACAAAACAACAGGATGTATGAGAAAGCGTTCTCCGGTGGCTCCTGCCCCCTGATCGTATAGACTCTTAAACGGGTTTCCCCCGCTTATCCTCAGCGTCTTTCTGCTCTTTGCTGATGATAAGGCAGCTTTTTTCAATCGTTTTTGTCTTTTTTTCTCAAATTTCGACAAAATATTCATACGTCCACTGCTATCAGGCGCAGTTGTGTGTATGGCGCTGCAAAGAGCATTGTTGAAGAAAAATCCGAGTTCGGCAGACAATGGATGGAAGGCGGGCTATTCAGCCTGAATTAAAACTTCCTTCAGCGATTTACTCATGGTGAAATGGAGAGTTTTTCTTTCCGGGATATTCATCATCTTTCCAGTTTTCGGGTTTTTGGTTGTTCGCGGTTTACGTGTTCGTACGGAAAAGCTCCCAAACCCACGGATTTCCACTCTCCTTTCTTCGGCTAGAGCCTGGGCAATTTCTTCCAGAATGATTTCTACAGCCTGGGAGATATCCTGTTTATAGTATTCTTCGAGCTGAGCAGAAACCGCGTTCACTAATTCACGCTTGAGCATGACATCATATCCTTTGTAACGAGTTACGGTGATGTTTCGCACCGATCTTGTTGATAAAAGAGTCAACAGGATGCTCTTTGGCCGACAACTGAAGTTGTCGGCCAAAGAGAGTTGCAATGAAAAAAGCTGCGATATTGGGGACAATCAGGACTTATCGTTGCCCCCGTCGTCGGTCGCTGCTGCTTTGAGCAGGTCGCCAATGGTGGATGGACCAGTGGACTGTTTTTGAGTGTATTCTTCAGGCTTTGTTCCGTCGTCTTTCTCTTTTTCTTCAAGGGCTTTGATGGAGAGGCCGATCTTGCGATCGTCTGCGGAAACATTGATAACCATTGCCAGGAGCGTGTCATCGACGTGGAACATGCCAACAGGGGTCTTGATTTTTTCATGGGAGATCTCGGACACGTGTACAAGCCCCTCGATCCCCTCTTCAAGCTGAACAAAAACACCGAAATCGGTGACGTTGGTTATGGTCCCCTGAACAGTGGAGCCAATGGGATAGGTATTGGCTGCGGCCTTCCATGGATCTGGCTCAAGCTGCTTGACGCCCAGGGAGAATCTCTCGTTTTCCTTGTCGATTTTGAGGACAACAGCCTGGATGGTATCACCTTTGGTATATTTTTCAGAGGGATGTTTGATTCGTTCTGTCCAGGAGAGGTCAGAGACATGAATAAGGCCGTCAATACCTTCCTCAATACCGATAAAGATTCCAAAATCGGTGATATTCTTAATTTTGCCTTCAATGACCGCACCCACAGGGTAGCTCTCTTCAACCACATCCCAGGGATTGGGCTGGAGTTGTTTCATGCCCAGGGAGATGCGTTTGGTATCAGCTTCTACATTGAGTACCTGGACAGCGATCTGGTCACTGACAGAGACCACTTTGGCAGGGTGGCGAGGTTTTTTCGACCAACTCATTTCGGAGATGTGTACCAAGCCTTCGACGCCCTCTTCAAGCTCCACAAACACACCATAATCGGTGATGGAGACAACCTTACCGGTTACCTGAACACCTGGAGGATATTGTTCTGGCACACGTTCCCATGGATCGGATTTGAGTTGTTTGACCCCCAGGGATACCCGGTCAGAGTCCTTATCGTATTTGAGGATTTTGACTTCTATTTCCTCACCAACAGTATAGAGTTTGGAAGGGTGGGAAACACGACCCCAGGAGAGATCTGTGATGTGACAGAGACCGTCCATGCCGCCGAGATCGATAAACAGGCCGTAGTCCGTGATATTGGTGATGGCACCGCGGATGGTCTGACCTTCTTCCAGTGAGGTGCGCATCTGCTCGCGCATTTTTGCCCGTTGTTCTTCCAGGATCGCACGGCGGGAGATAACGACGTTGTTACGCTTACGGTTGAACTTGAGGATTTTAAACTCAAAGGTATCACCGATAAGTCCATCCAGATCCTTAACCGGGCGAAGGTCAATTTGAGAGTACGGCAGGAAGGCAGGGACGCCAATGTCGACAGACATACCACCTTTGACCCTGTTGTCGATCCTGCCCTCAATGGTGCCATCCTCTTCCTGGATCAGAGCTATTTGTTCCCAGACTTTTATGGCAATGGCTTTTTCTCTGGAAAGGAGCAGTCCACCTTCCTCCTTTCTTTTTTCAATAAAAACTTCGAATGTATCGCCTATCTGGATTTCTTTGTCTGGATCTTCATGGCGGAATTCGGAGAGGGAAATATAGCTCTCAGCTTTGTCTCCAACGTCAATGAGCACCGCATCGTTGTTAATATCAACGACTGTTCCGATTGCAACTTCACCAACGTTGATCACGGTGTTGTTTTCTTCCTGCTCGAAGAGTTCTGCAAAGCTCACCTCTTCGAAGTCATTGTCATCTGCCGCCATAGCGGGTTGAGTTCGGTTATCTGTCATGGATTGTTATTCCTGTTGTGCGGTCAACGGTCGTTAACCAATGTCTAAGATTAGTGTTCAACGAGAGGCCTATCTGGAGATTCAGGTATGCCGGTTACTGGAAAGGATAAAAAAATAACAGAGTATAGTATGAAAGACAACTTTTTCTTGTTGAAAAACTGTATTTTTTTCTTTTATCTGCCTTGCAGACCGCTCACCAGAGCGGGGATGGGTGGTTGAGGGATATAAAAGCGTATTTTATCGTAATTTCAAGGTGATAGGTCGAGTTGCTTTTGAGCTCAGGCCGGGCCAGGTTCGCGAGTCTTGAAAACCGCATTATCCGTGGGTATGCATCCGAGGGGGGATGCTGTTTGCCCAAAAGATGGATTCATGGTGATCAAAATTTTCCTGATGCTTTGAGCATGACGCTGTTTTGGAATAAACACGGATGCAGGGTTGTTTTTTCTCAGGTGTCTGCTGTTCAGCGGCGGCCAAATGTGTTGAGTTCCTCCATGTATCCACCGAAAAGTTTTTCGTACTCTGGAATCGCTTTGCGCAGAATCACTGCCATATGCTTGAGATCCTTGTTGTTTATTGTCAGGTTTGCACTCAACGAAAGGGCTTCCAAATCATACAGAGTGTGGAAATTGGAGCCGACGAGAATGTAAAAAATATAGCGGCGGCGGTCCATGGGCATGTGGGAGATATGCTGATGGAATTTGGATGTGGCCAGCTCGCCGTCCAGGGTGTCTTGATAGACGATACAGGCAACGGGAACAAAGCGCATCCGTTCCATCGCCTCCTTGTATGATTCCAGGACAATGAGTTGATAGCCCACTGACTCTATGGCGTTACAAATTCTGTCTCTCTCCGGGGAGGCCTTGTACAGAATCAGAGCTGTGGGAACATCTTCAACTTTCTCCTCCAAATCAAAGACTCCGCTGGTGAGCCATTCCAGATCTGGCGGTGCAGGCGGAGCAATCAACGACTGGTCGGCCTGAGGGGGATGGCCGTATTGGTCCAGTTTAATGGGAAAGGTGCAAGAGGGGCACTTGATGGTCAAAAACTGACCCTGTTTCATATGCTGTAGGGCTGTTTGTAGCTTGTGTTTTTGCTCAGGAGAGAAGGTGAGTGCTTTTCGGCAGCCGGGACAATTGCTGATCATGGGTCAATCCTTAGAGTCATAAAAATGGTTGATTGTATGCCTATGGTCTGACACTGGTGATTACCAGTTGGCAAACGGATCTTTTCCTTCCTCTTCTTCCAGAGAAAGATTACTGATATCGGAAGTTCGCTCGCCGCGAGAGGATTTAATGGTGTCCATGCCGCGCATGATCTCGCTGCGATGAGAGGAGTAGGACAGGGCTGTCTCTTCCGTAATCAGCCCGGTTTCAAAGAGTTCAAGCAAATGCTGGTCAAAGGTACGCATGCCTCTGGTCGAGCCTTCACTGACAACGCGGTAAAAGGTTTTTTCCTCGGTTTCCCCGTTGAGGATAAGCTCTTTGATGCGTAGACTGGTGCAGAGTATTTCCAGGGCGGCTATCCTCCCGCCTTTGGCACGGGGAATCAGTCTCTGGCTGATGATCCAGCGAATGGTGTCGGAGAGCCTGTTACGGATCTGGGGCTGTTCATCCTGTTCAAACATACCAAGGATGCGGTTTATGGTCTGACCAGTATCTATGGTATGCAGGGTGCTGAAGACTAAATGCCCTGTTTCGGCAGCGGTCAGTGCGATTTCCAGGGTTTCCCGGTCGCGAATCTCACCCACCAGGATCACCTTGGGCGCCTGGCGCAATGCTGCCCGCAACCCGTTGGCAAAGGTGTCAAAGTCGTCGCCCAGTTCCCGTTGGTTGAAGGTGGCCTTTTTATGCGGGTGCATGTACTCAATGGGGTCTTCCAAGGTAACGATGTGAACCGGCCGCTCCTCGTTGATGCGATTGAGGATGGCGGCCATGGAGGTCGTTTTACCCGTACCCGTGGCGCCTGTAAAGAGAACCAAGCCGTTGACCTCTTTGGCCATCTTCAGAAAGACATCGGGAAAGTTGAAGGCACTGATGGTGGGGATCTTGGTTTCCAGTTTACGCAGAACCGTGGACAACCTGCCGCGCTGGGAAAAGATGTTGACCCTGAAACGGACCTTGTCGCTGAGCGCATAGGATAGATCACAGGAACCTTTCGTGATCAGGTCTCTCAACAATCGGTGGTTGCCGCCGATCAAGTTGAGGGCGAACACCTCGGACTGAAACGGGGTAAGCTGGGTAACCCTGGGGGTTACGTCTACCCGGACCAGGGCACCGTCACTTTCCACTTGTAGCGGTTTTCCTTCGGTGATGTTCAGATCAGAGACACGCTCGTGCTTGTTGAGCATGGCGGTGATCCAGTAATCAATTTCCTGTTGTTTCATAAGCCGCACCAGGGTGAAGTTGGCAGAGAGGGTGAAGTTGGCAGAGGTTTGCCGCGCACACCATAAGACGCCCTGTCTTCAGGCAGAACTCTTCTCCTGTCTGGACAGACATTGTCTATTAAGGTACTATCGCGCCAGCCTACCAATTGACAAGGAAAAAAAATGTAAAACCGTACAAGAGGGAGACTGAAGATATGGCAATTCCGTTGCGGAGTGCAGAAACCACCCATGGCCGGAGAATGGCTGGAGCTCGTGCATTATGGCGCGCCAACGGCATGAAGGAAAAACAGATGGGGCGACCGATTATTGCCGTGGTCAATTCGTTTACCCAGATGGTCCCTGGACATGTCCATCTGCATGACATAGGACAACAGGTCAAGGCCATCATAGAGTCCAGGGGGTGTTTCGCCCCAGAGTTCAATACGATTGCCATTGACGATGGGATTGCCATGGGGCATGACGGGATGCTGTATTCTCTGCCTTCCCGTGAACTGATAGCCGACTCAGTGGAATATATGTGCAATGCCCATAAAGTGGACGGCATGGTGTGCATCTCCAACTGCGACAAGATTACTCCTGGGATGTTGATGGCAGCCGTACGGTTGAATATTCCAACTATTTTTGTTTCAGGGGGACCAATGGAGGCCGGCCGGGTTGGAGACAAAGCCATGGATTTGATTGATGCCATGGTCATGGCAGGGGATACGGGGATCAGTGATAAGGAACTGCAGACCGTGGAACGTCAGGCATGTCCCACCTGCGGAAGCTGTTCAGGGATGTTCACCGCCAACTCCATGAATTGCCTCAACGAGGCTCTTGGCCTTGCCCTGCCGGGCAACGGAACCGTGGTTGCCACCCACAGGCAGCGCCTGCATCTTTTCACCCGGGCGGCAGAGCGTATCGTGACGATGTGTGATGCCTGGTATGGTAACGAAGATGCGTCGGTTCTGCCAAGATCCATTGCAACGCGTGCGGCTTTTGACAATGCCATGGCCCTGGATATTGCCATGGGAGGCTCCACCAATACCGTCCTGCACCTTCTGGCCATTGCCCATGAGGCGGAGGTGGCGTTTAGCATGCGTGATATTGATGCCCTTTCGCGTAAGGTACCCAACCTGGCCAAGGTTGCCCCCAATTCTCAGAAATATCATATCGAAGATGTCAACAGAGCCGGCGGTATCATGGGGATCCTGGGCGAACTGGATCGTGCCGGGTTGCTCGATACCACGGTCTCAAGGGTAGACGGGCTGACCTTGGCCCAAGCCCTGGATGAGTATGATGTCAAACGGGAGACGGCCACCCCTGAGGCCCGGGCACTGTATATGGCCGCTCCGGGTGGCAGGATAAATCTTGTCATGGGGAGCCAGGACAGGCAGTACGATAGGTTGGATCTGGACCGGACAGCGGGCTGTATCCGCAGCTGTGCGCATTCCTATTCCAGGGATGGCGGACTGGCCGTGCTTTTCGGCAATATTGCCAGCAATGGCTGCATTGTGAAAACAGCAGGGGTTGATGATTCTATCCTGCATTTCAAGGGGACTGCCAAGGTTTTTCATTCGCAGGAGGCGGCTTGCGAGGATATATTGGGTGGTAGGGTACAAGCTGGTGATGTGGTCTTTATCCTGTACGAAGGCCCCAGAGGCGGGCCAGGAATGCAGGAGATGCTTTACCCGACCTCCTATCTCAAATCCATGCACCTGGGGGCGCAGTGTGCCCTGGTCACGGACGGACGGTTTTCTGGCGGCACCTCGGGGCTGTCCATCGGGCACGTATCTCCAGAAGCGGCCGACGGTGGCGCTATTGGCCTGGTCAAGGATGGGGATAAAGTGGATATAAATATTCCTGCCCGCAGCATCAATCTACTGGTAGACGACACGGAGATGGCGTCCCGCAGAAAAGCGGAAGTGGCCAGAGGGCGTGCAGCTTTTACCCCGAACCGCGAACGTACGGTCTCAAAGGCGTTGCGGGCATATGCCCGTTTTGCGGCCTCGGCTGACAGGGGTGCTGTGCGCCTTATTGACTGAGTACACCAGGCACGGTCTCCGGCGCAGCCCGGACTTCTCATCAGCTCAGGCGGTGCCAGAGGCAAAGTTTTTTGCGATGCATTCCAGGGGGGCTTTGCAGTTCAAATACTGGCGAGGATGGAGCCGTCTGGAGTGAATTTTGCATTGTTTTTTCCAATAAGCCGCCATGCTGATGAGCAATCAGGTTGCGTACGATGAGTGGGAGCGAGAGGGTAATGCAGCATGGAATTGGCGTATCTGGTTGTCTCTGAGCCACGACTGCCACTGCAGAAAAAGAGGCCTCAGCCGTGCCTTGAACGCTACAAGGAAAAAACGAAGTATCAGGATGTTCGTCTTGACTTCCGATAAAGAGTTGTGACACGATGAAAGGAGAGTAGGGTTCCAATTTGACATGTACAGGACGAAGTATGCCTGGTCAGCACGTTGATTTTTTAGGCAGCTGGCTGTACCCGTGCATAGGTAAAACCAGGCTTGCCTATACAGGTAACCAGGTAACTGTTAGCTCGGATTTCTCGTAAACATTTTGGAGAAATGAGCTACAAACTATTTGTTTTCTAACTGATTGTTCTTATAGTTTATTGTAATTTCAACGCATGTTCATGAGAAATTCAGGCTAGCTGCCAATTGCGTTTACCCAAATTCGGGGCAGGTTTGTATGCTCTAAGAGCTAAGGTACCGCAGGCATCTGTACCATGTACAGAGTGCGAGCAAGGGGGGAGATACGATTTTGTCACGACTTGGGTACGTGAAGCAATTGCTTCTCACTGAACAGTCCAAGACGCTGCAGGAATGGAGACATAAAACCTTGGTTTTCATTTGCTGTTCCGTCTGTATTTTGGCCCTGCCGCCCTTGATAAGAACGCTGTTCAAGGCATCCCACGATGGGCAGTGGATACATTTCATCGTCTACATCGCCGCCTACCTGTGTACGCTCTTTTTGACTTTGACAAGATCCATTCCTGTAAAGATCCGGGCCTCAATAATTGTCTGCCTTTGCTTCGGTTTGGGGGTATTGTCCTTTTTTCACCTCGGTTTCTTGGGAAGCGGGCGTCTCTGGATGCTGATCAGCTCTATGATTGCTACCTTGACGCTTGGCATCGGCTCAGGAGTTATGGTGGTGGCGGCGCAGCTCGTTATTTTGATTATCGAAGGGATATGTATTAGTGACTCTTCTGCAGCTTGGCTCCAGTTTACATTATCCATGGATATATGGTGGACGACTTCGGTTACATTTCTGTTTCTCAGTTTAATTGCCGTTATCGCCATGGCTATTTTGATCCACGGCCTGGAAGGTGCCCTGAAACGGTCACGGGAAAACGAGCAACGGTGGCATTTTGCGCTGGAAGGAGCCGGGGACGGCGTCTGGGATTGGGACCTTGTTCGGGAAGAGCTGTATTATTCTCCGGGGTGGTTGCGTATGCTGGGATACGGTGCGGAGGGGCCTGTATCTGAACATATAGATGAAGTCATGGCGCGTATTCATCCTGAAGAAAAGGATGTGGTAACCCGATCCATAGAGTCATGTTTATCAGGTGAAAAGGACTCTTTTAAGCAACGGTATCGCATTCGTTGCCATAACGGTTCCTATAAATGGGTCCTTGGTCGTGGCAAGGTTGTAGAAAGGGATGCTGAGGGGAGACCGCTGCGCTTGATAGGGACAATGGCAGACATCACTGTTTTGAAACAATTTGAAGATCAGCAAATAGCCTATGAAAAACGTCTGCAGAGCGCAGAGAAAATGGAAGCCATCGGTACCCTTGCCGGTGGCGTGGCCCATGATTTCAATAATATTTTGACCCCCATCATGGGCTATACGGAGTTACTGCTCAATGAGGGGCCTGACCAGACTTTTAATCGAGAGCATCTCAACCAGATTTATTCCGCTGCAGTGCGGGCGAAGGCTCTGGTTCAGCAGATCCTTTCTTTCTCACGTCAGGACAAGGTGGAGACCAGGCCTGTTGAGGTGGAGCTGATCGTCAAGGAGGCACTGTGTCTGCTGCGCGCCACTATCCCGGCTACCATTGAAATCAAACAGGATATCGAAGGAAACTGCGGCATTATTGATGCAGATCCTACCCAGGTACATCAAGTTGTCATGAACCTGGCCACCAATGCTTGGCATGCCATGGAAGATCGGGGCGGGAAGATGTCCATCAGTCTTAGGGGGCATAGAGTGATGGAGAGTGACCCGATGACCGCAGATGTTGCCCCGGGAGAGTATGTGGTTTTGTCGGTTGCCGATACCGGAACCGGAATTCCCCCAGAGGTGCTCAATAAAATTTTTAATCCTTTTTTTACCACCAAGGAAAAGGACAAGGGGACAGGAATGGGCTTGTCACAGGTGCACGGTATCATCCAACAAATGGGTGGCGCCATTGATGTAGACACGATTCCTGGCCAGGGAAGCACCTTTCGTGTTTACATACCGGTCAGCAAAACGAAGAGAGCACAGTCCTTGGAACGGCCTGACAATATAGTCGGGGGAGGGGAACACATACTCCTGGTCGATGATGAGCTGCAAATCGTTGAGATGAGAATTCATCAGCTACAAGAACTGGGCTATAAGGTAAGTGGGCACCAGGACAGCACCCGTGCACTTGAGGCCTTTCGGGAAAATCCGCAACAGTATGATTTGATCATCACGGATTTAGCTATGCCCCAATTCTCAGGAGAGCAGTTGGTTGCAGCCATACGCGAAATCTCTTTGGATGTTCCGGTGTTGATGTGTACTGGTTTAAGTGGCAGGATTACAGAGCAAAGATGCAGGGCTTTACAAATCGGCGCGCTGATCCTCAAACCAGTGGCTTTTGGGGAGCTTGCAGGCAAGATCAGGAGCCTTTTGGATGGGGCTTGAGTCTGTGTGTTTGTCTTCCTTTTTTTGCATTGCTCATGGGCAGTGTGCTGCGACTCAATACTGCTCCTTGCCATTACATAGATGTTCTTTTGCAAAGAAGGCTCAGCCCGCTTGGTCGCCGAATACATGCTCTGGTTTGCGCTGATGAATACCCTGTATATATCGAATGGACCCTGAAAGCGCCCGGATAACAATACTGTGGGTGGTGACCCCCGTCGCCTGGTCAAAGTGCACTCCTTCCAGGAACGGGCCGCCTGTTATACCGGTTGCGGCAAAGAAGGCATCCTCAGATCGAATGAGTGTGTCTTGATCAAGAACCTGATCCAGGTACCCAGATTGTTGCCTGCGGAGGGCTTGTTGTTCGTTTTCCAGCTGGGGATCCGGCATGGCCTGCATGCCGCCTCCCAGAGCTTTCACCGCCGCAGCGGTTATGATGCCCTCCGGTGTGCCTCCGGTCCCCATGAGTACATCAATGCCTGTACCTGGTACGGCGGCCATGAGGCCTCCCATGACATCACCATCTGAGCGCAGAGTGAT
Source organism: Desulfobulbus propionicus (assembly GCA_002748755.1). GTDB lineage: Bacteria > Desulfobacterota > Desulfobulbia > Desulfobulbales > Desulfobulbaceae > Desulfogranum > Desulfogranum propionicus_B. The sequence goes on along the minus strand of PDTD01000013.1, from coordinate 121,722 downwards.
ACGTGCTCCGGTGCGGCGTATTTCATCAATGAGGTTTTTGTGCCGGGGCTTGTCCAGCACAAAAACCGTGAGATTATAGATCTGTCTGTTCAGTGCTGCGGCAATAGTACGAAGATTTTCTGTCGGCGATTGTGTAATGTCTATGGCTGCACGGGCAGCTTGTTCAACCACGATTTTTTTCATGTACAACGAGGGTCCCGGGTCCCACATAGCCCCTTTGGGTGCGGCTGCAATCACGGAGATGGCATTGGGACGGCCATCGGCCAGCAGCCTGGTACCTTCCACCGGGTCCACTGCTATGTCTAGCTCTGGCCCATCCCCGCTGCCCACCGGCTCACCGTTATAAAGCATGGGGGCTTCGTCTTTTTCGCCCTCACCGATAAGAACGATGCCCTGCATTTGAACAGTACGCAAAACCGTCCGCATAGCCTGTACGGCAGCGGCATCACCTCCGTTTTTGTCTCCTGTTCCCATAAAAGCGGCTGCTGAAAGCGCTGCAGCCTCAGTCACCCGCACCAGTTCCATGCCAAGGTTTCTGTGGTGTGCTCTGTCCATGTTGCACTCGTTGTGGGTATGTATTGTATGCTGAATTCGCGAAGCTACACCCTGGCCGTCACGGGTTCAGATGCCATGGTCTGGATGTCTCATCAGCGCAGGCGGGGCCAGATTCGATGGTCTTTGCTACCACATCAGATCTGCGTACAAGTGTTGCCCCAAAGACCGCCAAAGGTGGTGCCCCCTGCGCTAATCTGGGGTAAATACTGTGTGGACAGGCGATTCTGCGCATGGGCCTGTCATGCAACTTGTTCTCTATTTTTGTTCAAGAGACAACCTGTTTTTTATGGCCCAGGTCCGAATTTCTGCTGAACAATCTCAAGACATTGTCTCCCAATTGTTTTTGACTGATTGTTTTTCTCTTGTATTTTTTTAATTGTGAACAATGGTTATCCGATATTCGAAGCAGAGGTGTTCTCTTCTGTTTCCTGGAGAATGAGATTCCGGCGGCTGGTAAGAGACGGCGGGATTTCGGTGCAATGCAAAAAGGGGGAGCTATGTATAGACTGAAACGACGGCAGCGGGTACAGACAAGTGTTGAGCGTGCCTGGAATTTTTTGCAGCATCCGGCCAACCTTGACAGGATCACCCCCCCGGATTTACGCTTTCGCATCATCAGCGAGCTGCCTGAGATCATGTACAACGGCTTGATTGTCGAGTACCGTATTACCATTCCCATGCTGGGAACCCATACCTGGGTAACGGAAATCAAACATATCCGGCAAGGTCTTTCCTTTGTCGATGAACAGCGGCTGGGTCCGTACCGATTCTGGTATCATTACCATGAGATCCAGCCAGACAGTTCTGGGGTGCTGCTTCTTGATCAGGTGGACTATCAACCGCCGCTGGGGTTGCTGGGAAAGATAGCCCATACGGTCTACATACAAAAGACACTGCAGCGCATCTTTGATTACAGGCAGGTGATGGTCGAAAAAATACTCACCCAAGAGCTGCATTCGTCAGAGCCCCCCACCAGCTAAGGCAAGGAGCCCGGATTTCTCATCAGCTCAGGCGGCGCCAGGTTCGGTGGTTTTGGGTACCCCATGCTATTTGGGTATATGTGTTGCCAAAAAAAGGCCAAAGATGGTACCGCCTGGGCTGACCTTTAGGGGAACAGTTTGGCCAAATCTGCACCTGTTCAAGGAGACCACATCCATCTGCTTTTGTCTCTTTTTTCCCTTGTGTATTGCGCCTGTTTGGGCAGAGATCTCAGCAAGGCTTTTTGGGGACCAGGCAGGCATTAATGGTATCCATCACCTGGGCCTTGATCGACTCGTAGGTGTGGCTCTCGGTGGGAAAAACGGGCTTTTGAAAAGTAACCGAGATCCTTTTGAAGGGCTTGGGAAAGAGGGATCCGCTTGGCAGCGCTTCAAAAGCGCCGTTGATGGTTACGGGTACCACCGGAATGTTCAGCTCCTTGCTCAGGATCGCAAAGGTCTTCTTGAATTCCCCCATGGTACCGTCCAGGGTCCGTGTCCCTTCCGGAAAAATCATCAGGTTGTTGCCGTTTCTCAGGAGCGTCGCTGCTTTCTGGAGTGAGCTTTTAACATCAGAGTGAATATCCAGGACAATGACATTGTGGTGGTCGGCAAAACTTCTGATCCATTTGTTTTTAAGATGTTTTTCCTTGGCATAAAAAAAGGTTTTTCTGATAAAGCGGTTACTCAACTGCGAGGCGATAAAAAGGCCGTCAAAGTAACTCTGATGATTTGGCGCCAGGATGCAGGGGGTCTCTGGAATATTTTCCCTGCCTTCTCCCTTGAGGGAAAAATAGCATTTGAAAAGCACCTTGGAGAGATTTTTTAAGACAACTGTGGTCGGCCAGGTGCTTGGGAGCATGAGGTTTTTCTGCTCTTTGAGTATCTTTTGCCAGTTGATGGTTTCAACCCGCACTCTGGCTTTCTTGTCCCTGACAAAGGCGCTGATTTTTTTCGGGGTCTGCAGCGTCATCAGCCGAGTTTCGTCGATATCGACGCCAAAGGTGTTTTTGAGAAAAACTAGCAGGCCCACCTTGTCCAGCGAGTCCATGGCAAGGTCAATTTCCAGGTGGTCGTCCGGGTGAAGAGAGGTCGCGCAGATGGATTCAATGTACTCCCTTATGAGGGAATACTCCTGCCAGTCTGGATGATGGGCTGTCTTTTTTTGAACAGATCTGTTGGCCGCCATATCCGGGAGTTGAAAACGCTTCAGTTTGGAAAGCCGGGTTTTTGGCAGCTCTTCATCCACCAGGGTATACTGCATTATTCGCTGATAGGAGGAGACGCTTTGATTGAACGGGGCGATGACCTGGGCGCGAAAAAAGGCATCCAGATCTGAGACGCCTTGTTCCCTGGCGGCGACCAGATCGGGCCGGATAAGGGCTTGGATGAGATCATCCTTGAGAAAAATTCCTGCCTCGCGGATGAGCGGGCTGCTTGCCTCAAGTTGCTGCTCCAGGATGAGGGGGTTGATGTTTTTACCGCTGGAGGTCACCAGGATCTCTTTTTTCCTGCCAGTGATAAACAACCTGGCCTGTTCGTCAAGGTACCCGATATCGCCAGTCAAAAGCCAGCCGTCGCTGAAGGCCTCCTTGGTGGCAGCGGGGTTGTTCCAGTAGCCCTGCATGATATTTTTTCCCTTTGCCAGGATTTCGCCCTTGCGGATTTGTATTGCTGTTCCCGGAAGAGCGGCTCCTACTGAGCCAATATGTACCTCGCCTGGTCTGGTAAAGGTAATCATGGGAGCTGCCTCGGTCATGCCGTATCCTTCCAACACTTCAAAGCCCAGGGTGGTGAATGCCTGGCCGACGGCTGGGTCCAGGGCGGCTCCGCCGCTGACCAGATATGTCAGGTGGCCCCCGAATTTTTTATGCACAGAGGTAAAAAGCAGTTTGGAAAAAGCCCTGTTCTGTATTTTTTCAGCCGCTTTGAAGAGGAGCGATGCGGCCTTGTTGGCGCGTATTTTTAAGAGGACCGCAGAGATGATCAGTTTGTACAATCTCGGCACCCCGATTAAGATGGTGACTTTGTTCTTTTGCAGGGTCCTGATGACATCCTCGGACTGCAGGGAGGGCGACATGGCTATGGTGGCGCCCACATACAGGGGGGTGACCATGGTTCCGAGCAGGGGAAAGATGTGATGCAGCGGCAGCAACATCAGTACCCGCTCATTGGGGGTATAAATCGGCACGCCATGGGAAACCGCATCGATATTTGCCAGGATATTGGTAAACGACAGCATGACGCCTTTGGGGGGCCCCGTCGTCCCGGAGGTATAAATGAGCAGGGCGGTCTGCTCGCCATCTTTGTATTCTATGGGTTCGGGATCGGCTGTTCCCGGTACCACCAGTTCCTCGAAAATTAATACATTGGGCTGATAATCCAGCTGCTCCAGAACAGGATCAAGCGTCGGCCTGCATTGGGCTGAGCAGAGGATTACTGCAGGGGTGCAGTCTGTGGCGATGTGGAGTACTTCTTCCCAGGCTGCCATATAATCAACCGGTACCACCGTACAGTCCTTTATCCAGCAAGCATAGCATGCCGAAATCCATTTAGGCCGGTTTTCAGAATAAATCATGACCCGCTCCCGGCTGGCCGGGATCAGGTCAGCCATTTCTCGGGCCGCAGTCAGCAACTGGGCATAGGTGAGCGAGGTGTGTTCTACAATAACTGCGGTTTTGTTATGGTTCTTGAGCAGCATGGAGGCATTCATACTCTGGGTGAAGAAATGACCTGCCAATACCAGAAAGCTGTCCTGTGACGAGCCCGGCAAGACAGGAGGAAAAAGGCAGCACGTAGGGGGAATGGAATGGTATCCTTGGGTATCACTCCCTCCATGTACCTGCTTACAGTGTTCTAGAAAAAGAACGAAATGACATAATAGCCGAACCTGTCAGGGAGAGCAAGGGAGAGTTGGCTTACCCGGATTATTCATCAGCTTAGGTGAACAGTTTGTCGAAATGTATGTTTTTTCAAGGAAATCCCTTGCCCCTGTTGGTGTCTTTTTTTAATGAGACAAGATGGGTATGAGAGGTCCGGGCTCAGGAGCGGCATTCTTGCATCTGTTCGTCTTCAGCTCTTCATGGTCAGCGCGATTCGTTTTCGCTCCATGTCCACCTCCAGGACCCGGACCTTGACCTTTTGCCGCACCTTGATGCAGGTGTTGGGGTCCGTAATCAAGGTGTCTGCAAGCTGACTGATGTGGACCAAACCGTCCTGATGGATAGCAAGGTCAACCAAGGCTCCGAAGGTGGTTACATTGGTGACGATGCCGGGGAGAAGCATGCCGGGTTGCAGGTCGGTGAGTGCGGTGATATCTTCGGAAAAGCGAAAAGGGGGAAAGCTGGTGCGTGGATCACGACCGGGTTTTTCCAGCTCCGCTAAGCTTGCCGTCGTTTTTCAAGCTCGGCCCGTTGTTCGAGCCGGTCACGAATGGAGGTGATGAGAACTTCGTCCAGGCCGCCGGTTGCTTCTTTTCGATACCGGGAAAGAAGGGGTATGGTGGCGCCCTGCTGCAACAGGGCATCAACGGCGTTGACCTGCCGGGGATGCAGGTGGAGTTCCCGGGCTATAGTGGCGGCGGCGTCAGGCATGGCAGGTTGTTCTGGATGGTCGTGGTGTCTGCTTTCAGGAGACTCCATAAGCAGGCACCGGCTGTGGATGCTTGTTGCCGGGAGTATAGCATGTTGCTAACAGGCCTACAATGGAGGTATTGCCTGCACCAGTGATCGTTGAGAGACTGGTTTTTTATAATGCCCTCTTTCCGGCAAGAGACAGGGTGGCAAAAGCGCCATGCCAGATTCTTGCCCAGTGGTTTTATCAGCTTGGGTGGCACCATCTTTGCTGTGTTTTGCCAGCAGAGAGCGGGGCCGCTGATGCACTGCCCAAACAAACATCTGGCATCATCTGAGCTGATGAGAAATCGGGGCTTTAAAACAAATTGGTTAGAAGCAATGGGGGGCACGTATCCCGGGGGCAGCCAGCACCATCGCTTGGAAGTCTGTGGGGCTGTCTTTTTATCTTACCCTCCGCTGTTGTTTTACGCCTTGGGATCGTGTATAGTGGCATCCCATCCAAAGTACAGACAAGGACAGCTCCGGGCTGGGCCCGTTTCTTTTCCCCGAGGGAAGGGCAGCCTGAACGATAAGACGTTGTAAGTGGACCTGTACCTCATTCAGAACCAGGTAAGCGAACATTCCAAGGCAGGCGAAAACAATACTTGAAGCCCATGGCACACATCCGATTTTGTATGTTCGGGGATATTTGTGTGCGCCTAAGAGCAGACTTGAACCCTGCGAGAAGTATGCAAGATGACCGTACAATGAGGTGACGATATGAAAACTGAGTTCAGTAAGAAGACCAAGTTTATATTCATTACAGGCGGCGTGCTATCCTCCCTGGGCAAAGGCCTTGCTGCTGCAGCCATTGGGTCTTTGCTTGAGTCGCGCGGTATGACGGTCACCTTCCAGAAACTCGATCCTTATATCAACGTCGATCCCGGCACCATGAACCCCTTTCAGCATGGAGAGGTCTATGTCACCAATGACGGGGCCGAAACTGATCTGGATATGGGGCATTATGAGCGCTATACCAATGCGGTCATGGCGCAGATTAACAACTATACGTCTGGTCGGATTTATTATTCTGTGATCATGAAAGAACGACGCGGTGAGTATCTCGGCGGGACCGTACAGGTCATACCCCATATCACCGATGAAATCAAAACTGCGATTCTGCAGTTGGATGGCATGGCTGATATAGCTATCATCGAGATTGGCGGTACGGTTGGTGATATCGAGGGGTTGCCGTTTATTGAAGCGATCAGACAGCTGCGGACGGATTTGACCCGGGCGTATTCCCTGTTCATTCACCTCACCCTGGTGCCGTATATCAAGACTGCGGGAGAGATCAAAACCAAACCCACCCAGCATTCTGTGAAAGAGCTGCTGGCCTCCGGTATTCAGCCTGATATTCTCATGTGCAGGACCGAAGAGCCGTTGCCCGAAGACCTGAAGAAAAAGATCGCCCTGTTTTGCAACGTGGAGCCGGAATCAGTTATTTCCTCCATTGACGTGGATAACATCTACGAGGTGCCTTTATGTCTTCGCAGCGAAGGGGTGGATGATCGCATCTTAGAAAAACTGGGCATTTGGACCGGTGCGCCGCACATGCAGCCCTGGGAAGAACTGGTACACAAGATAAAGCATCCTGAGCACGACGTGACCATTGGTATTACTGGCAAATATGTCGATCTTATTGAGTCCTATAAGAGCCTTCATGAAGCCTTGGTTCATGGCGGTATTGACAACAACGCCAAGGTGCACCTGGAATATATCAGCGCCGATAACCTGGAAAGCGCAGTCGAGATCGACCGTCTGGCAGCATGCGACGGTATTCTGGTACCCGGAGGTTTTGGCAGCCGAGGTATGGAAGGTAAAATACGGGCCATCAGGTATGCCCGGGAAAACAGGGTTCCCTTTTTTGGAATCTGTCTGGGGATGCAGTTGGCGGTGGTGGAATTTGCCCGGGATATTGCCGGCCTCAAAAAGGCCCATTCCGTGGAGTTTAACCCGGACACAGCGGACCCGGTGATCTACCTGATGACCGAGTGGCTGGATTTTCGTACCGGCAAGGTGGAGACCAGAGACGAACATTCGGATATGGGTGGCACCTTGCGTCTGGGGGCGTGCCCCTGTGTACTGACGGAAGGCACGCAAGCCATGAGGGCCTATAACCAGGTAGAGATCAGTGAGCGGCATCGCCACCGCTATGAGTTCAACAACGCCTATCGTGATGTATTGGAGAAAGCAGGAATGATCGTCAGTGGTACGAGCCCTGACGGTTCGCTGGTTGAGATCGTGGAACTGGGTGATCACCCCTGGTTCCTGGGCTGCCAGTTCCACCCGGAATTTCAGTCCAAACCCATGCGGCCGCATCCCTTGTTCAGTGCCTTTATCCGGGCTGCGCTGGAGAAGAACAACAGGTGACAGCGTAACAGGGAGAAATTTTGTGGGGAGCAAGGAATTATGCAGAATGTGACCATACCGGGCTGTCCCGGCAAGCCAATCCAGGTTGGCCCTAAGGCGCCGTTGCTGTTCATGGCGGGACCGTGCGTTCTGGAATCCAAGGCGCTTGCTGGGGAGATAGCTGCGGAAATACAGGCTATAGCGCAGCGGCTGGGCATTAATTATGTGTTGAAAGCTTCCTTTGACAAGGCCAATAGAACCTCCCTAGGGTCGTTCAGAGGGCCAGGGGTGGAAGCCGGGTTGCGTATCTTGGGAGAACTGCGTGCAGAGTACGGCATACCGGTGGTTTCCGATATTCACGAACCACAGCAGGCTGCACTGGCGGCTGAGGTCCTAGACATTATACAGATACCGGCCTTCCTGTGTCGTCAGACGGATCTCCTGGCGGCCGCAGCCGGGACTGGCAAGGTGGTGAACGTTAAAAAAGGGCAGTTTGTCAGTCCCTGGGATATGCAGCATGTGGTCAATAAACTGCGGGGCAGTGGATGTGAGAGCATCCTGCTCACTGAACGCGGTTCCTGTTTCGGCTATAACAACCTGGTGGTGGATATGCGCTCCTTGCCAGTCCTGCGCTCCCTGGGGTGTCCGGTCGTTTTTGATGCAACCCATTCTGTGCAACTGCCGGGCGGCGCCGACGGATCTTCAGGAGGCCAGCGTGAGTTCATTGCTCCCCTGACCCGGGCGGCCATGGCCGCTGGTGTGGACGGTTTGTTCATGGAGGTCCATCCCGAGCCGGACAAGGCGCTTTGCGATGGACCCAACTCGCTGCCGCTTTATCAGGTCGAGCAACTCCTTACAGAAATTCTGGCCATACGCAGGGCCGCAGGAGGGTTTTGTGCAAAATGATCATTGCGGAAAGGGGCCCGGCGGTTATCCGTCTGACTGTCAACTGACAGAGGCTTTACGGGAACGGGCCATGCAGAGAAATAAACCTGTAAAACGAAGTGAGGCCTGGAAAGCAGTCCTGAGCCGGGCGCGAAAGGTGGAGCTGCTGCTCCTGGATGTGGACGGGGTGCTCACCGACGGCAGCCTGCAGTACACCGACAGGGGTGATGAATGCAAACGGTTCAGCACCCGGGACGGTCTGGGAATCCGTCTGCTACAGGAAAGCGGTGTCCAGGTTGGGGTGATAACTGCCAGGACTTCGCAGATTGTTAGGCGCAGAGCCGAGGAACTGAAAATGACCCACCTGTACCAGGGCAGGTTTGATAAACTCTCCGCCTATGAGGAAATCCTCCAAAAGACCGGCCTGCGTCCCCCGCAGACCGCCTATATAGGCGATGACTGGATAGACCTGCCTTTACTTAACCGGGTCGGCCTTGCGGTCGCACCAGCGAATGGCGCGGTTGAAATCCACAGCAGGGTGCACTACAGGACCCAAAATTCGGGCGGAGACGGAGCGGTTCGGGAAATATGTGACCTGATAATGGAAGCCCGGGGGACCTATGCCTCTATGCTGGCTAGGTTTGATACGTGATCATAAAACCGCGTAATCTTCTTTGGTTCATACCCGTGTGCCTCTTTGTCACCAGCCCTGCCTGGCAACCGGCAGTTTCTTCTTTCCTCACTGCACGGGGTGATTACAAAAAAAAACAGACTGTTGCTCCGGTCCCTACGGCGAATCATTTTGTGATGGATAGGGTGAGTATCACCCTATCCAGTCAGGGTACCAATGAATGGCTGATTAAAGCCGATCGTGCCAGTACAGGCGATTCAGATCGTGACATTATCATGGAAAAGGTGCGGGCGCGCTATATTGGTGCAGAGAGACCGCCCACCTTGGTAGACAGTCAAAAAGGGCATTACTTCATCAACGACCGTCATCTGGTTTTGGCCGAAGATGTGGTTATCAGCAGGCCCATGGCTGGAGAGTTCATGTATACGGAATTACTACATTATTATGATGCTGATAAAATGGCTGTCAGTCCAGGGCAGGTGGAACTGAAAGGTCCAAATTTTTCCCTGGAAGCGGGACGGATGGATTACGACCTCACCACAGATGGCTATGATTTCAGTGGAGGCGTGCAGGTGCACCTGTCACCATAAGAAAACAAGACGATGAACAAGGCTATCCCATGATTCAGATCAATGAACATTATTTGAAACTGCAGGCATTCTACCTTTTTTCTGATATTGCTCACAGAGTCGCCCTTTTTCAAGAAAACAATCCTCAAAGAGAAGTGCTCAAACTGGGCATCGGTGATGTGACCAATCCTCTGCCGGAAGCCTGCATCAAGGCTTTGCATGCTGCGGTCGAAGCGATGGGCACCACAGCCGGTTTTCACGGGTATGGGCCTGAGCAGGGCTATGCTTTTCTGCGCGAAGTCATCGCTGTGCAAGATTTTCAGTCCCGAGGTGCAGAGGTGTCGGCAGATGAAATCTTTGTGTCTGATGGTGCCAAGTGCGACACGGGCAATTTCCAGGAACTTTTTTCCTCGGATTGCCGGGTAGCCATCCCTGACCCCGTCTATCCGGTGTATCTGGACACCAATGTCATGGCCGGTCGTACGGGAGAATATGGTGATGGTCGTTATCAGGGGATTGTCTACCTGGATTCCACCAGAGAGAATGACTATGTCCCGGAACCACCTGGTGAGCCGGTGGATCTGATTTATCTCTGCTTTCCCAACAATCCTACGGGTTCCACCGCAACCAGGGAGCAGCTGCAGGTGTGGGTTGATTATGCCCGAGAAAACAAGGCATTGATCCTGTTTGACGCTGCTTATGAAGCCTTTATTCGGGACGAACACCTTCCGCATTCCATTTATGAGATTTCAGGGGCCAGGGAAGTCGCTATCGAGTTCAGAAGCTTCTCAAAAAGCGCTGGTTTTACCGGTACGCGTTGTGCCTATACCGTGGTGCCGAGAGAATGCGTCGCCTATGATGGCAGCGGTACGGCCCACAATCTGCATGCTCTGTGGCACCGGAGACACTGCACCAAGTTCAACGGCGTGAGCTACCCGGTGCAGAAAGCTGCGGAGGCCGTCTATTCGGAGAGAGGAAAGGCCCAGTGCAGGACACTGATTGACGGCTACCTGGAGAATGCCAAGCTCATAGGCGCGGCCATGGACGAGCTAGGGTTTTCCTATGTTGGCGGCGACAACGCACCATACATCTGGGTATGGTGTGACAGGGATTCCTGGGAGTTTTTTGATCTTCTCCTGGAGAAGGCCGGCGTGGTCTGTACCCCTGGTGCTGGTTTTGGTGCATGCGGCCAGGGCTATGTCCGTTTTTCCGCTTTTAATTCAAGAGAAAATGTGGAAACAGCCATGGAACGGATTCGCAGCGCGCTCGGTTGAATCCTGCCGGACGCACCACCAAGACGACGGCCATACCTCGCATATTTTTTTTGCACCCTGCTTGAAAAGACGATACAATATGATACGTGTAAAAATGAGAGGCTGCTGAGCGTTAATAATCAGAAAAACCATGAAAAATACCGCTGAGCTGGTGATGGGCGGTCGCCTTGTTTTTGTGATGAACAACCAACTTCAGCTCACTTGAATAATTGAATAGTTGCACGCGCCTTGATGGTGTCCGCATTGCTCCATATGTCACCTGATGAACCATGGTCTGCAAGGCAATCTTTCGGTTTACTCGGTCGTACAATTTTGGGCAATACCGTGATAGGTGGCTTGGACTCAGGTGCTGGTGGGTTCCATGCAACGAATACTGAACGGTATTCGTCATGATTGGACCCCTGTATAACCCACCAAATTCATCATATCCCTTGTCTGTAGGGAAAGAATTGGCTCGGCGGCCTTCCCAGCATCGGGGAAGCAACTGAGGCCGCCTGATACCACCAGTGCATTGGGGCGGAGGTGTTTTTTGGGCCCACTCTGTCCGTTCGTCCTTTGTGAACCCGATTAACCGCACCCAAAGGCATTTTGACCGGGTGTCCTTTTTCGGTTCATAAAAGTGATACCACACAGGGTGTCTTGTCTGTTGCCCCACCTCCTTGAACTCCATCGCTTTTCTTGCCGCCCCGATAGGTGTCGTCTATTTGGTAGTGTTTTGACAACGCATATACCCACGTATCATCTGCTACCAAAAACTCTCGAATCTGGCACCGCCAGAGCTAAGGAAAAATCCGGGCTGGCGCCTTGATGAAACTTTTATAAAAAAGGGGGGTGGCATGGCCTTCTCTTCAATGATTGGATTGTTGGTGATAGGTTTTTTGTTTGGAGGATTGAGCGTATATGTTTTTTGTAGAAAAAAATATATATATAGATATAACTTATACTTACAAGAAATAGAAAAGCTAAAAGAGGGAAAATTTAACAATGAGAATTCATCAAATGAGATGATCAATGGAGTTTTACAATCTTTCAAAGATAAATTTTATTTTTTATTCCGTAATATAAAAGGTGACAATTCAGTATTAAAAGCAACAGTAGCAATGCTTGATGAATCCTCCATAGACTTATATCAAGAAGCAGATCAACTTTATGTTCTTGCAGATAATGTTGCTGAATCAGTAGATAAAATGCATTCAAATATAAACTCTGTTGCAGGAAAAATGGAAGAGTCAAATGTGAACTTTTCAGTTATTGCGACAGCTACCGAAGAGATGAGTGCTACCATCGGAGAAATTTCCAAGTACGCCGAACATGCGAGAACATCAACGAAAGATGCTGTAAATGAGGCTGAAAAAGCATCTACAGTGATACATGATTTAGGAAAAATGACTCAAGATATTACTGTAGTAACAGATACCATTACAGAGATATCTGATCAAACAAATCTTCTTGCCCTGAACGCCACCATCGAAGCTGCTAGAGCAGGAGAAGCAGGGAAAGGATTTGCGGTAGTCGCAAATGAAATCAAGGAGTTGGCAAAGCAAACAAATGAATCCACTCATAAAATTCGTCAACGCATCGTAGATGTGCAACAATCAACCCAAAAAACAATTGATGTTATTGAGCATATCTTACAATCAATCGAGACGGTCAATGATTCGGTATCCACTATTTCTACAGGCATTGAGCAACAAGTGATAGCCAGCTCTGAGATATCAACCAATATCTCAGAGGTATCAAACGGTGTTCAAGAGGTGAGTCATAATCTGGCTCAAGCCTCATCTGTTACGGAAGAGATTTCCAGGAACACAGGAAAAACAAGATTTGCGGCAGACCAGATCAGCAATCATTCTTTAGAGGTGAAAGCATATAGCCATGAACTAAGAAATCTAACCGAGACAATGACAAATTTGGGTAGTAAACTGGATATAGGGACGCCTCCGTTTGATCTTGGAGCAGTGAAAATAGCTCACCTGAAATGGAAAATACAGTTAGAGGCAGTCCTTAATGGTCGGACCCAACTACAACCAGAAGAAATACCCGATCATCACGCCTGTGATTTTGGTAAGTGGTATAATGATTCCCGAAAAAAATTCTCTCATTCTCAGGTATTTAAAGATATTGAAGCGTATCATAAATGTGTGCATACAACTGTTATTGAAGCAGTTAGGTGTTATAATAACGGTAATATAGAAGGAGCAAAAAAGAATCTTGCTGATTTTGAAGAGGCGAGAATGGATTTATTTCAAGGACTTGACAAATTGTATGTCCAGTAGTTTTACCTGTTTTGAGGCGTAGCTTTGTAACCCGGATTGCTCAGAAACATAAACGCAAAAAAAGTGAAGTGTCGCTGATCACTCTTTACCTATCCAAAGTAATCTTCTGTTCTCTTTATTGATTTGATACAACAGAGTCAGATAGTTATGCCCCTTCCGGTATTGAATCTGATCAACGGCTATGGCAGTTATACCCTCCAGAGATTTGGCCTTGCTGTTTGCACGGGCCTTAATCGGTACCAACAGGGCTTCAGGCTTTTTGTCCCATTGAGGGCTTTGGTAAACAGATCCCTTGCAGGTAAGCTTATAATTGAGCAATGTTTTTTTGCATTGAGTCCTCCTTCACAGGATCTTGGTCGGATTGAATGCACCTTTCTTTTCCCGTTACCTCCTTTGCAGCAGAGCTCCCGTTGGAGACGCCTGCCCAGCGAGGGCGTCCTTCGCTCGCCCATAGGCCCAGCGAAAAGAGAAGTAAGCCTCATGAAAAAAATGCTTCTGCCAGAGTCGGTACAAATGAAAGTCGTGGCAGACTTCCTAAGCTTTCAACAGATGCTCATTTTTTTCTTGAGGCTTGCTGAGTGCTTGTTAAAAAAAACTCTTTTATTCACAGATTTTCCAGAAGAACCGAAATGTTATTTTTGTCTTGACCAAGGGACCACTTTACTATGGGATACTTTTTGGCAACCTATGATACTTGAGTATATGTGCTGCCAAAATGCGACCGAAGATGGTATCGGTTGGGCTGAGCCTTGGTGCACATTTGGTCGAAATTTGAGACTATTTAGAAAAAGCACATGCATCTGTGTGCCTCTTTCATTCGGGTAAGGCTCTACCATGCCATCACTATCTTCCATCCTCAGTACGCCATTCTTTTGAGAGTATATGTATTGCTTTGAGCAATGGGCAAAAAAGGGGTGCATTGGCATTTGGCCAGGGGGTCTTTGAATATGATCATTTTTTGTGAAGATTGTGGCACCCGTTACAGTGTGAATCTTGATGCTATACAAGGCTGTTGGCACAGTTTTCACTGCCGAGAATGCGGGTTTATGATAACTCTTTCCAAAGAGAATCCAACAGAACTCATCAGTGCTGATGTGGTTTTGCAAAAGCAATCAGAAGAGCATCCCGTGGCGGGTGTGAAAAAACGCGTACTGGTTGTCGATGATTCCAAACTGTTTCGGGGAATTATTAAAGAAATTTTGGAGTTCGACGGCACTTTGGAGGTGGTGGGGGAAGCGGCTGATGGTGATGAGGCCGTGCGACTCAATCAGGAGTTGGCACCTGATGTCATTACCCTGGATGTCAATATACCCGGTATGGGAGGAGCGTCCACCTCGCAATATCTGATGCTGTTCCATCCCTGTCCCGTGGTCATTGTGAGCAATCTGAGCAATCGTTCTCAGGACACGATTATAGATTTTTTACGTCTGGGGGCGGTGGATTTTCTCATCAAGCCAAAAGGGGAAGACGATAGAGAAGAGATACAGCACAGGTTTGTTACAGCTGTCCACAATGCGGCAAAGGCAAAGGTTGACGAGTTCACAAGCTTCACTCTCCCCGGCGCCATCTCAACCCAGGTCAAGCCGACAGGGCACAGTATTCCCTCTCGGCAGTTGGCTGTTGTGGTCTCAGGCGCCGGCGGTATTGCAGAACTGTTGCACCTTTTTGGCAGGTTTCCCAGTGGATTTGATGGCACTGTTATGGTGGTCCAGCGCATGCCTGAGGCGTTTATTTCTTCTCTGGTCGAATATATAAATCAGATCAGCAGGATCCCGGTGTTGCCAATGTCTGAAGGAATGCCACTGCTCGTGGGGCAAGGCTATATAGGAACACCCAAAACAGCCAACCAGCTTTGCGAGAGAAAAGGTCAGTTTTTCTTGACTCGTCTGGAGTTGCCATCATCCTTTGGTGACGAACAATACGATATAGACTCCTTGCTGTGCTCAGCAGCAGAGACCTTTGTCGGTCCTGTGTCTCTGACCCTGTTATCAGGATCGACTTGCTCTTTGCAGACCCTTCGCTATCTGCAATCCAAATCCGGTACCATCATCGTGAAACAGCCCGAAACCTGCGTGGTACGCGACAGCCTGGAAACAATAGTAAAAGCGGGGCTGGCCGACGCGGAGGTCCTCCCGGATGTCCTTGTTGAAACGATTATTGAGCATCTGCAATTGGAGTGCACGGCAGTACCTGATCTCAATGGGAAAAAGACTGTCCTGGATTGTGCCCAAAAAAGGCGTCACCAACGGATATTTTTTACCCTGCAGACAGGTCCCCAGTGCAATTGTCGCTTTTCAGGAGAGGATGTGCCTGTTTTGCAGGCGCAACTCTTGGATTTGTCTGAATCCGGGGTGGGATTTGCAGGTCTGAAAGACCGCTATGGTCACAGGCCTGTGCGCGTAGGTGAGACCATAACAATATGTTCTCTGGCTGAAGGTTTCCCGGAACTGAATATACTCACCGGCGTCATGGTGGAAATTCGCTGGATGCAGGAAATGGAAAGCAGCCGCTTTATACGCTATGGGGGAGCCTTGGTCCATACTGATACGGATACTCGCCTCCATCTGCAAGAGGTTGTGGCCAAAGCATTAGAGATGCATCTTAAGGTGCTCTCCACGGCCTATGCCTGAAATTTGGCAAAAAAGGTGGTGCCGCACAACCGTATAAGGCCGGTAGCAGGAAGACAGCCTTCGTCTTGCCTGGTGGGGAACAAGGCTGAAGGGTCAGAAAAGGACCAGGACAACCAGGATGACGGCAAGAGTCGCGCAGAGAGCCAGTGCCGGAAGTTCATGGAACGTCGGACGCAGGGCTCTTGGAGAGGTATAGGCTGGTATCGCCAGGAAGCACGCCGCAATCAGCGGCAAGGCCGGCAGGTATAGGTTGAACTCCCTGGCAGCAATGATTGCTGCGACCAGGCCTACTGCGCTTACAGGAAAATACAGGCCTCCATATCGGTGCAGGAGGTTGTCGTGCAGACCAAACTTGGCTGCTGCTCCTGAGAACATGGCAATGACAATCCAGTCCGAGATACCGAAGGCCGGCATCAGGGATATCTGAGCAGGGAAAGGCAATTTGACCAGAATGAAGTCGACCAGCGGTGGGGGACCCGGTTGGCCGCTGGTGTAGTGGGCGGTCAAGGTGCTGGTCAATTGGCGGGTGGGGCCCTGAAAGACGCTATAGGCATCGACCAGGGTCATGATAAGACACAAGGGGACGAGTTCTGCAGGCCGCTTCAGCGGCGTTGTGAGCCAATGTCCTAATACGCAGGCAAAAAAGAGCAGATTGGCGGTATGGAGTGCGGTGAGCGGGGCACTCTGCGCCCCAAGGCCTGCTGCGACTACGTATCCGCCGATAAAAAGCAGCGTGCAGGAGGCCAGGCAGAGCAGACGCAGTGGGAGGTGCTGTTGGAATAATGGTTCCAGGCGCACCTGATACAAGCGGGAGAGGTACGACAGGTTGAGCAGGAGGACCAGGAGAAAAAGATAGGCCATGGCCGGGGCTATAACAGCAGGGAGCCAGCGGCCGACTTGGTGCAGAAGGAGAGAGGAGAGCACCCAGCTGCTATAAAAGGTAGAAATGTGGAGGATACTCGTTGCAGAGAGCTTGGGCGGTATCTTTCCCCTTGACATCATTTTGTCCCCGGAGTTAACGCAAGAAGTCTGGCACTGTTCTCAAAGGTTATGGCCTGAAACAGGTCATCGGGCAGCCCGAGCTTGCCCAGCATCTTCAGGGTGGTCTTCTGATCTGTCCAGGGGGAGTCCGTGCCAAAGAGAATATAGTCCCTGGGATGGGAGAGGAGCATGTCCCGCAGACGTATCTGATCAAGAAAATCCAGGGCAAAGGAGATTTCCATATAGATGGGATTGCCGATGAGCATGGCCTGCACGTCATCCCATTCGTCCCAGCCACCAAAATGGGTGGTCAGCAGTTTGAGACCGGGAAAGTGTTCAAGGAGCTTGAGAATCCGACAGGGATCCGAGCGGCGGACCCGGGGATAGGCGATATCATAGCCGCAGTGGACGGTCAGCAGGAGGCCAAGTTGTTCAACCTGCTGGTAAAAATCAGCCAGCGCCGGTTCATCAAGAAAGAAATCCTGATAATAGGGATGCATTTTAATGCCTTTGAATCCTTTTTGATGGATTTCATGCAGATGCTCAAGAATATCAGGATCCCTGGGGTGGACAGAGGGAAAGGGGATAATGCGTGGGGAGCGTATGGATTCCGCCCACTCAAGAATTGGTCGGAATTGCAGTGGACGAGTTGCAATCAGGCAGACAACGGATGTCTGTATATCGGCTTTATCCATGGATTTGAGGAGCCCTGCAACAGTACCGTCAAGATATGCCTTGATATTGCCGCTTTTTTCCAGGGCAGGAATCGCGGTTGCAGCAACGGTATCTGGGAAGGCGTGGGTATGGATGTCAATATATCGTGGCATGGGGTACCTCAAGAGAACAGGCGGGGTACTCTCCTGCCTTTTCATCTTTTTTTGATGTTTGATCTCACCCGGATTTCTCATCAGCCCAGGCGGCTCCAGTTCCAGGCGTTTCAGGAAACGCCTGCGGCCTGAGGCTATGTACTGCCGCAATGGGATCAAAGAGGGGTGAGTGCTGTTGGGCAAAAAAACTGCAAAGGAATGGGCAAGGTGAGGAAGCACCTATATCCGTGGCAAAGGCAGCCTGATTATTGCAACACCTTCTTGGTTGCACCTGCAGCCTGTGTGGAGATCAGCCTAACAGCCACAGCCCGATGTTCAGACCGAGCAAACCATAGAGTCCGGCGACAACATCATCCAGCATGATACCCAGACCGCCATGTATGCGGGCATCGATCCAGTTGACCGGAGCTGGTTTCAGTATATCAAAAAAACGAAAAAGTACAAAGCCCGCCAGTGCTGGGAGAGGGGCGCAGGGAGCGGCACTCAACGTTATGAGCTGCCCCACAATTTCATCGATGACCACCAGGCCGGGGTCACTGCTGTTGGTGATCTTTTCCATGGCATGGGCACTGGCCGCGCCGACAAAAAAGAGTACGGTCACCACGCACAGGTAGACAAGCAGGGGAAGCTGGCACAGGAAAACCCAGAGCACAATACCCACCAGTGATCCCCAAGTTCCGGGAGCCTTGGGCAGGTAGCCGCTGTAGCAGCCGGTTGCCAGAAAGATATGAAGCCTGTCCACTTATTCTTTCTCCCCGTTGTTTCCTGCCATGTCATAGGATCGGATGCTGTGATAGACCTTTTGCAGTGGTATACCGTGCTTGTGGGCTATGGCTCTGCAGGCTTCGTATTCAGGTGTTGTGACCGAACCCTGATCGGTCTGGATCTCCTTGGCCTTGACAGGACCCCAGGGTGTCTGGAGGGTGATCTGTTTTCTGGGCAGGATCACCCTGTCTTCAAGACGCTGCCGCAGGCCGATGGCGCTTGTTTCCGCAAAGAGGATGTCGCGCAGGGGCTGGGTTTGTTCGGCGCTGCAGATGACGCGTACTAAAAATCCCGGCCTGCCCTTTTTCATCTGCATGGGTGTTAGGCTGACATCCAAGGCTCCATGGTGCATGAGCAACTCGCTGACATGGGGCCAGAATTCAGGGTTCCAGTCGTCAATGTGGGTTTCGATGACTGTAACCTGTCCGGTTTCGGGAGTTTTTTTTTGTGTACCGATAATGATACGCAGCAGGTTAGGACGGCCGTCGTCTCGGGTCATGGTGCCAGCTCCGTACCCTATTGCGGTCATGTTCATGGTCGGCAGATGGTCAAACCTGTGGGCGAGTTCCATGGCCAGGGCGGCGCCGGTTGGGGTGACCAGCTCCTGCTGCAGGGGAACACCGTACACGGGAGCACCTTGGAGAAGTCTGCACACAGCCGGGGCTGGGAGAGGGATTTCTCCGTGGGCACAACGCACCCATCCCCTGGCCATGGGAAGAGGGGAGCAGGTAACATGCGCAATGTCCAGGTAGTGGAGTCCAGCCACGCAGCCGACAACGTCCACCAGGGCATCCACGGCACCCACTTCGTGAAAATGAATCTGTTCCGGCGTGGTGCCATGCACTTCGGCTTCGGCTTGGGCCAGCCGCTCAAAGACACGGATGGCTGTGTCCCTGATTTCCTGCCGGATTGCAGCCTGTCCCACCAGGGTTTGTATCTCGGCAAGATGTCGATGGTCGTGGCCTGTCTCGGCCTGTATCTGTACCTGGTGGGCGGCAAATCCGTGTACTGTTGCCTTGCGTATGTCGATCCGGTACCCCTGTATGGCAAGTTGTTGCACCGTGTTGACAATATGCTCGGCCGGGACTCCGGCGTCGATGAGCGCACCGAGCAGCATGTTGCCGCTTATACCTGAAAAGCAGTCGAGATACAGGCATCTGGAACTGTTCATACAATACGATCTCCTGGCTCGATAAAGGTCCCGTTGAGGCAGGCTTGCACCGTCATACGTTTTTTCCCCTCCGGTTGCATTTCCCTAAGGCGCAGGTAATGTTTTCCTGTGGCGATGAGTAAGCCTTGGGCGTTCGCCTGCACAATGGTTCCGGGTGGCTCTGCAACAGGTCTGAGAATCAGATGAGGAGCGAAAAAACGAAACCGTCTGTTGTTGATAAAGCCATAGGCCGAAGGCCACGGGTCCAGTCCGCGAATGAGGGCATGGAGTTTTTCTGCGGACAGGGACCAGTCCAGATGGCCCTGTTGTTTATTCAGCATGGGAGCGTGGGTGGCCTGCTCTTCATTCTGAGGCGTTGGGGACAGCGTCCCCTGCTTCAGCTTTTCAACGGCTGTTGCCAGGGCTGTGCCGCCAAGCCGGGCAAGCTTGTCAAACATGGAGCCAGCGGTATCCTCTTTGCTGATGGGCATGGTAACAGGGTAGAGGATGTCGCCGGTGTCCATGCCTTCGTCCATTTGCATGATCGTGACGCCGGTCTCCTGGTCGCCGTTTATAACCGCCCATTGGATGGGGGCGGCACCTCTATATTTGGGCAGGAGTGAGGCATGGACGTTGATCGTTCCCAGTCTGGGCAGCCTGAGTAAACGCCCAGGCAGGATTTTACCGTAAGCAACCACCACAATGAGATCAGGATGCAGTTTTCGGATGGTATGGAAAAAGGTATCTGTCCTGATGGATTCGGGTTGGAATATGGAGAGGCCGGTGTGTTCTGCAAGCTGTTTGACAGGGGGGGGCATGAGCTTTCGGCCCCGTCCTTTTTTGCGGTCAGGTTGACAGACCACACCAAGGACGGTATCAGGGCCATCGAGCAGGGCCTGAAGAGAGGGAACCGCAAAGTCCGGGGTTCCCATGAAGAGTATACGCAGGGGAGTGTGCATCAGGCTATATTCAAAAAGAATAGGGGACAGGTGTCATTGCACCAAAGGGATGTCATAGACAGGCAGCGGGCAGCCGCTGGTGAACGGTTTACCTGCCGTCCTGCTGCAGAATTTTTTTCAGCTTTTTCTTGTACAATGTTCGCTTGAGTGAACTGATACGGTCTATATACAGCTTGCCGTTGAGGTGATCGACCTCATGCTGGATAACCCGGGCAAAACGATCTTCAGCGTCAAATTCCAGGGGGGAGCCGTCAAGGTTTTGCGCCGTCACGTGAATCTTGCGAAAACGTGGTACCTTGGCCTGATAGTCTCGTATGCTCAGGCAACCCTCTTCATCAATGACCTTGCCTTCGCCGTCGCTGATGACAGGGTTGATCAGGGGTAAATAGTTTTTTTCTTGCTCAGGCTGCGAAATATCAACCACAACGATTCGTTTGGCCAAGGCAACCTGGTTTGCTGCCAGCCCTATACCCGGGGCGTGATACATGGTTTCACCCATATTCTGGGCCAGAATTTTCAGCTTATCGTCAAAAGTGGTGATTTCCTCAGCCCGTTGTCTGAGTATGGGATGGGGATAGGTGATGATCTCTAGAATAGCCATTGTCTTAGGTCGTGCTGTCGTGTTCCCTCAGAACATTTTTTTGCCCGGTTCCTGGGCCGGTATACAGTGTTCACCTGCCTTGATCTCCAGGAGTAATCCTCATCCCTGCATGCCAACAAATGTGCATCTGGAACCGCATGAGCTGACGAGAAATCCGATCCGGTCTGACTGTTTGTTTGGCAAATGTAACCATTCTTGAGGCTACTGTAAAGAAAATGAGTCATTGACGGGACCTGTACATCGGTGTTCTTGTGTTCCAGTTTTTTTTTGTGTAGGGTGGATACTATGTTTTACCCGGAGGAATGGCAAGTGCAAAAAAAGTTGTTGCGTTCTGGGGCAGCGCTGCTGGGCAGGCCGGTGCTCCCCCTTGTTTCTATGGTGGAGTTCTTTTTGCTGACAGGTGGATTTACCACTGCCTCAGAGGTTATAGACCAGTTGCCGGCCCCTATCGCAACCGAATACGCTGACTATGAGCAGCCTAAAGAATCCTTGGCGCCTTACAGGGCTTTATTGAACCAACTACCCGGCTATTTTTCTGGTCAAGATCTGCCCTGCAGGGTGACGGATGTTGAGGGAAAGGGCCTGGATCGCCACACTGCGGCAGGTCTGTGGATTCGGCAGGAAATCCTGACAGCCGAACTGGAGAAGATAAACAGCCTGCTGTGTGGACCCTGCCGCTGTACGCTGTGCTGCATAGGCCCTGATGAGACAATGGAGCAGGATTTTTTTGAAATTCCCCTGCGGCCTGATGAGGTTGCACTCTTTCCTGTGGAGCAAATAGACACGGTGCAATCCCGGCAGCATGCCGCCATGGATGCCTCCTGCCTGTATACGGATCAGGGACCTTTTTACCAGCGTCCTACACCGGTGGTGATTCGCTGGAGAGATGGCTGGAGCATGATTCTGCCCAAAGGAAGTAGCTGCCCGCAACAGGAGGCGGAGACGGGGCGGTGTGATGTCTATGAAAAAAGACCTCTGGTCTGCCGCAGACCGCAGATTTTTCCCTACATTCTTGAACCGGTCAGGGCACCCCACGAGGCGCGGCCTGTCTATAGGCAGCGATCGACCATCCTGGCTGTCATGGATTGTCCCTATGTGCAGCTTTTGCAGGAAGAGATCGCAGCCTATGCGGCAGCCTGTGAACTGGAGGTGCTGTTTTCATATAACAAGGGATAATAGATGTAAGGTCCCAAAAGGGGAATGTTTCGTACCAGTGCAGAGCAAAGGCGGTAGCGTCGTTGATGAGAGAGAAAGGTGTGCCATGTATGACCGAGGTGGGACATGAACCGTGGTCGTGCCCCTTGGGCTGTGCTTTTTTTAGACACCAGGTAGGGCGGGACTGATAGGTAGAGGGTACTTTTTTATGGTACAAAACAGTGACTGGCTGGAGTAAGCTTCACTGCCGTCACGGGATCAGAAAACGGTCATCCCATAGCCTTTTAGGAGTGTATATACAATGGAACCGCTTCAACTCCTCTCCATCGCGGCCTCCTATATGATCGGCGCCATTCCTTTTGGTCTGGTGGTTGCCAGGAGCAGCGGGATAGATATTCGTACGCAGGGAAGCTGCAATATAGGAGCGACAAATGTCGCAAGACTGCTGGGCAAGAGATTAGGTGCGCTGACGCTCTTCCTTGATATCTGCAAAGGATTCCTGCCTGTTTTTTTGGTGTCACTGCTGGGGGGAGAAGACCCCCGGGCTGACCTGGTAACGGGTCTGTGCGGGGGGGCTGCTGTTGTTGGTCATATGTTTCCCGTTTATCTGGGTTGGAAAGGTGGCAAGGGTGTAGCGACAGCGCTGGGGGTCTTTCTTTTTCTTTCTCCTTTGTCTGTCGTACTTGCCCTTGCCCTGTTTGTTGTTGCTGTGTATTTTTCGGGTTATGTCTCTCTGGGATCACTGCTGGGTTCAACCTCGATCCCTGTCAGCCTCGTTATTCAGGGTGCTTCGGCCTGGGAACTATGGCTTGCCCTCTTTGTGGTGGGGCTGATTTGGGGTAAACATCATCAAAATATCGGTCGTCTGATCAAGGGAACTGAACAGAGCTGGCACAAACAATAACAGCAGCTGTCTTCAGGCATCTCCCAGAGTCCTTTGAATGAGGCACGAAAGACATTTTTTGCAGCAGCGAGGCTCCTGGAATGAATACAAAAGAATGGCAGGCCATTGAGGAGGCCGGAAAAATTTTTCAGCTTGGTGAACGGGCCACCCTGGGGGAGATAAAACGGGCATATCACCGGCTCAGTAAACAGTACCACCCTGACTGTAACGGTGGCAGTGGCGCTGAAGCGGAGTGTAATGAACAGATGCATCGCCTGAGCGCCGCTTACGAGCGGTTGATGAGATATTGTTCGGAATACCGGTTTCCTCTTACCCGGGCAAAGGCAGACCCAGCCGATGTGCATGATCCAGAACAGTGGTGGATGGAACGTTTTGGTGAGGATCGGCTTTGGGGGAGAAAACGTTGACGAGAAAGACGGGGCAGCAGTTGCTGAGAGCAATTACCCGGTGTTTTTCACTTTGGATATCTCTTTTTGTTGCCTGTCTATTGCAACGGCGTTGTATGTGGCGCAAAAATCGAGGATAAGCTTTTTGCGGGCATGCAAATCCATCAACCAATAGCAGGGGCTGAGCATGAGTATTTTAACGGCTTCCCTGGGTGTCATCGTGCCTACCTTTCGTGGTATATACCCCTTGTATCGGATTACCTATAAGAAATTTTGATGTTTTTGTAAAATGCTTTTTAAGTTGTAGGGCGCAAAGGGTTGTTCGTTTTGCATCTTGTCACGAGCAAGAAAAAAACAGGTCCTTAGACACCTCCGCCCGGGATGCTCATAACCATTTTTTTCTCATTTGTAAAAAGAGAAAAGAAAGAGGGATGTTCTTTTCTTGCGTAGTCTCAAATGAAGACAAAATGCATAGGAGAATTCCGGGCGGGGGGGGTGCGGAAGAGCCCTTGTATGGAACACGTTATAAATTTTTTAAAAGCACCAGGAGATTTGATGCAAATTCAGAAAAAAATACAAACAGCAGCTCCCTTTGTCTCTTTGGAGTTTTTCCCACCCAAAAAAAAAGATGACTGGCCGACCTTTTTGGATACAGTCACCCAGCTCAAGAAACTTAATCCTTTATTTGTCTCTGTCACCTATGGCGCGGGAGGGTCGACCCAGGACAATACCCTGGATATCTGTGAACGGCTGGTCAAAGATTGTGCTTTTGAAGTTATGCCCCACCTGACCGGAGTTGCCGCAGGCCAGGCTAGAGTAGATACTTTTTTACAGGCTCTCCAGAGTATGGGGATAGAAAATGTGCTGGCTTTGCGGGGGGATCGTCCTGCTGGGGTGTCCAGTTCGGATGAAGAACTCTTTGCCGCCTTTCCCTATGCCTCCGATTTGGTACGATATGTGCGCCGGGAGTATCCAGAAATGGGAATCGGTGTTGCCGCTTTCCCTGAAGCTCATGCCGAAGCCTCCTCAATTGAGGGTGATCTGCAGGTCATGCGGCAAAAGATGGAGGCAGGGGCTGATTTTGCCATTACTCAGCTTTACTTCGACAATCGCGTCTACTTTGACTATGTGCAGCGCTTACGGGAAATGGGCGTCTCCATCCCCGTTGTTCCGGGTGTTTTGCCCATTCGTACCTTGGCGTCCCTGCGGTTCATCCTGGATCTCTGCAATGCCAAGGTGCCAGGAAAGTTGATCAATGCACTCATGCAGGCTGATGCAGACGGTGGCAGTCAGGCTGTCTACGAGATCGGGGTGGCCTATGCCCGGCAGCAGGTTCGGGATCTTGTTGAGAATGGTGCTCCTGGCGTGCATCTGTACACCCTGAACAAGGCGGATATGTGTCTGGAGGTCATGGAAGGTCTGTGTTGACTCCCAACCTGGGGGCCAAGAGACTCCCATGGGTGAACATCTCCAATCTCTGTTGTACCGCTTTCCTGGATTTTTCATCAACATTTTGTCTTATTTGAGAAAAATAGACAACAACAGAGGGAGCTGCTGTCCGTGAGCCGACTCGCATTGCGACAAAATGGGCACCAACGCTCAGCCTGGACGGTGCCATTTTGGGCAGTCTCTTGGCAACACCTAGACCCAGGTAGAATGAGGGACCAAAAATTCCCGAACCTGGCGCCGCCTG
Source organism: Desulfobulbus propionicus (assembly GCA_002748755.1). Classification (GTDB taxonomy): domain Bacteria; phylum Desulfobacterota; class Desulfobulbia; order Desulfobulbales; family Desulfobulbaceae; genus Desulfogranum; species Desulfogranum propionicus_B. The sequence continues at coordinate 96,538 of PDTD01000013.1, read as the reverse complement.
AGCTGATGAGATGGTCGGGCTTTGGGGCTCAAGGGAATGCTTTGGGCTGCATGAGTCGTTCTTTCTGCTTGAGTAGCAGAAGGAAGAGTCTTGTGCCAAGCAGTACCGAGGCCGTGCAGAGCCCGCAGATCAGTCCTATCCAGAATCCCCTGGGACCTGGCGGGAACCCGGCAAAGCCGTTCAGACCGAGGAACCATCCCACAGGCAGGCCCACACCCCAGTAGGCTAGTATGGTCAGCAGCATGGGCACTTTGGTGTCTTTACAGCCGCGCAGAGCGCCAGCGAAGTTGACCTGCAGCGCATCCGGTATTTGAAAGGCCGCTGCATACAGGAGCAGGGTGGCGGCAAGTGAACGAACATCGGGGTCTTGGGTGTATAGAGATGCTATGGCGTCCTTACCCGTCACAATGCACAAGGCGGTCAGCAGCGCCCCGCACAGGGCCAGAACAACTCCCGACAGGACAGTGCGTTGTAACCTGGCCGCTCTTTTTTTGCCGATGACAAAGCCAACACGTACGGCCAGAGCAGAGGAGAGGCTGTATGGTATCATGAAAAGCAAGGCAGTGCAGTTTAGGGCAACCTGGTGGGAGGCGACCACAGCTGCTCCGAACCGGGAAACCAGCAGGGCTATAACCGCGAACATGGAACATTCGATAAAAAGGGAGAGGCCCAGAGGCAGACCGAGCTTGCATTGTCTCAGCAGGCTTCGGTCGAACAGTCTGCTTGTGCGGATGTCGCTGCCTTTGAAGGCTGTTCTTGGGTGGCTTTGCAAAAGGCCAAACATGGTTAGGCACATGGCCAGGATGGCAAGCGCTGAGGCCCAGCCACAGCCCACCCCGCCCAGCCGTGGAAAACCCATTTTCCCAAAAATAAGCAGGTAGTTGGTCAGGATGTTGACCGAGAGACCGACGAAACCGGCGATCATCGACAGCCGTGGCAGGGCTGCCCCGTCACCTCCGTTTCTGAGAGCAAAGAACAGACCTGATGCCGGAAATCCCCAAGAGATGGCGAACAGGTATTGCCTGGTACGCGGAATACACTCAGAGCTGACATCCATCCATGCCATGACCAGCGGCAGGTGGTTGATTAAGAGCATAAGCAGTACCCCTGAAAACAGCCCGATTATGCAGCCCTGCTGCATGGCCCGGTGCATGGTCTTCGTATCGCCTGCACCGTGGGCCTGGGCGACAAGCGGTACAACGGCTGAAAGCAAGCCGACTTGAAAGAGAAAAAGCGGGGTAAAGATACTCGAACCGACGGCCACCGCTGCCAGGTCATTTTTACCGGCCCAACCGGCCATGATAGTGTCCACCACACCCATGGCTGTCTGGGATACTTGGGCAATAATGATTGGGCCTGTCAACGTGAGCAGGGAGCCTGCTTCCGCCAGGCAGAGGGAACGGCTTCTGGTGTTCATGGGTGGATTGCTGATATCCTCAGGAAAAAACGGATCAAAAGGCAAAGATGTCCTGCTGTCTCTTTTTTACTCGGGCAGGCCTGAGAAAGCAGTGTACGGTGTTTGCACGCGAAAGAAAAGAAGGAAGACGGCAGGCATACTCTTTTCCTGTGATGCACCTGCAGACAGGTACCCTGCCAGCGGTGAGTGCTCAACAACGCAGGGAGTCTGAAAAAAGAGGTTTATAGCGCCCGGCTCTCGTGGTAAAAATCGAGTATGCAGGTTGAGTTCGGATTTCCCATGAACATTGTGTCGCATTTTGCCCAAATGTCCACCAAAGGCCAGCCCATCCGAGCCCATCTTCGGTAGTCTTTTGGCAGCACCGATATCCAAGCCAAGCATAATGCGTTACAACAAATTACCGAGCCCGACACCGCCTGAGCTGAGGAGAAAGCCCTGGGGGCTGCCAAGAGCGCATCTCCCAAATCTGGGTAGCCTGAAAGCGTTTACAGGTGGACAACAAGGGCAATACACAGGGGACAGATTCCATGAGGATGGATGACTTTTCTCGTTTTTGACAGAACCTGTTTGAATACGAGATACAATTTGTCAAGACTCAAAAGATGGATTATTTTTGAAACAACTCAGAGAAAACCCTTTTCGGAATACGAAAAGAGTTCGCAGACTCCGCGATGCAGACCGTTTACGGCAGCCTGGTACAGGAGTATGTCCTACGCTTTGGTCTGTGAAAAAGGTATCAGATGAGCAATGCGGGCTGGCAATACCATAATCAAAGTTACTGGAGTACTCATGAAGAGACTACATAGCGTTGCGGTGAGTGCCGTTATCATTTTGTTGTTTGCGGTCTCTCCGCAGGCGGAAGAAAAACCGGAGGCCGTATTGGATTCTATAGAGGTGCTCGCTCTGCAGACTGCCCAGAGTTTGGCGCTTGCGGCCAACCCGGATCTGAGGGCCGCGCAGGCCCGGGTTGAACAGGCCCGAGCCCGGGTCAGTCAGGCTGTCGCAGCCTGGTGGCCGACCCTTGATGCCACAGGCTTTGCGCAGCACCAACGGCTGGCTGGCATCACTTATGAGAGCATGGAGCTGATGGCCTCGCTTGCGGGAGGCACGGCTGATAAGGACAAGGAGGTTTTTGGAGCTGGGCTGCAGGCGACCTGGATTCTGTTTGACGGTTTTTATAGAAAATTCAACAAGCAGATGGCTGAATATGGCGAGAAGAGCGCGCAGGCTGCATGGGTGAATAGCCAGCGGCTGCTCGTCACCTCGGTGGCGGAAGCTTTTTATAATGCCCAGCTCTCGCAGACCAATGTGGATATTGCCCAGGCGGACGAGGCCTTTTATCTGCGCCAGCTGGAAGATGCGCAAAACAGGTACGATGTAGGGGCTGGCCCATGGGGAGATGTCCTGAATATCAAGGTGCAGCTTAACTCCGCGCGTACCAGCCTGATGCGCAGCAGGCGTGAGCATGAGGCGGCGAGCTATGGACTTGCTGCCCTGATGGGGCTGCCCGATGCTCTCTTGCCTGCCCATATCCGGCTGGCGTCTCTGGAGAAAGATTGCACCCTGGAAGAATCTGTTGCTGATGTGGACGGGCTCATCAGAGATGCCCTTGCCAGACGGTCGGATGTTCGCCAGCTGGAACAACTCGTTCAGCAGGCAGAGGCTGGCGCAGGGATGGCCAAGGCCCCCCTGTATCCCACTGTTGTCCTGGCAGGAAGTGTCAGCGGGGATCGGACTGAAGATGTGGGCTTTACCGACGATGATTTCGGGAGTTCCATAGCCCTCAAACTGCAATGGAACCTGTTTGCTGGCGGCGCAGACAAGGCCAGGCTCCTGGAAGCCAGACAGGCACAACGCGAGGCCGAATATACCCTGGCTCATGTGCGTACTTTGGTGGCATCAGAGGTTCGTCAGAATATCGCCCTGCTGGAGGCTGCTAAGGAGCAGGTCAGGTTGCAGCGTGAGAGTGTTAAACTGGTGGAAGAAAACCGAGACCTTGCAAAGAATGAGTACGAAGCTGGTGAAACTTCTCTTGTCCGCCTCAATGAGGCCCAGCGGGATTTGACCGCCACCTATGGTCGTCTGGCCCAGTCCGTGGCTTCCTACCATCTGGCCAGGCAAAGACTGCAGGCGGCAACCGGACACAATCTTGATAGTATGACAACTCGAGCATGGTTGCCTGAATGATTCCCGTTGGTACCCTTGAAATAGAAGTTCCCCGGTCCGCCATAGATGTCAACGGCCATACTGGGAACGTGCAGTATGTGCAGTGGATGCAGGAAGCTGCCCTCCACCATTCTGCACAACTTGGCTGGCCTTATGAGCGATATATGGAGTTGGGGGCTGCCTGGATTATTCGCAGCCATACCATAGAATATTGCCACTCAAGCTATGCCGGTGACCTGTTGCAGGTGTACACATGGGTCTCTGAGTTCAAAAAAGTTCGGACGTTGCGTAAATTCAAGTTTTACCGCCCTGCTGATGATACCGTTATTGCCAGGGCGGCAACCCTTTTTATTTTTTGTAATATTGCAACCGGACGTCCCCAGACCATTCCTGAAATGGTGCAAGAGGCGTATCCGGTTGTCACCTCTGAAGAAGAGCCCTGAGCCAAGTTCCTCTTTCTGAGTCTTTCAGAGGGCATCTTGTTGGGCTCACTCCCCTTAGGCTGAACCCGAATTGTTCATCAGCTCAGGTGGCACCGCCTGAGCTGATGATTGGTGCCCATTGTGGAGAAGTTGCTGCTCCATCATTTTTGACGAACCCATTGGAAGTGAAATTCGGGAGCAGCCATTTCCGTTGAAGGTGCTCCTTGGCGGCTGTCTTCCAGGGGAGCAGCTGCACCGTCATCCTGCCCTTGGTGCTATTTCGACTGCAGTATCTTGAACACATTGTCCGTTATCTTGGGGACCCCGTAATTTTTAAATTGTATGGTGCCGCTTTTGTCGGCAACAATGATTGTCGGAACTCCAAGCACTCGGTATTGTTGACTGATGGTTCCAGACCTATCAAAGATAACAGGATAGGCCATTTTATATTTTTTCATAAATGCCCTGGCCCGTTTGGGGGAATCATTGGAGCCGATATTGATACCAATGAATTCCATACCCTGTGGTTTGTATTTTTTTACCAGGGCGTTAATGCGGGGAACTTCGCTTTTACAGCTTGGACACCAGGAGGCCCAGAAAACCAGCATAACAGTTTTCTTGCCGATGATGGCGTCCATATCAAAGGTTGTACCAGCCATGGTTTTTGCCTGGAATGAGGGCAACTGGCGGCCGACCTCGGCGGATAATCCGGTCGAGGGGGCAGCAAGTGCGAGACATGCAACAAAGAGAAATACTGAAAAGAAACGCGATTTCATTGACTAGCCTTTTGTTATCTTAACTGGGGTTTCTAGATAGAGCATGGTATTGCGGGTAAAGAGGTGCCCGCATTGCCCATGCATGTTTTGTTTCAAACCGCTGCTGTCAACGGTCAGGAAAATCGTGAGAAGTTCGGGTTAAATAAGGAAAGTACCTGCTTTCACAAAGAAGTACTCGGCCAAAATCAGCATCAGTACGCCCATGGATTTTTTAATCCTGATCATCCAGACTCCTGACTTGGGAATGGCAGCCAGGAAGCTGGAGAAGGTACCAACGGCCAAAAGCAAGGTTCCCATGCCCACACTGAAGGCAAACAACAGGAGCCCGCCAGTCAAGAGATTCCGGGTAGAGGCAACATAGGTTAACAAGACTCCGAGAACAGGCGCCGTGCATGGTCCGGCCACAAGCGCGGAAGATATACCGGCGATGAATACGCCGGGTATGCCTCGCAATCTGCTGCTCAAGGAGGTCGAAAAAGTTGGTACGCTAAAGACATCAAGCATACTGAGGGCAAAGGCCAGGATAAGGCTGCCAACCAGGAGCAGGGTCCAGGGATTTGCGTGTACTGAGCCAAAAAGATGACCAGTGGCAGCGGCAAAAACACCCAGTGCGGCATAGGTTACGGCCATGCCCAGTACGTAGCCTAGAGAAAGGAGGCATCCCCTTGTTCGCGAGCCGCCCAGATTGGAGTGACTGATGACGCCGGCTGTGATTGGTATCATGGGATAAATACAGGGGGTCAGGCTGGCCAGCAGTCCTCCAAGATAGGCAATGCCCAAGGAGAGGAGAAGAGATGTCTGCAATGTTGTCTCCAGTTGACCGAGAAGGTGCTCCATCCGTGCCTCACAATAAAAAATGTACGTTTTGGGGGAAGAACTATGAGAGCCCGGCTCCATGACGGTTGAGAGGCTGACGGTTGCTGTCCCATTGCCCATGCAGGTGCGCATAGTCAATGGCAAAGAATCGGACTCTTCCAGCCACCGCGTCGTGGGTCCACAAACCAGTACAGTCGAAGTCTCGCTTTGTTTCGTTATCAGATTTGTTGGCCATGTATTGGTCTCCTCTTCGGGGACCGGAAAACAAAGCCTCTTTTCGCACGGTCATCCTTTTGGCGCATACACGTTTTTCTTCCAAGGTGGACAAACAGTAATCTTTTGTCGGCAAATGTAAAGGTGCTCATGGTGACACGATACCGCCAGGGTGTCCACCAAAGTAGGTCCTGATCATAGAGAGGATGTATTCTGTTCTGTTGTTGAGGTGCGTGATGTGATCACGCTGGAATGGTACGATGGCTGTATGTTGGGCTCTCTGTTGTCAACAGAAGAAAGTGTTCACCCAAGAAATGCCGACGAATCCGGATATCTCCTGAACATTGGGTCTGATCTGAGAAAAAAGAGAGACGAACATATGGATGGAATGCCCGTGCGCAGGCTCACATTTCGACCAACTGTTTACCCTTGCTCAGCCCAGGCCGTACCATCCCCGGCAGTCTTTTGGCAATACCTATACCCAAGGGGAATGAGGTACAAAATTCCCCTACCTGGCACCACCTGAGCTGATGAGCAACCCGGACTAAAACGTGTAGCTCAGGGTCAGAGTGGCAACGGGATAATATTCAAAATCTTCCAGATCATCTTCAATCTGCTGGCGCTCTGACTCTAGATAATAGGTGACAGTCGGATGCGATGCCAGAACGTTCAGCGGCTCATTGGCGCTGGCGGTTAAGGGGGAGACTTCCGGGGCGCCCTGGTAGAGCACGCCAAGCTCAAAAGCCACGCCCCACCCTTTGGTTTTTTTGGTGTTGCTGTTCCAGCCGATACCGATATATGGGCTCAGGGTGTTAAAGTCAACCGAACCATGGATACGTGTAGACGATACAAGGGGAACAAGCGAGTTGTATTCTTCCGGGATAAGAGCCCAATACTCCGAATCGCTGCGGGGCTTGCCTGTCAGGGTTATGGTATTGTCATTGATGAACAGACCGCCGGATAGACGGAAAGCCCCTCCAAAGGGATACCAGTCCAGAACAACAGAACCGTTTTTAAACTCCGGTTCCATTTCGTAATCGATGTTGGAGATAGTGGAGTCAAAAGAAAAATTCAAAAAATTGACTCCACTGCGGAGGTGTATATATTCGTTCCATCCTACATGCATTTCTCCCCCTACACCCAGGGTGCCTATTTTGGCGCCAGTGGTAATGGAGCCCTGTTCAGCCATGATGAGAGGGGGGTGACACAAGACCAGGAGACAGCCGGCAAATAAGGTGATTTTTTTCATATATCCTCTTGAGTTGATAAAAAAATAGTGCAGTTCTTTTTTATCAAGCAAAAAGCAGGCCAACTTTTTCGACTGGTTCTGTCCTCCAGGTATTGCTGGTATCTGCATCTCTTCCTGGCATTCATTGCCGAGGGAGAGAAATGATGTCCTGGCACTTCTATGGCTTTATCCGTATGGATGGATACAGACCCTTTCGCTCCCCTGTTCGATAAGGCTGAATAATATTGTAGGAGATATTTTGGTCATCCTGGGCATGGCCCCTGTTTTGTCCATCCTTAAACAAGGCGCCATTGTCCAAAAGGATATGTTGGAGCCGATCCTTGAACGATCCAATAAACACAGATCCTTTCCCTGAAAAGGTCATTTTCCCAATGGTAATACTCTCTCTGACATCTGCTAGAGCATCCAGCGGAATGATGTTTGTGGCCAGGTCTTCGGGTGTTTGTATGTATCCCCAAACTAAATGTTCACAGGGAATGTGTATCTCTATATCTGGATTAATAATGGTGTGGGGCATGATAATGCAGCCTTCGCCGATGCGAATCCGGGCCCCTGGTCGACCGTTCAAGAAGGAGTTGAATCCTACAAAGCATTCCTGACCGACATCGGCATTGATAATTTTGCCCCCATGGGCGGTAATGCAATTGTCTTCGAGAACGGAATCGATAATATAGGAGTTTTCCTGGGCATTGGAACCGTTACCCATGGTTGCATTCTGGAGAAAGGATCTCTGGGCCACCAAAACGTTTTCGCCAATGATGGTTTTTCCCTTGATGCGTGCATATCGGTTGACAGCCGAGGTATTAGGCACATCAAAGGGCTCTAAATGCATGACCTCGAATAATTTTTCAAAATCCTGATCCCGTGACTTGACAAAATCATACATCACCCCCCGGGGTTGATGAGCCTCGTCTATCCCCACAAAGTTATCAAGAATACCTTTTTGAAATTTATACTTAAATTCAAAATAAGGATTCTTGATCCAGACTGTACCGGGGTCAATTTTACGATGAAAAAGTTCGCCCACCTGAATATAGGAAAATTCTCCAATAATACACGAATGCAGGTTCATGAGATCCACAGTGGAAAAGGGTCCTAAAAAGCAGCCCTCCAGAGTAGAGCCGTGTATGTTGGCGTAGTGGGCGGAAATGGTGTTGCGGATACTAAAGAGTTCCGGGCTTTCTGGGTTGTGGGAATTACTGTGGACGAGGGTTTTATACAACAGACTGTCCAGAATGGAAATCATTTCATCTTCAACAAGAGGGATATTTTTTGCCGTTCGTATGCAGTCGCCTTTTCTTTTCAGTTCATCTCCCCTGATATCGCTCTTGTAAATCGCGGATCGTCCCACGTAGCATTTTCCTAAAAAATAACTGCCTGCGATATTGGAATTTTTAAAATTAAAATAGAGAGGATGAAGAGAAGTAATGCCGTAAAATGCATAGAAATCGACCATTTTTTCGTGATCAAGCGCATTTTTGACAAAGGGTTCTGTGTCGAAGGCGAACTCCTCTAGATTAACGTTGACGCGGCTGATAATCCGGTCGCTGAGTCGTTGTAATTGGCTCATATTGTAACCTGCAGATGATAAGTACGGTTGTATAGGTGAGGCGATAAGAGAGCGTGCTTTTCATAGTGTGGCTCAAAGCCATGGACACAGCCCTGTTTTCGCCTTTGACGAGGCATTGGGTGTGAGTACATCGCTCAAGTTAGCCAACTTCTTGGCCCGCCCGGTGGTACATGACCAATATGGTATCCCTCCCCCGCCGAGAGCAACTCTCATTAAAGATGAGCAAACCAAAAATAGCAACTAAAATTATCATAGAAGCACAACCTTATTCTGTTTATCCTCCAAGGTGCTGGCCACGGTCCTGATTCTGGATGGCGGGGAGGTTCCAATTTGTCCGCAGGCGGGATAGCACTTGTAGTCTATCGGCCGGATACTTCATGAACATTTTGTCTCGTTTAAGAAAAAAGAGACAAAAACAGATGGATGTGATATCCCTAAGCGTCATGCATTTCGATAAACTGTTCCCCAACGGGCAGCCCAGAGAGGGCCCTCTCATATACTGCCAGAAACTGTGCATCTGGCATCGCCTGAGCTGAGGAGAAATTTGGGTCAACCCACCCTGAACCATGGAGACCGGTCCGATTCCTGAATGCCTTGTACATCTTTTTCCCAACAGACTTTTCTCCTTGATTTTCCTAGTCATCTGGGGCAAGCTATTCATATGGACAGACATTTTTCTTGTCGCTTCCATACGGTCGTGAGAAGAAATCGTAGCCCAGATATCTCATGACTATTTTGTTGCATTTAAGAAAAAAAGACAAAAGAGATGGATGCGTTGTTCCTGAACAGAGGACCATCGCGATACAATGTTTGCCAAAGCTCAACCCAGGCGGTGCCGCCTTGGGCAGTGTTTTGGCAACCCATATACCCAGGTAGAACGAGGTGTCAAAAACTCCCGAACCTGGCGTCGCCTGAGCTGATGAAAACTCTGGGTTAGGATAGATCATACTACTGAAGCAGAGGGCACCAGTGCTTTTGAGGTGCATACTGCTGTGACATTTACAATGCATAGTGAGACGAGCTGGGGATTAAATCAGATCCTCGATAGAATAGATGTTGGCATTGTCGTTTTGGATTTGCAACATGCAAACATAGAGTATAGTAACCCTGCTTTTTATCATGTGGTAGGGGATCAATCAATATGTGACGATTTTGAAGCGCTGTATAATACTTTTCTTCGTAGCGATGGGCAAACGCTCAGCTCCATGCTGACAGGTACTATAACGGGCTCTGTGGAGCTGGAAAACAAATATCTTGGTTTTTCCATATACCAGATAGATAAGAAATATTGTTGTGTATTTATACGTGATATTACCGAAAGAAGGCGCTTGGAAGGTGTTGCCCAGGCAGCGAACAGTGTTGATAATCTGGGATTTGTTTTTTCAGGCATACGTCATGAACTAGGCAACCCATTAAACAGTCTTAAAATGACGTTGAGCGTGCTCAAACAAAATTTGAATAGATTTCCTGAGCAAACAGTACTCAAATACATAGATCGCAGTTTAGCGGATATTGGACGGATGGAGTATCTTCTTCAATCGCTAAAAAATTTCAGCATGTTTGAGGTGGTGCATCTCACCAAGGTTTCCCTGTTCAACTTTATAAAGGCGTTTCAGTCGCTGGTATATATGGATCTGGAGAACCGCGGTATTGTACTGGGCGTTGAAGCCCCGGGAGAGGATATGTACGTACGAATAGATCCTCGCAGCATGAATCAGGTGCTGCTTAATATAGTGTCCAATGCTGCCGATGCCCTTGCCGGTGTGGAGGTGCCCCAGATATTGATACGGATGATGCTGAAAGAAGAACGCCCTTGCTTGTTCGTGCGCGATAACGGATGCGGTATACCTCCTGATCAAATAAAGAGGCTCTTTCAACCTTTTTCTTCCAGCAAACCAGGCGGCAGTGGACTCGGCCTTGTTATCACCAAGAGACTGTTGACTCTTATGGGCTGTGATATTGAAATTGAGAGTCAAGTGGGTACAGGTACCTGTGTCACCATAGGTCTAGCCATGGCCTGAACTCCCATTGCCAATATACTGTTTGCTTTTTGACTGAGCCTGTGTGTAGGCGAGGCGCCTGTCTCAGGAAGCAGAGAGAAATATTCTACCTTAGAAAGCGGATACGAACACCCTTGGCTCAAGAGGTTTTTCCGCAGAGTCTTTCATGCAGGCAGCTTGCGGGCGTTATGTATGCTTGCAGGTGTTGTCCCATCTTTCTTTGAGGAAAAATAAAGGGGTGTGATGATCGTGAGCAGGCTCAAATTGTGACACAATGGGCACCAAAGCTCAGCCCGGGCGGTATTATCTTGGGCAGGGTTATGGCAACACCTGTGTCCAGGTAGAGGGAGGTGCCAGAAGCGCTCGAAGCTGGCGCTGCCTGCGCTGATGAGCAATCCGCGAATGATCCGCCTCCAGGGGGATATCCCACAGTACCACAGCCCGGTTCATATTTCGTTTGCTGAGTTGTGGTGTTGGTACACCATTGCTCAACCGTTGGTCTACCATCTAATTGGGCGCCATTTTTCGTCTGCACAGTGTTTGAACGTTTGAGAGGTGAAGATGGAGCTGCACAACAAAAACAATGATCCAATACTTTTAAGGAACAGTCTTTTTGGCTATGAAAAAGGTACTGATAGTCGATGATGACCAATCCTTTCTGCTCTCCCTGCAGGATGGATTGAGTGTGCATGAAAATACATACAGGATTATAACGGCCACCAATGGGATTGAAGCGACCCGGTATTTACAGGAAGAAGAAATTGATCTGCTTGTTACCGACCTGGAAATGCCGGAGATGAACGGCTTTGAACTTATCGCTTGGGTCAGCCGCAATCGGCCAAGTTTACCGGTGGTTATCATGACTGCTTTTGGCACATCGGAGATAGAATCTCAGGTGGCTCAATACGGAGCGATACGATATCTGGAAAAACCTCTGGACTTGGCAACGATTGAGAAGGCCCTGACAGATGGCCTTGAGAAAGAATCGAAGAGCTATATTCAGGGAATACCCTTGGCTGCTTTTTTACAATTGCTGCAAATTGAAAAGAAAAGCTGTACCTTGAAAGTCAATGCAGATGATAGGGTTGGCTATATTTTTTTCTTAGAAGGGAATTTGATCGACGCTGAATATGAGAACTATACAGGGGAAGTCGCTGCCAGTCATATAGTGTGTTGGGAAAATGCAGGCATAGAACTCGACACCACCAACTATAAGAAAGATGGTCCTATCGATATCACCTTGGAGGCTCTCCTGTTACGTGCGCACTACCAAAAAGACGAAGGCGCGCAAGGCCGGGACAACACGACCCGATTGGGTGAGGCCGACGGTTCCCTTCCTGACAGCCGTCAGGAAAAGAGCAGCACGGATGACGATGGTATTGATTGGGAACTGTTTAGCAAAAAGATGCGGGCCCATACGGCCGTTGCCGATTTCCTCCTGTTTGATCAACGCGGTAAGGTGGACCTTCCTGGTGCCGACAATATGGACGTAGATGAATTCGACCCTGCAATATTTCTGCATTTTTTGGTCCTTTTGCAGGAAAGATGTGATCTTGGAAGGTGCAGGGAAATACGCTTTACTACATCCAGAAGGATTACTTATTTACTATATGTTGTTAACAATTACACCATAGTAGTAATCCTTAAGAAGGGAAAGTCCTTCCAATTTGTAGAGCCTTATATAAAAACTATAATTAGTCCTTTGTTATCATATGGGTAAAATATATTCAATAAATCCTATTATAGGAGGTCGATATAGATGAAAGATTTGCTTGACGACCTAACAGATTTATCAGGAGTTTTTGGCGTCTGTATATACCATAAGAAGAAAGGTCCCTTGATTTCAAAAATGCCTGGCGTTTTTAATCAGGAAAAGCTTTTGGAAATGGGCAAGCTGCTGGTCAAGATTGTCAATGCTGGCAAGATGACTTTTCAAGATCTTACCGATGTTGTCCTCCAGTATGACGAGTCAGTCTTTGTTGTTCGAGAACTGGAAGATAATATCATAGTGTTGCTCGTCTGTGACCCAGATTTTAATCAAAATCTGGTCACGATGTCGTTAAATCTTTTTCATCAGGAAATACAAGGCGTTGATATAGAGGGGGCAATCGCCGCTTCTGAAAAGGTTGCTCCCAAGAATGAAGTCCCGCAGCCTGACAGCAATGTTGTTCGGGTTTTAAACCAGATCAAGGAACAACTCCCGAGCATTGTAGGCCCTATGGCGGATATTGTTTTTGATGATTCGGTTGCGATTTGGAGGGAGCAAGGGCATTCCACGGTGAGAGATATACTCGCCCTTGTTGAGTTACTGAAACAGGAACTCAGTACTCCTGAACAGACGAAACGCTTCAACGCTTTGATGGCACCTATTATATCAAAATATGTAAGAGGGTGATGGGATGGCGAGAGTCAATGATTTTTTGCGGCGTATCAACACAATAGAGGGAATCAAGGGGAGTATGATTGTCAAAAAGGATGGCCGCCTTGTGGCCCATCGCATAAAAAATCCGGAAAAGTACTCATCTTTGTTAGTTATTTGCAATAATTATGCTCTGAGTATAATGAAAATATTAGGATCTGCGTATTGTAAAGCTTTCAGCTTTACCCATGGAAATGATCAGGGGTTTCACGTTTTCCCGATACAAGGATATTATCTTGGAGTTGTCCGCTCCCCGGAAGTATCGGCAGAGAAAATATCTCTTAAAATTAATATGCTCCTGAGTCTGGTGCAAGATAAGAGGAGTAACTAGATATCTCATCAGCCTGTTGTTGGAAATCAGAATCGTCTTTTTCTCCTTGAGCACCCATGGTTTCATCATGGCGGCTTAACCAGGTGGCCATTATTTATAGCAGGATCAACAACCTGAAAAAACAGCAGATGTAAGGCAGCATCCATGGCATCATTGGACTCTACCCCGGCTTGGCGGCCGGTGGTGGCCGTTATTCACCGTCTTGGGCGAGCGGGCCAAATATTCTCTCGGTCAATTTGACATACCAGGCAGCCGATTGGACCTGAATGATATAGGCCACAGCCACCACCAGGGCCGCCGAGGCTCCTTGTGTACCGAATGCGTTCATGGCAATGGCAAGGGCAATGGACAGGTTGCGCATCACTGATCCGTACACAAGGGCAATGGCATCCCCCCGTGGCAGGAATCGTTTGCCCACAAAACTGCTGAAAAGAAAGTTGAATCCGTACATGATGCACAAAGGAAGAAGGATGTACGCAAGCATGCCGGGGGCGGCCGCGATTGCCTGGGCCTTCAGTGCCATGGCAATGAACACGATACCCAAAACCCCCAGGGTGGATAGTGGGGGAAATTTGGGTTTCACCGATGTCGTAAAGCCTTTTTGGCCGTATTTTTTTATCAGAACTCTTTGGGTCAGATAACCGGCTGCCATGGGTAAGAAGACAATGACCACAATTTGTTTAAAAATGGCAGCCATGTCAATTGCAATGGTTGTGCCCATGAGCATGCGGACATAAAAAGGTGTGGCGATAGAGCCCATGGTCAGGCCGATGACCGTCATTTTGACAGCAGCGGCCAGGTTACCCTTTGCAAATCCGGTCCAGGAAATGGTCATGCCTGAGGTCGGAACAAGGCCTGCCAGAAGCAATCCTAAGGCCATATAGGGCTGGTTTGTAAAGAAGAGCAGGCCCATAAAATAGGCTAAAAAAGGGACCACGCCAAAGTTGATGGACTGGGTAAGCACCTGGGCCTTGACATCTCCGCCTTCAAAGACCTTCTGGACATTCAGCGTCACCATCATGGGGTAGACCATTAAGAAGGTGAAGGGAATGATAAGATTTTTTAAAAAAGCGGCCTCCATGACAAGACCAAAAAGAAAGCCTGCCAGCATCATTGCAGGAATGGCCAGGGTCAGTTTTTGACTCATTTTTTGCATAACTGTCCAAATCATCAAGGTATCCTTTTTTCTTTCAGCTTTCGTATTGCAATTTCTTTTATATTACCTCGTTGTACATTGTATGTCCCTTCTCTTTTCCATTTCAACTCCATATTCACGGCGCTGACTGCGTCAGGTACCTTGTCCCAGCGCTCCGCTCCTGAACTAGGTACCTGACCAGACCCCGCGCGCCGATCAGCACCGCGATTCATCAGGAATTGGGATTGAGGTCTTTGCCCCCAGCCATCCTGGTTCTCTCATGGTTGCTCCTCCTCCATGGCGGGAGAGGTGTGAACAGGGTTTGGTGTTGAGCCAGCAAGTGACATGTCCTGTGAAGAGGTGCGTTTTTTTTAAAGTCACTGTTCTGACTTCGCGAAGGAACCAGGAGCAGCCCTGCTGAAGCCTTCGGGTGCGGGGCGTGTCCAGCGTTGGTATGGTGTTGAGGGGCTGTTGGTCATCTTCTTTGTGGGTACGCCTGCAGGTGTGGCTATTGTTGTTGATAATGAGAATTAGGCTATTGGGTTTTGAATGTCAAGCTCCTGGCACCGTTTACCCTGATTTCTGATGAACCTTCTGTCTTGTTTGAAAAAGAGAGGAAACCAGATGGATGTGGTTTTCTGGAGCAATTGCCCACTCCGGTACAATGTTCATCAGCAACCCGGGCTCCATTAATATGATATCAGGAGAGCTTTTTGTTCAACAGGCCTTTGAACGAGAGCCTGCGAAGCGAAGAGGTCAGGCTGGAGGAACCACAACGAGATTGCCATGTCTGGGGGGACATGGTATACTGCGCATTTGTTAGTGTGCAATGAGAGCGTGACAGATTGCTCGGCAATACCTTCTTGAATCGATGCCTGTTTTTTCTTTTCTTTTATGCCCCTTGCAACACCAGCGGTTATTGGGTCAACCGCTCCAGGCCCTGTCCAGAGTCTACCTGGACTGTCTGAGCTGTGTTTATCAGCGGCCAGTCCGGCCCGGACAAGTCGTCAGGTCATCACCGTGGTCACCGTTCACAGGGACAAGCGAACAGTGGGTTTGCTGCCTGTCACCTGGAAAGCATATCCTTTATCCAGGTTCAGGCATGCAGGGACCTTGCAGTATATGAATACTTGGAGCGCAGATATATCTTTAATATGCATAACCTCTATGAGATATTAAACAGGGTGGGTTCTGCTGACCTTCAAGGACAGCTTTGTACGCAAAGTGCCGAGTCAGGAGTTGTGAGCAATCGTTCATGCTGCCAGCAGCCAAAAGGGCGTCCTGATGTCGTCTAATGTTGCAATACGTATAGAGCATCTGTCAAAGTGTTATCAGATCTATGACCAGCCTCGGGACAGGCTCATGCAGATGCTGATGCGAGGTCGGCGGCAATATTACCATGAGTTTTGGGCCCTCAGAGATGTCTCCATCATCATCGAAAAAGGTGAGACCGTAGGAATAATCGGTCGGAACGGGTCCGGTAAATCAACTCTACTGCAGTTGATTTGTGGTACTCTGAATCGGACCACAGGCAATGTGTACACCAATGGGCGGATAGCGGCCTTATTAGAGCTTGGCTCAGGGTTTAATCCTGATTTCACGGGGCGGGAGAATGTATACATGAATGCCTCTGTTTTGGGATTAACCAGAAAGGAAATCGATTCGAGATTTGAATCTATAGCCTCCTTTGCTGAAATTGGTTCATTCCTTGAGCAATCCGTGAAGACCTACTCCAGCGGGATGTTGGTCCGGCTGGCGTTTGCCGTAGCGATAAATGTGGACCCCGAGATCCTGGTCGTTGACGAGGCCCTTTCTGTGGGGGATGAGTTGTTTCAGCGAAAATGCTTTGCCCGAATTGAGGAGATTCGAAGAGGTGGGGCAACCATCCTTTTTGTTTCTCATTCTGGAGGCTCTATTGTTGAGCTGTGCGACCGGGCTCTGCTCCTTGATGCTGGTGAGAAATTAGCAGTCGGTCATCCCAAGGATATTGTGGGCGCGTATCAGAAGTTACTGTATGCACCCCAGGAGAAAGTTGCTGGCATACGAGAGACGATCATCGCCAACTCTGGGAAGGTGTCTGGAGAAGACGAGCAAGAGAAGGACGGCCCTGCTAATACGTCCCCCCAGATTGCCCCGCAGGCTGACGAACCCCTCAATGAGGATCCCCTGGAGGTGTATGATCCTCATTTGATTCCGAGCAGCACCATAGAGTACGAGCAGTTTGCTGCGGTGATTGATGCTCCAGCCATTCGTACCGTGCGGGGTGTACAGGTGAACAACATCGTCTCCGGCAGACAATATACGTTCAGCTATACGGTTACGTTTACCCGGAGTGCCTCCAATGTGCGTTTTGGGATGCTGATAAAAACAAAAGCAGGTATTGAGCTTGGGGGAACAGCTGCAACCAAGTCAGCTGGAGATACCCTCTCCTATGTTGCTGCCGGGCAGACGTATACTGTCGAGTTTTTGTTTCAGTGTTGTTTAACAGCCGGGGTGTTCTTTCTTAATGCTGGTGTCATGGGGAATGTCGACGGCAAAGAAACATACCTGCATCGATTGGTTGATATTGCCATGTTCAGGGTGCATTTTGATACAGAAAATGCGGCGACCGGTATGATTGATTTTGGCTGCAAGCTACACTTGGAAAAATTATAGCCGTCATGAAAGCTTCAACGGGGGCGCAGAGGGCCTGGGTAAGGGAGCCGATGCAGCCCCCCTTTTTATTGGGGCAACTGTATAGAGAGGAAAATGAACAAGAGAAAACTCCTTGTCGTGCTGGGGATGCACAGAAGCGGTACGAGCGCACTGACTCGCGGATTGCTTGTTTTAGGGGTACAGCTTGGCGATACATTGCTGGCTGCTGAGCCAATGAATCCAAAAGGGTTTTGGGAAGATCGGCATATTACAGAATTCAACGAGGAAATCTTAGCTTTTCTATCAAGCAGTTGGCATACTGTGACCCCCATCGAGCAATCTGATGTTGCCTTGTTGAAAAAGCATGGATTCTTTTTACGGGCAATAGAATTGTTAAGGGGAAAAATTGACAAGGTAGATGTTTTTGCTTTCAAGGATCCGAGAGTGGCAAAACTTTTCCAATTTTGGAAGGAGGTTTTTGAATATTGTCAGTTAGATGTGCACTATGTTATTGCAATTCGCAACCCGCTAAGTGTTGTTCGCTCTTTAGTAAAAAGGGATGGTTTTGAAGAAGAAAAATGTTACCTCTTGTGGATTGATCATGTTTTAAAATCTCTTTGTAATACCTCATACGAGAAAAGGGTGATTGTAGAATTCGATCAACTAATATCTTCACCTGAAAGAGAGATAAAGCGTATTGCAGAAAAGTTTAAGCTGAAAATAGATATTAATGAGTTAAAAAATTATCAGGGATTTTTTTTAGATAATAAATTAAGAAATGAAAAATATTCTATAGAAGATTTGACTCTTTCTAAAACGTGCCCTCCTTTAGCGTTAGATATTTATAACTTTTTATACAAAGAGGCAAGAGATTTAGGAGGGCATGATGATAATTACTTGATAAATCAAAGTGAAGTATGGCGCGATGAGTTTGAGCGTTATTTAATTTTATTAAATCTCATTGATAAAAAAAATGAAGATTGTGAATTATGCAATATAGAGAGAGGGAAGGAGCAACAAAATATCCAGGAGTTATCCGGTATAAATGAAACTATAACAAGAAGACTGGAAAATGTTATCCATCAGAAAGAGGGGGTTGAAGAAAAGCTTCACCTGGCAGAAGAAAAGCTTCATCTGGCAGAAGAAAAATTGCATCTGACTGAAAACACAGTGTCCTTTTTGCGGTCAGAGATTGGGGAAAAAAAATCTGCCATCACAAACCTGAAGACAACAATTAACACCCTTAACGAAATGATTTGGGCTCGGGACGCCGAGCTTGAGCGCATCAGGAACAGGCTTGCAGAGACGGAAAATAACGTGTTGCAGCTCAAGTATCGGCTGCAGGAACAGTCGCTTGTTTGTAATGAAACGAACAATATACTCAAAAGCAGCGGTTTCATGCTCTTGAGAGACCTCCTGGTACGGTGCAATCTGCGCAAACTGTATCAGTACCGGGTCTATAAGCGTCTGCTGCAGGACAGCCCTTTCCTGGATACGAAATGGTATCTTGAGCAATATCCGCATGTACAAGTGGATCCGATTGATCACTATTATTACTACGGGGCGGATGAGGGGAACAATCCCAGTCCCTATTTCAGTACCAGATGGTACCTGGGCACCTATCCTGAAGTCGTACAGGCAGGGATGAATCCCCTGCTGCATTATCTGCGCTTTGGTGAGCAGGAAGGGCGGCAGCCGAATTTTTATTTTTCTCCTGTATGGTATGCGCAGGAATATGGGCTTGATACGACGCAGGGGGCACTGGCCGACTTTATCCACTATGGTGCTTTTGCCGGGAGAAACCCAGGTCCGTATTTTGATGTTGCCTGGTATCTCGAAGCATACCCGGATGTCCGGGCCAGCGGTTTCAATCCTTTGTATCATTATCTGGGCTATGGGATGCAGGAACAACGAAGCGTCAATCCATATTTTGATGCTGGCTGGTATCTTGCCCAATACACGAATGCAGATGGCGCAAGCCAGCAAGACGACCCCTTTTTGCATTACCTCCTGCATGGCAGCAGGGAAAAGAAATCCCCAAGCCCGCACTTTGATCTTGGCTGGTATGCCAGAGAATATGCTGCTTCTCTAGGAGACGAGGAACCACTTTCGCATTTTTTACGGTCCAGACGCTTGATATGGCGTGATATCCAAGAGGAAACCTTTCCAGAGCAGGGGAGCCTCCCTGTCATACCCCGCTGTATAGATCCGATTGCCGAAGAAAAAACCTCCGTTGACCTGGGGGATGCAAAGAAAGTGGCTGTTCACTTCTTTATCCATACCAATGAGAGCGTGCCTGAGGTCATCTCTGCGCTACAGTGTGTTCCTGGCGCCTTTGATCTGTATCTTTCTGTGCCGCAGGATATGGATCCAGAGGCACTCGTTCAGAGGATGACAGAGAGCATCAGGAGCCTGGGGGCAATCTTTATACAACCTGTTCCTGATGGCTTGTATGATCTCGCCGCACTGATCGTTTTGCATGGCAAGGCGTTATCAGGGTATGAGATTATCGGTCATTTCAGTGCTGGAAATACCCTTGATTCAGGAACAGCCAATGGACGCAGCCGTGCCTTGCTGGGTGATTTTTTTGGGCTTGCGACCAACTCTACCAAAAGGGTGGCATATCTTTTTGCTATGCTGCTTGCAGACACCAAAATTATCTTTCCAAAGAGTGATAATTATTTTGAAAAAAACGCTACTGGCTGGGGGGCAGATTATGCGGCTGCCCAAACAATCACAGCGCAGTACGGCTGGCCCTCGATGCAGGAGTATGATCACATTGATTTCCCCTCAGACACCCTTTTCTGGGCCCGCACCCAGTGCCTGGAGCCCATGCTTAGGGCACCTCTTGCGTACCAGGATTTTGACAGCGGCGTTCTTGAAAGGGTGCTGAAGCGTCTGCTGCTGGTCTCCACCGTGCCCTTCCCAGGGAAGATCGTTCGCCTGGAGCTGGATCACTCCACGCAATACTGCCGATTCTATGAAGAGAGGGGGGATTATTCGGCAACTGCGGGCAAGAGCGAGATAAAAGTATTGTCCTATTATCTCCCCCAGTTTCATCCTATTCCAGAAAATGATGCCTGGCATGGCAAGGGGTTTACGGAATGGACAAAAGTTCGCAGCGCCAACCCATTGTTTAAAGGGCACTATCAGCAGCATACCCCGCACGCTGACATCGGGTACTACCTGCTGGACTCCCCTGCAGTGCTCAAGCAGCAGGCTGAGCTTATGCGTACAGCCGGGGTGTATGGCCAGGTTTTTTATCATTACTGGTTTTCCGGGAAAATGATTTTAGAAGCACCGGCCAGAATGTTGTTGGATCACCCGGACATTGCCATGCCGTTTTGTTTTTGCTGGGCCAATGAGAATTGGACCAAGGCCTGGGATGGCAATGAAGACGAAATTCTACTTGGTCAGGAATACAGTGCAGAGGATGCCCGGGCCTTTATTCGTTACCTGATACCTTTTTTTAAAGACAGTCGCTATGTGACTGTGGACGGCAGGCCGATGTTGTTTATCTACCGGCCCGCATCGATTCCTGATCCGGGAGAGTATCTCACCATTTGGAAAGAAGAATGCCGGGAAAACGGTGTTCAGGAACCGTATGTTGTGGCCGTTCTGACCAGGGGGGCTTGCAGCCCTGTGGATTTTGGCATGGATGCAGGCGTTGAACGGGTCCTCCATGATTGGACAGGTGGGGCTGTCAAGGAAAAAAAATCCAGACTGCATGCCTACACCAGGCTGCAAGGCAGCGTCTTGTCCTATGACGAGGTTGCCGATTGGTACATGGAGCAAACAAAGCCCAAGCGGTTTGAGTATTTCAGATCCCTGGTGACGACCTTCGATAATACGCCACGCTATGGGGATCAGGCGATTTTGCTCCACGCCAGTACGCCAGAAAAATTTCAGTCCTGGCTGGAAAGCAGTATGGCATACAGCCGGAAATACCTGCCTGAAGATAGGCGGTTTGTCTTGATTAATGCCTGGAATGAATGGGCGGAAGGGGCGCATCTGGAACCGGACACCTTGTTTGGCTATGCCTATTTAAATGCTGTAGGCCGAGCCCTTTCCGGCTTCCCTTACTCAAAAACAGGGCCAGTCAAGGCGGCAGAATGGCCTGAATCTGTACGGATTCAGGTGCATTTCTCAGACACGGTGCTTGCGCAGCTGCAGGAAGATCCGGTTCTCAAGGAGCGGTTTATCGACACTTTTATCCGCGCCTGTTCTTATACATCCTGTCGTTTTCACCTACTGCATGACGAGATGCAGGCGAGGCTGTTGCCGGAGAATCGCTATGAAAAGGGCGTTCCGGAATATATTGTCATGGTGCGCCGGGTTGCTTTTTTTGATTCGGATATCCTCAAGAAACTGATTGAGACCAAGGCCGGAGAGCCGGAGGAAGTCGCCGTGGTGGCCAACAGGTATGGGGACGATATCGTTTTTCCGGCGGTGAGCGGTATCATGACGGTTGATAAGGGGTATTTGTATGATGCCCCCTTGACCATATTTTCCGCATCTGTCGGGCCCCAGGGGATTAAAAATACGGTTGTTTGCGTAGATGCCTGTGCCTTTGTCACCGCCCCCGGCACGGTGTCCCCGGAGGAGGTCGTCCAGATCACCACCATCATTCGATTTCATAGATCTTCCAGAATGGATGAACTGAAACGAGCCTTACGCAGTCTGCAGGCCATGCAGAATTGTCAAGTGCTGCCTATGATCGCTGCCCAGGATTTGAGTGCAGCCCAGAAAACGGCCTTGCGCGAGGTGCTGGAACAGGGCAGCTGGTATCCGGGAACCAGACCACGTGTCAAATATTATGCATCTGCTGGGGGAGCTGGGGATCTCCGCTCGAAAATGCTCAATGAGTGTTTGCAGGAGGTGTCCACCCGGTATGCCGCATTTCTGGATTATGATGATCTCCTGCTGCCCCATGCCTATGACTGGTTGTCGCAAAGATTGCGAAAAACTGGCAAAGCCGTGGCCTTCGGGCGTGTGTACCAGACCGATTTTCTATCCAAAACGGGGCAGTTTCTGCAAAGGCACAAGGCGTATCAGTTTGGTCACTGTTATGATGATTTTCTCAATGACAATCACGCACCATTGCATTCCTATATGATTGACCTGGAACGGGTGAATCTGGAGGATGTCACCTATCATGATGATCAGAAATATATGGAGGATTACTATTTGCTCTTGCAGATAGTGACCAGGGACAATGCAGACTGGGAAGGGCTCAGCCAGAATGTCTATATTGGCGATTATATGAGGGGGGTGGACCGAAAGCATACCTTAGCGCTCTCCAGTGAGCAGGAAGTCAATGCCGTCCTCCAGGATCCTCATTATATTGTTTGCCAAAAGAGGATACAGGAGCTGCAGAAAAAGGTGCAAAAGTTTGATTGAGAGAGGGCTTAACCCGGATGATGAGAAATCCGGGTCAGGTTTATTTTTTCTTCCTGGACAACCAGCTGTTGTACAACAGCAGACGCAATGCCTGTGGCGGTTCAGCTTTGGGCATACCGGTTGGCATTGCCCGCCTTTTTTTACTGGGTGCCGTTCTGATCTGCAGTATTTTGGTCTTCAGCCCTATCATGGGTCTTTCGATCAAGTACCAGGAAGCAAAGGAAATGGATATGGTGGAAAGGAGGGTGAAAACGAACAGCCGCGTTCCGGGTTTGATAAAGTACACCAGCTGGGCCAAGACCAAGCAGTGGATGAGATATATTGAGTAGCTGATATCCAGGTGGACCTTGGGCAACTGTGGTCCTGAGATGGCAAAGATCAGCATGGCTGCATAGGAGAGGAGGTCAACGTAGGCTTCGGAGTTTGGTGTAATATCTGTGTATGGATTACTGTACACGGCGGCAACGGCGAGAACAAACAAGGCTGTAGCAAGGATGCTGTTGATATATTTGGAGATGAGTCCACGAAAAAGATAGATGACATTGCCAGTAAAAAAGGCTGAGCCCAGGGTGTACCAGGTTTTCTGGAGGAGGAAAAAGTTCCGGCTGAGCGTCAGTGTTATGACGATGCTGCAGAGAAGGACGGGGAGTATTTTTTTCTTGTAGAGCCCGGATACGAACAAGATGACCAGCAAGGCATAAAAAACCTCTTCATACAGTAAGGTCCAGACAACGGGGTTGGGCGGCGGGGCGCCTTTGGGCCATATCCAGAAGCGGATATTGTAGAGCATCTCAGCTGGGCTGTAGAGGATGCCCACGGCAAGGAAGGATGCAAAGAGAAGGGGGAGAATCCGCAGAGCCCGACTGAGAAAAAAGGCGCCTGGTGTTCTTCGCTCGATGCTGCCAAGGACAACAAATCCACTGATGGCAAGAAAACCCGGTACAGGGTTGATGAAGACCGAAGGCGCTGCATTGGAGTGGATGGCGACAACTTCTGTTGCCAGCATCAGCCGCAACCAGTCGAAGTTGGGATAGTAGGATACGTGAGTGGTGGCGTCCATTGAGACTCGTACGGTTATGCTCCCTGGCCCCTGAGAGGGGGTAGCTGATACGTTCCTGCACGCAGGGTGCGCATACCGCAGGAAACGGGTCAATCAAAAAAGACTCCCAAAAGAGTATGTTCGGGCGAACACTACTCGAAAAAGGGGTGTTTTGCAACGGGATTGAGGCGGAGCGATGGGGGGAACCATTGTTCATCAGCGCAGAAGGCAGCGGATGCGGTGGGTGCTGTGAGCAGCGTGTACCAGGGGCTTTTAGGGAGCCAAAAGCATGTCCCAGCGAATGTGGACTGCGCAGAGCCTGGAGAATCATGGGGTCGAAACGCGCCTTGGCGCACCGATCCTGGAACACTGAGAGCAGGGATACCCGGGAGGTATCATCGTAGTGTGTATATCCCCCGGGGCTGCTTGCCCCAGACCTTGAACGTGTTGGAAGGATGCATCAATGAATTTTTTTGATCAGTATCAACGCTTTTATGTCACCAGCGAAACGAGCCCGTTCCCCCACAGGTTGAACGGCCGATATCGTGCGATTATTGAAAAAAATGCAGACCGTATTGCAGGCAGCCGGGTACTTGACATTGCCAGTCATGATGGTCGATGGAGTTTTGCCGCCCTGCAAGCCGGGGCCCGACACGTTACCGGCGTAGAGCCACGGCAGGAGCTTATAGAGAACGCGCACCAGAGCTTTGCCCACTATGGGATGGAGAAAAAACAGTATGATTTTATCTGCGGCGATGTCTTTACTGCCATAACAAATCAGCAATTTGATGTGGTTCTCTGTTTGGGTTTTTTTTATCATACCACTCGTCATCCAGAGTTGCTGGCGATGATCGATCGGACCGGAGCGCGCCTGGTCATCATCGATACAGAGGTGACCCCGCTCGAAGACGAAATACCGGTTGTCCCCAATAATCACCCGAGGATGATATATAAGAACCCATTTGTGGTACAGTTGTTGAAGGATGAGGTCGGTGACCAGCAGATGGCCTGTCAGGATGCCATGACCCGTGACGGGTACACCTTGGTTGCCCGGCCATCGCGCGCGGCGACGCTCTATTTAGCCGAACATTTTGGCTATTGCGTTACCATGTATGACTGGCCGGAACATTTCGATGCATACCCTGAACATGCAGAATACATGACTGACTATAAGGGGAGGTGGAGGGAAACATTCTACCTTTCGAAAACAGAATAAAACAATAGGTGGTATTGCCATGCGTTGTTATCAAAAGGCAGGTGTGACGAGTTCTTCCAGGAAGCTGGGCCGTGGAGCTGCTGGCTTCACTTTGCTGGAAGTGCTGGTGGTCTTGGTTATTATCGGACTTATGGCAGGGCTGGTTGGCCCGCGTCTTTTCAGCCGCGTTGATGAATCAAAAATCAAAACAGCCGGGATTCAGGTGAAAATGCTGAAAAACGCCGTACAGACCATGCGCCTGGATATAGGCCGGATACCCAATGATGAGGAGGGGCTGGAATTGCTGGTAAGACCTCCCAAGGATGAACGACTGAAAACCTTATGGAAGGGCCCGTATCTGGATGATGATCTGCCCCTGGACCCCTGGGGCAAGGCGTATCAATACAGTGTTCCAGGTGCTGATAACCAACCCTTTGCCCTGTATTCGTTTGGCGCGGATGCAAAAACAGGCGGTTCAGGCGAAAATGCGGACATTGGTTACCTGCCAAGATAAGAGCGCAGGCAGCGGATATACCCTGCTGGAGGTGTTACTGATCCTGATGATGATGGCACTTTTGTCCGGCATCGCCCTGCAGACAGAACAACCCATCCACTATAATGCAAAAGGCGTTTGTTCCGGAGGACGAATAACCATAACAAGCCAGGCCTATGCCGTGGAGTATCAGATACATGCGCCCGATGGCAGGCTCCAGAAAAATGGCATGGCCGCCCGTTGACAACCAGGGGTTTTCCCTGCTCGAGGCCATTGTCGCTTTGTTATTACTATCCACCATGGGGCTTGCCTTGTTCAACTTGCTCAACTCCACCCTGGAGACTGTGAGCAGACTGGAAGCGCATTCTCAGGAAAATCAGGCTTTTTTAAACGCTGTCGCCTATCTGAAAAATATCAACATGACGGCCCGGCCCAAGGGAGATGTTGAGCTGGACGGCCTGCATATTCGCTGGTCAGCCCAGGCTGTTGTCCCCTTGACCAGTGGTGCCGGGCGGCTGGGGGGGGGAAGCCTGTATGCAGCAGGTCTGTATCAGGTGGAGGTGGAGGTGACCAGAGATACTCGTCAGTTGACGGCATTTACCGTGCTGGCAGCCGGGTTTGAGGTGAAAAACGAGCTGGTGCCGACCAACGAATTTAGGAAACCATCATCAAAGGGGCGCAACCCAAAATGACTCCTCCCCAGGGGTACGCTGACAAGGGATTTACCCTGCTGGAGGTCCTGGTTGTTCTGGTGCTGGCCAGTCTCATCAGTACCATTCTCATGCAGGGGTTGTCCCAGGTCCTGCAGATGAGGATGCGTTACCTGCAGGCCATTGAAAACCTGGGGCGTACAAGCCTGAAAATGTATTGGATACGAAGTGTCACCGCCGCCCTCACTCCCGGGTACGGAACGGAGCGGGGCGTTTTTTCTGGAGATGCGAGCAGTTTTGAGGGGCTGACGTTTTTCCCGCTCAACGGGTCCACCGGGACGCCGACCCTGGTCCGCATCCGCCTGGCCCAAGACAAGGACACCACAACCCTGCACTATAGCGAGAACCAGGACCTGGACTGGACAATAGGCCGCTGGCAGGCGGACCAGGCGCAGATCAGCTATCTGGACCAAGATGGAATCCGGTATGCCGAGTGGCCGCCGAAGAACAGGCGGGTGACGCAGCTGCCCCCTGCGATTGTCTATACCATACACACCAGGCCCGAGCCCTTGTCCATAGTCTGTGCTATTGCCGGACGACTGGATGCAAAAATGCTACCAGGGCAAGCGGTGCGATGAAAAGGAGCGGGCAGGTTGTTTGTTCTCAAAAAGGCTTTGTTCTTGCATCGACCCTGTGGGTTTTAGCTATCCTGGGCATTGTCGCGGGTTTTTTTACACTCTGGGTTCATAATGCCTTGGAAGATGCCTGGATCCAGACCCAGGAGCGAGAGCAGCTGTTGGCCATTGAAAACACCAGGGCCGTGCTGCTCTATCTGCTGGCAACCCAGCGGATGACATTCGGCGGCTTGACTGTGCCGGAAAATGATGCCCATGTACAGGGGAGGACCGTTTTCCGGGATGCTGAGGCAGGCACCCTACGTTCAGAACTGTTGCTGGATAATCATGCCTACAAGGGGGTGGGCAAGGCCGTATTTGCGATCCAGGATGAAGGCGGATTGCTCAATCTCAATGGGGTTTCTCCTGTCAACCTGAGGAATTGCCTTGGCTTGTTCGGTGTACCCCAGCAAGATCGGGGACCGCTGGTCGACAAACTGTTGGATTATACGGATTCCGATGATCTGATCCGTTTAAACGGGGCGGAAGCCCCTGATTACAAAAAAAAAGGGCTGCCTCCTCCGGCCAACAGGCTGCTCCTCAGCGTTTGGGAGGCCAGGCGTGTTATGGATTGGCAGATGTACCCGCAATTATGGGAGAACGGCGCATTCCCCCGCATGGTAACCGTGGCCTCCGGGGGCGTGCCGAACCTGAATACTGCCCCCCAACAGGTATTGCAGACATTCCCCGGGGTCACGGAGTCGGTTGCAAAGAAAATAATTGCAGCCCGCAGTATCAGCCCGTTCCGGAATATACGAGCAGTTGCCCTGGCAGGCGGAGTGGCCTTTCAGGTGGAGGTGTTGAGTGTCAAGTGGCTGCCATCACCCTGGCAAAGAATACAGATATGGAGTGACGGCGGTAGATATATGCGTGAAATCCGACTTGAACTCAACCCTGCGTCAGCCAATACAGGGCCCTGGTTGATAAGCGACGAGTTCGATGTTCCGGTGCAAGCAAAAAAAGGAAGAGAGGATGCCGCAGATACAGGAATTTCTTACTTCACCTCAACGGTGGGTGCAGACTGAAAAAGGGGTGCACAGGCAATCATCTGGTGCTGCCTGGAAGAGGCAGTGGGTCATGGGACGGGATCTCTGCTTCTTCAATCGTTTTTCGGTGGCTGATGTTCCTCGGACGGAGATCAAGAATTTCCTTGATCTCAAAATTGTCCAATGGTCGCCTTTTGATCAGACTGGCCGCTACATAGTCCTCCACGAGGGGCACGCACTGGTCTGGATCTGGGACGATGTCCTCCGCCGTCAGGCAACGTCTGCCAGTAATCTTTCCAGGGTACCCATTATCCCGGAAACACTGCTTTTTGAGAAGCGGGAGCATGCCTCGCTGCTGGTGCCGTGCGTCCAGGGCATAGAAGGCCAGGTATGGTCAGAGGGGACCTTAGCAGGATCCCGCTGGTGGCCTGAGGCCCCAAAAGAGTCCGAGTGGAATCAGTTTCTCCTCTCTTTGGACCGGGAGCCGGTTCAGGAGCCTCCGGTGCTTGCGCAGCCGGTTTATCTGGAGCGTCCCTGGGCTAAAAATATCAGTAAAGATCCTGCGGCCTCCTTGCGACTGGAGAGCGCGGCCTTTGCCCTGTTCGGGCTGGGTGTTCTTTTCATGGCCTTCTATACCGGCAGTGCAACCCGGCATTGGCAGGCTGCAACAGCAACGCTCTCTCAAAAAATTGAGGCGTACAGCGAAAAGATAGAGCCGCTTCTCCAGGCGCGCACAGAAGCGCTCTACCTCGCTGAGCGGACAGAGGATCTGAACCGACTTCTGAGCCCGGTATCGCAGCTGCAACTCATGGCTGTCGTTGCCGAGGGGATGCAAAAGCAGGGGGCGAGGCTGGCTGAATGGGATTATCAAACCGAAACCTTGACGATCAGCATGGCAGGAGATTTGTTGGATCCGATTACCGCTGTCAACCTTTTTCGACAACTGCCCATGGTCAAGGATGTGACCTCTGAAAAGGACAGGCGGTCGGAGCAGTTACGCCTGAAAATGATCCTGCAGCCGAGGTGAGCTTCCCGGTATGTCTCCTTCCGGGGTCTGGTATGGAATTTGTAGGGGTTTTATCGTTGTTCAAAGAAATGGTCGTATCCCAAAGCAATGCTGAAAACAAGTCAATCCTTCCTGGCGTCCGCCCACTCCGAGTATGTCCAAAACAGCAGGTTGCGCATCGGGGTTTGGTTGATCGCGCTGATTATCGCTGTTTCTCTGGTGACAGAGCTGCGCCATAGGCGGGATGCCGCCAGAGCTGCCTTTTATAGCGAGCAGGAACGATATACCCATCTCAAAAAGGTGGGGAGCAAAAAAAGCTGGCCTGCCCAGGTGACAGCCTTAAAAGGCGTGTACGAAGAGCTGGTGGATAAACTCTGGGTCGCTGAAACCCGAGGTCTAGCCCAGGCCAAAGTACAGGTATGGCTTGATAAAATATTGGCTGACTTGGCCATACAACAGGTCAGGACGGAAGTGGAAAAAGCCTTGGATGTTCGGGGCTATAAGGGGGTATGGCTTGTCCGCGCCCGGATAATTGGGGCGATAGAGGCGTACAAGATTCCAGATCTGTTGTTGAAAATTGAAAACAATGCGACATGTGTTGGCATTGAGACGCTCAAAATTACAGCCAGGGCACAAACGAGTTTCACCATGACCCTCTCCATTTATTTTCGATCCAATGAGACCTGAGTCATCTGGAGCAGGCCCCTCCTGGGGAGCAAAAAAAGCGCTTGTGGTTTTAGGCCTGGTCGCTGGTGTGATCCTCGCCGCCTTGCTGCTTGCTCCGGTTCCCGAAATACTGGAGCCAGAGGCGGTAGCAGTGGTTGAACAAGACGATTTTCCAATTGTGAAGGATATGAGCGAACCGAATCGCACCGCCTACAAGATTCTGCTCAAGGAGGAGCTGTGGGGCAAAAAAAGGGCCGGCAAGGTCAAAGAGGAGCAGGTCGTGGCGGCTGCCCCATGGTCTCTGGTTGGGATAACCACCTTTGGGGATCGGAAAACAGCCCTTATTCAAACAAAAGGGGTGATACGCCGTCATGAGCGGGGAGACCGTTTGTCTGACGGTTGGGTTATTGAGGAAATCCTGGATGATCAGGTCGAGATCACGGCGGCAGAAGGCCGGCGGTCGGTGCGTCTGTATTGGCCTGCCGGGGACTAGCCCGGCTTGCTCAGGAACCTAGGGGCTCAGGTGCGAGCCAAGAAAACGAAAACAGATGGATGTGATATCCGTTGAGCAGACGTACGTACATATCTACAAACTGTTCATCCCAGGTCAGCTTAGGCGGTGTCATCTTCGGCCGTCTTTTGGTAATCCATGTACCCAAGTATACTGCGGTACCAAAAACTGCTGAACCTGGCGCCACTTGAGCTGATGAGAAATTCAGGCTAGCCGTTATGTTTGAGGAATGTCAATGAAATGCACTCTACCCTTCCGCCGCTGGTATACATGCTGCCTTGCGGTCTGGATTGTTCTTTCTTTGACAGGTTGTGTCAATAAAATGACTCAGCTTGAAGAGGAAAGTATGAACCAGTATCTTGACCAGCGAAAGTATGGGATTGCCCAGAGGGAGCGCGCACAACCCGTCAAAGTTAAGCCCTTACAGTTGGTGCAGGAAGGGGAGGCGACTGAAGGCGCCCGGTCTGAACGTATAAAGGACGTCCCCCATGTCCCCCTGCAGGAGGCCTATATCCCGCCAGTCCCGGGGGCGGAGGAGCCAGGAGAAACACTTCCTCCTGTCCAGGTCTCTTTTGACGGTATACCCCTTCCGGCCTTTATCAAGGAGGTGTATGGCGATATCTTGCAGCGGAATTTCGAGATTGATTCCCAGCTTCGGACAAAGCAAGATCTGGTTACCCTGCATATAGAAGAGCCCATAGCTCCGAAACTGTTGGGCGAGATAGCCGCTCAGGTTCTGCAGGAGTATGGCGTGGGAATGGTCCGTGCCGGCAGGCTGCTCCGGTTTGTCATCGCCAGGAAGGAGAAGGTGGGGGAACCGCCCTTGCTGGTCAGCGGGCGAACTCTGCCCGATGTGCCTGTGGCCAACAGGCCCATCTTTCAGTTGGTGCCCCTGCATGCAGTGCGAAATGCCAACGTGGCCGGCTGGGTGAGAAAGGCCTTTGCAGGGCAGGACTTGAACGTTGACGAGGACCCCACCCGTAACGCCCTCTTTCTCAGGGGACCGGCCAGAATTGTTGACCAGGCTCTGGCATCCATCCGAATCTTGGACCAGCCTTCCATGCGGGGTCACTTGGCCCTCAAAATACAACCACTGTTTGTTGACGCGCAAGAGCTGGCCAAGGCCCTGGTTGATGTGCTGAATTCGGAAGGGTATGAGGCCAGTCTCAGGCCCCCCATTGGCAGTATTATTGTCCTGCCGGTGAACAGCCTCAACATGATCCTGGTTTTTGCCGCCACAGATGCCATCCTGCAGCATGTGGAAGACTGGGCTCTTTCCCTGGACAGGCCGGTACAGACAAAAAGCGACCAGTCGTTTTTTTATTATCAGGTCGTCAACACCCGGGCAGAGGAGTTGGCGAAGGTGTTACGGACCATCCTTTCTTCAGGGAGCATCGCTGGAAAAGCCCAGCCTGCTGGCGAGAAAGCAGAAGCCCCTGCTGCCGCGCCAGCCAACGGTCGCAACCTGGTGGTTGACGAGATGCGCAACGCTTTGATTTACCAAGGGTCATCCCAGTCATGGGAAGAACTCTTACCTGTCATCCGGCAGATGGACCGCCCTCCCCGTATGGTCCTTATTCAGGTGCTTGTG
Source organism: Desulfobulbus propionicus (assembly GCA_002748755.1). Taxonomy (GTDB): domain Bacteria; phylum Desulfobacterota; class Desulfobulbia; order Desulfobulbales; family Desulfobulbaceae; genus Desulfogranum; species Desulfogranum propionicus_B. The sequence goes on along the minus strand of PDTD01000013.1, from coordinate 65,179 downwards.
GCGGAGATCACCCTCAATGATCAGGCTGAAATGGGCGTTGAGTGGCTTGTAGAGGATCTTCGGATGCCAGATACCGGCGATGATGATTATACCAGCTCGCTTCGCACCCTGGGCGGCTTGGGAATGGGGGCTTCCGGGATGCAATATATCCTGGATCATGCAGGGCAGACCGTGGCCGCTCTGAATGCCTTTGCCTACGAGGATAGAATAAGTGTGTTGTCCACCCCTCGAATCATGGTGAAAAGTGGCAGCGAGGCCACTATTGATGTCGGTAGTGAAGTCCCGGTTATCACCAGTCAGAGTACGGCGCCAGATATAGCCACCGGGGGAACCAGCTCCCTGGTGCAGGAGATCCAATACCGTAAGACTGGGGTGCTGCTCTCGGTTAAACCGGTCATTCATTCCGGTAACCAGATTGATCTTGAGATTACCCAGGAAGTGTCCGAGTCGCAGGTGAATACCACCAGCGATCTTTCCAGCCCCAGTATTTACACGAGAAGAATCGAAACAAGCCTTGGCTTGAAAGACGGCGGGTCTGTTATGCTTGGCGGCATGATATCAACCACCACCACAGCCAAGAGTTCCGGGGTACCGTTCTTGAAAGACCTGCCCCTGATTGGTTCTTTCTTTCGGGTGGATGGAGAAAATGTCACCAAAACGGAACTCATTATGTTGATTATCCCCTATATTGTCAACAACAGTGAGGAGGCCGAGGCGGTTACCCAGGCCTTTCAGGAGCACTTGGGCATGAACGATGACCAGAGCAGCGGCGCTCAGGCCGAGCCTTGGGAGACCAGGTTTTGACCAGAGGTAAATCGGGCTGCTTTCAGGAGCCTACAGGCATCGGCCGCGCAGCCGCGCCTTGCTCCCAATGCCTGTTTACTTGACTTTTGACTTGTTAGTGTTATTTTACCTAAATCTTCCCCCCTCGAATACGGGTAAGAAGTGACAAAAGCAGGCAGCTTCTCACTTTCGGGCTCCCAACCAAGGACGGAGGATTTTTTCTGGCAGACAGTGGGCTTTTGGGTTCTTTTTCCTTGCGCTGGACAGAAAAATGAGAAGACAAAGGGCACCAGGTGCGTCTGTTGGCCCTGAAACTGGCCCTGAAACTGCTCTTTTTTATTGTTTTAATATGTAATTTTAATTGGTTAGGTAAAAAAATCAGGTTTGCTGAACTTATGTAGCCTGCCTGTGTATTTTTACCTTGCCTTTTGTTGTGCAGCTGTGCTACATTACGTTCAACATTCGGCAGTGCTCTTGATCGACTTCGCAATGCCAGTGGGCCTTGCCAGAGCGAGCAGAGGCAGTTCGCCATAGTATTTCATTGTTCTCGACCATCTGGACGGGAATAAATGCAAGGTGTCTTGTAGCGTACAGAAAAGAAGTGAAATTTTTGAGGAGACAACCAATGAAGAAAAGTATGAAAAAAAATGTTTTGTCCCTGCTCGTCGGCACTGCTGCTCTAGGCATGGCGGTGAATGTGCAGGCAGCGGATCTTACAATTACCAGCTCAACCTTTGCTTCTGAGATTGCAGTTTCGTCAGCAGGGACCCAGCTAAGTGATGGTACAAATGCCGATTTTAAAACAGACGGCCAATATGGGTTCGTTCAGGGGGCTAGTCAGATAAAGTATATCAGGTACGAGCTCTCCAACGGGGCTAAGTTTGCAGATATCGGCAGTGCCACTCTCAATGTGACTGGTACTAACGTCACTGTGGCTCAAGCGGCAGGCGGTGATGGTCAGCCCTATGTCGTCTATTCTGTGACCACCGCTGCTGGTGGTAGCATTGCGGTAAATGGTGCTGTCTCGTTTGATGCCTTTGACGTCGCGGTAACATCTCAATCAGCTGTTGAAATTACCTACAGCCTTTATGAGACCGCAGGCAGCGCTGTAAGCGGCACGGGCGCCCTCGCAACCCAAAAGGGCAAGTTGTTGAGCTTTGCGCCTGCGCTTGTACCTGGTTTAGTTACAGGGTATCCTCAGAGAATTGATGTTGCGGAAGCAAAGAAAAAATTCGTCAAGGAAGCTCCGACGAACAATGCAACAATGAACGATTTGGGCGCTTTGGATCTAACGAATGCAACCAATGTTTGCGGTAAAACAGGCACTGCACTTACGGTCGGCGATATAATCAACACTGCGTCGCCTGGATCGGTGGTGGAGGTGACCGGTGATTTTTCTTATTTAAAGAAAACTTCAGATACCAAGCCCGGCGTATTCCTCAGTAACCTTACGAACTGCTCAACGAGAGACTTTGAAGAATTTAAGGTTGCTGATGATAACGGACAGATGAAGGCTACCGCCCCTCTTGTTAAAGTGGTGGGGGGAACCCCCTCCTATGTTTGCGTCGAGGCTGATGGAACAACTGTGATTCCTGCCGGGACCTATACGGCCATGATGAAATATGACGTTATGCCAGGTTATCAAGTGAGCGATAGCAACCTGGGTGAGCTTTCCAGGCTGAAGACGAATGGTTCATCGAGCTATCTCACCATGTTGTTGTCTCCAAATGGCTATTTTGCCAACTACGTGCGTGTAACCAACCTGACCAATATGGCTGGGGCTGTCCATGTAACCCTGATTAACGATGCTGGTAAGTCGGTATCCTTTGACCTGAAGACCGTTACCACAGTAGATGGAATGGATGCTGATGGTAAGTTGCCTGCCCAGGCATCTACAAACCTCATTTTGGTTGATGACCTCTATGCTGCAGCCCAGGCTGCTGATGCAACCTTTATGGTTGCCGGAGAAAGCGAAAAACTGCGGATAGTAGTAGACGGTGAAGTAACAGATCCATTTGGAGCGGGCGTAATCATCCAATCGGTTGTGGCCAGCACTGATGGAACAAGCTTGAATCAGTTGCAATAACCTTGCATTACTGCCAGGGTAATTCCTGGCAGTCAGTGTTTTTGAAAGCGGGATTCTGTATAGCGCAGAATCCCGCTTTGTTCGTTTGGCGAACTCCACGGCCCTGCGCGGAGGGTAAGGCATGTTCTTTTCCACTCCTGTATGCCTCCGCTTATATCATACCCAATTTTGCCGTTTTAATCTCAAACCTGCTGGTCAACCTGCCCGAGGAAAGTATATAAAAGAAAAAAAGGTCAAAAGGCAGTATTTCCCTCCAACCAGGACACACCCTCTACCTTGCAGCGTCGACGCATTGGCCTGCCTCTTGAAAAATCAGACTTTTTTTCTTTATCCTACTCTAGTTTTCTTCATTGAATCGTTTCAATCGTCTTTTCCCCCTTACCGCCTCAAGATGTACGCAACTAGCAGCGACTGAAACAAAAGGGAAAAAAAGCCCTGGGTACAAAATCAGATTGGAGCTGAGGCTCTGTGGCTTTGTTAAGGGAATATTCTTGACAAAAATCTTGGGCATGTCTAAGACAGATTGTGGCAATGACTTGTTGGACCAAGCAACCGAAGAACCTAACCCGTCTCATTTTAGTTCTATTATTAAGCGAAGAAACAACATGATACAAAGGTTACATATTTTCTTGGCCTACGAATATTACACAAACGGTATATTTGTAGGCATGAAATGGGACATACTCATCAGCGAAGAATACCACAAATGGTTTAACGAGTTGCCTCAAAAACATACAATGGAAATTACGACCGACCTCAAAGCTGGGGTAAACATGAAACCATTGCTTGGACGTTCATAGCCAGATCATATCAAAGGTATAAACATCAGTAACTAAAAAGAATGGAGAACAAGGTATGAGGGGCATGTCTAACGCAGTCTGTTTGCGTATAATTTAGAACGCAAAGCGCGTTATCCGGTGTGGTTAAGATAAATAAAATTAAGAAACATATTATCGAAAACAATTAATGAAGCTCAATACCTTTTTGAAAAACACATAAATAATCTCTCTTAGAAAACCAGAAAGTGCAATAAAAAAACAAAAAAATTATTCCAAGTCAATTATTTCTCTTCTAAGCAGACAAATATTCAACTCAAAGCTAAAGAAAAAATTGCAACAATTCACTTGCAACACATTCGTTGAGCCCAACAAAAAACAAAGAAAGAAATGGCTCAAGCTAGGGGAGTATTTCAATCTGGCCTGTCCGAGTGAGAGCAAAGACCACATATTACAGTTCCTGCTGCAACCTTAGGTTGAAGCTTTGGAAGGCAAGCTACGAACAAAGGTTGAATTCCCAAATAAGAACGAAAATATATTGCTGTAACCTCCAAAATTATTTTCCAAAATTCGTTTCACCGGACTCATTGCAGCGGCCGGTGAGTTCTGCAAAAGTGCGCCAGGCGAAGCCTGGTGCTTTTTTCAAAAGTATCCTGTCTGAAAACAGGAAGTCCCTGTCTGGCAAAGCCTAGCCAGCAGCCCGTACCGAGTGTGGCGCGACTTGAAAAGCTATGAGAATAGCCAACAAGAGTTGGGAAGCGCACCCAGGGAACATTGAAGGCCGCAGGGGAAACCCACCTGCCAAAAGAAGTTCAGCCTCCTGAAGGGTATCGAGCAGTGGGCGACCTTGTTAAGGTAACGAATCCAAAAACAGAGTAATCGTAAAGGCGAGATTTCCAAGAAGCTGCCAGGGTTAAAGAGCGTGGCATGCAATGAAAGTAGTATCTGGAACTTTTCTAGTACTCTGAGACAGTAGGGCCGATCACATAGGGAAGGAAATGACGGTATCATGCAGCCTGCAAAGGAAACACATAAAAATCTTACTGGGGAAGAATAGAAGAGGGGAAAAAAGAACCAGGATACCAATTCAGTATTTTGTAGAGTTTGCTCAACAAGATTATTCCATACTGGTGCCATGGCTAGTTCAATCCCAGCTCAATCCCAGCTCAGCTCCTGGAGTTGATGATGCGAATGGGAAGGCTTGTGGATCTGATCTAGAGAATCATCTCAGCCAGATAGCAGATAATACAGAGGCTCCCTGTGCGAGAAAGCAGCAGGCAGGGGGCTGGAGGGTCGGGTAACTGGCCGATTTAATTTGATTGGAGGTTGGTAAAGATGCAAAAAACTGTTATGATAAGACTTTTTACCCATAGCCTGGCAATACCTCCTCTGAAGTGATCGGGAAATGGCGCGATCTATAAACCTGCACTTATCAAAGACCAGTACCTCAAGTGGCCTGATTGTAGCTTGTTTTTTGTTAGGCATGGGCGTGAAAAAAGTGATACGAGTAAGTTTGTGATTTCCTCTATGGATGGGCTCCTGACCTTTCTTTTTTGGCCGCCTCAGATTGGCAATTCTTTGCACCTTCTTATGCCTTTCTTTGGCTGCACTGTGGGAGGGGCCGATTTGTAGCCACCACCCTGTACTTTTGTGATCATTCCATGAGCACTTCTGCCACCACAATATCGTCTCTGCTGGACTATCTGCTTGTAAAAGGGCTCATTCAGCAGGAGGATGCTCAAAAGGCAGCCTCCCTAACAGAGACCGGGGGACGCCCAGCCTCTGTGCTGCTTCGTTTGGGAGCCTTGTCCGAAGACAGCCTTTTGCATGCCTTGGCAGAGTTTTTCAACATGCCTGTTGTCGAGGCTGGACGACTGGAACAAATCTGGCACGCCGCTGCCCAAGCCTTGCGTCAAAGCGGAACCGAACTTGATTGGTGGCTGGACCAGGGTGCAATTATTTGGGAGGAAACAGATGGAATCGCCTGCGCAGTCCTAGATCCTTTCAACCCCTTTCTCCGGGAATTTGTTCAGAAAAAATTTCCTCATACTGCCATAACCTTCTTCCTTATCCGCACCTACGACCTGGAGCGTATTCATCATTACCTCCAGCGAACGACTACCCAGACGACTTCCTCGGAGGAAACCATTGACCAGTTGCGGGAGATGGCCGAAGAAGCGCCGGTGATAGATTTTGTTAATAATCTTATTGCCCAGGCTTTTGAACAAAGAGCCTCAGATATCCATGTGGAACCTGGAGAGCATCAGCTGGAGATTCGCTTTAGGGTGGATGGAATTCTCTCCAGTCATTTTACCTTACCCATTGAGCGCTATGCCGCCATTGCCTCCAGAATCAAGCTCATATCCGGCATGGATATAGCCGAGAAGAGGCTGCCCCAGGACGGTCGGCTGGAGGTTCGTCTCAGCGGCGGGGTTATCGATGTCCGTATTTCAAGTACGCCCGGGATTACCGGAGAGTCCATTGTTTTGCGCTTGCTTCCCAAGACGGGGGAGAAGTTGAACCTGACATCATTGGGGATGTCGGTGGATTATCTTGCGCTCTTCAAACAATTAATTAGAGAGCCCCATGGCATTATCCTGGTAACTGGTCCCACAGGCTCCGGTAAGTCCACGACTTTGTATTCTGTTTTGGAAGAGGTGAATGACGGTCTGAAGAAGATCATAACCGTTGAAGACCCGGTGGAATATCACATCAGCGGGGTGACCCAGATTCAAACCCATGCCGAAATTGGCTATACCTTTGCCCACGCCCTGCGTTCCATTCTCAGACAGGACCCGGATATTATCCTTATAGGTGAGATCCGGGACAGAGAAACGGCAGAAATAGCGGTGCAGGCGTCATTGACCGGGCACCTGGTTTTTTCAACCCTGCATACCAACGACTCGCTCAGTGCTTTTACCCGTCTGATTGATATGGGGCTGGAACCTTTTCTGGTCGCCACCCCGATTCGAGCGGTTTTGGCCCAGCGGCTGGTGCGAAAACTTTGCGTACACTGTGCCAAGCCCAGGGAACCTGTTCAGGATATTTTGCAGATGGCGCAGGAGATGCTCCCTGACTCCTACGCTCAAACTCCCAGTAACTGGCTCACCCATGTGGGTTGTCCCCGGTGTCAGGGGACGGGATACCGTGGCCGTGAGGCTATTTATGAGCTTATCGAGGTAACTCCTGAGATGCAGCATCTCATTGTTAATAATGCCCCTCTTGAAAAATTGCGCCAAGGGGCCAGGCAACAACATTTCAGAAACCTGCGGGCTGACGGTCTCCTCAAGGCCTGGCTGGGCATCACCAGTGTGGATGAAGTCATCAGGGTGACGTCGGTATGATGTTTACCTACCGCTCTCTCCATACGGACGGCAGCTTGACGCAGGGCACCATAAACGCTGAGAATGAACGCCTGGCCTTGCGAAAACTACACCAGCAGGGGCTGACGGTGGTGGCCTTGGCGCCTCAGGAGATGCAGACAGGATCTTTTAGTCTGCGACGATCTACCCAGCCAACGGATCAGGAGGTACACACCTTTGTGCACCAGCTCTGTACCCTCCTGGAAGCCGGGATCGGCCTCAAGGAGACCATGAGTTCTCTGGCTGAGGCATCTGGTCATCCCGTTGTTCGCCAGGCTTTTGCTGAGATGAGCGCTGCGCTGCGTAAGGGAGCATCGTTTTCCGCAGCCTTGCGAACGTCGAAGCTTTCTCTGCCAGACTATTTCTACACCCTGGCCGAGGCCGGGGAGCTGACAGGCGATATGGCCCAGGCCCTGCAAAGCGGTCTTGCACAGTGGAGCTACAGCCTTGAAACTCGTCAGGAACTGAAAAGTACGCTGACCTATCCCCTTATTCTTATTTTTTCTGGTATTGGCGCGGTGGGCTTAATTTTTTCCTTTGTTATTCCCCGCTTTACTTTTTTGCTGGAAAAAGGGGCCACCAAGCTGCCGGCTATTTCACGGATTGTTCTCCAGGCCGGTGTCTTACTCGAAGACAACATGGTGCTGGTCGGCAGCAGCCTGCTGCTCGTCGTCTTTGGGCTTGGGTACCTCTTGTTCAATAAGAATATACGCAAGACCATGCGCAACACCGTGGCTGCCATGCCTTTTTTACGGGATTGGTTATGGGAAATAGAGATTGCGCAATGGGCTGGGATGCTCGGTACCTTGCTGGAGAATAAGGTCTCCCTGCTTGGGGCTCTTGAACTTGCCGAAAAACAGGTCCGTATTGCTGTCCTGCGCACCCGTCTCACCCAGGTCACCAGAATGGTGCGCAATGGACAAACCTTGGCAGAATCTCTCCTGGAGATGAGTGCCATTACCGCCACAGGTTATAACCTCATCGCTGTGGGGGAGCAGTCTGCAACCCTGCCTGATATGCTGCGCTCTTTGGCAGCCCTGTATACTCAGGCTTGGAAAAACAGGACGAGGTTCTTGCTTAAAATTCTTGAGCCCACCGCGATCCTGCTCATTGGGGCTATGGTAGGCCTGCTTATGGGTGCGATTATTATGGCGATTACAAGTGTGAATGAGGTGACTTTTTAACCTGGATTTATCATCAGCTCAGGCGGCCTAGGATTTACCATTTTTTAAAAGGGTAGCAATTAGCCTCTTTTTGCTGTCCAACCACGCTCATAGGTGGTACCGCCTGGGCTGAGTTTTGGTATACATCTTGGGGCTTTATTTGGGGTTTTACCCCCACCTTAGCCATTGTCTTTGTTGATTTGATTACCAACAAATGCTCATGAGGTTTCCGCTGCGCAGCAGTTAATAATTTGTCCCGGTTACCCACATCTGGTTTATTTGCGCCCAGTCTGTAAACACCCCGGTAATCGAGGGGCAGACTTGGGCCACTGTTTTCTGGGTCATGGCAACCAGGGCCACTGCCAGCATGGCATCGGAACGGTCGCTGCTCTTATCAAAACAGAACCATCTGTTGGTGTAGGCTGGCCAGCCATTGATAGCGGCGCTGTCAACATTTGTCAACAAAACCGCCCCATCACAGCCTGTAGATGCTGCTCCTGCCTGGACAACGATAACTTCTGGGCATGATTGATGAGCACTGACTGCCTGTGCGTACAACACAAGAACTGCACTTATAGTCAGTAGAATGGCTGATTTAATTTTCATGCTTTTCCTCCCTGTTTTGAAATATGAGCTGGGCTGCGAGAGTCTCCAAGAAAAACTGTTCAGCCCGATCTGGTTGTCTGCTCACCTCCCTAGAGCACCTGTCTGGCTAATAGGCGGCAACCAGAATTTGTTGGTTTGTTTCCTGGTTATACAATATTTCATCTTGCAGTTTAGCATAAGACCCAGGTATCTGCATTAAAATTTTGGTACCTGCATCCCTTGGCGGCAGATCGTGAAGTTGTTTTGATTGTTGACGCGACTTGGTTTGGTGCAGAACAATCAAGTTTTCTGGAAAAAAGAAAATCTGATTGTGATTTAAAAACAGGACCCGAACTCTTCAAAACCGCCATCATCGAGGAGCACGCTTGGCCCCCCGGTGCTGGTGAGGGCAAGGGAGTAAGCACGGGAGATCATACCCGGAGGATGAGGTCTTCTCTTTAGCGATCCAAATTCCCTGCTACATACAGGCCAACAATTGGTGCCATGGACAGCTGACTGGCTCTGTGAGAAGCTGTGGGAAGAAACAAGGACAATTATAGTTGCTAAAAAAAGAAGAAGAGAGTATATATGAACATATAAGCATATGTTTGAAAAATGAGGGGCAAAGATGACAGGTTTTGAGTTCTGCCTAGACAAGGATACAGACACGCTCAGGAGGCAGCTGCCACTGGAAAATGATCTCCTGGAGTTGGCGGATTTTTTTAAGGTTTTTGGTGAGGTGAGTCGGCTGAGGATACTTTCGGCTCTTTATCTCAAGGAACTGTGTGTCTGTGATCTTGAAAGTATACTGAAGATGAAACAACCGGCCGTGTCACATCAACTTAGGGTGCTTCGAGCTGCCAGGGTCGTCAAATCAAGAAAAAAGGGAAAACATGTCTATTATTCTTTGGATGATGATCATGTCCGTGAATTGTTGCGTGATGGTCTAGAACATATTCAGGGGATATGCTAGCCCTCAAATCGCAACAAGATTGAAATTTTTAAGAGGTTAGGGGGATGAGCCTGTACGCTCGTCCCGGACAAGGTGATATAATGGGAAATATTGGTGGCGCATTTGTTCACACTCTGCTCTCCTTTTGGGATATTATGGTGGCATCGTCTGTGTTTATCTTGTTCGGTTTTCTGATCGCCGGCTTGTTAAAGGCATTTATTCCTGGTGATTTTATTGAAAAACACCTGGGAGGCAGGAAGAAAACCGGCATTCTCAAAGCCTCGTTGTTCGGTGTCCCCATACCGTTGTGAAGCTGTGGGGTTATCCCCGCAGCCGCAGGTCTGCGGCAACAAAAGGCCAGCAAAGGGGCGGTCACCTCCTTTATGATTTCCACTCCAGAAACAGGAGTTGATTCCATTGCGGTCACCTATGCCTTGCTGGATCCTGTTATGACCATTGCCAGGCCGGTGTCGGCTTTTTTGACTGCCCTCACCACAGGTCTGCTGGTCAATGTCTTTGATCGCAAGCAGAGGCAGGAGTCAGCGGGAAAATCGTCTCCCTGGAAGGGGACTGTTCTTCCCATGGCCTCTGTTTCCAGTGCTGCACCACAAGAAGATCAAGAGCAGGCTGATGGAGGGAGCAGAACGAAACAAAGGCTGGAAAAGACGTGGGCCAAGCTGAAAAAAGGGATGGACTTTTCTTTTGGCAACCTGCTTTCTGATATAGGCCCCTGGCTTTTGTTCGGTGTTATCCTGGCTGCAATAATAACCGTGTTTGTCTCGCCGGACTTTATCCGAAACTACCTGGGTGATGGTATATTTTCCATGCTCGTCATGGTTGCCCTGGCAGCCCCGCTGTATGTCTGCGCCACCGCCTCGACCCCTATAGCAGCAGCCCTTGCCCTGAAAGGAGTTTCGCCGGGAGCTGCTATGGTTTTTCTGCTGGCAGGACCGGCGACCAATGTGGCTACCGTCACCGTGGTGGCCAAGTTGCTTGGCAGGAGGGCAGCCATGGTCTATGTCGTCTCCATCATCCTTTGCTCTCTCTTCCTGGGCCTGCTTATCAATGGAATGTATTACAGCATGGGGCTCAGTATCGCTGGGTGGGTGCAATCAGACCCCCAGGGTGCCCATGGCATACTGTACACGGGATCAGCAGTGGTTTTGTTGGTCCTGATTGTCAGACCCTGGGTCAGGGAGCAATGGAAAAAAAGGCGTTCTGGCATCTGAGGCTCGCCGCACGACAAAATGCTGGTGAGACATCCGGACCGATACCTGCCTCGATGTACCCATTGTGTCCACATCCTAAACAGCTTGTATGCACCTGAAAGGGCTCTGAAAGGCTCTTTGAGCTCAGAGGAGGTCAAAGAGCCTTTTTGCAAAAAAATTCGCTCAAGGTAGAGCATGTTGGCAAGGTGAAAGAGAAGTGGGGTGCTTTGAGAATAAGAGAACCAGGTTGGAGTGGGCAAGGACTCGATGCGCGTAGAAAATGCTCTCTGGTGGCTCTAGGCAGTGAGACGAGGCAAGAAGGGTATCGCGGTTGCGCCTACCGCTTCGGGTTTTTGTTAAGGTGTATATGCACGGAAATGGTTATCCCTCTTTCGGCCATTGTCACTTGGACGAGGCCAAAGGTACACCATTTCCATGCGTGATATCCTGCTGTTGGTTAAACGAATAAACGAAAGGCTTATTTGTTTTTCTCCCAACGTTCGATGCATTCTTGTATGACCTCATGGGCCTTGGCCACGTCACCAAAGCCTAATACCTTGGTGGTGCCCGGTTTTTTGAGATCTTTGTAGTGTGCAAAGTGATGCTCAATTTTTTTCAGCCACTGGTCGCCCAAGTCAGCAAGTGAGGTTATCCGATTGCCGGTGTTGCGATCATCGGAGGGAACGCAGATAACCTTGTGATCCATCTCGTTGTCATCTTCAAACTCCAGTACACCGAGAACGGTGGCTTCAGCGACCACACCGTGCGGCATGGGCTCATCTGTAATGAACAGAACATCCAGTTCATCGCCGTCGTCATCCAGGGTGGCCGGAATAAAGCCGTAGTTGACAGGTTTTGCGAAAATCGCAGGTTCAACCCTGTCCAGGACCATAATTTTTCTTTTTCGATCAAACTCCACCTTATGAGATGAACCCATTGGAATCTCAATGACGACGTTAATGGTTTGCCCTTCAGCGTACGGTGTCAAAATAGCATTGTAATCCATTTGTTCCTCCTGATTTAACGGGGGTCGCCCGGTTTGCTCGTTGAGCCTTGTGGAGCCCGTTTTGTCGTCCTGTGATCCTGCGCATTGGTAGGACATAGGTTGCTTTGGGTGTATGGTGCTCACCTACGACAAAATGATAATGAGCATTCCGGACTCGTTGCATCCTTGTAGCACGAAATCTTTGCCAATTTAATACCTTGGATAGAATTAAGCAATATTAAAAATATGAGGAGGTCGTAATTTTTTTTGCCGTCAGGTATTGGCGCCTCTGTTTTGGCTCTCAAGAGGACCAGGGAAAGGAGGCAACAGGACATGGAAGATAAGGCGGGGTGAGGAAGCCGCGCTGAAGGCCGGATACGACAAAAAAGAGGGTGTTAAAAAAGGGGTACAACCTAGAAGAGGACCCCCAATCCGATGGTGCGAAGAGCCTCTTGAATTGTTTCCCTGGCGGGCTCTTTTGGGCAGCTGTCCTGATTGTTTTTAAGAGCAACGACTACCTTGGTAACACCAGGAATCTTTTATCCATTTTGTATTGGATAAGCACCCAATAAGCCGGTACAAGAAGGACCGGCTTATTGGGTACAGATTGTCAGATAAAGAAATTAGAATTCAAAGGCCATCTGCAGGGTCAGAGCATCCACTTCCTCGCAGTCTCCACCCTTATCGCCAGAATAATTTTCAACCGTTGCATATTCCAGAGCCATGGACAGGTTGTCGGTAATGCCCACACCTACAGAACCGAGGATTACGGTTTCCGGAAAGTCTTCATAGGCGGCTGCATTGTCTGTATCGCTGGCCTGATAGCCTAAAGCCACAGTGGTCTCTAATCCGGCCAGGTCAAAGGTAATTCCGGCTTCAACTGCGTAGGCAGAAAGTTCGTACACAGCGACCTCTCCACCAACTTCCTTGGCATCATCGGTCATGGCAACATACTCGCCAATGAGGCAAACCGGACCCACTGTGAGCATGGTATGCAGAGCATATCCCGGGACGTATTCGTCCAGCATAACCCCGTCCAGGGCATCGCCCAGCAGGCCGGATTCAAGGATATTGTTAACCCAGTCCGCGCCAACATCAAAGCTGAACTGTTCTGTTTCCAGGGCATAGCCTAGGGAAATCCCATAGCTCTCGATGGTATCGTCACTGTCGGCTTCATCAACGCCACCGTTAAAGATATAACCAGCGGCCCGGAAGCCATTGACATCAATACCTGCCTGCAGGGCGTTTGCAGCAATTTCGCCAAGATCCTGGGTAATAGGACCTGAGATCATCATGCTCTCATAGGCGCCAAAGGGCACATAGAGCTTACCGGCTGTCATGTAGGCGGGCATTTCCTCTGTGGCGCCAAGGGTAATATGGGCCTCATCAATGACGAGTTCTTCCGCATCGTCATCCCAGCTCAGAAGCATAAAGCCGGTTGTCCAGTCCAGAGGCTGGGCTTCAACACCGAGCTCGGCTGTAGCCAGGCTGATGTCACTTTCATCGGTATCTGCCTGGTCATAGGAGACGAAACCGGCCTCAACTTCAACCGCTCCCGAGACTGTGACCCACTCAGAGATTTGGCCCAGGGCGGAGTCATCGGAGCCGCCTCCGCGTTCCATCTCAAGTTTAGAGATTCGTTCTTCCAGTTCGACGTTTGAGGCGCTGATTGCGGGCTGAACCCCCATGAAAACTACCGTTGAGGCAGCAATCAGGCTTGTAGTAAGGGTGGTGTATTTCATTTTCTCTCCTTCGATTAATAAAATAGTTTGGTACGTATATGGCTTTCGCCTCTCTTCTCGATAAAGTAGAAGTACATGTCGCATGCTGTTGTTCCCTGACACGCTGCATGGGTACTGTTTTCTGAGCGTCCATGAGTCACTCCTACTTTCTTTTTATCTTTCATACGAACTCATGAACTTGTCAAGGCTTTTCTGCTAGAATTTTTATGAAGTAGTGCTGTATCCTTACGTTAGTTGGTTGTTTTTTGTGGACCGTCTGCTGTACGACTTGCCCGCCATTCCAGGTATTGTATGACCAGCACCGAGTTGGTGAGTCTGAAAAAATGTATCCCCATGCTCAGCCCTGGCGGTATCATTTTTGACAGTGCTGTGCAAGGACATATAGGGTACTCTCATGCATTGCCAAAAAATTTGGCCTCTTGCGCCACCAGAGCTGATGAGCAACCCGGGCGAAGAAACAGCAGGAGGAATCTTTGTGAAGAAAAGCGCACCCAAGAAGCGGGGTGGATATGGGGATCAAGATGGTCAGAGTGGTTGTTCCTTGACGGATGGCTTGTTCCCCTGCCTTTTCCGAGAACGGTTTTGCCAAAAGAGTATGATAATCTCCAGGTGCCGGTTTGTTTGGTTTTGTCTTGTAGCTGTCGTGCTGGGGTCAGTGGACAACGCTGGGGCCGAGGTCGTGCCCCTTGAGCTGCCCATGACCATTGAGCGGGATCAGCTTCGAAGCCTCATCGTGGCGCAGGCCTACCCCCTGGCTGGCGAACGGGCGCGGATCGTAGAGTATGCTCAAGGGTGTAATCAGATTACCCTTGCCCGGCCAGTCCTTTCTTTTGAAGGCGATCAGATGCGTTTTCTCACCAAGGTTGATATCTCTTGGGGAACACCATTTTTTGATCGCTGCATGGCGCCCATTTTCTGGCAGGGGTATGTGGAGGTACTGCAGAGGCCAGCGGTGGACAGCAACTGGCAGCTCTCTTTTATCGTCAGCGACTCCCGTCTTCTGGATAGCCGCAGGCGCCCTGTCCAAGCCTTTGAGGTTGTCTGGAATTTGGTCAAGCAATATGTACACACCTATCTGCAGGAGGTTACCATTCATTTGATCCCGCCGGTCAGCAGGATACAGGACACCCTGCTGCCAATGTTTGACCGCCAGCATCAGCAGGCTGCCAGGCAATTTTTGCACAGTATGCATCCCGGCCAGCCCCGGGTGAGCCCTCGTGGACTGCGGATGCCCATCCATGGCCAGATAGAAGTACCCTCTGCAGGCGCCTACGCCCCCGAACCAAAGGTCAGTGAACAGGATTATAGGCGGCTGCTTGATCTCTGGCAGGTCTGGGATGCCTATCTCATCCACCAGATAAAAGTGTTGGCCGAGGTGCCCTTATCTGATGAGGATCGGCACGTCCTCCTTGATACCATGCTGAGGGCCAGGTATGCCTTTGTCGATGCTCTGGAGCGCCAAAAATTGACGGATTGTTTTATCCGGGAGCAGTTTTTCCGGGGATGGAAACAGCTTGCACCCTTGTTTCGGCGCCATCTGAAGCACCGGGAACCCGGGGATGTCTTAGGGTATCTGGCATTTTTTACCGCCTATGACGCGCTGCAGGCGCTCGATCAATTGGGTCCTTCGATAGGTATTGAGATCAGTGCTGACGGTTTCCGGCGTCTGGCGGCTCTGGTCAGTAGTCAGCGCCTGGAACCTGCTGTGGAGGAGAATGTGGATCCGGTTTTGCGCAAAAGTCTGGGGCTGGATCCCTGGGAGGAATCCTGGCTGCCAACTGATCCCCCTGGTCCGGCGCCGACCGTTGAAGGGGTCTCTCCCACCTCCCTGCTGCTGCCGAATTTTTTCTGGGAGACCCTCTTGGGACCCAAAACAGCCTGGTCCGGAACCGGGAAAAAGCTGACGACTGAAACAAAGCAGACAATGGCAGACATTCAAGGCTGGACGGCAGAGTATACTACAACTGCCCGGTTGCTCGCCAAAGTGATGCCAGTGCTGCGCAAAGCAAGCCGAGAGAAAGGGAAAAAGCTGAAACTTCCTGGGGGACAACCGTGGTTTGAACAGATGCTCCTGGCGACCGCCTGGCAGGAGAGCTGTTTTCGCCAGTACTATATCAGGAAAAACAAGATCACATATCTGCTTTCCTATAACGGAACCTCGGTTGGTCTCATGCAGGTGAATGAACAGGTATGGCGGGGCATATACAATATCCAGAAACTTCGCTGGAATGTTACCTATAATGCCCAGGTCGGCGCTGAAATTTTGGCCTTGTATTTACGAAACTATCTGTTGAGGGAAAAGGTGCCGGTGGACATAACCACCCGCTGGGGAAGACGTTTTTTGGCAGGATGGCTGTACTCGCTGTACAATGGCGGACCCGCTCAGCGAAAGGCTTACCTCAAAAGGCATACTGCGGGTACGCACTACCAAAGCGACACCTTGTTTTTCACCAAATATGACAAGGTGGTGTCAGGGCAATGGCAGGATAAGGTGTCCTGCCTTCCGTAGCCCGGATTTCTCATCAGCTGAAGCGGTGCCAAATGCAAAGGTGTTGGCAGTCTAGCGCTTTGCTGGTATAAGCCTGCTGAAGCTGGTGTTGCCTGAGACGCTCATTGTTTTTGGCCGAACTGCTCATAGCTGACTTGATCGTAGCGCAGGCTGGCTTTTTCATGGCCCTTCTTTTCTGCTGCAGGATACCCTATGCCGATGACGGCCAGCACCATGATATGTTCCTCCAGCCCCAGTATCGCACTCAGGTACTCTTGCGCCGAGCGCTGGTCGTCGTGGGCTCGCAAACGAATCTGCACCCAGCAGGACCCCAGACCCAGGTCTGCCGCAGCAAGGTGGAGAAGAAGGGCTGCAATGGAGGCGTCTTCAACCCAGGTATCGGTTTTTAAGGTATTGGCACAGACAGCGATGGCCAGTGGCGCTTTTTCGAGAAATGCGGCGCCATGAGGTTTGGCCTTGGCCAGTTGGGCAAGGGTCTCTTTGTTCTGGATCACAATAAATTCCCAAGGATTGGTACCTTTGCCGGAAGGTGCGCGCAGAGCGGTCTCAAGCAGTTGATCTAGCAGCGCAGGGGAGACGGGTTTGTCTTGAAAACGGCGGATGCTTCGCCGCTGTTGTAATAATTCAAGTAGCATATTTTCTCCTTTTCTGGTTGAGGCAGGCAGGCTGCGGCAGGGACATTTTGTGGAAATGCGAGCCGACCCAGGGGCAGCACCAGCATCTGTTGAGCTTTTTTCTCAAATGAGACAAACTGTTCATGGGCAATCCGGATCAGGTATACTGTAGTTCTTTGCTGTTATATTGCAAGGGGGCATCTGATGCAGGGGGCAAGGAAGCAGGGATTACAGGTAAAAAGCGGCCTTGGCGACAAACCGGAAAAGAAAGGCATAGCCAGCAGGCTCCTCTCCCAGAGGAGAAGGAGAAAGAGAGAGCCAGGAGGGGGAAAAAGTTGACAGTAGAGCTGAAGAGGTGTACATCCCCCCGGATGACCAGACCTTGACAGGCAGGCTGTCTGGTGCATCTAGCCCGGATTGTTAGGATGAGGCAGAAGAAAAAAGAAAAGAGCATTCTCCATTATTCTCCACTTGGCAAAAAGCAAGAGTATGCGGACCGCTATGATGCGGCTCTGCTCTATGCTGTCTCCCGGGATATGGGGCGGGAACCACTGGGGCTGACCGGTGGGCTGCCTTTTGTCGGTCAGGATATCTGGAACATCTATGAGTTGTCTTGGCTCAACCCATCGGGGAGGCCTGTGGTTGCCCTGGCAGAGCTGCGGGTGCCGGTGACCAGCCCTTTTCTGATCGAATCCAAGTCCATGAAACTCTATTTCAACAGCCTGAACATGACCTCTTTTGCCGATGCCGCCCAGGTGCAGGAGGTTCTAACCCAGGACCTGAGCCGGTGCGCAGGGGCTGCGGTGGATGTCTGTATTCGCGAGGCTGCTGATGGCGCCGTTCTCCTGACAGCTCCCCAGGGTATCTGCATTGATCAGGCTCCGGTGGAGGTTTTCCATTACCAGGTGCAGCCGGAGGCGCTCAGATGCTCCCCAGCCAGCTGCAGCGAGACACTGTTCACCCATCTGTTCCGTAGTCGCTGTCCCGTAACCGGACAGCCGGACTGGGCAACGGTCATGGTGCGCTATACAGGGCCTGCCATGGACCAGGGGGGGCTGTTGGAGTACCTGGTCAGCTACCGGACCCATCAATCCTTTCACGAAGCCTGCGTGGAACGGATGTTCGTGGATATCCAGAGGCAATGCCGTCCTGAATTCCTTGAGGTAACAGCGCGGTATACTCGTCGCGGTGGGATTGATATCAACCCCGTGCGGGCAAGCCATCCGGGGGTCTGGAGGAATGAGCGAACCTTTTTTCAGTAACCTGGATGACCTGGATCAGGGGTAATCCGGTTTACCAGGAGTTCTCCTGCTGCAGGGCCGCGGCGATATCCTGCTGGATGCCTGCTATCACCTGCTTGGGATCTTCTGCGTCCCGTATTGGTCGGCCTATGACCAGGTAGTCTGCTCCATCGGCAATGGCCTGCCCGGGGAGGGCGATGCGCTGCTGCTCTCCTCTGGCGCTCCCTGAGGGGCGAATGCCGGGGGTGACCATGAGAAAATCCCTGCTGATTCGTTTTCGCAGCAGAGCTGCCTCCTGGGCCGAGCAGACTATGCCGTGACAACCGCAGGCTAAGACCCGTTGAGCCCTTTCCAGCACCAGATCCTGCACCGTTCCGCTATAGTTGAGTTCCCTGAGCTGTTCCTCGCCAAAGCTGGTTAAAACGGTGACAGCCAGAACCTGTACCTCGGTTTTTGCTGCCAGAGCTGCTGCGACCACAGGCGCATATCCGTGGACGGTTGCCAGGTGCACACCACGCTCAGCAAACTGGGCAAAAGCCCGACAGACTGTGGCTGGAATATCGTAGAGCTTGAGATCAAGCATGACCTTGCCGCCCCGGGCTGCAATGTAGTCCACAACCTTCCAGCCGTCTGCGAAAAAAAGCTGCATACCCACCTTGAAAAACCTGATCTGAGAGTCCAGGCGGTCCACCAGCTCAATGGCCTGTTCTGCCGTGGGTACGTCAAGGGCAAAGATGATACGCTCGTTGAGCGCGATGTGGCGCCTGTTCATGCGCGTATCATTTCATCAACAAGCATTGTATCGGCAAAATCAAGGACGAATTGTCGCTGAGCAGGCGTTGTCTGGGCGATGCAGGAGCAGTGCATATTGGCAGCGCTGCGGACCAGGAGTTCAAATTTGACCGCATTGTTTTCCAGGATAACCGTGCAGTAGAAAGGCGCACAGGCGTCATGGCCAAGCTGTTGCTCACCGTAGAGATCAGGTGGCAGCTCCAGAAAAAAGACTCCTTCCAGGCCGCCTGGCTGCAAGGTTCGCTTGAGATAGCTGTCGAGATTATCTTGTTCCAGAAAGGAGAGCTCATCGACCATAAAATAACGCATTTTTTTCTCTTTGTTGAATCGGATGGATAAGAATCAGAGATCAAGACCAGTGCCGTCGTGGTTCAGCACTTCGCAGCCGTCCGGGGTGATACAAGCCATGTTTTCCAAGCGAATGCCACCCCATTGGGGGATATACAGGCCCGGCTCAATGGTGACCACCATACCTGGCTGCAGCTTGGTACGGCTGGCGGTGGAGAGGCGCGGCTCTTCGTGGACGGCCATTCCCACACCATGGCCCAGGCTGTGCTGGAAGTTTTTGCCATAGCCTGCATCGGCCAGGATACGCCTGGCAGCTTGATCCACTTCCCGGCCGGTTACCCCTGGTCGAAGCGCCTGTATCCCGGCAAGCTGTGCTTTTCGTACCAGTTGATGGCGTTTTTTATAGACCCCATCGGGCTTTCCGACGACAAAGGTCCTGGTCATGTCCGAGCAATATCCTTTGTAGACAAGCCCCATATCAATGAGCACGATATCACCTTGTTGCAGGACCCGGTCGCCAGGTACTGCATGGGGTTTGGCCGCATTGGGGCCGAAGGCGACGATGGTCTCGAAACTGGGACCTTCCGCACCCATTTCCCGCATGGTCCGCTCTATGGTCAGGGCAACTTCCTGCTCGCTGATCCCTGGGGCAATGTCAGGGTAAACGGAGAGGAAGACCTGCTCGTTGAGGCGGGTGGATGCCCGGAGCAGGCTCAGCTCCTCGTCTGTCTTGATCAGCCGCATTTTTTCCACCACATCAGTGACCGGAACCAGTTCCAGGGAGTGTTTATCCGCCATGCGGAGCATTTTGGCGTGGGTGGCGTGCAGCATATACTGACTCTCAAAAGCCAAGGAGCGGAGATCCTCTCTTGGCAGCAGCTTTTTAAGGAGCTTTATGAGGCCTTTGTTGTACAAGGCAATCGTAAAGCCTGCGGTTTCCTGTTCTGCCTGCAACACGAAGCGGGCATCGGTGAGCAGGAATGGTTTACCGGCAGCCGGTATGAGGAGAAAACCGGCAGACTCCTGTATACCATGGTCCTTGGCGGAATAGCCGCTGAGATAGCGCCGATTGTCTGGCTGGCTGATGAGGATGGCGTCCAGTTTTTTTCGTTGCAACAAGGCCTTTAGGCGTTTAATCCTGCTGCGGTACATCTTTTTCGCACCCATCAGACCACCTCCAGGCCCTGCTTGAGATGTGCACGATACTGCTGCAGGGTTCGCTCGTACTGGCTGTTGAGTTCGCCTTCTATCCGGCTCCATTCCTCCTGAAATTGGGGTTCCATGGTGGGGTCAATGTTTAGGCCTTTGCTGGACAATCCTTTTTGGGCTAAAACCTGTTCGATCTGCATCTGTATCTGCTGCTTGAGCTGTTCACGGTATTGCTCGCGCTGGGTTGTGTATTGGCTGGTGAGGCTTTGCAGCTTGTCGCAGATGGCCTTGATCTCTCCAGCCCCTCCGCCCAGGGACAGGATACCGTCCAGGGCCCTGGCTATTCGCTCCTGGGCAGCCGCATCCCTGGGAATGAAGATGTTGCGCAGCAGGGTCTCCAGCATACCCTTGCGGATGACAGTTTGGTCAGCCTGTGGGTATTGTTCCAGGGTTTCGCTGAGCGGCGCGGGCGGGGCGCCGGAGTCTGTTCTGCCATTAAGAAATTCTGCTGCGGCCAGCATGCCTTGTTTGCTGGAACTTGCCGTGGAGAGTTCTTCACTGGAGGCCTTGCCCATGCGGGCGGCCCTTTCCATGACCAGGTCCATGGTTGATCGTATTTCAGCCATTGTTGAGGTTCTCCTCAGAAATAAAAAAGAAGGGTGGAAGGTGAGGGTACAGTTTTCGATTATACGCAATGTTGTTCAAAAGTACAAGGTGCCCTGGATTGTTCATCAGTTCAGGCGGTGTCAGATGCAAAGCTGTTGCCAGTGCATGCTCGTGCCCTCTTGGTGCTGTCAAAAATTGTCAAAGGAGACAACGGCTCCCCTGACTGGACCAGCAGGGCTGCAAAGAACCCATCGCATTGGGCGTCCGGCAGGGGATGGAAAAAACCCTCCGGGCTCACCAGGTGTGCCGCCTCTGCTGGCAGCATCTGGCGGGCATCCAGGCAGGTACAGTCAGGGTGCCTGGCGAGGAAGTCGGCCGTCACCTCCTGGTTTTCTTCGGGTTCCAGGGAACATGTGGCATAGAGGATGCGGCCCCCTGGCTGCAAGAGATGCCAGCAGTATTCCAGAAGCTGTTTTTGATGCCGCTGATACCAGAGCAGATCCTGGGGGGAACGGTTCCAGCGGATATCCGGCTGCCGACCAATGACGCCTGTCCCGGAACAGGGAGCGTCCAGCAGGATAGCGTCAAAGGGAGGCGGCCTTTCCGTGACCAGTTCTTCCAGGCTGCTCTGTTTTTTTTCAACCCTTTCTGTCAGGGAGAGCCTGGCTAGGTTGGCCTTGAGCAGGGAAAATCTACGTGCGTCCGGCTCGATGGCAGTGAGACTGGAGTCTCTGTGGAGATGCTGGGCGATATGGCTGGTTTTCCCCCCCAGGCCGGCGCAGGCATCCAGGAATCTGTTGTTTCGCCTCCCTGGATCCATCAGGAGGCCCGCCAGTTGGGCGGCAATGTCCTGCACCTGGAAAAGTCCTTCCTGGTATCCGGGCAGCGCACTGATCTGGCCGACCTCCTCCAGGAGAATGCCTGGAGGAGAGAGGGACGAGGGCTGAGCCCGGAGGCCTGCGTTGTGGAAACGTTCGAGAAGTTGTTCCCGGGTGCAGAGGCTGGTGTTGACCCGGAGGCTGACCGGTGGGATGGTATTGTTTCGGGCGCAGATGGCCAGCATACGATCATGGCCAAAGTGTTTGCCCCATCGTTCAGTCAGCCACTGGGGATGATTGGCCGCCGGTTGCCGGATGAGCTGTTCCTGCACCGTCTCCAGGTTGCGGGCAATGGTTCGCAGGAGGCCGTTGACAAATCCTGTCAGCCATTTGGGCTGTCTGACGGCTTTTAGGCTGGCTATGGTCTCATTGATGGCCGCAGAGGGGGGAACGCGATCCATATAGAGGAGCTGATAGCTCCCCAGTCGCAAGGCAGTCAGGGTCAGGGGCTTCATCTTGGCCAGGGGATGCTTTGAGAACCGGGTAATCACCTCATCCAGTGACTGCTGGTGGCGCAAGACCCCATAGACGAGACTCTGTACCAATGCCCTGTCGCGGGGGGTCAGTTTTGCTGCCTGCCGGTCGAGAAAAAGAGCAATCGGTTTGCGGCTGCCCTGCCACTCGCTTAGTGTTTGTAGAGCCTGTGTTCTTGCGGTCATTGTTTGCCTTGTAGAGGTTCTGTCAGAGAACGATCAGCGGAGATACTGGCGTGGTGATGCCATACTTTGTACCTCTTTAGAGGGCCTGTCCCCCTGTTGCTGGCACCCGGATGAGCGGGCCGGGTAGAGACATAAAACAGGGACATAACCGGCGGTGATGTCCCTGCGCTGGAACGCATCCCAAGGAAAAGAGGGAAGCAGGCCAACGGTCTCTGACCCTGGCTGGCTGCCCAGGCCTGCTCAGCCGTTCTGGATCGCTATCTGCCTGCGCTTGGCTGCAGCAGACTTTGCCAGGTGCAGCTCCAGGATGCCGTCCTTGAAATGGGCCTCTACCTTGTCCACATCAATGGTTTGGGGAATGGAAAAGGCCCGGCGGAACTCTGTGGCGCCGAACTCCTCCCAGGTCGCGGTATCGCCAGGCGCAGCCCTGCGTTCTCCTGCAACAAACAGCCTGCCGTGGTCGATGTGGACCATGATGTCTTCTTTCTGGACCCCTGGCATCTCGGCGTACACCAAGATTGTATCCTGGTTTTCATAGATGTCAACAGCGGGAGTCGTCACTGGTAACCGGCCTCGCTGGGGCACAGTTTTGTGTTCAGGGGTTGTGGTCAAATCTTTTGTTGTACCCATCTTTTCGTCTCCTTCTTGTTTTGCTCTTTCCTGCATCTGTCGGGTCTTTGGGCTAAGTCGGATTTGTTCATCAGCTTGTGCATGGGAAATCCGGGCTAATTGATCGTTATCTGCCTGGCCCTGGACGCTTCGGCTTTGGGAAGCACCAGCTTGAGCAGGCCGTCTTCCAGGCTGGCCGTGCTGGTTTCTGCATCCACCTCACAGGGGAGGGTGAAGCTGCGGCAGAAGTTTTTTTGACCGCGTTCTGCGTGGTGCAGGGTGTATCCTTCTGGCCTGTCGGCTGCGGTATGACCTTGTATTTCAAGGTGGTTATCCTGGATTGTGATGCTGAGATCCTCTTTACGCAGGCCAGGGAGTTCCGCTGCTATTTGTAAGGCCTCACCACTGTCAAAGATATTGGTCCTCGGATATCGGTCTGCGGTCTGGGAACCTAAGCTGCAGCCATGCAGCCGGTGGGCTGCGCCCAACATCTGGTCAAGTTGTGATCTGAAAAAATCGACGGGCTCAAAAAAATTGGTATACGCATGCATTCTGTTCCACATAATGGTCTCTCCAGTTTCTTTTTGGGTTTTTTATTCTTTTTCTTTCTTGTCTCAAAAAGTAAACATTACCTTTAGCCTGTCAAATCCTTATTGATAAATTTTTCTTTTTAACGTATATTACTTTTTGTGTATTATGGCTAATAAGTAATATGGGTCGGGTATCTTCTTGGAAAAATAAAAAAATTAAGGTGCTCCCATGGGAAAAGAATCAGACGCCCTCCGGTTGACGGCGGATCAGCTCAAGGGGAAACAATCCGTACGGGCGACCTTTCGTCTTTCTGAAGAGGTTATCAGGCTGTTGAGTCTCACGGCTGCTCAGCTCGGTATTAAGCAGAAAACCTTGTTTGACCAGCTTATTGAAGATCAGAAAGTTCTGGATCAGATCGCCAGTCAGGCAGAGCGATCGTGCTCCCCGGCAGCCGTCAGGCAACAGAAAACCTATGTCCTGAGCAGGAACTCTCTGGTATCACTGGAACGGGTGGCGCGGCAGCACCGGATGCCCAGAGATATGCTGGTGGAAATATCCATTCAAAGGCTGCAGCCTGTCCTGGATCTGGAGCAGAAAAAACAGCGGAAAAGGCGACAGGCGCTGCACCAGGTGGAAGAGTATTGTTCCCAAGGCAGGCAACTGTTGCTGGAGGTCGGGCGTGTACTGGGTGCAGATGACCCTGTGTCCCAGTACCTGGCAGACAGTATCCACCGCAGCGAGAAAAACCTCAGCCAGATACGGGACATTGTCCGGCAGGGCCAGTGCCTGGAGGATCTGTAAAAGGATGGGGCCAGAAGGGGATAGACTGCGCCTTTGCGTGGGTGGCCGTGGGCGAGGGGTGCCGGCCTGGCAAGGTGTACGGCACTGGCAAGAGGAAGGCCTCCCTGGGCATCCTTATGGTTTGCATGAAATACCGTCAAGGGGGAGGCTCAAGCGGGCGCACGTACCCTGGCCGTGCCTGTTCTCAAGATGCACCTCGCCGCCGTGGAGCAGGGCTACCTGCCGCACAAAGCTCAGTCCCAGACCTGTGCTTTTTTTGCCCGTTGCAGGGCGTTCCAGGGAGTAAAATTTTTCAAAAATCCGCTCCCCGGCAAAGTCGGGGATGCCCGGCCCCTGGTCCAGGATGACAAAGGCCAGCAGGCCGGGCAGGATATCTGTTTTGATGGCAATGGTGCCCCCCTCTGGGCTGAATTCAATAGCGTTGGTCAGAAGATTGCTTAACGCCCGGTTGAGCAGAAAACAATCGCCTTGTACCGTCCCTTTTACCTGGGAAGGCAGGCTGAGCTGCAGCCCCTTCTGCTGCAGCATGCATTGGGCCGACTCCGCCATATTGGCCAAGAGGGACTGCACGGCAATGGTCTCCTTGCGCAGGGGTTCTTTTCTGTTTTCCAGGGAAGAGAGTTCCAGCATCCGGTCGATCACCTGCTGCAGGCGCAGGGCTTCGCTCCTGATGTTGGCCAAAAAACGCTGCTGCTGCTCTTGGGGCATGGGTTCGGTGAGCAGCTCGGCTGCACCCCGAATTGCCGAGAGGGGGCTCTTCAGCTCATGGGTCAGGTTTTGGATATACTGTTCCACGTAGTGTGTGCCCTCCAGGGCATCCTGCATCTGGAAAAAGGCCTGGCCCATGACGCCTATCTCACTGCTGTCCAGTTTTGGCCGGGGAGGTTGTCGGCCCCTGGCAATGTCCAGGGCATATCTGGTCAGCCTGCTCATGGGGCGGGTGAGCCAGAGGGCCAGCGCATAACTAAACGCTGCCGCAACAGCCAAGGATGCCAGAGCCGTTGCCAGAATGCGCAGCTTGGCTTGTCTGAGGAAGTACCAGATATTCCCGGTGGGTTTGGCGACGGTCAGGACCCCGGTGATCTCCCGGTTCTGGTAAATGGGGGCTGAGACATGCAGGACAGAGGACTTCGCGTTGCTCGGATCTGTCTTGGTGGTCCGGGTGCCATATTTCCCCTGCAGGGTGAGGTGGATATTGCGCCAGTCACTGTAGTCGCTGCCCGGTGGATCTTTGCGGCTGGAGTCGAACAGGAGCTTTCCCCCGGCGTCTGTAATATAAATGCGCTGATCAACCCCTTGTTTCAACAGCGAGTAAATCCTGGCATCCGGGTTCCTGCGAGCAATTTTATCAAACCAGTTGTGCCATTGCCGACGGGTAAAGCGACCACTTGCCATCTCCCTGCCAGCAAGCTCAGCCAGAATGTTGGCCTGGTCCACCAGGGGGTCTTCCACCCCTTCCAGGTAGCGGGTGCGAAGCGTCCCAAGATATGCATTGATGGGATAGTAGAGACAGAGGCTTAACAGCAGCAGGCTGCAGGCGAAGATTCGGGACCCCAGTTTCATATCTGTTCTTTGAGGGAATATCCCACGCCTCTGTGGGTCATGATAACCTCCTCATCTGGCCTGATTTGCCTGAGCTTGGCCCTCAGGTTTTTGATATGGGCGTCAACGGTACGATCCATGCTTGCATCGGGTTCGTCCCAGGCCTCGTTCATTAGCTGGTCCCGGGAGAAAACCCGCCCCGGAGCGGCTATGAACAAAGCCAGGATATTGTATTCGTAGCGGGAAAGCTGCAAAGGAGTGTCGAAATAGTGGATCTGACGTTTTTCGGGAATACAGGTAAATGGCTGCCGACTGGATTTCGGTGCAGCGGGTCGGGAGCGCCTGAGGACTGCACGGACCCGGGCGGCCAGTTCCCTGGGACTGAAGGGTTTGACCACATAGTCATCGCCGCCAATTTCCAGGCCGACCACCCTGTCAACCTCATCAGCGCGTGCGGTGAGAAAGATGATGGGGACCGTGCTGAATGTTCGTATCTGCCGGCATACTTCGATGCCGTTGAGATCAGGGAGCCCAATGTCCAGGATGATCAGATCCGGTGCATGTGCATGGACACTGTCCAGGGCAGGGTAGGCCGCCGTAACCCGCTCTGTCCTGTATCCGTCGGTTTCCAGGGCATACTGGATGGCATCGGCAATGGCGGGTTCATCTTCAACGATGAGAACCAAGGGTTTGTGCATGGACAGTGTCCTCTGTCTGTTCAGGGAACCCGTTAAGTTGTATCACTGTCTGCGGAGCATCCTGGACAAAAGGGTGAGCAGTGCGCACCCACAGAGGATGGACAGGCTGTGTTCCCAGAAAGTTAAGTCATAGGTAGGCCGGTGCAGCAGTGGGATGACCAGGGTACTTCCAGCATACCAGAAAAAGGGAGAATGGGCGAGAAAAGGGATCGGCCTGGTCTGCTTTGCGCTCTCCATCTTCCCAAGGAGCCGGTTTGTGCCCGCATAGAGAACCATGAGCGCCAGATAATAGATCAGGATGCCGCTGAGCCGGTGTACCCTTTCCAGGGTGAACCAACCGCCGGCGATGCCATGGGCAAAGAGCTGGAGGGCAAGCAGAATACGTATCGTATTGACCAGCAGGGTGCAGCCATAGGCCATCAGGGGGGTGGCCGCTGTCCAGTACCACAATGTTTGGGGGCGGGATAACCTCAGTATGCCCTGGAAAGCGGTCATACACAGGACGATGAGCATGAAGTTGAGACCGCTGCAGGCTGGCGCGATGAGTACCTGGGCTTCAGAGCTGATATACCCTAGCAGCGGATCAAAGGTGAACCGTATCCCTGTCCACAGACTCGTGAGCCGGGCAAGAGGTCCAAGGATCCATTGCAGGTCTGCTGCGGTAGCCGTCCTGGCCCACAGTTTTAGGCTGAAGGCGAGAAAAAGGACAAGACATCCTGCAGCAAGGCGTGGGGGATGTCCTGTCCGCCCTGTTTGCACAATCATCTGCATGCCCTGCGCCTCTGATAAAGGCCAACCCCCAGGAATACTGCCAGTATCGGCAACAGCAGCGCCGCCTCTGGTTCCGCCACTTTGTGCATGGTGCCAGCGCCGATACTGCAGTTGCTCACTCCCTTGGGTAGGGGCAGGGGCTGGGTCACATCGTCGGCCTGCTTCTTGGGGTTGCGGACAGGTTCATCCACAGCGACGAAACTGGTATAGGCGGTGAGCAGGTTGTGGCTCAAACCCAGAGCGGTGATGGCTGCCTTGTGCTCAGGATCGACCTGCTGCCTGCCAAAATCCGAGAGACGACGGATCCGGGTCCTGGCCCAGAGAAGCTCCAGGCCTCGGTCCTGGAGCAGGGTGGCCTCGCTGACCTGATAGCGCTTGGTGAAAGGACCTTTGCCGCTGGTCCCGGAGAGTTCTATCACTCCTTCAGGGATGCCCCGCCATTTGCCGAAAACCAGGATCGGACGTTGGGCAAAAAGGTCAGGAAACTGCTGCGGTTCCACATCCCATGCCCCAAAACCATGCATGGTAATAGCAATATCCGTGAGCACGGGGGCGGCAATATAGTCGCGAAAACGGGCGGCCGTTTTCCCGGCCAGGGTGGGATCGGTAACCACAAAGGCCTCCCCTTGTCCAGACTGGGCCATTTCTTCAATCAGATGACGGTTGACCCCTGCACCTATGCCAAAGGCAAAGAGGTTGCTGGTGCCCAGGTTTTTTTGAATGGAATGAAAGACGGCCCGTTCCGCATCTATATAGCCGTCTGTGATCACCACCACGCTGCGCGAAACCCCTTCCTTTCGTGGCAGACCAAGGGCCCGTTGGAGGGCCGGGAGGAGGTTGGTTCCCCCGCCGCCTTGTTGTTGTTGGAGAAGCTGGATGGCCTTGCGCAGGTTTCGTTGGTCGGCCTGCAGGGAGTTTGGCGCCAGAAGTTCAGAGGAGCCGGCAAAGAGAAGCAGATTGAAGCTGTCTGTGGGCCTGAGTTCGGAAACAAGATCCTTGAGCAGGGCTTTTGCCGTCTCCAGGGGGAACCCCTGCATGGAGCCTGAGACATCTACGATGAACAGATATTCCCTTGGAGGGATATCTTCCGGGAGGACCCGTTCGGGAGGCTGGGCCATGAGCAGGAAATACTGAGCATCTTTTCTCTTTTGCAGCAACAGACCGCTGGTAATTTGTTGCCCCTGCAGGCGGTAGGTGAGGATGAAATCTCGGTCTTGACCAGAGTCAGCCTGGGGATCAAGCTGTATCTCAGCGTTTTCCTTATCAAGATAGGTGATTTGGGTGGCATGGGTCCGGCACTGCAGCGCCCTGATGGGCATGCCGGCGGCAAGTTGAACAGAGAGGGAAAAATCAGCGGGGGATGGAGTCCCTTCGTGCAGGTAGGGGTTAGCTATCCATCGCTCCTGGGGGGGAAGGCTTGCCTGGGGCTGATCTGAATACCTGGGGCCAACAACGGCGGGATAGACAAAGCTGTAGACTGCATCGGAGGGAACCAGCAGCTCGCTGTATTGCAGCTCAATGACCACCGTGTCTCCGGGGAGAATGTTGGCCACATCCATACTGAAGACATTGGGCCGCTGCTGACTGAGCAGGGAACTGCTTTTTCCCGCTGCCTTGGCCTTGGCAAAGGTTTGTTTGGCTTGTTGTTTTTCCTGGATACGGGCTAGAACCCGCCTCTCTCCGATGGTCATGGTCATACCGTGGACGGCGGACCTGGTGGATCCTGGAAAAATATACCTGGCATTGATGGGACCCGGACCCTTGTTGACATAGGTCTGCTGAACCGTGACATTGGCAATCACCCCGCTGATAATCGCCTCCACCTTGGTACCTTTAAGAGGAAAATGATCCAGAGAGGTTTCCCCTTTTTGAACAAAAAAATAAGGGGACAGGGTTGTATGAGTGCCTCCTTCAGCAGCATGGAGCCATGGAGCGCAGAAAAACAGGATGTACAAGACAGAGACAAGACGGCTTGTAGACATGGTATCCTCCTTGTATGGGATGTTTGCGATGGATGATGAGCCCGGGTTTTTTCTGCACGTTTTGTCTTGGTTGAGAAAACTACCGAATCTGGCCTCACCTGAGCTGATGAAGCAATCCGGGCAGGCCCCGATTGTTGTATCCTATCCGCGCTCTGTGAAAGGGAGGTGAAGGCGTGGTGAAAAGCAGATGAAAAAGGGGGCGGCCTGCATTCTTCTCTTGACGATGAAAAACAAGATGAGGTCTACTTGAGTTGTCTCGGTCGGTCTCTGGGTCTGCCCACTGGCATCAGAGATGGGGGCTGGGAAGAGGAACGCCTCAGGTATTTTCTGGCCAACCCAAAACAGACAGAACTCTGCTTTTGGGTCTGGCTCAATGAAAAAACAGGAACAGAGAAGGGGAAACAATGAAAAAAAAAGTTTTAGTCCCACTGGCAGACGGCACTGAAATGATTGAAGCCTTGAGTGTTGTGGATGTTTTCAGGCGGGCCGGGATAGAGGTGGATACGGCCTCGGTGAATGAGCTGGTCATAACCTCGTCCCACGGGGTAAAGATAGAGGCTGATAAACTCATTGGCGATTGTCTGGACACCGAATACGATCTTGTCGTTATCCCTGGGGGCATACCGGGCGCTGAAAACATGCGGGAGTCGGCTGATCTTGTGCATATTCTGAAAAAACAAAAACAGGCTCATAAAATGTATGGTGCAATCTGTGCTGCTCCGGCAGTGGTTCTGGAACAGATTGGCTTGCTGGAAGGGAAAACCGCCACCTGTCACCCCTTGTTTGTCGCTGATCTCGACAGCAACAGGTTTTCAGAGGACAAAGTGGTGGTGGATGGTCTCTGTGTGACCAGTAGGGGAGCGGGCACTGCCGTGGACTTTGCCTTGACGCTCCTTGGGCTTGTTGCTGGTGAGGAGACCAAGCAGAACGTCGCTCAAGGGATGGCCCTGTGAACCTGCAATCGTGAGGTTGGTGTCCTCTGAGCCAGGCAGAGCCGGTCTGCCCAGAGGGTGCTGTGGCAGCGGATTACTCGCCCCAGATTCGTCCTTCATCCTGACCGAAAAGAAGGTAATGGTCCCTTGGGCCTGCTACCCCTAATGCGCTTTTTTTCCCCCAGACCGGTGATTGGGCGACATCTGGGTATCTGCTCCAGTATGCTTCTGCCAGCTTTGCTTCCCGGGCTGTATCCTTGGCTGTGATCAGTTCTTGAAAAACCCTGCCTTCCTGCCTGCCATGATGTCGATAATGATCAGCCGGTCCTTTGATCCCCAGGGCGCCCTGTTCTCCCCAGAGTGGATGTTCTCGAACGTCAGGGTACCGTTTCCAGTAGGCCAGGGCCAGTTGTTTCTCCTGGCTCAGCTCTAAAGACACCTTTTCACCCATACTCTGAGAGTCCCGGGCAGCCTGACTGTTTGGATTGAAAAGGGGTGATTGCTTTGCGTGTCCCCACCACAGCGTCGCGCTTATCAGGCATACGAGAGAGGTTGTTACCGGTTTGAGCCATTGCATGGTTTGTTCTCCTGTTGGAGTGGAGCCAGGAACCGCTGCACAGGGTGGCGGGGGAGCCGGGGTGGATATATATCCGGTGCCGTCACTGGTTCAGGTTAATAGAAAGGAAGCGAATAGGCGTTGATCACAAAAGGATAACAGAAAAAAGAAAAAACCTGGCAGCTCAGAACCCCGCAGCCATACCGTGCCTTACCTGGTAGTTGAAAATGATACAGTGCCCAAAAGACGAGCGATGCGGTCAATGGTATGAGTATCCAGTAGGGCAGAACGCCATTTTTATATCCTGGGAGAGGAAGAATAAAACCGAGAACGCTGAGCACCAGCCAAAAGAGATAGAAGAGAGCCGGCCGCCACTGTGCCGGTGTATCCTCAGGGTACCAGGTGGTATGCGGCCGACTGAACAATGCCAGGCCATTCCAGAGGAGTCCCCCGCCCAGGGCTGAGACAGCATCCACTGTGACATCCCTAAGGCCGTATGTCCGTTGCGGATGGATGCCCTGGAGCAGCTCGTCGTGGATGCCAAAGGCCATGGTGGCTAGAACAGAGAAAAAGAGGAGTGCTCTGCCCTGCAGCTTCCAGGACATCACATAGCGGACAGCGAGGGCCAGGCTCATATATTCCAGCACGTGGATCCTTTTGTATGGATATGCCGCATTGGGAAGGCTCAGGGCATACAGACAGAGCAAGGCGCCGACTGTCACCAGGGAATATTGCATGCGCATACCCTGAAGTTTCAAGAATATCGGGAGAAGAACGAGAGAACATACTGCTGCTATGGGCACTATAGTCAAGAAAATTTCGGGAAGACTGGTGCGGATCAGGGAAAGAAGAGGGAAAAGATGGACAAAAATCACCACCAGAAGACAGCAGCCCGCGTAAAGGACGAGTTGGCAAGGAAAGCGGCTTAGGTCCATTGTGCGTTTTTACCCCCAACTGGGTTACGGGTTAGGGTCGCAGGTCGCAGTCAAGCACATAGCCAGGTTGGCGGCCATACCCGGTGAGAACAAGCTGTATAGTGTTCCTGCCTGTCCGGTACAGGGTAACCAGGGCAAACTGATTGTCTGCTGCTGTGTCATATCCCCTGGTGGTGCTGGTCGCTGCCCAGGAGCGCTGGTCGCTGACGCCGACATTGCCACTGAGAACAATATAATGGATGCCTTTGATATTGGTGTATCCCCCTTGATGATCATGACCGGAAAAAACAGCGATAACCTGCCCGTCTTCCTCAAGCAGTGTCCGGACCAGCGAGGCGTTTTTTATGTTGTGGTCCTGATGGTCCGCACGATCCAGGGGCTGATGGGTGAAAAGCACAGTGGGCAGTTGACTTTTTCGCAGGTCATCTTGCAGCCAGGCGAGCTGTTCTGGGGGGAGAAAGGCATCTTTCCAGGTATAAAAGGGTGCCTCCGAACTGTTCATCTCAAAAGGGCGGTGCGGTTTTTGGACGGTGTAGTCGGCATCGAGAACGATGCAATGCAGCCCCTGCTCGTCCCATGAGTAGTAGGTCCTTCCTTTGGGGATGCGGGTGTTGTTGATTGTGTTGAAAAAAGTTTTCCTGGGTATATCGTCAAATTCATGATTGCCAAGAACATGGTAGGCCGGGCCGTTGAAGGTGGTAAAGAGCGTCTCTGCTTCGGTCAGATTGACAACCGGATCCTTTCCTGGAGCGACACCATCTATAAAATCACCCAATTCTACGATAAAGGCTGCGCCTTCTTTGTCCATGGTTTGCACAAAGACACCCAGCTTGGCCAGGGCGCGGGAATAGATACGCATGGGTGAGTCTTCTCTGTTGGTGTGATGGAGGTCGGTTATCAGGCCAAAAATAACGGTTGGTTGAGCAGTGATGTGCGCCTTGTGAGTATCTGTGGCAGCGGTTCCGGGCAAGAGTACTCCTCCCAAGAGTAGGGCAATGGTTCGTCTCAGTAGGCTGGTCATGTCTGCTCCTGGAAAGGGGCTGGTGGCGAAGAAAAAGAAACCGTCATTGGTCCAGAAGGCGCAGCAGTGCATGGAAATACGTCTTTTCTTCTTTGGTAAAGCGCTCCTTGAGTCCGTAGGGATAGTGGGTTACCGAACTGGCTGCAATGTCCATGCAGGCGCTGAGCAGGTTGGTTGTGATGTCCTGTCTTTCTGCCTGACTTTTTTGGGCCAGCCGGATGGGGACAAAGGCCTGGCGGATGGCATTGAGTTTTTCTGGTTCGGGTTTTTGTTCCAGCAGTTCGGTCACAAAGTCAGCAGCAGTGTACTCATCCAGAATGAGACAGCCTGCTAGACGATTCATTTTCTGCACATGATCAAGCAGGTAATCGACCAGCAATTCGACTTCCGCCTGCTGGATGCAGTTATCGGCCCAGGCCATTTCTGCTAGAATGGCAAGATCAAGCAGATAGACCTGTTCTTCGGTGATACCGAACTGGGCAAGTCGCTGCAGCGCGTCCTGAAAGGTAGTGATTGCGGGGGATGCCATTGGTTTGCTGTACAGGTAGAGGAATAGTATTGGCTCTGTGGTCCTACGCACAGTGTCCCTGGTGTGGACAGGCGTCATGGCTCGCTCTTGAAGCATTAAGCGGGCCATAGCGTCCCCCTTCAGACGGGACGCTGTATGCAGGCACATCTTTGTTTGAGCTAAGTATAACGCATTTTTAGAAATGATTGAACGGTTTTATCCCGGATGGATCTTCTTTGTTCTCCTTTGGTGATCCCATGCCTTGCGATCGAGGCGGGCTATACGCAAAGACGGCGCCTGTGGCGATGAGAGCAAGAGCATGAGGTTGCAGGAGAAGTCTTTTTTCACCTCGTTGGTGTTGAGTTGCCGCCTCAGCACAGGTATAGTTTGTCAGGTTTTGAAGACGAGTTTGTAAGCCTTATGAGCGTTGGGGCGCCTTGTTTGCACAGGTCCTCACATTGGTTGGCCCGGAT
Organism: Desulfobulbus propionicus; assembly: GCA_002748755.1. Classification (GTDB taxonomy): domain Bacteria; phylum Desulfobacterota; class Desulfobulbia; order Desulfobulbales; family Desulfobulbaceae; genus Desulfogranum; species Desulfogranum propionicus_B. The sequence continues at coordinate 31,442 of PDTD01000013.1, read as the reverse complement.
TTCTCAGGCCCATTTTGTCTTATGGGAGAAAAAAGGGACAAAAACAGAGGAATTGCTGTACGTGAGTTGGCTTGAATTTTGACAACCTCTGCACCAAGGCTGAGCCCATGCAATACCAAAAACTGCCCAACCTGGCACCGCCTGAGCTGATGAGAAATCCGGCTGAGCCCGAAAAGACAGTGTCCACAAAGAGAGAAGTCCCCTTGTGGGAGAGGAGAGTTGTCCGCAGGCTCTTTGGTTGCAGACGGCTTGCGGTTGATTATTGCGGCATGTCCTGCGTTTTGAGTTGTGAAATCCTTACCTGATGAGAACTGTGGGCTGAAGAGCAGATGCATTGACATCTTCTGATGAAAAGAAAAGAGATTGGAGTATGGGGTTATGGGGAATGAGCCGAACAAGATTATCTATTCGATGATCAAGGTGAGCAAAAAGTATAAGCAGAAGCAGGTGTTGAAAGATATCTCGCTGAGTTATTTTTACGGGGCCAAGATTGGGGTGCTGGGGCTCAATGGGGCAGGGAAGAGCACCCTGCTTCGCATCCTGGCGGGACTTGAAACCGAGTATGAGGGGAAAATAATCCTCTCTGATGGCTACAGCATCGACTACCTGCCCCAGGAACCACGTTTTGATCCTGAAAAAACTGTGCGGGAAGTGGTGGAGGAGGGCGCCCAGGCAGTGCTTGACCTGATGGCCGAGTACAACGCCATCAATGAACAGTTTGCCGAGCCCATGGATGATGCTGCCATGCAGGCGTTGATTGAACGACAGGGAGAGGTGCAGGACAGGTTGGACGCCATGGATGCCTGGAATCTGGACAGCAAGCTTGATATGGCCATGGAGGCGTTGCGATGTCCCCCGGCTGAGACGAAAATCGGTATACTTTCCGGTGGCGAGCAGCGCCGGGTGGCCCTGTGTCGTATTCTGCTTCAACAGCCTGATATTCTGCTGCTGGATGAGCCCACCAACCATCTGGACGCGGAATCCGTGTCCTGGTTGGAGCAGCATCTGCAGCAGTATGCTGGTACGGTTATCGCTGTCACCCATGACCGATATTTTCTTGATAATGTAGCAGGATGGATTTTGGAGCTGGACCGTGGCATGGGGATTCCCTGGAAAGGGAATTATTCTTCCTGGCTGGAGCAGAAAGAAAAGCGACTGGCCCAGGAAGAAAAGAAGGCAAGCAAACGGCAACGGACCTTGCAGCGGGAGCTTGAGTGGATCCGTATGACTCCCAAGGGGAAGAGGACAAAGTCAAAGGCTCGTATCTCTGCCTATGAACAGTTGCTCAACCAGGAAGTTGAGACCATGGATTCGAACCTGGAACTCTATATCCCGCCGGGACCTCGGTTGGGTAAGCTGGTGATTGAGGCTGAGGGGTTGAGCAAGTCCTTTGGAGAGCGTTTATTGATGGACAAGGTGAGCTTTTCTCTCCCGCCTGGCGGTATTGTCGGTATTGTCGGACCCAATGGGGCCGGGAAGTCCACCCTGTTCAAGATGATTACCGGTCAGGAACAGCCTGATGAGGGGCGCATACGTGTCGGAGAGACGGTCAAATTGTCGTATGTGGATCAGTCACGGGACGCCCTGGACCCGAACCAGACCATCTGGGAGGCGGTTGCCGAGGGTCAGGAGACACTCTGGCTTGGAACCAGGGAGTACAATTCCCGGGCGTATGTGGCGAAATTTAATTTTACCGGTGGCGAGCAGCAGAAGAGGGTGAGCGAAATTTCCGGTGGACAGCGCAACCGGGTGTATCTGGCGCGGATGCTGAAAGAAGGGGGGAATGTCATCCTGTTGGATGAACCCACCAATGACTTGGACGTGAATACCATGCGGGCTCTCGAGGAGGCGCTGGAAAATTTTGCCGGCTGTGCGGTGGTCATCAGTCATGACCGCTGGTTTCTTGATCGCATTGCCACCCATATCATGGCTTTTGAAGGAAATTCTGAAGTGGTCTGGTTTGAAGGGAATTACAGTGCATATGAGTTGGATTACAAACGGCGCAAAGGTGCGGAAGCAGACCAGCCTCATCGTATCCGTTACCGGCGGCTTACCCGCTGAGAGGGCTGCAGACGGTCTGTCTTTGTGACGGTCGGCTGAGCCGGATAGAGTCCCTTGCTTTTATTGCAGAAGCTGGAGGGAGTACCCATCTGGCTGCTGGGCCACGGATTGGTTTTTTAGACAACGCTTTTGGGTGAACGGCAGTTTTTTCTTGACAGGGCAGTTTTTTCCTTTTTTACAATAACGATTGTACGAGTTCTGTCATCGTCGCTCGTTGGGTGTGTTTTTTTTCGATTGTTATCCTTCTCCGGGATGTGTCAGAGAGCAAGGATATAACAAACAGGGTGTCTGTATGTTGAATGCGCATTGCAAGAGGTCACAAAAAAAAGGTTGTAGGTGGAAACAGGTCGGCTGGAGTATCTGCGTTTTGGTGTGCATTCTGTTGCCGATGCACAACGCCTGGGCCGAAGAGGGGGGACGAAAATCAGACCAGTGCAAGATTGTCGGCGGCACAACGGCCGAACCAGGGGCATGGCCTTGGATGGCTGCTGTACTCAATGCCGATGAGAGTGACCTCTTTTATGCGCAGTACTGTGGAGGTGCATTGATCGCAGAGAAGTGGGTCCTTACGGCTGCTCATTGTATGTTTGATGACAACAATAAGGTCATGCGGGCCGCTCAAGTTGATGTGGCCATAGGAGTACATGATCTGCGCAATGATACTGGTGAGAGAATCAGGGTGCAGCGCATTGTTTTACATCCCGATTATAGCCCCATAACCAATGACAGTGATCTCGCTCTGCTTGAGCTTTCCAGGGCGTCCACCCAGTCGCCGCTTCCACTGTTCAGGGAGGACGACAGCCTGGCCGGTGGAACAGGTACTCTTATCGGCTGGGGTGCGAGATCTGCAACCCCCTTTCCCCACGATTATGCCCAAGAGTTGCAAGAGGTCACGGTTCCCATTGTCAGCAATACTGACTGCGAGATCGGGTACCCGGGTGAGATTACAGCCAACATGATTTGTGCTGGCTATGCGGCGGGAGGCAAGGATTCCTGCCAGGGCGATTCCGGTGGGCCGCTTATGGTGTATGAGGACGGGGTCTGGCAACATGCCGGCATCGTCTCCTGGGGAAAGGGATGTGCTGAGCCCTACCTGTTTGGTGTCAATACCCGTACCTCCAACTTTGTTTCCTTTATTGAGTCGTACACCGGACCTCTCCTTGATGAACCTCTCCAAGGTCAGGTCGGGATTGCACCGATTCAATTTCTACTCTTGCAATCCCGCTGATTTTCACTGTCGCTTGAGGGGAAGTGAGGTGCATATTTTTGCTTGAGCCTGGATTCCTCATGAAGATGTTCTCTTCTTTGAGAGGAAAGAGAAAAAAACAGATGGACGTGATGTCCGGGGGCAGGCTCAAATTTTGTCCAGATGTTCACCAAAGCTCAGCCCAGGCGGTACCATCTTCGGCAGTCTTTTGGCAACCCCTATGCCCAAGTAGGATGAGGGACCAAAAACTCCCGAACCTGGTGCCGTCTGGGCTGATGAGAAATTTGGGCTAACCCGGCACGCTCATCAAGACAGTTGATCGTGGATCAGGCAGCAGCTCTTGGGTCTCTCCTGAATCCTTTAGGAAGTCAGGAGAGAGGAAAAGACGGGGGAAACCAGAGGACAGTACATGGCAAGGAAAGGACACTGTGACCGTTGCGGCCAGTGCTGCCTACAGGGTGGTCCGGCATTGCATACCCAGGATCTGGAACTGATCAAAGAGGGGCATATTCTGAGAGATGATCTGGTGACCGTGCGCAAGGGGGAGCTGGCTTTGGCGCCCCTGCAAGACACCCCCCAAGCTGTTGAAAAAGAATTTTTGAAACTGCAGGGACATCAGGGGCAGTGGAGCTGTATCCATTATGATATGGCCCAAGGCTTGTGCAGGGTGTACAGACACAGACCCCTGGCATGTCGAGTGCTGGAATGTATTGCACCTGAGCCGCTGCTTGCCATAACCGGGAAAAACTTGTTGTCCAGGTTTGACCTGATACCGGTTGATGACCCCCTCTTGCCTTATGTACGTGAACATGAAGCACGTTGCCCATGTCCGCCGTTCTCTGACATTCTGGAAAAGCTTTCCTCCGCTACTGACCAGGACTTTGGTCTGTTGGAGGAGCTGGAACAGCAGGTGCAGACAGACATCAGATATCGCACCGCCTTGCAGCGGAATTTTGGGATGACCCTGGGCCGGGAACTGTTTTATCTCGGTCGTCCGCTTTTTCAGTTGCTCGTCCCCTTGGGGTTAGCCACCTACCAGGAGGGAGAACGAGTCAGACTGTACCGCGCTTCGCCCTCTGCAGTATGCATTTGAACCTTGCTGCCTGTGGAGGAATACCAGCATGGGGTGCAAACCTGGTTCATGTCTTCTGCTGCTTATAGAAGGTGGCCAGCGCTGCCTGCGGGGTAGGCGCGGAGATAATCTCTTGATCTTCATAACCGTGGGAGTAGAGCAGAGCCTCCCACCAGTCGTTGCCTTTGAGTCCAAAAATGATGGAAATAGCCAGGGAGACAGTGTTGACGATCATATCTCCCCGCGCTCCTATGTCCGCTTCGCTGATATAGGCTCCCATGACCATGGAAAAGAGGAAGAGTCCTGTCCCGGTAAGCCACATTTTTTTGGCGAGTGCCCAGAAGCAGCTAAAGAAAAAGGCGGGCCAGGACCAGCCTTGCTTCACGGCTTCCAGGGAACCGTCAGGGTGTTGAAAGATTTTAAACTGTTTCATCGAGATAAGGTTATTACCACTAGAGTGTTGGAGGACTTCGGTTCCTGCTACCAATGCCTAGAGGATACTGTACTGCAGATGCGATAAAAAACAAACACCTGAATCAATCTTTATGAGCCATACAGGCTCCCGATAGAGTGCTGATTCAGGCCGAAGAGCGGGTATGCGCGGCGGAAAATGAGATCCAGAAGCAGGCTGATACCGGTTCCGTACTGGACGAATTGGGAGAATTTTTGTACTCTTCCCCTTGCACCCGGATTGCTCATGAATAATGTATCTCTTTTTATAAAAATAAAAAAAACAGATGGGTGTGGCATCCTTGATCAGGCTCAAATGTCAGTCCATGGGGTACCATCTTCTGCTGTCTTTTGGTACCCCATATATCCAACTAGAATACGGTACCAAAAAGGCCCGAACCGGTATTGGCCGAGTTAAGGAGCAAGCCCGGTGAGCAGCCAAGGGCGCAGCCCTTCATCTCTGCGGCCTGAGAAAAAGGACGTCCAGCTGCATCGGACCGCCTGGCCAGCAACACAAGGAGAGCAGGTGGATATTGTACTGCCAAAATAGGATTTTTATATGAACGCCTTTTTCGTGTTTATTCTCGTGGTTCTTGTGGCGCATTATATTTTGGAGCTTTTGGTGGCGCTGCTTAACCTGCGATCCCTGGATCCCATACTGCCCGAGGAATTTGCAGGTGTCTATGAGAAAGAAAAGTATGCCCAATCTCAAGAGTACACCAAGGTGACCACCAGCTTCGATCTCGTCCGCAGCAGCGTGACGACCGCCTTGACCCTGGTATTTATTCTTGTAGGCGGCTTTAATGTGGTGGATCTGTTTGTCCGCGGGTTTGGTTTGGGCTCTATAATGACCGGCCTGCTCTATACCGGGGCGCTTTCCCTGCTGACCATGGTCCTGGGACTGCCTTTTTCCCTCTATGCAACCTTTGTCATTGAACAGCGGTTCGGGTTCAATACCATGACAGTGGGGACCTTTGTCCTGGACATGCTCAAATCCATTGGGCTTGCGCTCTTCCTGGGCGGGCCTCTGCTGGCTTTTATTCTCTGGTTTTTTGAAAACTCCGGCCAGTGGGCCTGGGTCTACTGCTGGGCTGTGGTGGCGGGGGTTATGTTGGTGGGACAGTTTCTGGCCCCGGTTGTGATCATGCCCCTGTTCAACAAGTTTGAACCTCTGGAAGAGGGACCGGTCAAGGAGGCCATAAGGGAGTACGCTCGGCAGCAGCATTTTGCCATCCAGGGTATGTATACCATGGACGGCTCCAAACGTTCGACCAGGGCCAATGCGTTTTTCACTGGCTTTGGTCGCTTTCGCCGCATTGTCTTTTTCGATACCTTGCTGGAGACCATGGAAACCACTGAGCTGGTGGCTGTTTTGGCCCATGAGATGGGGCATTACAAGAAAAAGCATATTTTGAAACTGCTGGTATTCTCTCTTTTTCAGACAGGCTTTATGCTCTATCTTCTTTCTTTTTTTCTCCAGAGTCAGGCTTTGTTTGCGGCCTTTCAGATGGAGTATATGTCCGTGTATGCCGGGCTTTTCTTTTTCGGGTTCCTTTATGCACCCATTTCAACGCTCTTGTCCATTGCCTTGCATGCCGTTTCCAGGAAGTACGAATTTGAAGCGGACGCCTATGTGGTGGACACCACTGGAGACAGTGAGCCCCTGGTTGCAGGGCTGAAAAAACTCAGCGTGCGTAATCTGTCCAATCTGACGCCCCACCCGTTGCATGTTTTCCTGTCCTACAGCCACCCGCCTGTTTTGGAGCGGATTACCTCCTTGAGAAGGTATGCCAAAGCACAATCAGAGGCTGTGACACAGTGATGCAGCAGGAAAGAAAGAGGCTGGAGAAGCTCTGGCTGAGACAATTGCAAAGGGAGTGGGATAGCATCTGTTACCAGTATGATCTTCCGCTGAAAATGCCTCTGTTTAGGGTGACATCCTCCACCACAACCCTGGGGTCCTGGCAGGAGCACGAACGTCTCATCTCGCTCAGCTCGCATCTGATTCTCAACTATCCCTGGCTGGTTACCCTGCAGGTGTTCAAGCATGAGATCGCTCATCAATGCTGCAGTGAGATATGGCCCTTGAACCGCAAGAAGGAGAAAGATCATGGCCAGACCTTTCTCGAGGCCTGCGCCTTTCTGGGAGTAGAGCCGGCCTTTCAAAGAGCCCATGCCGATACGGAACAGGGGGTGCGGCGGTTTTTGCAAGGGGCGCAGCAGACAGAAGAATCACGGGTTATGGACAAAATTCGTAAGCTGTTGCAGCTCGGCGGCTCGGGCAATGAGCATGAGGCAGCCGCTGCCCTCGTCAAGGCAGGGGAGTTGATGGACCGATACAGCCTGCAGCTTGATCAGTTTGATGAGCAAAGCGCTGTGACCAGTGTGATGCTGCGCACGGGAAAACAGCGGCTGTCTGCCACCGTTAAAAGTATCTGCAGCCTCCTGGACCGCCATTTTTCGGTACGGGTCATCATCTTGAGGGAATATGATCCTCTTGCAGATAAGGAGTATAAGGTGCTGGTTCTGTATGGCCTGCAGGAGCAGGTTGCTCTTGCTGAGCATTGCTATCATTTTCTGGAGGAACGCCTGGATACCCTCTGGAAGGCCTATAAAAAGCGTCAGTCCCAAACCAGGCGCGTCACAAAGAAAAGTTATGAGTTGGGTTTGCTGGCTGGCTTTGCCGAAAAACTGCGCCAAAAATCAGTGGGCAGACAAGCCCAGCCTGCTCAACAGGAGCCGGTCGAAACCCGGGAGCTGGCCCGACTGGAGCAGCGTGTGGATGACTTTGTGCGGGCACGTCACCCAAAACTGGTTCGAACAAGGCGGAGCCAGGGTTCTTATGATCCTGGGGCTTACCATCAAGCCCGCAAACAGGGCGAAAATTTGGATTTTAATACCCCTGTGGCAGGGGAGGGGGTGCGGCTGATCACCTGACTCGCCCCGGATGGCTCATGCACATTTTGTTTTGCTTTGGGCAAAACACAGGATGTGTAATTGGCCAGCTTCCGGTCACATTTCCCTTGCTGTTCACCGGTAAATACACTACAAACAACCATATAATCAGGAAACTGCAGCCATTCCGTTCATGGGGTCAAGCCGGTGGGTTCGCATGGTTGTGGGCAGAAAAGATTTTTTCGATACGGAGGAGTTTTCATGAACAACCAAATCATGCGGGACCCGCTGTTGAAAGCCGGTGCTATTCTCATACTGGTCATACTTCTTATTTATCTGACAAGCACCTCGGCTGATGGGAGCGTATTCGGTGCAATTGGCCTGATCTTTCTCAGGATTCTGCAATTGATCCAGTGGGCCATTGGTATGGTTATCGGTATAGTGGTCTGTATGGCCGTACTCTTTGGTATCTTTCTCTGCTCTGTAGCCATGGTTGATCGGGAGAGTTCCAGGCGTATGTACCATCAACTCAAGATGATGCTCAAATTGAGGTTGGCTGAGGGTGCAGCCTGGGTCATGTCCTGGGGCCAGGTCCGGGAAGATTCGGCTGAGATGCAGCCGGAGAAAGAGGCCCAACCAGCGGTGGCCGGGGAGTCGGCAGAAGCCGTACAGAGTCCGTTGGAAATTCGCCTGGAAGCTCTGGCGGAAAAAATGCAAGCTTTGGAGAGCAAGCTGGGTGGGTATGCCACGCATCAGACAGTTGAAGAGGTATCGGGCTCAGTATTGGCCTCTGAAGAAGCTGTGTGCAAGAAGCTCGAGGCACTTGAGAGCAAGCTTGAAGGGTATGTTCCCCAGGAGAAGGTTGCCGAGATATCAGGGGCAGCGACCGCTGTTGAGGAAGCTGTGTGCAAGAAGCTGGCGGCACTTGAGAGCAAGCTTGAAGGGTATGTTCCCCAGGAGAAGGTTGCCGAGATATCAGGGGCAGCGACCGCAGTTGAGGAAGCTGTGCACCAGAAGCTGGAGGCACTTGAGAGCAAGCTTGAAGGGTATGTTTCCCAGGAGAAGGTTGCCGAGATATCAGGGGCAGTAACCGCAGCTGAGGAAGCTGTGCACCAGAAGCTGGAGGCGTTTGCAAGTAAACTTGAAGGGTATGCGCCGCATCAGAAGGTAGAGGCGTTATCAGGTGCGGTAACCGCTTTGGAAGACGCTATGCATCAACTGCACCAGAACCTGGCCGAGATCAAGGGTAAACTGGAAGAGGCCAGCGGCAGAGTTGAGACCCTTTCGGCAGAGACAATCCTGGGTGACCTGCCCGGTCGCGTGGCGTCCATGGAGCAGCAGGATGTGGCCAGCAAAGAGGACGTGAGCGCCTTGGCGAGCCTGATTGAGGAGTTGCAGGGGCAACTTCGTGACACCATTGAGTCTGTTGAAGTTCCGGCAGAGAAAGACACGGCACCTGTGGAGCAGGAAGATGGATCGGTAGAGGAGAGGAGTCGTAAGGAACACCGGCTGCTCGCCTATTTTGATGATCCCGCTGATCAAGAGAAACTCAGGCAGCTGGTTGAAGAGACTTTGAAAAAGGACATGACCTATGCACAGGTCATGGAGTACTTGGTCAAGAGCATGGGGAGTGAGAAAGGACAAATAATTGCAGACCATCCCTCCCTTGCCAAAGATTTCATCCGACAGCGACGTCGCGCTTGATTATCTTGTGGTGGAGAGTTGGCGCCTAAACGCCTGCCCGGTACGTCCGAGCAGGCGTTTTTTTTGGGTATCGGGGTTGAGAAATACCACCCTCCTTTTTCCTCGTCTGATGCGCCTGGATTTCTGATGAGCTTTTTGAGCAGTCTTTTGCCCCCTTATGCCTTACCAAGAATTCCCAAACCTGGCTCTGCCTGAGCTTTTGAAAATCCGGATCAGCGGTCTGTTCGGGGAAGCAATTCCTTGAAAAATTCAATGGAGGGGAAAGTACATGAATATCTGGTACGTTTACGGCTGCTTGGCTTTGCCACAAAAACCAGGTGTTCCAGGCCGAACTCTTGGGCAACCAGTAAGACTTGCTCAGTATCATCAACCAGCATGGTCCGGGACTTGTCAAATTTGAGCATGACCTCAAGTTTGTCCCAAAATTCAGGTTCCTCCTTGGCAAATCCCACTTCTTCTGCGCACAAAATACGGTCAAACCAGGCACCGATGGCTGTCTTGCGCAATTTTATGGACAGGGTGGTTGAGTGGGCGTTGGTGATCAGGTAGAGTTTTTTCCGTTTTTTGACACAAAATTCCAAAAACGCTACGACGTATGGATGGACCCCTATCAGCTGGTTGATCCGCATCTTCAATTCAGGTATATCAATTCCCAGTTCTTTGGACCAATATTCCGTGTCAGCCCATCTCAGGGTGTTTTCAACCTTTTTATACCGCGAGAGTAATTGCTCAGCGGCTTCCTCCACCGAGATGTTATGCAGAAGGGAATAGTGTTCGGGCAGATATTGCTCCCAGAAATAATCGTCAAAATGTTTGTCTAGCAAAGTGCCGTCCATATCAAGAAGGACAGTGTCGATATCATCCCAGGAAAAGGCAGGGTGTTGTTTTTCACAGCGTATCTCTGTCATGGCGGGGTAGTTCCTCCAGCTTGTTCAATAGTGCCTGGATCTGTATGAAAAGGTCAGGTTCCTCCTGCAGGGGGACGACGAGACGTTGATCAGGTGTGAGCCGGATCTGCTGCTCTCTGTGTTTTTGAGCAGGCTTCTGGCTGATCAGGTTGAGCAGGTGTTGGGGAGCAAAGGGCGGATTTTCCATAAAACTGACTATCAATCCACTCGGTCCCTGTTCCAGCTTGACAACGCCCTGTTTGCGGAGCCGCTGTTTCAGGGCGATGGTGGCCAGCAGATTTTTCGCTTCAGGCGGCATGGGACCATAACGGTCTATGATTTCGTCAGCCAGATCAGCAAGCTCTATCTCCGTCTCCCTGCTGAGTCCAGCCAGGCGCCGATAGAGCTGGTACCGTTGCGCTGTGTCCGGGATATACCTGTCACTGAAAAAGGCGCTGATTTGCAGCTTGACCTCTGGATCTATATCCGGCAGGCTTGCCGCATCCCGACTACCGGCCTTTTGTTTCAGCTCCGCCACAGTAGTCTGGAGGAGTTCGAGATACAGATCATACCCTACCGCAGCTATGTGGCCAGATTGTGAGACACCAAGCAGGTTGCCGCCGCCTCGAATCTGCAGGTCATTCATGGCCAGTTTAAAGCCGCTTCCCAGGTCCGAGTTGTTCATCAATGCCCGGAGCCTTTGCTTGGCATCTGTACTCAGGCTTTCCAGAGCAGGAACCAGCAGGTAAGCAAAGGCCTGGCGGGAAGAACGACCGACCCTGCCTCGGAGCTGGTAGATATCAGCCAGTCCCAGGTGATCTGCACGATTGATTATGATGGTATTGGCATTGGGGATGTCCAGCCCGGATTCTATAATGGTGGTGCAGACCAGAATATCGATGGCATGGTTGATAAAGGCAACCATGATCTCTTCAAGCTGAGGTCCTGGCATCTGGCCATGGGCCACACCCACACGCGCATGGGGCACGAGTTCAGATATGTTTTCAGCAGCCCGGTAGATGGTACGTACCCTGTTGTGGACAAAAAAGAGCTGACCGCCTCGCTGGAGCTCACGTGCTACAGCCTCACGGATAACCAGTGGATCGTGTTTGGCGAGAAAGGTCTTTACCTCCCTGCGTTGCTGTGGGGGAGTGGAAATAACCGACAGGTCCCTGATGCCGAGTAGGGACATCTGCAGAGTTCGGGGGATGGGCGTCGCGGTCAGGGTTAAGACATCGACAGAGGCTTTTATTTTTTTTATTTTTTCCTTGTGGCTGACACCGAAACGGTGCTCCTCATCGATGATGAGCAGCCCAAGCTTTTTAAACCGGACATCTTTGGACAGCAGCCTGTGGGTACCTATGACCAGGTCAATGGTACCGTTGGTGATACCGGTTGTGATCTCCCTTTGCTCTTTGGCCGTGCGGAACCGGTTCAGGCTGGCAATGATAACGGGAAAGGAAGAAAAACGATCTTTGAACACAGCGGCATGCTGCTCAGCCAGGACAGTGGTAGGGACAAGTATGCCCACCTGAAAGCCGTCCTCAATGACTTTGAAGGCCGCCCGTACAGCGACTTCAGTCTTACCGTATCCGACATCCCCGCATACCAGACGATCCATGGGCCGTGTGCTGGTCAAATCATCCAGGGCACTGTCAATGGCCTCTGCCTGCCCCCTGGTTTCCTCATAGGGAAATGACTCTTCCAGTTGTTGGAACATGGCCCCTGGCTGAGAAAACCGGTGCCCCTGGCGAACGGCACGCTGGGCGTAGATCTGCAGCAATTCCTGGGCGACTTTCCAGACCGCATCGGTTACCTTTTTTTTGGTTGCCTGCCACTTCTGTGAGCCCAGACTGTCCAGTTTGGGCTGCTGATCTGTAAGTCCTTGGTATTTGCTGATCCAATGCAGTTTGTCCACCGGGACATACAATTTATCATTCCCCTTGTAGATGATGCTGAGATAATCACCCTGCTGGCCATTGCATGCCATGTTGATCAGGCTGTCAAAGACGCCGACACCGTGTTCACGGTGGACTACGATATCTCCCTGCTGCAGTTCTTCCAAGGGAACAGGCTGGCCTTGATGCCTTGTTTTTCTGGTGCTTCTGCCTGCCTGCAGTCGTTTTTCACCAAAAAGCTCACTGGCCGAGAGGACATGATACCCTTCGTCTAACAGGTCAAATCCCTTGGACAGGGGATGATCAACCAGAACGATTTCTTCTTGTGGTCCTCTTTTCTGGAGAGCAATGGGGGCGGTCACACGACGGCAGCGAAGCTGGTAGTCGGCCAGCATCTCACTGAGGTGATTGGCCTGACGGCTTGATTTGCAGGCCAGCAGACAGTCTTGTTGCTGGGTGAGCCAGGAGATGATGCGGTCTGCTAGAGGGGCCAGCAGACCCCGTTTTTTTCTTTGGAGTTCGATTTCCTGACGGAGCAGCGCGTGATCACCGGTTCGTATGGTCAGCGGTGGGTCCGGTTTTTCTGGATCCGGTAGCTGCACCAGCCTGGCAGATAGCCATTTTTCTAGAGTGTTGTGCAGCTCTTCCGGTGCCAGGAACAGGTCCGGGGGCGGACAGGCCGCCTGCCCAGCTGAGACGGCCTCCTGATAATTTTTTTTGATTCGCTCATACAGCAGGGCAAGCTTTTGCTGTATGGAAAGGGGATCAGAAAGAAAAAGTCTGGTGCCTGCCCCCAGGTAATCAAAGAAGCTGTGTAGTTTGTCAGCCCCTCCATAGATGACGGGGAGAAGCAGTTCGATACCTGGGAAACGATCACGAGCAGTACACTGCTCCTGTATTTGGTATATGGCTTCGGAGGGCCAGCCATACTGCTCACCTGTGTTGAAAAGCTGGTTTTTCCAGAGTGGTTTGTGCGCGTCAGATGAAGTGAACAGTATTCCGGACGCAGGGAGCAGGACCGCTTCTTCGAGTTCCTGTCGGGATCGCTGGGTTAAGGGGTCAAAAACACGTATGGATTCAAGCGTCTCGCCAAAAAAATCCAGCCTGACTGGACCCGTATGCTCTGGACTGGCCGAGGGCGAATAGATATCAAGAATGCCGCCCCGCAGGGCCAGGTCACCCTGCTGGCGTACCAGTTCTGTCTGCTGGTACCCGGCATTAATCAGGCTGCGCACCAGCGCATCCCGATCAAAATCTTCACCGGTCATCACCAGCTCGCAGTGGTCCTGGAGAGCCTTTTTGGGGAGGACCCGCCGTATAATCGCCTCAATGGAGGTAAGGATAATCGCAGGCCCTTCATTTTCCTGAATACGGTAGAGGGTCGACAGTCTGTTGCCGACTGTAGTGGGATCAGGTGCAAGCGGTGTGTAGGGCGGGATTTCAAAACTGGGGTAGACCAGCACCTTATGGCCTGAAAACAGGCCAATGTCTTGGGCTAGAAACTCCAGTTCTTCGTCTGCCGCTGCTATACAGCAGATAGGGTGGTCAAAATACTCCGCCGCCCTGCTGAGAAACAGGCCGGTGGAGCCGCTGTTGAGCCCTGATATATCCGGGGGAAGAAGAGTGTTCGCACCCAGTTTTATCAGCGTTTCCTGGAGTGTCACGGTGGACCGTATCTTACAGAGGAACGGGCATCAAAAGGCCCCACCCATACTGAAGCCCCAGTTTGATGTGTCTTCTCCCTCTTGTTTATCAAGGTTGAATCCCCATGCCAGGCGAAGAGGGCCAATGGGAGAGAGCCATAGGATACCGACACCGGCGCTCTTTTTGTACGTATCCAAATCCCAGCCTGCATCGACCGCATACACATTCCCGAAATCAGTGAAAACTTCGCCTACCACCCCCATGTTCTGAGCCAGGGGAAATATGATGGAGAGCGTACTGTACCACATCTTGTCGCCGCCGATCTTTTCTCCGGTTTCCTCATCCAGCGGACTGATGGACAGAGAGTCGAAGCCCCGGATAGTATTCATACCCCCGAGGTAGAAATGTTCGTACACCGGGAGTTTGTTTTCTTCGTTTGCAAAGGCCTGCCCTGCGGCGGCCTTGGCATGGAAAGTCAGCTTCCAGAAAAGGGGCAGATACCAGGAAGAAGAGCCTTCAACCTTGGTGAACTGAGCGTCACCGCCCAGAGGTCCACCTGCGTAACGAACATTGAAGGCGTTCCTTGAACCCTTTGTGGGCACGAAACGGTGATTCCTGGTGTCTCGAACCAGCGAAAGACGGACAGAACTGGTCAGGTGGATATCTTTTGAGCGGACAATGACGACAGAGGCGTCCTCCGAGATGTCGGTGAGGTTTGTGTCGGAGATGCTGTACCCGTAGTAGATACGCCATTTTTCAAAAAACGGATGGCCGATATTGATCCCTGCACCTGTTGACTGCTTGGTGTAGTCGCTATATTCACGTTCCCAGTTGTACAGATCGATCCCCCCAGAGACACGGGAGTCGAAGAGACGCGGGTTAATGAATTTCAGGTTGTAACGGGCGCTTGCACTGCTCAGGTTGGCGGCCAGGGTCAGGTCGTTTCCGGTACCGAGTATGTTATCTTCCTTAATTTCCCCCATGACCATGAGGCTCTCGGAGGAAGAGTATCCCGCACCGATGGTGAACATGCCGGTGGGTTTTTCTTTCACCTTGACCAGGAGATCCAGCTGATTTTGATCCAGGGTTGGTTTCGGAGTGATGTGGACTTCTTCAAAAAAGCCCAGGCGCTGGAGTTTCTGGGTGGATGTGCGTATCGCACTGGAATCGAAAAGGCCGCCTTCTTTCACGGACAGATCCCGCCGGATAACGTTCTCCCGGGTTCTGGTGTTGCCCTGTATCTCGATACGGTTGAAGTGAACCAGTGCGCCCTGATCTATATTAATGAGAATGTCGACTCTATGTCCTTGGCCCGCTTTCTTGATTACGGGGACAATTTCGGCAAAGGCATATCCTTTTTCGGCATAGAGATCCTGAAGCCTGGTAGTATCATTACGCAGGACCTGTCTGTTAAGGAATTCTTCCTTGCGGATTGTGAGGGTATCGATGAGAATATCCTTTTCCTTGATCAGATCGCCTGCGATATCAACGACACCAACGCGGTAGCGGGCTCCTTCTTCTATGGGAAAGGTTATGTAGAGCGCCCCGTCTTTTTGTTCAACCACGGGTTCACCGACCTTGGCTTCTATAAAACCGTGGTTGTGGTAGTAGGCATTAATACGTGCCGCATCCTGTTGGAGGACATCCATCTTCAAGACACCGGAATCGGTCAGCCAGGACCACCACCATGCATAGGTACCTGTCTGGATCACATCTTCCAAATCATCGGCATCAAAGGAGGTATTGCCTTGAAAGATAATCTCTTTGATGGTGATTTTGTCTCCCTCGTCAATGAGGAATCGTACTTCCGAACTGCCTGCAGCCGGATAACTGATCTGGGCGTCTACCTTGGTATTGTAGTACCCTTTGGACCTGTAAAGCTCCTTGATTCTAATGACAGCATCATTGATTTGCAAAGGATTGAGGATGCTGTTTTCTGAAATGTTAGCAGCGTCTTGAACATCTTTTTCCTTTAGGAGGTCTGTCCCGGTGATGATTATGGTATCGATCAGTGGTTTTTCCTGGACCCGGAAGGTAATATTTTTCCCTTTTTTGCTGTCAGTGGACTCGATTTCCACAGTGTCAAAATAGCCCATGCTGTATACCGCCTTGAGATCGGCACGCAGGACCGCAGGGTCATAGATGTCTCCTGGCTTGGTTTGTATTTTCCTTAAAATCGCCCCGGAATCGATGCGAATGTTTCCCATAGGGGCAATGGACGCAATGGCGTACTCATGATTGGCATGGCCCACTGCCTCGGTCACCGCACGGGAAATGAGCGCTGGCAGTTCTTCATTGCTGCCGTCCTGGTATGAGGTGTAGGGTGACTGCTTCTGGAGCAGATCAATGACGGCGATGTCAACGCTCAGGTTGTCACCGAGCTGGGTGACACTGCCGACAGCGACGTAAGTGTACCCTGATTTTTCGGCAAGCTGCGCCAACACACTTGGATCAGGGGGCCAGGTTCCTGTATAATCGACAAGAAGATTGGCCCGGTTTCTTGATACCATGGAAAAACCTTTTGCCTTAAGTGCGTTGTTGAGGGCGTCATCAGCCTTGTCTTTGAAGACATCCGGCTGGGATGCGTTGATTTTCAGAGGCAGGAAAGCGATGTTCTGCTCCAGGGCTTGGGCAAGAGAAGATGTGCACAATACCAAAGCTATGAGACAAAGAGCGATGGTGTTGCCTGGACATCTGGGAATGAAATTGTACGCTCGCATCAAAATGATCCTGTTCGCTATGAATCCTGAGTATAAAAAAACAGCGTCCTCTGGTTTATGGAGTTTTCCGGATAGCCGTATTGGGCGGACACTGTTCGGTTAATCCGCATACTGAACATGCGGTCAGCGTAAAATATATTGCGTGTTCATTATGACATATATCCTTTATTTTGCAAAGAATTATAATATGATTGCACCGCTTTCCTCTGGTATTGTTCGCTCCGAATATCATGCCTTTCATTGTCTGTGCAAAAAAGAGGACGGCCGACTTGGGAGGAGCCCGGGGTCCTCATCAGCTCAGGTGGTGCCAGGCTCGGGTGTTTTGGGTACCGCATTCCACTTGGGTCTATGTGTTGCCAAAAGACTGCCGAAAATGGTGCCCGCTGAGCTGAGCTTTGGTGGGCATCTTGGTGAAATTCGAGGCTGCTTGAGGATATCATGTCCATTTGTTTTTATATGTTTTTTCTTAAATTTTTTCAAAATATTCATGAGCAATCCCGGGGAGATTAGCGAGCCGTCAAGAGGTCTCCAGCAGGGAGCGTACTTGCTGGTATAATTCCTTGGCAAGGACCTGTTTGTCTTTGGCCTTGTAATGGTCTGTTGCCATGGGGGTACCCACCCGGATGATAATGGTTCCCTTTCTGGCCAGAAATTTGCCTTTAGGGAGGATTTGGTAGGAATTTACAAAGGCGATGGGGACGACCGGGACACCAGCCTTGATGGCCAGCAGAATGGCACCGGCCTTGAACTCCTGGAGTTTGCCGTCAGCTGTCCGGGTACCTTCGGGAAAAATGAGAACAGATTTGCCTGCCGCAATCTGCCGGGCAGCTTCGTCCAGACTTTTCAGAGCCTGGCGGCCTTTGGACCGGTCTATAGCAATGTAGCCTACTTTGCGCATTGTCTGGCCGAAAACAGGGATACGAAATAATTCCTTTTTAGCGATCCAGCGAAAACTGTGGGGGAAATACCCTTGAAAAGCGAAAATATCAAATTGACTGGCATGATTGGCTGCAAAGATGTAGGTTTTTCCCTTTTGAATGGCATCCAGGCCTTCCACAATGACCGTGACACCCACGATGAAACAGAAGAGTCTGCCCCATACTCGTGGAAAAATATGTGCTTTTTCCACGTCTTTCCGCACGAGAGTGATATCTATCAGGGCAAGCATGGACACCACTATGGTTAATGGAAAGGCGATGATGAGAAGAAAAACTGCTCGAAATATTTGAAAAACTGACATCTGTTGATACCGTGTTGACGCCTATAAACTGAAAGAGTGCAAGGAACTGGCACAAGATTTTGTACGGGACAGAACCTCATGCTTACAGGAAAGAGGGGCGTTACGCAAGATGAATATATCCCGGAGGATGCATTCTGCAAGCCTCTCGAGGTGTGGTGTATGATTGACGGGAGCTTGTCAATCGAATATACTCCTGTAACTTGACATGGTTGGAATGGCAACCCATTGATTTTTCAGAGATAAGTATATTTTGTCTCAGGTTCGTATTCTGTCCGCACCCAGGGGTGATGCGCCATCTTCTCCTCGTACCTGCGTACCGTGTTGCAGATTTGGACAGACGCACTTTCTCGTTCCAACAGGCCTGTGCGGGCAATGGTGCCCGTTTCATGATGGGGCCCTGTGAGGAGGTACTTTACTCGTAAGGAGGCTACTTTGGCTGGTAACTTAATCACGATAAATGATGATGGCTTGATTACTGTACCCGATGATCCAATTATTCCTTTTATTGAGGGGGATGGAACCGGACCGGATATCTGGCATGCTGCTTCCATGGTACTGGATGCTGCTGTTGAGAAAGTATATGGAGGCAGCAGGAAGATCCATTGGCTTGAAGTCCTGGCTGGTGAAAAGGCGTTTGAGCAGACCGGGGAATGGCTGCCTCAGGAGACAATAGAAGCCCTGAAAAAACATGTGGTCAATATCAAGGGCCCCCTGACGACGCCAATAGGGGAAGGTATGCGCAGTCTCAATGTGACCTTGCGGCAGGTGCTTGATTTATATGCCTGTGTTCGGCCTGTGCGCTACTATAGGGGGGTAGTCTCTCCGGTTAAAAATCCTGCTGAGGTGGATATGGTTATCTTTCGTGAAAATACGGAAGATGTCTATGCCGGCATAGAATGGCAGGCTGGTACACCGGAGGCCAACAAGATTATCGAGTTTCTTCGCAGTGAAGTCGGTGCCAATGTACGGGATAATTCCGGCATAGGTGTTAAACCGATTTCGGAGTTCGGGACCAAACGGCTGGTGCGTAAGGCCATCCAGTACGCCATGGATCAGGGCAGGGAATCCGTGACCCTGGTGCATAAAGGCAACATCATGAAATACACTGAAGGCGCATTTTGCCGCTGGGGCTATGAGCTTGCAGCAGAGGAGTTTGCCGAGGTTACTGTCAGTGAAGATGCGTTGTGGAAAGAGTATAATGGTACGCTGCCTGAAGGAAAAATTCTGATCAAGGATCGTATTGCAGATGCCATGTTTCAGCAGATTTTGCTGCGTCCAAGGGAGTATTCGGTCCTGGCCATGCCCAATTTAAATGGCGACTATATGTCCGATGCCCTTGCCGCCCAGGTAGGAGGACTCGGTATCGCCCCCGGTGCCAATATCGGCGACGGGGTAGCCGTGTTCGAGGCGACCCATGGAACGGCCCCTAAGTATGCCGGTCTGGATAAGGTCAATCCGGGCTCCATACTCCTGTCAGGTGTCATGATGCTTGAATATCTCGGTTGGCAGGAGGCGTCTGAAGCTGTGAAAAAAGGTCTGGAAAAGACCATAAGCGAG
This sequence comes from Desulfobulbus propionicus, assembly GCA_002748755.1. Lineage (GTDB taxonomy): Bacteria > Desulfobacterota > Desulfobulbia > Desulfobulbales > Desulfobulbaceae > Desulfogranum > Desulfogranum propionicus_B. The sequence goes on along the minus strand of PDTD01000013.1, from coordinate 12,107 downwards.
AAACAGGTCACCTATGACCTGGCCCGGCTGATGGACGGGGCTACAGAGTTGTCCTGTTCCGGTTTTGGCAAGGCAATTGCAGCCAACATTTGAGGCTGCTGCACAACAGGGGGGAATTCCTGGCCGGGCTGCTGCGTGCGCTGCATGATCTTGTTTTCCCCCCTGTCTGCCTTTTTTGTGAACAGCGGCTGAACTCTTCCCTGCCACCGCTTTTTTGCCGCAGTTGTCTCCAGGATATCACCCCGATTGTCTCTCCTCTTTGTGTATGCTGTGGTGCGCCTTTTCCCGGAGGGGAAGATCATATGTGCGGCAGCTGTCTGAGCGCCCCCCCTGCCTTTGACCGCTGTCGGTCACTTTTCTACTACGAACCTCCGCTCAGTTCTCTTCTGGTACAACTGAAGTTTACCGGTCGTACGGCGGTGCTCCCAAGCCTGGCCGTGCTGGCTCGACAGCGCATGACAGCAGGTCTGCTGAGCGATCCTGATGTCATTATCCCTGTACCCCTGCATCCACATCGGCTGCGTGCTCGCGGTTTCAATCAGGCTGTTCTGGTAGCGCGCAGGTTGTTTCCGAACAAGACGTCCTGTGTTGATGTCAGGACCCTGATCCGCCACAAGGCAACCAGGCCGCAGACACAACTTAAAGGGAAGGAGCGGCGAACTAATCTTGCAGCAAGTTTTTCCCTAACAGCAGAGGGGGCCATTCAGGGAAAAAAAATCCTACTTGTTGATGATGTGTACACAACCGGCTCCACTGTGCTTGCCTGTGCTCAGGTGCTGCGACAGGCAGAGCCAGAGACAATCCAGGTGTTGACTGTCGCTCGCAGTGTGCCGGGAAGACTATCTCTGAAAGTTTCCTCACAGCTTGCAAACCACCAATGGTGAAGGGAGCAAGCACCAGGCTGACTTTTTTTTAGGACCAACTATTTTAAAAAGTCCGCAGCCAGGCGGCATTAAAAAGAGGTTGTGTCGTGTAAGCTAAAAATTGAGTAATCTGGAGGTATGATGAGCAATATTGAGTATTTTAAAAAAATAATTGTGCATATTTTGTTGATAAAATGTGAGTCAGTTTAACAATTATATGATTTTATTGCCAAAGTTTATCAATGATAAAAAGTTTTGTCAGCAGGGAGATATAGGCCTGGTCAGTGCTCTATCCCCCGAATCTTCCAATATCCTTGCATACACATAGGCATACTTGATTTTGACATACAAATGCCTGTAAATCGCTTTTGACCGTACCCGATTTTTTCAGTAAAAAATGTCCATTCCCACGAAGTACGGGTTCCGTAACTTATCTCCTTTTTTTTATATCAGTTCAATCATAACCTGAAAGGAACAAACCAATGGTGTGGAGCGCAATAACGTCATCATTGCAGTCGTCTCTGCCGGAAAGTGACTATCATTTATGGATAAAACCACTGGAATGTCGGCTCGGAGATGACCAGAGCCTGGAGCTGATTGCGCCGGATAGATTTTTCTGTGCCTGGATTGCAGATCGATATCTCGCTCTTATTCAGGATACTGCCCGGCATTTAGGGGTAGAGGGGACCATACGCCTGAAGGTCGGTCCGCAGGCTCCCCTGCAGATCAACCCATCGGATTCTGGCCAGTTACGACTGCCCGGAGTAGCAGCTGTGCAGTCCCGCTACAGATCCCTGCACCCTGCCTTTACCTTTGGTGAGTTCATGGTGGGGGAGTGCAATATGCTTGCCCGATCCGCATGCCATGCCTTGGCAGTCGGTGATCGCACCTATGGCAATTGCCTGTTCATGAATAGCTCGACTGGGTTGGGGAAGAGTCATCTCACCCAGGCTGTGGTGCACAAGATACTGGAGGTGGCTCCGGCGACCCCCTTGCAGTACCTGACAGCCCAGCAGTTTGCTGCTGAAATGGTACAGAGCTTGAGAGCAAACACCATGGAACAGTTTTCTCGGAAATACCTCAATTTCTGTGAAATTTTGCTTGTCGAGGATGTCCACACCCTGGAGGGAAAAAATAAAACCCAGGAGGAACTCAATACCATTCTTGATTATTTGATTAAATCAGGGCAGCGGGTGGTGTTGACCTCGGCACTGTCACCCAGAGAACTGAAAGGGTTGGATGAGGATTTTCGCAGCAGGATGGCCTCTGGGCTGGTGACAGATATCGAATCGCCTGACTTTGATACCCGTACCCGTATCATTAAGCACAAGGCGCAGACAAATAATCTGAACATGAGCAGAGATATGATCGAGCACCTGGCTGAGAAGCTGCATGGTGATATCCGTAAAATAGAGAGTGCGGTCATGGGGATCAAGGCCAAATCATGTGTTCGGGGACAGATGCCAGACGTGGCTATGATCAATGAGGTCCTGGGATCACTGGTTGAGGGTGCGGAAGAGATTACTGCCACGGCTATCCGTGATCTTGTTGGCAGTCAGTTTCAAGTTACCACCGAGGAGCTGATGTCTCGCTCCCGGAAACGGGCCGTCAGTTACCCCCGCCAGATCGGGATGTATCTGACCCGTAAGTACACCAAGGATTCTTTGGCTGATATTGGCAGCATGTACAATCGTGATCATTCCACAGTTCTGCACGCTATCCGGGTGATCACCCGGGATATGTCCCAGCGAAGCGCAACCAGAAAGCAGGTGGAAATGTTGTGCGAAAAACTGAAGCCTTGACTTTCGCCGGAGTATCGCATCGGCTTGCATACAAGCCCTGCATGGCCCTGCTGCCATACAGGGCTCTTTTTTTTGTCGCGCGGGCCAGCCTAAATTGCCTCTGAACCTTGGGTTGCATGTGTATAAAAGGAGCAATCCGGGGGAGACAGTTTACAAATAGACCGCTTTCACCTCAGGGGGCTGCTGCCTGTCTGTATGCAGGCATCGCGCCGCCATGGCAGCTCCTTCCTTGACCATGTCATTGAGCCCTATGCCCTTCCAGCCGAAGCCGCAGATATGCAGGCTTGGGGTGGTGGCGTGCACCTCTTCACGCCACCGAAACAGGGCGGTTGCCTGTTCTTCCAGCTGTGGAATAGCCACCGTGGGCCGCAAGACCTGAGCGAACAGGGGAGGTGTGGGCAGGGGCATCAGGCTTTTGAGGTCCTGGTATGCCCTGGTGATAAGCTCCTCGTCTTCAAGCTGCAGCCGTTCGGGGTGTCTTCGTCCGCCGACCAGGGCCTCAACCAGTTGCAGTCCCTGGGGAGCCCGGCCCGAAAACATTTGGGAGGAAAACAGGGTGCCCAGAAGAAAGCGTTTTTCCTGCTCCGGGGCAAGGTAACCGAAACCAAAAGGGATTTCCGCGCTCGCGTCAAAGCCGAGCAAAATGGTGGCTATGGCGGCCTCGGGGAGTTGGTCAAAGGGCGGCGGGTTGATATGGGGGCATTGCCCCAGGAGTGAAAGTCCCGTGTTGATGGGCAGGGCAAGGATAAGGTCGGCGCAGGTATAGTCCAGCTCAGGGGTGTGAACGGTCCAGGTCCCTTTCTGCTGCGTAATGCTGAGTGCCTTGGTGTTATACCGTATGTTCACGTTTTTTTCTGCCAGCAGCATATCGGCCAGGGCTTCCGGTAATCGGCCCATACCCCCAGTAAAACTGGTCATGGAGGGGAGTCCCTTTTTTCTCTTTTTTGTCCGGGCTGCTTTGCTTGAGGGCCGTGAGCGGAGTAGGCCTCGGAGAACAGATCCGTGGGTATGTTCAAGGTTGCGAACACCGGGCATGACTGCGTCCATTCTCAAGGTGTTGATGTCCCCGGCATAGGTTCCTGTAAACGCTGCGTCGGCAAAGGGAAGCAGGTGCGGACCAAAACGATGCGCCACCCACTGGGCAACGGTGGGTTCCCCCGGCAGGGGCGGTTGCCACAGGTCGCCCAGGATACGTAGCTTCGCGTGCAGGGGGATAAGGGGTTGGCGGAGAATGGTCAGTGGTTTTTGGGGAATGCACTGGAGTTTGCCGTCCAGGCAGACATATCGGACGAACCTGTTTAAAGGCGCCAGTTCCTTTTCAGTCTCCAGACCTGCCAACTGAATGAGTTCCCGGCTTTCCTCACAGTTGTCAAGAAAGCCGTGGGGGCCCCATTCGGCCAGATATCCTTCCTTTTTGAAACTACGGACAGCGCCGCCGACGGAGTCCTTTTTTTCCAGCAATCCAATGGTGGCCTGCGGCTTTTGGCGACAGAGCAGTGCCGCGCTGCTCAGTCCTGAGATGCCGCCCCCTAGGATACAGATATCATAGTGTTTGCTCATGATGGGTCTCGTGATGGAAAAGGCCGTGGGCATGCTTGCACGTGCCAAGTCTTGACAGTCAACGTATCGTGCTTAACATTTTGGCCGAATAATTGAAAGGGCCTTGTTCGCTCTTATTTTTTCCCCAGTCAATCAGCTCAGATTACGACGATGTCCCGGTGGTAACACCAGCGTATACGCCCCCTGTCCCAGGGCTTCTGTCCGTTTGCTCTTCGCTGCCGTGAGAGAAGAGGAGAGGGGCAGAGGTTTCTGGATGTATATCGGCCTCGTTGAGCACAGGGAAGCGGAGAGTTGGCCAGCCGGTCTCTGTGGTCAGGCGAGGTCGTGGAAAGAGGGCTGGGGAGAAACTGTGGTCCCAAGAAAAGAAGACAGCACCCAGGTTTTTTGGGCGTTGCCCAACAGAGAACGGAAAATATTTGAGGTAGGTCATCATGACAGACATACAGGCTGAAACCAAGCAATTCCAGGCCGAAACCAGAAAAGTTCTGGATATTGTCATCAACTCACTCTATACCGAGCGGGATATCTTTGTCCGTGAACTTGTTTCCAATGCCGCTGATGCGCTGGAAAAATTCAGACATCGGAATCTGGTGGAAAAGGTGGAGTTTGATGCCCATGTACCCTTGGAGATCCAGATAGACTGTGATGATAAGGAACATACGTTGACCATTACCGACACCGGCATCGGTATGACCCGTGAGGAGCTGGAAACCAACCTGGGAACCATTGCCCACTCTGGTTCAGGAAAGTATTTTGAAGAACTGGCTGAGGCAGTTAAAAAAGATGTCAACCTGATCGGACAGTTTGGCGTTGGTTTCTATTCAGCCTTTATGGCGGCATCCAAAGTGACCGTACAGACCAGATCCTTTGATGGCAGTGAAGGGTATGAGTGGGTATCTGATGGGAACGGGTCCTATACCATCAGTCCCTGTCCCGGCCTGCATCGGGGGACAAAGATCATTCTGGCGCTCAAGGATGATGCCGAAACCTATGGCCAGAAATTTACCATTGAGCGCATCATAGAGCAGTATTCCACCTTTGTTCCCTTTCCCATTAAGGTGGAGGGGAAAATCGTGAATACCGTTCAGGCCATCTGGACACGCTCTAAAAATGAGATTACCGACGAGGAATATAAGGAATTTTATAAATTCATCGGGAACGCCGGCGATGACCCCATGTATCGGCTGCACTTTTCCGCAGACGCTCCCCTGGCCATACATGCGCTTGTCTATGTGCCCAAAGAGAATTTCGAGGTGTTTGGGATGGGCCGCATGAATCCGGGAGTCAACCTGTACTGCCAAAAAGTGCTCATCGACCAGCAAAGTGAAAACATCCTGCCGGAGTGGCTTCGATTTCTTAAAGGTGTTGTGGATTCCGAGGATTTGCCGTTGAATATTTCCCGTCAGGCGCTGCAGGATAATGCGCTGGTGATGAAGCTGCGGCGGGTTCTGACCAAGCGTTTTATCAAGTTCTTAGGTGAGGAAGCCCTTCGAGATGAGGAAAACTATCAGAAATTCTGGAAAGTTTTTGGTATTTTTATCAAGGAAGGTGTGACCACTGATTTTGAATACCGCCAGGATCTCGGCAAACTGCTGCGCTTTGAGTCTTCGGTCGGTGAACCCGGAGAGATGGTTTCCCTGGATAGGTATATGGGCCGCATGCAGGATGGGCAGGAAAAAATTTACTACATCAACGGCGCCAGTCGTGCGGCTGTGGAAGCTGGTCCCTATGTGGAGATGTTCAAAAAGAAAGGGATAGAGATCTTATACACCTTGGAGCCCATTGACGATTTTGTTCTCAATCATCTGGGTGAGTACGATGGCAAGAAACTGGTTTCAGCGGATGCAGCGGACATCAACCTGCCGGAAAGCTCGACAGACAACGCTGAGGGTGCAGAAAAAGAGACGGCCGAAGCCCTGCCGCAGGAGCAGGCTGCCGCGCTCTGCAGTTGGGTCAAGGAGCGACTTGGGGATCGAATCCAGGAGGTGAAAGTGTCCACCCGTCTGGTGGACAGCCCGGCCATGATCGTTAATGTGGATGGATACATGACGTCCTCGATGGAGCGTGTTATGCAGGCCTCGGGTCAGGATAATCCTTTGTCCTTGGGATCGAAAAAAGATATGGAGATCAATACCTCCAGTGCGTTGATCAAGAAATTGGACGAACTGCGGCAGGGCGATTCCGAGTTTGCCGCAGAGGTGGTGGAGCAAATCTACACCAACGCTCTTATTCAGGCTGGCCTGATGTTTGACCCCCTGGAACTGGTGAGCCGTAACTATCGTATTCTTGAACGAGCTGTGGGGACTGATGAGTGAGTGCTGCCCCTGAATCAGGCCAATCCTGTGGCTGTACACGGCAGGGTACGACTCTTTCGTTGAAAAAAGGTTGTGTTCACGATATAGGAACACAACCTTTTTTTGTTAGCCCGGTTTTCTCCTACACGCAGGTGGTGCCAGGTTTGGCAGTGTTTTGACAGTAAAGAAAGGGTAGGCTCATACACGGCCAAAAAGATTGCATCTGGCACCCTCTGAGTGCAGGAGAAAGCCGGGCTCCATGGAGACTGGGGTTGGTAAAAAAAACGGTCAAAGTCGATGGAGGCATTCCCAATGCGTTGTATTATTTCTTTTTTCATTCTTGCCCTGTTGCTGGGCGGCTGTTATTCCAAACAGGTTCGGCATCTGGCCTCGGATGCGGCCCTGATAAAGCCTGGGGTGTCGACCAAAAGCGATGTCCGCAGATTTCTCGGTAAACCGGATGGTCGGAGAACCATTTCCCCGGATGTGGTTGAATATGTCTATTACGAGGAACTGCCCAGCATGTTTGGCCGTACCCCTGTCATAGGCTCCCTGGCCGACGCAGCAGGGTACGAGATGATTGTCGTCTCCCTGAACAACGATGTCGTTGTGTCCTGCGAATTCAGGACGTACAGCGAAAAAGACCGCGAGTGGTTTGACGATTTCACCTGGGAAGAAGTCCAGTGAGCACTTTCAGCAATTTTGATATTTATCGGCAAAGAATGGTCGAAGAGCAGCTTCTCCCACGAGGAATTAGGGATGCGCGGGTGTTGGATGCCCTGGGTACCGTGCCTCGTCATCTGTTTGTTGAAGACGCCCTGGCAAGCAACGCCTATGGTGATTTTCCGCTACCCATCGGCAGCGGGCAGACCATCTCTCAGCCCTATATCGTTGCCCTGATGACTGAGACCCTGGCACTCAGCGGTGTGGAACGGGTTCTAGAAATTGGTACCGGATCAGGATACCAGGCCGCTGTTTTATCGCGGCTGTGCGACAAGGTGTATACCGTGGAGCGGATAGACGGCCTGCTGGCAAAGGCCCGCAAAATTTTTGACAAGCTGCACTATCACAATATCGTTTCCCGTATTGATGACGGCACAACGGGTTGGGAGGACGAGGCTCCGTTTGACGGCATTATGGTGACTGCAGGGGGACCGTTCATACCCCAGCCCCTGCTGGATCAGCTGGGAGATCAGGGCAGAATGGTTATCCCGGTGGGGGAGCACGGGTATCAGGAGCTCAAGCGTGTTGTGAAAAAGGGGGAAGAGCTGATAACCGATACCCTGGAATGTGTGCGTTTTGTCGACTTGATAGGTACGCATGGTTGGTAACACCGCTACGTCAGGGAAGAGGCCGCCGGGACGGCTGCAGAAGGTATACATACGCTGCATGCAATGGATTCAAACACCGGCCGGTGTCTGGTTCCTGTTTGGCCTTGCCGTGGCCGAGTCCTCCTTTTTCCCCATTCCACCCGATGTCTTTTTGATCGCTCTCTGTCTCGGCGCTCCAGAAAAATCATTTGCGTATGCGGCCATCTGTACCCTTGGTTCGGTTCTTGGCGGCGGCATAGGCTATGGGCTGGGCTGGGGATTCATGGATACCATTGGGATGCCAATCCTGGAGATGTACCATGGAGAGGAAAAGTATCTGGTTGTGCAGGAGCTGTTTCAGCGGTACGATGCCTGGGCGGTCGGGGCTGCTGCTTTTACGCCCATACCCTATAAACTGTTCACCATTGCCGCCGGCGCTTTTCAGATCAGCTTTGTCACCTTTATGGCGGTTTCCCTGCTTGCCCGTTCTGCCCGTTTTTTCTTAATCGCAGGGCTGATCTTTTTTTGTGGCGTCAGGGTCAGCTCCTTCATCGACAGGTATTTTAATATCCTCACCATTGTCTTCATGGTTCTACTGGTAGGCGGGTTTGTGTTGCTCCAGTTTTTTCTTTAGCCAGATTTTTCATCAGCTCAAGCGGTACCAGGTAATTACCTCTGTATTTTGGCTTCTTTTTGTCATAGTATAACAATGCGTACACCTGAGCCGGGTAGGTGCAGGGTGTTTTTTTGACAATGAAGCCACACGCGGATTTTTCGATGACATTTCTCAAAAGCGATAAACTGATCGATTTGCTGGTAGAACAAAATCTGCTCAGTGAGGAGCAGAAGCAGTTTGTTCTGCTCAATAAGGGGAGGCAGAAACAGCAGCTTTTACGGCAGCTCGGAAACAAGAAAAAGGCTGTCGAGCAGGGGGTTGACAAAGATTATCCAGATTTGATAGACATCCTTCTCTCGCTTAATCTTGAAATTCCCGGAGACGGGGAAGTCCTTCTTACCGAGGAGCATATCATTCGGGCGGTTGCAGCAAGATTCCGTATTCCCTTCAAGAAGCTTGATCCCTTGGAGCTGGATATGGAAATTGTTACCAAGACCATCCCCAGATCCTTTGCCGTGACCCACCAGATTTTGCCCTTTGGCCTGCGTAATGGTGTCCTGGAGGTGGTCACCTGCAATCCAGATAAGCATTCGGTACTGGCGGATATCGAGCGGGCCAACCAGGTTCGTATCAGAGCTTTTCTTTCCACCCGTTCGGATATCAAAAAGATCCTGGGGGAATTTTTCGGCTTTCAACACTCCATCAGTGCGGCTGAAAACCAGTTCTCAGGAACCGGTACCTCGAAAACTGTTGACATTGGTAACCTGGAACAATACGTCCGCCTGGCTTCTAATAAGGATTTTACTTCCACCGATCAGCATATTAAGGCGGCCGTCAACCATCTGTTCAGTTATGCCCTGGATCAGCGTGCCAGCGATATTCACGTGGAACCCAAGCGTGATCTCTGCCTGGTCCGTTTTCGTATCGACGGCCTGCTGCATACCATCTATAAATTGCCCAAGGCCGTGCACTCTGCCATTACTTCCCGCATTAAATCATTGGCCCGCATGGATATTGCAGAAAAAAGACGTCCTCAGGACGGCCGCATCAAAATTGGTCGCAGTGAAGAAGGCAGGGAGGCTGAAATTCGGGTTTCCACCGTACCGGTGGCATTTGGCGAAAAAACCGTCATGCGTATCCTGGATCCGGAGGTTGTCTTTCAGGATCTTGATCATTTGGGTTTTTCCCGTCGTGATCGGGTGGTCTACGACAGTTTCATGGCCAGCCCCCATGGTATTGTCCTGGTAACCGGTCCCACAGGAAGTGGGAAATCCACCACGCTCTATTCCACCCTGAAGCAGATTGCCACACCGGAAAACAACATTATCACCGTGGAAGACCCTGTGGAAATGGTGCATGAGGAGTTCAACCAAATAGCGGTACAGGCCCAGATTGATGTGACCTTTTCCTCGATTTTGCGTAATATCCTGAGGCAGGATCCGGATATCATCATGATTGGCGAGATTCGCGATCTGGAAACTGCAACCTACGCGGTGCAGGCCGCTTTGACCGGGCATCTGGTTTTTTCCACCCTGCATACCAATGATGCTGTTTCCTCTATTGTTCGTTTGCAGGATTTGGGACTGGAGCCGTTTCTGATTGCTTCCACCATGCTCGGAGCTTTGGCGCAACGGCTGGTGCGCAGAATCTGTCCGGAGTGTATGGAGTCCTACGAGGTAGAGGCTTCAGAAATCATGAAAATGGGTTTTCCGGTGCATGAGCGCAGTACTGTTGAACTCAAGAGAGGCGTGGGTTGTTTGAGCTGCCGTAATACCGGTTATGTAGGTCGAATGGGTATCTTTGAGATATTTCCAATGTCCGAACAGCTGAAGACGATGGTTTCCGGCCTCTCTCCGGTGGAAGAGCTACGAAAGGTCGCGGTCAGAGAGGGGATGGCAACTTTGCGCGAAGACGCCTGGCGTAAGGTGCGGGCAGGGCTGACAACCGTGGAGGAGGCCATTCGTGTCACCCGTGAGGTGGGTTGATTGGGCATACAGGGTTGGGGAGACATGGCCCATGTTCTCCGTGCAACCGTTGGTCCATGGACCACCATGGATGAAGAAAGAGGGCAATCGAAGGCGGTTGCAAAGAGTTCTTCTCTTGCCTGCAGAAAGGCTTGGCAGAACGAGTCCTTGGCAGGCACACTCTGTGGAGAGCGTGGAGGCGGAAATCTGCTTGAAGCACTGTGCAATCCGTGGTACAAACACACCCTTTTCCATGAGGAGCGCGGAGCATAAACGATGGCACAGAAAATTGTAGCAAAAAATAAAAAGGCCTTGCATGATTACCATATAGAGCAGACTTTGGAAGCCGGCATGGTACTCAACGGGCCTGAGGTAAAATCTTTGCGTGCGGGTAAGGTGAATGTACGTGACGGGTACGCCCAAATAAAGGACGGAGAGCTTTTTTTGTACAATGTGCATATCTCGCCGTACTCTTTTGCTACCCATATCAGCCCGGACCCGTTGCGGGTGCGCAAACTGCTGCTCAATAGACGGGAAATTCGCAAGCTCATCGGCAAATTGCACGAGAAAGGCATTGCGCTTATACCCCTGAAGATTTATTTTAAAAGTAATGGCAAGGCCAAAGTAGAACTGGCCCTTGCCCGGGGAAAAAAACTCTATGACAAACGTGCGGCCTTAAAAGAGAAACAGTCCAACCGCGAAGTAGAGCGTAACCTACGCAACAGGATATAATCTTTTGGTCTGCACACCAGACATCTATGGGGGCGAAACGGATTCGACGGGGATATTGAAGCTTACTGTTGCATGTCGAGTTTCTGTCAACTCGTACAAATGACGGAACTTAAATATAATCGCAGACGATTATAACTACGCACTGGCAGCTTAATCTGCTGTGCCGTTCCACCAGTCCTTGCCTATAGGACTGGAGCCGGAGCGTCGACTTCATAGGCTGGTCCGCTGTGCACGCCTGAGGCATAGGGGATAAGATTTTTTCAGGCTGGCATCCGATTATCCTGGTTCCGGGTGAGACCCGGATGCGAGATTCCAATCCCGGAACTAAGCATGTAGATACAGAAGGGGAGAGTTTCCGGACGCGGGTTCGACTCCCGCCGCCTCCACCACCGATTTTTAAACAAACCGATCCTGTTGCTGAGTCCGGCACGCGGGATTGGTTTTTATCTTTTTATAAATTAGCAACTTAAGTCGAATAGCGGGTTCTGCTGAACGCTCCGCAATCACTCCCCTTTCGGGAAATCCTCTTCAATTCCCTTCTCTGTAGCCACTTTCTTCTTCGTTTTCTCAGCTTCTGTTTTGGCCTCAAGTCCAGTGGGATTGGGGGTTGGCTGAAGCCTGCTCCTGCTCATTTATTTCCGCCTGATACTGCCGAAACACCTCGGCAATTCCCTCAAACAAATCATTAATATCCATGAGTTTCTCCTGGGCTTAGGTTCCTCTGCAACTTACTTATCGGAGAAACGGAGAACATGTCAGGTGAGCTCCTGAATTTTTTGAAATTTTCCGTCATTGGCAATTACATACCGGCCAATAGCCAAATGTGTCGCCCGTTTGGTTGTACCACTACAACCCCGGCCATAATGCCAGACCTCCTGACCTCTGGAGATTTTGTTAGGACACCAGTTTGTAAACCAGACGCAGGTTGGTTCCTGGGAAAATCGTCTTTGTAGCGTTGAGTTCGTG
>PDTD01000038.1 GCA_002748755.1 Desulfobulbus propionicus | reverse complement strand
CTTGCGCAAGGCGATGGCAACATTATCGACAGCACTCAGATGGTCAAACAGATTAAACTCCTGAAAGATCATCCCCACCTTCTGCCGCAGCCGGTTCTGTTCTTTTTTACGGGTAAAATCAACAGACTCACCATTGAGTACAATCGCCCCGTTATCCGGCACCACCAGGCAGTTAATACTCTGTAACAGCGTGCTCTTACCGCTGCCGGACGGACCGATAAGCACCTTTATCTCCCCCTGGCGCAGAGTAAGGCTGACACCATGCAGAATATGAGCCTGGCCAAAGGATTTATGGAGACCTTCCACCTCAAGGATATAGTTCTCGTCTGGCATGGCTGATCTGTCTTTATCGTAACTGCTCATAAGGTTTATAAAGGACCGGCATAGCCGGGAATACGCACTTTTCTCTCCAGTCTGGCAAGAAGTTTTACCCCGATCCAAGTAAGAAGAAAATAGATAACCGCCGCCGTAAAATAGAGCGGCAGATGCTGATAGGTGCGGGAGGCGACAAACTGAGTGCGGGCCATCACTTCCGGGGCACCGATAACAAAGGCCAGCGCAGAATCCTTAAGTACGATGGAATACTCATTTGACCAGGCGGGAATGGCGATTCGCAGCGCCTGAGGCAGAATAATAGTGGTTATCGCCTGCCACTGTGTCATCCCCAGAGCAGACGCGCCACGAAACTGGCCGCGGGGCAGCGCCAGAATCGCCCCCTTAAAGATATTGGCCTGATAGGCACCGGTGGTCATACCCAGCACTGCGGCAACCGCAACACCGGCCCCCACATTCCATCCCAGCCAGGTAAACAGACCGAAGTAGAAAAGAAAGAGCAATACCAGCACAGGTACACCGCGAAAAAACCAGACATACAATTCACACAGCCAGCGTAGCGGCCCCCGGCCGTAGACCAGCACCACAGCAACACCAATCCCCAGAACCAGGCCAAAAAGCATGGCGCCAACCACAATGGCAGTGGTGATCAATGCCCCCTGCAATAGATAGGGCAGAGCGTCATAAACCACGGTAACAGATGATAACAGCATAAATATTCACAAAAAAGAAGCAGGCGGCATGCGCTGCGCCTGCTTCCGGTTAACAGCAAAACCACACCTGATCAGTGGGAATCGTTGAGTTTATATTTTTCAATCAACTCATTCCATAGCGGCATATTCATAATTTTATCGAGCGAGGCATTAATTTTACCCAGTAACTCGCTATTGCCTTTTTTCACGGCATAACCAAACTCTTCGGCAGGCATGCCGGCATCACCGATAATTTTCACCGCCTTTTTC
>PDTD01000012.1 GCA_002748755.1 Desulfobulbus propionicus | reverse complement strand
CAATATCTGCACCCCATTCAGCAATATATAAATTCCCTTTTGAGTCAAACCCCATACCGACAGGTGAATTAAAACCGGAATATAATTTCGTTAATGAAGCAGGCTTAGCGTACACACCGGAACTGACTGTGAAAATAGCTAAATACAAAAGTACTATTGAAAATTTTACGGCTTGTAGATTATTTTGGGTTAATACGGTGGGCATTTTTGCTTAATATTGCATCGATTTATTTCGGCAAATTAAATAGTTATAATAATTAGATCATTTCTATTTGCCACCAAATTAATAACTTCTGGAAATAATCTACAAGTTAGAGCTAACTCTAAGTCAAGAGATTTTTAAGTAAAAATATATTTTTCACCATATCTTAGCATGTTGGGGCATAACAAGAGATTCGGCCCACTTTCTGCTACACTCATACATGTACAGACAACAGCCATGGTTACCGCTACAGCACTGGTAATGGATAACAGCGGAAATCTTTTTTTTATCCATTTTCGTCAACCCTGCCTTGAGGAGGTTTTTATGCGTTTTTTTTCCTATGCCGTTCTCGCGCTCTTCATCATCTTTTCCGGCTGTATGAGGGAAAGACAACAGGTAGGCGCCTATACAGAAGTGGCTCCCAATTCTCCCAAGGTAATTATGGCTGCCTATGCTGCTATTGAGCAGCAACAGGCCATCTTGAGCAGAGAAATAGGGAAAAGACAGGCTCAGATGCAACTCTTGGAGATTCAACAGGCTGAGCAACAGGTGGTCAACGGGATCAACTTTCGTCTGAAACTCAGAGTGCTTGTAAACAAGAAGGAACGAAGAGTTGAGACAATCGTCTGGTGGCAGAAATGGCGCTCAACAAGATCCTTTGAGCTGGTTTCCTGGGACTTCAAGGACTAGCCTGGATTTTTCATCTGCTCAGGCAGTACCAGGTTCGGGAGTGTATGGGAACTACTCTACTTGGGTATATGTATTGGCAAAAGAAGGCCGAAGATGGTACCGCCTGAACTGAGTGTTGGTGCACAGTTTATCCAAATTTGATCCTCCTCACAGACAGCACAGCCACCTGTTATTTTTTTCACTCATCAGACAACATAGTCCCGAGAAACCCGGGCTAGGAGCAGGCAGGCCATTGATGCCATCAAGATCAGGCCTACAATCAAAATAACGATACCAACCCAGTTCCAGTGATGGTAGAAAAAGCCACCGGCTGTTCCTGAAACACTTGATCCCAGATAGTATGAAAAGAGATACAGGGATGATGCCTGGGCGCGCGCCTGTCCTGCCTGGATACCGACCCAGGCTGAAGCAACAGAGTGGGCGCCAAAAAAGCCGATGGTAAAGACCACTATGCCGCTGGCAACCATCCACAGAGATACGCCAAGGGTCAGTATCAAACCTCCAGCCATGATCGACAATGATGTCAAAAGAATGTGGCTCCGGCCATATCGGTTGACAAGGCTGCCCATGATTCTGGAACTGAAAGCCCCAAATGCATAGGCTAAAAAAATCAACCCGGCCTGCGATTGAGTCAGGGCAAAATCATCCCCGAGCAACCTGAAGGTGATATAGTTGTACAGGGTTACAAACCCACCCATGCAGGCGAAAGCGATCAGAAAGAGATAGAGCAGGCCAGGATTGCAGACATGATTGAGTAAAGAGCCTGTCAGCGAGGAAAGCTGAAAAGGTTGACTCCGGAAATTGCGTGATGCCGGGAGCAACACCCAGAAAAAAATCCCACACAGCAGGCAAAGCAGGGAAAGCATCACAAGAGCCCACCGCCAGGACATGATATCGGTCAACCAGGCAGTGAAGATACGCCCGCTCATCCCGCCGATGGCGTTCCCGGCAATATATAATCCCATAGTGCTGCCAAGCGCGCGCGGTTCAAACTCATCTCGGAGATAGGCCATAGCCACCGCCGGAACACCAGCCAGGATTATACCCTGGCCCAACCGCATCAGCAGCAGGATATGCAGGGAATTGATCATGGTGCTTGCCAGTGTCAGCGCCGGAGCACAAACCACGGCGATACTCATCAAAATCTTGCGCCCGACAGCATCAGACAGAGAACCGGACAAGGGTAGGGTGCATGCCAGGGAAAAGGTAGCACAGGAAAGGGTCAGGCTTGCCGTTGCCGGGGAAATGTTGTATTCGTCCACAAGGCTGGGAAACAGGGGTTGAAAATCGTATAAGGTCACAAAGGTCACAAACCCGGCCAAAAAAAGGGCCAGGTTAGCCTTGTTATACTCTCTGCTGCCCGTTTTAATCAGCGTTTCGCTTTGCATACAACGTCTATTCTGTAGGCTTTTTTTCCTTTGAATCTGTGCTTGCCACAGCCTCCCTGTTCATAACATATTGTTCAGAGGGAGAAAAGGCCAAGGTGATTGTTTTAGGGATGATAGCATCCAGAGAAGGCAGCCCGGATTTTTCATGGACTTTTGTTACAAATTAAGACCGCTCACGGGCACCACATCCATATATTTTTAGGTGTTTTTTCTCAAATGAGACAACATATTGATGACGAATCCGGGGCTGACGTATAAGGCAGGAAAGGATAGCACCCAAAGACGACTGCCTTGGGCCTCATCCTGCCCCTCTCTGTATCACAAGGCAGTGTGGGCGATATCCGTATTTTGACGATAGAAAAGATGGGCCCCGTACCTGGCGATAAACTCCATGTCCGCTGCCCAGGGTGGATGCACGTCTGTACGATGGTAGAATGTAGCCCCTTTAGTAAAATCTGCGGTGATGAGTGCCTTGAGCGCTACATGAGCACTCTGTAGTAAGGCGTCATATTCTGCGGGGAAGTAGGATTTTTTCTGAAAAGTCCAGCTGAACTGGTAAGGGGCGGTAACCACCGCGCCGACAGAGGTATGTGTTGATATGGCCCTGTTCAAAGTTACATGGGCAACTGCTAACTGACCTATTTCAGGCTCACCTCTCGCCTCATGGTAAATGTTGAGGGTGAGCCATAACAATCCTTCTAAAAAACTCATACTTCTGATCCTGTACAGCAAGAAACAGCCTGCACCGCTGGTATTGCATTCTTGATAAAAAGTGTTCTTCACTCCGTGAGGGAGGCCGTTTGACATGAACAGCTACAGCATCTACCATTGGCTGTGAATCCGCATGCCCGTCAATAGTTTTTTTCATTGGAGCAAACAGATATCCAAGCCAACCGTGTTCATCCAGAACTATGCGTCCCCCTGACTGTCATGGTTCGAGACCGGCTTGTGTGTTGCCCATTGTGGGCAAAATAGTGTAGTATACCATGGATTGGGATCGACGACAACACTCTTTTTGATCTGGTGGGAAATGTGCAAAAGAGCATGCGAGAAACAATTCGCGGCATAGTCGAGCGGGTCACGTTTTTCAACGAGACCAATGGCTGGTCTGTTCTCAAGGTTTCTTCTTTTGATGGGTATCGAGATTTGGTGACAGTCACTGTACACCAGACCAAGGTTTTTGCCGGAGCGACCATGGAATTTGTCGGCCATTGGACCACACACAAGAAGTATGGTAAACAATTCAAGGCGCACTATGCCACGGAACTCAAACCAGCCACAGCCGCTGCACTGGAAAAATATCTTGGTTCTGGACTGATTCGCGGAGTGGGGCCCAAAACAGCGCAAAAAATTGTCCGCCACTTTGGTGAGCAAACCTTAACAGTATTTGAAGAACATATAGACGGGTTACTTGAAGTCCCAGGCATTGCCTATAAAAAATTGAATACCATCAAGCATTCCTGGATGGAGCATCGGGCTGTGCGTGACGTCATGATGTTTCTCCAATCCCATGGCATTTCGACCTTGTTCGCTGTTCGTATTTATCAACAGTATGGAGACAAGGCCATATCCATGGTGGCGGAAAACCCCTACCGGTTGGCAGAAGATTTCTATGGCATAGGCTTTTTTACAGCAGATAAAGTTGCGCTCTCCATGGGGTTTGCCGACAATTCTCCCATGCGTATAAGCGCCGGAATTCGTCATGTTTTGTCTGCGGCGAGGGAGTCGGGACACTGTTATTTAAACCAGTCCCAGATAATCGAGCAGGTGAATGGATTGCTCTCCCTATCCATAGCAGAGAGTATTCCCGATCAGTTACAGCAGATGGAGCGTGCGTCTCAACTCTGTACCCGGGTACTCCCTACCGGAGACAATCAGGAACTGATTACCTGTTATTACGCAAAATCATTATATTATGATGAATCATATGTGGCAAAACGGCTCCATAGTCAGGTCGGTAACCGGCAAAACAACAGCCAACGGATACATGGGTGGGTGGAGCGTTACTGTGCAACAATTCATTTGCAGCTCAGCAGAGAACAACAGGAAGCTGTTTGCGCCATTGTCAACCAGGGCTTCTCAATTTTAACCGGCGGACCCGGCTGCGGCAAGACCACAACGACCAAGGTCCTTGTGGCTTTACTGCAGGCCATGAACCTCAAGGTTCTTCTGGCTGCCCCGACCGGACGGGCAGCGCAACGCATGGGCGAGGTGATCGGTATGGAGGCAAAAACCATTCACCGGTTGCTAGAGTTTCAGGGAACACGATTTCAACGTTGTGAAGAAAACCCTCTGCAGGCTGATTTTATCATTGTCGATGAATGTTCCATGCTTGATATATCGCTGAGCGCATCACTTTTACGGGGAATTGCCCCTGAAACAGCTCTGTTGTTTATCGGCGACCCGGACCAGCTGCCTTCAGTGGGGGCGGGAAATGTTTTGAAAGATTGCATTCAGTCTGGTGTCATCCCTTGCTACCACTTGCATACCATCTTTCGTCAGGCCTCCCAGTCGGCCATTATCCAGGCTGCCCACAGCATTAATGCCGGAGCAGCCCCCAGGCTCAAATCGCCTTTCAAGGAACCGGGGATATGGCGGGACCTCGACTGTTTTTTCATTGATTCTGATGAAGCAACCAAAGAACAGATGAGGTTTATTGACAGGATTAAACGGCATTCCAGTACCATAGAACAGCGTGAAGAATTGTATGATTCCCCCCTCTATGAGCCCCCTGTCGAAGGAAAACAGGCGCTGGACCAAAGCTATCCCTTTATACCAGAAAAATATGCCCATGTAGATCTGACAGCCCTGGCAGCGGCGGAGACTGCCACAGAGCAGCTTATGGTGATGAGTAAAAAAATACATCCCTGGTCTTCTCTCTATTTTGGATTGACGGCTTTGGATGTGATCCATAATCTTTATACACAATGGGTGCCGAAATATTTGGGACCAGAAACCGAGATCCAGGTGCTGGCCCCCATGATCCGTGGCGGACTGGGTACGGCAAACCTGAATAAAACCCTGCAGGAAAAAGTGAATCCCGCCCAAAAGAACAAAGCGGAGTTGACCTTAGGGGAGCGTATCTTTCGGGTGGGCGACCGGGTTATTCATCGGCGCAACAATTATGATCTCAATGTATTCAACGGTGATATTGGTCGGATTACCGCCATCAATTCCTATGATTTGACTTGCACGGTGTCTTTTCTGCCGGAGAATCGAAAGGTTACCTACAACAAGGAGCATCTCAGTGAATTGGAACTGGCCTATGCCATAACCGTCCATAAATCGCAGGGATCGGAATTTGATGCTGTTATTATTCCAGTCGTTTCCCAGCATTTTACAATGCTCTTTCGTAATTTGTTGTATACTGGTCTTACCCGGGGCAAAAAATTGGTTGTCCTGGTCGGTACCCGAAAGGCTTTTGCCATGGCCGTGCGTAATCAGGACACATCCTTGCGCCAGACCGCCCTGCAGGCCCTGCTTCAGAAAGCATCCTCAGGTCGCTGGTAACCATAACACACATAGCTGCACAGCCTGTGAATGTGCACACAGTGTTTCAGATGTGGAGCAGTACCGTTTCTGGCTATAGCAGGCCTGTAGGGGCAACTTTTTATAGATGGGTGTTGTCAGACCGTATGAGAAAACACTGCAATAGTGAGACAAGGATAGTATGAGTGCACGAATTATTAGGGGGACGGAAATAGCAAAAATTATCCGTCAGGAGTTGGCCCTTGAGGTGGCGCAACTGACAGAAAAACACGGTGTCGTACCTGGCCTGGTGACCATATTGGTGGGAGAGGACCCGGCATCACAATCCTATGTGGCGGCAAAAAACAAAATCGCGAAAAATCTTGGGATACGTTCTGAACAGATCACCCTGCCGACAGAGACCACAGAGCAGGAACTTCTGGAATTGATTGACCAATACAACCAGGACCGGACCGTTAACGGGATTTTGGTTCAACTGCCTTTGCCGGGACAGATCAATGAGGCGAGGATCCTATTTGCCATAGATCCGGCAAAGGATGTTGATGGCTTTCATCCGGTCAACGTGGGAAAGATGGTACTTGGCGAGCAGTGCTTTTTGCCATGTACGCCCCAGGGCATACTGGAATTGTTGCTGCGTAGCGGTGTTGAAACATCAGGTGCTGAGGTTGTTATTGTGGGCAGATCAAACATAGTCGGAAAACCCATTGCGAACCTGATGCTGCAAAAACGTGACAGCGGCAATGCCACCGTCACCTTGTGTCATACCCGAACCAGGGATATGGCCTTGCACACTCGGCGTGCCGATATTCTTATTGTTGCCGCCGGGACGCCCAACATGATAACCGCCGACCAAGTCAAGGAAGGGGTCGTTGTCATTGATGTGGGGGTCAATCGTACAGGGGTGACCGAATCAGGGAAGGCCAAGCTTACCGGTGATGTAGCCTTTGATACGGTCAAGGAAAAAGCGGCAGCCATTACACCGGTTCCGGGAGGAGTCGGTCCCATGACCATTACCATGTTGATGAAAAACACTGTTCTGGCCGCCAGGCAGCAGAACACTCTTTTGTAACAATGGTCCCCAAAGCAGAGAACACAAAAAATGTCTGTCCTAGCTGCGGAGGTTCGGGCGAGATAGGGTATTTTCAGGGTGAGAGTCGTTTTTTTATCACCAGGGAAGAGTGCCCTGCCTGCTTCGGTCTGGGCTATATTCTGGAAGACGAAGAAGAACCGGGCGGGGACAAAAAGACGCATGCAGAGCCGGAGTAAGCGGACACGGTAGGATGGTCTGCAACAGGCGACTTGGCGCCGCTGATTGCCAGAGGTGCTTTAACGAGGGCAGGGCCACCGAGAGGACCTCCGGGAGAATGTGCAGCAAACCATTGTTGTATGCAAAGAGGAGAAGTTCGACCACTTCCCTCAAGGCGAGAACTTTCGTGCGGCCTTGAACCTTGCTGAACATGACACCAATATGGCGGACAGAAACATGACAACTCAGAAAGAAGCCTCCCCTGACACAAAGAAGACAAGCCCTTTGCAGATAGCTCATCCAGAGCCGGGTGAACTGTTTGACCTGACCAGTTCTCAGTGGTATCTGAATCGCGAACTGACCTGGCTGGAGTTTAACCGTAGAGTACTCAATGAAGGGCAGGATGACCGCAACCCTTTGCTGGAGAGGGTCAAGTTCATGTCCATCATCAGTTCCAATCTGGACGAATTTTTCATGAAGCGTATCGGCGGATTGAAACAGCAGGTCGGGGCTGGTCTGAAAGAGCTTTCTGTCGACGGTCGTACACCCCAGCAGCAGATTAACGAAGCCTATGCTGTTATCCGCGATATTTTGTCGCAGCAGCAGCAACTGGAATACCATTTGTTAGACCTGCTGGCCGCCGAAGATGTCAGAGTGGTGGAATACAAGCAACTTGATGAGAAGCAGAAAAAGAAAATCGATACCTATTTCGACGAAAATATTTACATGCTGCTTACCCCGCAGGGGATGGATCCGGCGCATCCTTTTCCGTTTATCTCCAACCTCTCGTTGAATCTTCTGGTGGCAACCCATCACAAAAATGATACCCATACCTACCTCAATCGCATTAAGATGCCCATTGGTGTCGGCGACATTCCCCGGTTTATTCGGGTAGCCCCCCGTAAACACATCTATGTGCGTTTTGAAGATGTTGTCGCCAACAACCTGGACAAACTTTTTCCAGGAATGCTCATTGACAGCGCGGAATTATTTCGGGTTACCAGAAACGCGGTCACTGAGAATACCGAAGACCAGGCCGTCGACCTGCTTTCAATGATAGAGTCTGCTCTGCGTGATCGCAAGTTTGCCGAAATCGTTCGTCTGGAAGTGAGTGACAATATGACCAGACTACACAGAGGCATGTTGGCTGCAGAGTTGGGTATCGATTCCAGGAAGGACGTTTTTACCGTCAACGGCATAATGGATAAGCGTGATCTCATGCAGATCGTAAGCATTAATAAACCTGCCCTGACATATCCGCCCCACCAGCCTCTGAGCCATTTTAAACTCGCCACTGATACTCCCAATATTTTTCATCTAATCCGTAAAGAGGGGCCGTTTCTCCTGCAGCACCCCTATGAATCTTTCAGCGCCTCCATTGAGCGATTTCTGCAGGCGGCCAGTATAGACCCCAAGGTTCTGGCCATCAAGATGACCCTGTACAGGACCTCGCCGGATTCACGCATTATCCAATACCTGCTGGATGCCGCCCATAATGGGAAACAGGTAGCCGTGGTTGTTGAGTTGATGGCACGGTTCGACGAGTCTGCTAATATTCAGTGGGCCTCTTCTCTGGAGGAAGCCGGCATACATGTCACCTATGGCGTTGTCGGATTGAAGACCCATTCCAAGGTAATTTTCGTGGTCAGACGGGATTATAACGGGCTGAAACGCTACGCTCATGTGGGTACAGGCAACTACCATGCAGGCACTGCGCGTCTCTATAGTGATCTGGGGGTGTTAACCTGTGATCCAGAGGTCGGGAGCGACCTGACCGAACTGTTCAATTTCCTTACTATGGGCTACGCTCCGCAGCGCAGATACGTTAAGCTGCTGCCATCTCCCAGGATATTGAAAACCGCTCTGCTTGAATACATCCAGGCGGAAACAGACCATCACACGCCGAAAAATCCAGGACTGATCCAGCTGAAAACCAACGCCTTGACCGATTCGGATATCATTGCCGCGCTCTATCAAGCCTCGCAGGCCGGCGTACCTGTCAATTTGATTGTTCGTGATAGCTGCCTCCTCAGGCCAGGCATTCCGGGACTCTCCGAAAACATAACCGTGATTTCCATTGTGGGCAGATTTCTTGAGCATGCCCGCATTTATTATTTTAAAAACCGGGGAAATGGAAAATATTTCATTGGGTCTGCTGACCTGATGAAACGTAACCTGGAAAGAAGGGTGGAAGTTATTATTCCCATTGACAATAAAAGATTGCAAGCCCAGTTACGGGAGTTCCTGGACCTGCAACTCGCTGATCAGCGTAGCGCCTGGGACATGCAGCCGGACGGCAGCTATATCCAACGAAAGCCTACTGCTGCCAAAGAAAACCTTTCCAGCCAGGAAATCCTTATCAAGCGAAGCGCCCAGCGGCTTGCCGCAGCCCGCAAGCAGTATAAAAAGAAGCTGTCTTCTAAAAAAATCGCCAAACGCAAAAAAAAATAAGGTGTTACCTCGGTTTGCTCATCAGCTCAAGTGATGCCAGGTTCGGGAGTTTTTGGTAACCCATTCTACTTGGTTCTCTGTGCTGCCCAAATATAACTGAAGATGGTACCTGAGTTTTGTGCACAGTTATTCGAAAGAAGAGCCCACTCACGAACATCACATCCATCTGTTTTTATATATTTTTTTCAAACAAGACAAAATGGTCACGAGAAACCCGGGATTGAGAAGAGAGCGAAGCTTGATATAGAAAAGGCGTGGCATTCATCTATTTCTTGGAATAATAATTAATCCGTGGTAGTTAATCCCGGCTTGGAAAAAGGACCGCCTGCTGTTGAAAAAGCTTGCAACCACAATAGGAAGCGTTTACAGGCACCCCGACTCCATCAATGTTGGCCATGATGGCGTGTTGTTTTTTAGCGTTCACACGTTGACGCCTTGGTCACTCATGCCATATAACTATATTGAACTGTTACCAGGAACGATAGGCGGAGAGTATCAGTATGCTTGCTATTTGCGAAGATTGTTCAAAAAAATATACTATTGATGAAAGCAAGATGAAAAGTGACCGCGCCAGGTTTAACTGTCAGGAGTGCGGACATATCATAATTGTCGAAAAAAACCAAAAACAGGGTGTGAGATCAGAGTGTACTCCAGATTTTATGGGCGAAAGGAAGTAGTTCCTGGCACACCAGAGCAAACGCCAGTACACCGAGATTTCCCAAGTTCGTTTGTGGTCAGCCGTGACCTGAGAATAGCGAGAAGACCTTTCATTTGACTCCTGAAGCTAAACAGTATGCTAACTCCCAAGGAACAGCCCTATCTTGAAGGACTCAACAGTTATTATCTCAATCTTGAAAAGTTAACCGAGCACCTTCAGGGGGAGATAGGCTCAGGATGCATATATGGAAAAGCCGTATCCCATGAGTTTCTTATTTTTTTTGATGAAAATGAGATTATACAAAGTGTTATTCAGGAAAAGGACAAAAAAGCTGTCCATTCGGACAATCTTTCTGTCGTTGAGCAGCCATTCAAGCAATACAGCTTTGTGCTGAAAATATTTGACCTTTCTCCCCATGCCGTTTTTTTCTGGGGACAAATGCCCACCTACCAAAGGGCAAAACCATCTTTACTATCAGCAGACATACCACTCCCGGATCTCATTTTCAGGCTCAGGCAGAAGCATTTTTCGGGATTTATTGATGTCGATATCCTGAACAAGCAGGAAGGTGGCCTGCTTTTTTTTCAGAAGGGTCACCGCGTAGGCGGTTCGTACTCATGGGGAGGCAGTGGCCTGTCCAAATCTGATGAAGATTACATCCTGCTTTTAGGTAAAGTGCAGGTCGATGGAGGTGTTTTTCGATTTGGTTCGTATGTCAAGGAGATAATTGACCGCGAAGCCAGGGAGCGTATAGAGGTACATGCCTTTCCCCATGGACAGTCCAAGTGAAGAAACCGATAGACAACGAGCAGCGGCCGATGCTGGAGGGCTTTGGGTGGTATTATCTGCAGATCATGCTGGAAAAGGTTGTGAATACCGTTGTCATCGAGCACAGTCAATACCAGAAAGGGAAGAGGGCGGACCTCCTCAAATGTTGGATCCGTCACAGAGAAGAAAGCGATGAGTGTTGTTGTGCAATATCAGAAACAGAGAAAACTGTGAGATATTTTTCATTGTTCTACTCTGGTACGATTCTCAGACATCTCAAGACTCCGTGACGGATTCAGGAGAAAGGGGGGACAGTTCAGTGTTCCAAAAGCTGCGTTCTCTCCTCTTGCCATTGTTTTCCTGCAAGCTGACCACAAGCTGCTGCAATATCACTACCTCGGCTTTGACGAATGAACACCGTATAACCATTGTCTCGAAGAACCTGTTGAAAAGCAAGTATCCTGTCCCGGGAAGAGGAGGGTACTTGTACAGCAGGTCCGCTGTTGGTGGCCAGAAGATTTATTTTACAGGGAATTCCCCGGAGCAGGGCTGCCAGAGCCCGGGCATCGTGGTCACTGTCATTGAGACCTTGCTGCAGGGTATACTCAATCATGATGCGTTGACGTTTTTTATGCCGGTATTGCTTACAGGCTGCAACAATCTCCTGTATTGGGTATTTCCTATTAATCGGCATCATCCGGTTTCTCTGGTCATTTTCGACCGCATGGAGGCTGACTGCCAGATTCACGTTCGTCTGTTCCCCCAACTCCAACATCTGCGGAACCAAACCACAGGTCGAGACAGTGATGCGCCGCGCAGAGAAACCCAAACCCCGCTGCTCAGTAAGAATGCTAATGGATTTCAGCAGGTTGTTCATGTTGGCCAATGGCTCCCCCATGCCCATGAATACCAGATTGGATAACTCTCCCTTTTCACCGGCGCGAGCCCAGTCCCGCACGGCACAAACCTGATTGATAATCTCGGCTGCGGTAAGGTTACGGGTAAACCCCATCTGTCCTGTCAGGCAAAAGTGACACCCCATGGCACAACCAACCTGTGACGACACGCAAAGGGTGTTCCGATCATTTTCTGGAATAAAAACAGACTCTATAACGGCACCGTCTTCAAGTCGAAAAGCAAACTTGATTGTGCCATCCCGGGATTCTTCAATAATGGCTCTGTCAAAACGGCTGATTGTAGCTTTTTCTGCCAAGACTGCTCGAAAGACCTTGGCCAGATCGGTCATCTGTTCAAATTGGGTTATACCAGGTTTGTACAACCAGGCAAGGAGCTGCCTGGCGCGAAATGCCGGCTGACCCAACTGTTCCACAAAGGCGACAAGCTCTTCCTGGGTGAGGTTTTTAACATCCCGTAGCACTGTTACAATCGTCGTACTTGTTCTGGTTTAAGTTTCTCTCTGCCAGCCAGCGCACTGTCTAGTCGGGCGAGCAGGATCGTACGATCCCGGGGCAGACGTCCTTGCAGATCAAAGTAATTCGAAGCATGGTTTGCATAGAATTGGGTTTTCAAAGTATCCAACCCCTGGATCACCTTGCTGAGTTCCCTCAGCAGTCCATATTGATCAGGCATTTGAAAATTCCCTCTCTGCCATGCCGTGTACAAAGGAGTGCCTGGGATGAGCATCAAAGTCAGTATGGCAACCTGGTTGGGCTTTATTCGTTTGAGAACAGTTGCGGTGGCTTCGGCGTGGGCGTCGGATAATGCTTTGCCTCCGAGCCCAAGCAGGCAGGTAACGGAAAGAAAAATTTCTGCCCGGCGTATCCGTTGACAGGAATCCACTATATCCTGACTGGAGACCCCTTTGCAAACGTTGCTCAGCACCTGGTCCAACCCGCTTTCAAGCCCCACGTACAGCCGCTGGAGATGACAGGAACGATACTCGGCAAGCTGGTGATCTGTTTTTCGGGCAATATTTTGTGCCGTGGCGTAGCTGGAGACCCTTCTGACCCAGGGGAGCCGGTGCCTGATAAGGTGGAGTATGTGCAGGATTTGATCGTGGGGCAAGGCAAGTGCATCTCCATCAGCCAGGAATACGGTTTTTTGCCTTTTGCACCAACGCTCGGCAAAAGCAATATCCTGTTCTATGATCTCCCAGTTTTTGCGGGTGAATGGTGTATTGGTATATGCCCCGCAAAAGGTGCATTTGTTGTGGGAACACCCTGTGGTGATCTGCAGGATGATTGAGTTGGCCTCACTGGGAGGCCTGATGATAGTTCCTTGATAGTCCATTGGTTAGCCTGGATTGCTCATTAGCTCAGGCGGTGCCAGATTCAACGGTTGCACCTACTTACAGTGCCTAGCCCAGATGTTTTAGGGATAATTTGTCGTGTTTAAGAAAAAATAGCTTAAAAAAAATTGGGTGTGCTCTTGATGAGGGGCTCAGATTTCCCCAAACTGTTCCCCCAAAGTCAGCCCAGGCAGTACCATCTACCACCGTATTTTGGCAACATATAACCCCAAGTAAAATGGGTCACTAAAAAGTACCAAACCTGACGCCACCTGGGCTGATGAGCAATCCAGACCAGGAAAGCGGGTACCCCGATAGTACCCTCTCTTTCCTGTCACAACATTGCTCAAGATGGCGCCACCTATGCTGGATTTGAGCGCTCTCACAAGAGCGAACCTGATCCCCCCCGCACACGGTTCAACCTTTTTTTCTCGCAAAATCAGTCATAAATTCCACCAGTTTTTCAACACCTTCCATGGGAAAGGCGTTGTAGATGGATGCTCGACAGCCGCCGATGGAACGGTGCCCCTTCAGGCCATCCAACCCCATGGATCCTGCTTCGGCGATAAACTTCGCTTCCAGTTCAGGGGAGGGGAGGTTAAAGGTAACATTCATCAGGGAACGGGATGCGATCTCCGCGTGTCCCCGATAAAAGTCCGTGGCATCGATGCATTTGTACAGGAGCTCGGCCTTTGCCCTGTTTATCTTTTCAATGGCAGGAATACCGCCAAGATTTTTAAGCCATTGCAAAACCTGTCCCACACAGTATAAGGCAAAGCAGGGCGGGGTGTTGAACATGGACCCTTTATCAGCATGGGTTTTGTATTTGAGCATGGTCGGCACCTTTTCTCCCGCTCGGTCCAAGAGGTCATCGCGAATAATAACCAGGGTGACCCCGGCTGGCCCCATATTTTTCTGCGCCCCGGCAAAAAGAAGGCCAAACTTGCTTACATCCACGGGTCTGCTGAATATATCGGAAGACATGTCGGCCACAAGCATGGTGTCCTTGTCAGGCATATCAGAAAACTGGGTGCCGTAAATCGTATTGTTGGAAACCAGATAGAGATACGTACTGGCAGGTGCGACACTGTACTCATCATCTCTTGGCACCCTGTTGAACGATTGCTCCTCACTGGAGTAGGCGACCTCAATGTCTCCAAAAAGCTGTGCTTCCTTGATCGCTTTTTTTGCCCAGGTACCGGTATTGAGATATGTCGCTTTTTTCCCTGGTCCCAAAAGATTCATAGGAACCATGAAAAACTGGGAGGAGGCTCCACCCTGCAAAAAGAGCACTTTATAGTTTTCAGGAACAGCCAGGAGTTCCCTTACAAGCTTTTCCGTCTCATCCGCGACGGCCATGAAATCTTGAGAGCGATGGCTCAGTTCAATAAGGCCGATACCCTTCTCGTTGTAATTCACGATATCCCTGGCTGCTTGCTGTAAGACTTCATAGGGCAGGGTGGCCGGTCCTGGGCTGAAATTGTAAATCCTCTCAGGCATAATGCTTTTCCTCTTGTTAAAAATGGGTATCTTTGTTCACGATACTGTTTGTTTGCACAAACCGCTGGGTATCCGTGGCTAGAAGTGGGAGCACACGATGTGCACAGTTGTCCTGCGTGCGGGCGTAATCCCGCAGGGTCCATGGGGCTGTTACCAATCCAGATCGTGAAACGGTTTACTCCAGACTGCCTGTCTGACGCAAGGCCTCATAGAGGACGATTCCTGTCGTTATGGCCAAGTTCAGACTGCGAATGGCGGCATTGCTCATTGGCACTGTATAGCAGCGCTCATGGTACAGTGCAAGGATTTCCTCAGGAAGGCCCCTGGTCTCTTTGCCGAAAAGCAACCTTGAGCCGGGCAAAAAACGGGCGCGGGTATATGGCCTGCTGGTTTTGGTGGTGAAAAAAAAGAGGCTTTCCTCATCCTGGGCCTGCAGGAATTCTTCCAGGCTATTCCAATGATGAATGGTCACATACGGCCAATAATCCAAGCCGGCTCTCTTGAGATGCTTGTTATCGACACTGAAGCCTAGTGGATGGACAAGATCAAGCACCGTGTCGGTGGCGCCGCACAACCGGGCTATGGAGCCTGTATTCGGTGGTATTTCAGGTTCTACCAGAACTATATGCAGTGGTTCCAGGGTCATCTTGTCCTCTCTTGCCAGGCAAACAGACTTTCCTCTGTATCGAATATCGATTGCTGTTGCAATCGTAAATATTTGTCTTATACTGTCACGTTCGCTTTTTATGGTTGCATGGTTAGGCCGTACAGGGGGGATAGCTTTGTTCCGTCTTTGCCACCCGGTTCTCTCTTGAATAATTTGCCTTATTTGGGAAAAGAGACATACAAACAAGCCTCCGGAAAATCTCTTTGAGAGCATGCAGCCTCCACACCATCCTGAATCCGTACCAGATTCAGGGCACTGGAGTCAATGCATTCTCTACCATGGGAATGCCACAAGAATGATTGCAGACCGTACCGGTCTATTGGGCGAGAGGGATAGAAAGAGTATGGCGCTTATTGTGCAAAAATTTGGCGGGACTTCAGTCGGTTCTGTTGACAAAATCAAGGCGGTGGCTGAAAGAGTTATCGCCCGGCAGGCCGAAGGGCATCAAATGGTTATTGTTCTCTCTGCAATGTCCGGTGAGACAGACCGTCTGGTAAGTTTAGCCAATGCTATGCAAAAAAATCCTGATACCAGGGAATTGGATGTTCTTCTTTCCACCGGAGAACAGGTCACGGTTTCCTTGTTTGCCATGGCCTGTATGGAGTTGGGACAGCAGGCACGCTCGATGCTTGGGGATCAGGTGCCCCTGTGCACGAACAATGTTCATACCAAAGCTCGAATTACCAAGATTGATCCTGAAGGTATCCGCAACCACCTGAGCCAAGGGACCATTGTTATTGTTGCCGGGTTTCAGGGCGTGGATGAACAAGGCGACATCACCACCCTGGGCCGTGGGGGCTCTGATACCACGGCCGTTGCTTTAGCTGCAGCCCTGCAGGCAGATATATGTGAGATATTCACCGATGTGGAAGGAGTGTACACAACCGATCCGAATGTTTACGAAAAGGCGCGGAAAATTGATCGGATAAGTTACGAAGAGATGCTGGAACTCGCCAGCCTGGGGGCCAAGGTGCTGGATATTCGCTCAGTGGGAATGGCGAAACGGTACAATGTGCCCATACATGTTCGCTCGACCTTTTCAGAGAATATTGGTACATGGGTAGTTAAGGAGGAAAAAAGAATGGAATCCATACTGGTGTCGGGCATCACGTACAATAAAAATGAGGCTCGGATTACAATCAAGAAAGTTCCTGATCAACCGGGCATGGCGGCCAGTATTTTTACTCCCATTTCAGATGCCGAGATTCTGGTGGATATGATCATCCAAAATACCCGAGACGGCCACATGACGGATGTAACCTTTACCGTTATGCGGAGTGACTATGACCGGACTATGGAGATCGTCGAGAGCATTGCCAATACAATTGGTACGGATTCCATTTCAGGGGACAAGCATATCGCCAAGGTCTCCATTGTAGGAGTCGGTATGCGCAACCATTCTGGTGTGGCCTCAACCATGTTTCAGATCCTATCCAAAGAAGGCATCAATGTGGAGATGGTTTCCACTTCAGAAATCAAGGTCTCCTGCATTATAGACGAGAAGTATACTGAACTGGCTGTACGTGCGCTTCATGATGCTTTTGCCCTGGAGAAAGACAATATACCCACCGAGGAAGCCAGCTAATTTCCATGAGTAGACGGATAGAGATATACGACACAAGCCTTCGTGACGGGACCCAGGCGGAAAATTTCAACCTCTCCGTTGAAGACAAAATCAAGATCTGCAGGCAGCTTGACCGGCTGGGGGTCGATTATATTGAGGGAGGGTGGCCCGGAGCCAATCCCCATGCCATAGATTTTTTTAAGAAAATGCGATCAATTGAGCTGAAGAATGCCCGGTTGACCGCATTTGGATCAACACGACATAACAGCAACAGACCAGAAAAAGACCCTAACCTGCAGGGTCTGATTGAGGCAAAAACTCCGGCGATAACCATTTTCGGTAAAAGTTGGGATGTCCATGTGCAGGAGGCCTTGCGCATTTCTCTTGAGGATAACCTCGTACTTATCAGGGAATCCCTGCACTATCTGCGACCCCATGCTCAAAATCTGCTCTATGATGCAGAACACTTTTTTGACGGATTCAAGTGCAACCGGGAGTACTGCCTGGCCACCATTGAGAGCGCGGTTGCAGGAGGAGCAGAAACCATCGTCCTCTGTGATACCAATGGGGGCACGTTACCCCATGAAATACCTGCTATCATGGCAGAGGTGCAGAAACTCCTGCAGCAGCAAAAGCATCGGGTTAAGATAGGGATTCATGCTCACAATGATTCGGAGACAGGGGTTGCAAATTCTCTGGTCAGCATCGATCTGGGAGCCGACCAGGTACAGGGCACCATCAACGGCTATGGTGAGCGATGCGGTAACAGTAACCTGACCTCGATTATTCCGGCTCTGGTCTTCAAAATGGAGCTGGACTGCGGGGTCAAAGACAATATCGATCAACTCTACAGCACCTCCAGACTTGTTGACGAACTCGCCAATTTGCCCCACAACCGCTATCAACCCTATGTGGGTGAATCAGCCTTTGCCCACAAGGGCGGTATTCACGTCAGTGCCGTCAAGCGCAATCCCTTAACATACGAACATATTGAGCCTGAAAAAGTTGGCAATATCAGGCGCATACTCATTTCTGATCAGGCGGGCAGGGCCAATGTCCTGATGAAGGCCCAGAAATACGGTATCCCTCTGGAATCCGATGACCCGCTGATGGCCTCCATTGTCAGCGAGATGAAGGAGCTTGAAAAACAGGGGTATCAATATGAAGCAGCGGAAGCGAGCTTTGAGCTGCTCATGCGTCGTACTCTGGGATTGCAGCGTAAATTTTTCAAACTGGAAGCATTCAGGGTGATGAATTTCAAGTACAGTATGACAGAGCGTCCCCTCACCGAAGCAACCCTACGTCTCTATGTCGGCGGCAACGAAGTGCATACCGCAGCAATGGGAGATGGACCGGTTAATGCCCTGGATAAGGCTCTGCGCAAAGCATTGATTCGATTTTATCCTTGCCTTGAAAAGGTTGAGCTGGTGGATTATAAAGTACGCGTCCTTACAGGCGAATCAGGGACCGGAGCCAAGGTACGGGTTCTTATAGAGAGCCGGGACGAACACGATAGATGGGGAACGGTTGGGGTTTCCGTCAATATTATTGAGGCCAGTTGGCAGGCTCTCGTGGACAGCATGAATTATAAGCTGCTCAAGGACGATAAAACAAAACACTCATGAGCACCACACAGCCCGGGCAACGCATGGACAGGAAGGACAAGCGTGTGCTTGTCCTTTTTCTTTTAGGCATTCTTATACTGTTATTGTCCATTGAACTCCCCTCGTTTAGGGAAAGGCCCGGCAAAGGGTGGGTGTACCGCTACGAAAACAGCCGCTTGATAGGCATACCGGCTCATCAAACCCTTGATCTCGGGGTATGGGGTGCAGAGACATGGAGGCTTGAAGAAGCCTGGGGCAAGACCACCGCACACTCAAAAACACCCAGGCAGTGTTTTTTCCTGCACTCGCCTTTCAATATCAATGATGCGGGTGCCAGAGAACTGATGCTTTTACCGGGCATAGGGCCGTCTCTTGCCGCAAAAATAATAGCCTATCGCCAAAAACATGGGCCTTTCAGCAGTCCAAAAGAACTGCTTTCTGTTACTGGTATAGGTCCCAAAACGCTGCAACGAATCCTGGACGGATGTCCACTGACGACGCAATGAATCAGCAGACTTTCAGTGATACCCCGACTCTGGTGCTCATAGGGCCTACAGCCATTGGTAAAACCGACCTTTCCCTGGAACTTGCAGCCCGCTATAACGGTGAAGTTATCTCCATGGATTCCATGCAGGTCTATCGCTATATGGACATCGGGACAGCAAAGGTTTCCCAAGAAGAACAACAACGGATTCCCCATCATTTAATTGATATTCGTTATCCCAATCAACAGTACAACGCAGCACAGTTTGTCGCTGACTGCACTCGCACAATTGAGGAACTGAGCCTCCGAGGCAAGATCCCTGTGATAACAGGGGGGACAGGTTTGTATTTGCAATCCCTGCTGAACGGACTGTTTGCATCCATCAAAGTCCCGCACACAATCCGGGCAAGGCTTCAAGAACGGCTCAAACAAGAGGGACGAGAGGTCCTCTATGCCGAACTGCGGGTAATCGACAGGGAGAGCGCAAAGAGCATTCACATTAACGACACCCAGCGACTGGTGCGCGCCTTGGAGATTTATGAGGCAACGGGGATAAGCTGGTCAGAGCAGAAACGCCAACAAAAAGAGCAAGGCGGGGGCAATCGATTTAAGTATTTGAAAATAATAGGTTTAAACTGTGAAAGAGAGCAGCTGTACCAACGAATAGCACGGCGCGCGGACATAATGCTCAAGCAGGGGATAATCGAAGAGGTGACGGCCCTCCTGGCCATGGGATATACCCCGGAACTGCCCGCCATGCAGGCTATCGGTTATCGACACATTGTAGGGTATATTCAAGGGAAGACCTCACTGGCGCAGGCCCAGGCTGACCTGGTTCTAGATACCCGGCGATACGCAAAACGACAATTGACCTGGTTCAAAAAAACTCCGGGTCTTATCTGGTTTGACCGCACAAAGCGGCGGCAGGCGGTTGAAGCCATCGATCAGTTCATGGAAAACACCTCCGTATAACAGGATGATACATCGTGATGAAATATTCTCTTATTGAGCCGGTATACGATCCAGAGGCGCTCTACAACAGCCAGCTCTTGGCCCGCGAGTTTTCCATTCCTTTTCAACTTGGATGTATCCTGAACAGGAGAGGGTTGGACACTGCTGCCTGTGTGCAGGAATTTTTGTTTGGTGATTTTTCAAGTCTGCCCAAGCCCTCTGAGCTCAAGGGGATGACCTCTGCTGTTCGCACCATTTTGACCAGTTGTTTTGAAAAAGCGCCTATTGTTATCCATGGCGATTACGATGTGGACGGTATTTCAGCAACGGTTTTACTCTATCGATTTCTCAAATCCCTTGGCGTGCGACCATGGTATCATATTCCCAACAGGCTTTCAGATAAATACGGATTATCAGGAGAATCAATACAGTACATCATTCAAAAATTGCATGGGAAGAGGGGGCTTATAATCAGCGTTGATTGTGGAATTTCCGCCCATGAGGCTGTGTCCTATGCCCATAGCCAAGGGTTTAAGGTGGTTATCACTGATCATCATGAACCGCCCAACCGTTTGCCAGAGGCGGAAGCCATTGTCAACCCCAAACAGCAGGGATGCCCTTTTCCTTTTAAGGAATTATCCGGCGTCGGCGTGGCTTTTTTTCTTGCCGCAGCCTTGCGCAGAGAGCTTATTAACCGAAATTACTGGGATAACGGAAATACTCCACCCAATCTCAAACAATACCTGGACTTGGTTGCCTTGGGCACTGTGGCGGATGTCATGCCGCTTCTCGGGGCAAACCGGATACTTGTCAGGGGTGGTCTGGAAGTGTTATCTCAGAAAAAACGGACCGGGATTATGGCCTTATGTGAACAATGCGGGCTACACAGGCAGGATCGTGTCTCTTCTGAAGATATATCGTTTCGCCTGGCGCCTCGGATCAACGCTGCCGGAAGGATGGGGCAAGCAGAGGTTGCCGTGGAACTGCTGCTTTCAGAGTCCCAGGCAGATGCACGTACACTTGCAACCCAACTGGACAGTCTTAATCTGACCAGGAAAAACATGGAGCAGGATGTGCTCCAGGAAATCATGGAGGAATGCGAGCACCTGGCGGCAGAAGGAGCCAATGCACTGACCATCTATCATGAACGTTGTCATCCCGGTATTCTCGGCATTGTCGCCTCGCGCATTGCAGACCGCTTTCAACGCCCGGCAATTGTGCTCACCAAAGATCACAACGCCAGTGGGAAACAGATCATATTCAAGGGATCAGGCCGATCTACCGAAGGATGTAATTTATATGAAAAAATAAAAAAATGTGATCCTTATATGGAACAATTCGGAGGGCACCCGATGGCCATAGGCCTTACGCTGCGGGCAGAACACTTTTCCGATTTCCAGCAGGTGCTGGATACCCTGTGCAAGACGGACAGAAAAGAGCAGATTAAATACCTGCGGGTGGATTATTGTTCGCGGCAAAAAAGGGTGCTCTCAGACGAGTTCGTCAACAAACTGCAATTACTGCAACCTTTTGGGGAAGGCAACCCCGAACCGTTATTTATGCTGCACCGGCAGGAACTGCAGAACATGAAAAATGTCAAAGGCCACCTTAAATTTCAGCTCAAATCCAACACCCACAGACCCATATCAGGTATAGGCTTTTTCCAAGCCCAACAGCTTGAAGAGATCAGAGGCAATAAAGTGGACATTGTTTTTAAGCTGAAACAATCTTTTTTTAAAGGCATCTGTCGGAATGAAATTCAGGCCGTCAACATCACTCCTGTGGACACGCACCGTAAAATTTAACATAATATATATTATGCGACATTATGTTTTGAGGACGTTATGAACCGAGCAATCTACCAGGAACCACTGGTCTCACGTTACACCAGCAAAGCCATGCAGGAACTTTTCAGCGAGCAATTCAAGTTCACCCGCTGGCGTGCATGTTGGACGGCCTTGGCCGAAGCCCAGCATGAACTTGGTCTTAAGGCGGTAACCGCTGCAATGATCAAAGAGATGCAAGACAAGATGCACACCATTGATTTTGATGTTGCCGCCCAAAAAGAACAGGAAATTCGTCACGATGTAATGGCGCATGTTTTTGAATTCGGCAGACAATGTCCCACTGCCGAACCCGTTATCCATCTTGGCGCGACCTCACAGTTTGTGGTCTGCAACACGGATCTTTATGTGCAGAAACAGGCTTTGTTACTGGTTAAGAAGTCTCTACTCGGGGTCATAGCCAACCTCGCCCGGTTCTGCGATCAATACAAAGATCTGGCCACCTTGGGCTTCACCCATTATCAACCAGCGCAGCCCACAACGGTTGGAAAAAGAAATACCCTTTATATTCAGGACCTTATAATGGATTTTGAATATATTGAGCAACTGGAGCAACAAATCAAGGCCCGTGGCGCCAAAGGGACGGTGGGCACGCAGGCCACTTTTCTTGAACTGTTTGACGGAGACCATGAAAAAGTGCGGGAACTGGATCGGAGAGTTTCCAAAAAACTGGGCTTTGACAAGGTGTTTAGCGTCACAGGCCAGACCTATCCACGTAAACTGGACATGAAGACCAGTGAGACCCTTGCAGGCATCGGGGCATCAGCCCATAAATTCGGTGTGGATCTCCGGCTGCTCTCCAACCTCAAGGTTCAGGAAGAGCCCTTTGCCTCCAAACAGGTTGGTAGCTCAGCCATGGCCTATAAACGCAATCCCATGCGTTCAGAACGAATGACCGGATTGGCTAGAAAACTCATGGGACTGCCAGCCAATTTTGCTGCCACAGCAGGCAATCAGTGGTTTGAACGGACCCTGGATGATTCCGCCATCCGCCGCATGGATATAGCCCAGGCCTTCCTCCTCACCGACGCCATCCTCAAACTGTATCTGAACATAACCAGTGATATGGTTGTGTATCCCAAACAAATCGAAAAACATCTCCGGGAAGAACTCCCCTTTATGGCAACAGAAAAAATTCTTATGGCCTGTGTTGAGCGTGGAAAAAGTCGTCAGGAGATGCATGAGGTTATCCGTGAACATGCCGTTGCAGCAGGCGCAGCCGTGAAAAATCAAGGGGTTGCCAATGACCTGCTTGATCGCCTTGCCGCAGATGACCAGGTCCCCTTTGATAAACAGGAGCTTGATCAACTCATCGGTACTTATCAGGAGTTCACCGGACGAGCGCAACAGCAAACAACAGAGTACCTTGAAGAACATGTGCAGCCACTGCTGCAGCGTAATGCAGATATCCTGGAAGAAATTGACGCAAGTCTCACGGTGTAAACGCAGATGGCAAGGAAAATGTCAACCCCCAGGGGCGTCAGGATCTACCTGCGTATTCGGCCAGCACGAATCTGCTGGTTGAAATATATCCTGGAGGCTTATGACGGACTGGCGGTTTTATCCACCATCTCGGTGCAGGAGGGACTTGTCAGTTTGTGGACTCCTGAGCATAATCAGTGCGACCTGTGGGCCCTGCTGGGTGAACTGTCAGAAGATCTGACCCCCTACCCTACCCGCCACCATCTCCTTTGCTCATGATGGTTTAGACCAACCTTTGACAGATTGATACAACCCGGATATGGAGAGAACACTGTATATAAAAACCTTTGGCTGCCAGATGAACGAGCGGGATTCTGAAATTATCCAACAGATGCTCGCTGTGGAAGGTTACCTTCCTGTGCATAGCATGGAACAGGCCAATGTTATTATTCTGAACACCTGTAGTATCAGGGCAAAGGCGCAACAAAAAGTATACAGCCTCTTAGGGCAAATACGAGACAGCAGGAAAAAGGCTCCTGATACCCTGGTTGGTGTGGCCGGTTGCGTCGCCCAGCAAGAGGGCGCCCGCCTATTTGAACGTATGCCCCATGTGGACTTTGTTATCGGCACCCAGCGGATGTATCAGTTACCCGAAATGCTCAACAGGTTACGCAACAGACAGACGAAAAGAGAGCTGTGCACGACACTCGAACAAGAGTTCACTATACCGCCCTTTCAGGAATTGTTGCAAACCGCCTTACCGCCCAGGGACAACTGGAAAGGATTTGTTACCATTATGCAGGGATGCAATAATTTCTGCAGTTTTTGCGTGGTTCCCTATACCCGTGGTCGTGAAGTAAGTCGGTTGGCGGAAGATATCCTTGAAGAGGTACGGGTGATGACGAGGCAGGGAATCAGGGATATCACCCTGCTTGGCCAAAACGTCAACTCCTACGGTAAGACCAACGCCGTTGCAGAGGTCCCGGTGGATTTTTCCCAGTTGCTGAGAAAGGTGGCGGCCATAGAAGGCGTTGAGCGGTTGCGCTTCACCACCTCGCATCCCAAAGACCTCTCTCAAGACCTTATGCGCTGTTTTGCCGAGACCGAAAATCTCTGTCCCCACTTTCATCTGCCTGTCCAGTCCGGTTCCAACAAAATTCTGCAGGCCATGAACAGAAAATATACCATAGAGGGGTATCTAGATAAGATTGCTACCTTGCGCAAATATCGACCCGATATTGCTTTGGCCACCGACATTATCGTCGGTTTCCCCGGTGAATCTGAGCAGGATTTTCAAAAGACCATGGACCTGCTCGAAGAGGTGCGCTTCCATGGGTCGTTCTCTTTCAAATACTCGGATCGGCCGGGAACAAGGTCTGCAGACTTCCCGGAAAAAGTACCAGAAGAGGTCAAAAGTGAACGCCTCCATCGTTTTCAGAGCCGCCAGGACCAGATCAGCCTGGAACGTAATCAGGAGTATTTGGGCAGCGTCCAGCCGGTGATGATAGAAACCTGCACCGAGCAGGGCTTAAAGGGGAGAACTCCCACAAATCACATCGTCCATTGCCCAGCCTTCAACGGCTGTCAATCCTATGCTCCCGGGGATACCCTGGATCTGTTCATTGCACATGCCGGCAAACACTCACTACAGGCAGCGGCTTTTGCCGCCCCTGCAAAACAGGCGCATACAAGCCAGGAAAGCCTATAATCATGATTGATCTGCACTCCCATACTTTTCTCAGCGACGGGGAACTGGTTCCCTCAGAGCATCTCCGCCGTGTCGAGGTTCTTGGATATCAGGCCATGGCCATTACCGACCATGCCGACTCCTCCAACCTGGAATTTCTTATCACCAATCTGCACAAGGCGGCCGCTGATCTGAAATCGACCTGCTCGACCAGACTTATTGTCGGGGTGGAACTGACCCATGTCCCCCCTCCCCTGATTGGAACCCTAACAGAACGCGCCCGGAACTTGGGAGCGGAAATCGTTGTGGTCCATGGGGAGAGTCCCGTAGAACCTGTCATGCCGGGTACCAACCAGGCTGCCCTCCAATCCGGGGTAGATATTTTGGCCCACCCCGGATTCATCACCCTGGAACAGGCCAGCCTGGCTGCAAAAAATGGCATTCTTCTCGAATTGTCAGGACGAAAAGGCCACAGCCTGACCAATGGCCATGTCTGTCGTGTTGCCTTACAGGCAGGGGCAAAGCTTGCGGTTAACTCCGACGCCCATGGCCCAGGTGATTTCCTGACCGCAGAAATGGCACGCAAAGTCGGCCTTGGGGCTGGCCTGAGCGAGCAGCAGTATCAGCAGACGCGCCAGTGGATGCAGGAGTTCGTCGAGCAACTGTAACCTGGTTGTATCTGGATCATTACTCATTGCCAGGGCCCTTCGGCTTGGGACAAACTCTTGCATCTATCCAGGATTTCTCATCAGGACAGGGGATGTCGGCTGTATAGATCTTGATAAAATCCAAAACAGCCACACATCTCCCCGGTACATTATGCGCCCTCAACCGGCTTGGCGAAGCTATCAAAAATTTAATTAAAAACGCAATGATTTCAACAAATCACAATGATCGCACCTGTGTATATCGTTTGACAATATCGTTAAATCAATGTAGAAAAAGGATGCATTTCTGTACGGGGCTTTTTCAGTAGGGGAGCGTATCAGTCCCCATGAATGTTAGAAAAGGAGGTGCCTTTTGACCGGATTTGAAGCAATTACACACTACAACGGATGGGCAATGGCAGCCGTCGGTGCAACCATTGTCGTATCAGGTTTGGCTATTCTTGCCACCATCATTTCACAGCTGCATAAGGTCCTTGCTATACTTGAGAAAAAAGAAACTGCCGAGGTTGAGATTCCTCCGGTCGAGGAGGAATATATCCAAGCTGAGGTGGCGGACCCTCTCAATATTGACACCCTGGTGCAAACCTACCAGCCGCTTATTGATGAGCTTGAAGCAGAGTTTGAACTGTGTGAACTCTATTTTTTAGCTCATAAATACCACCTCCCACATCCGCACCTTTCCATTAACCGTCTTCGTGATGCGGAACGGCTGCAATCAGTTGGTGACGGTGTCTTTTCGTTAACGTGATAGCTGATGTCAACAAAGGGGAAGTACTATTCCATAATTGAGGAGAGGATATGGAACTACTTGTGCAGTTTGTAACTAACACTGGATACTACTTGGCTGATTACAGGAACATCCTCATGATAGGTGTCGGGATCATCTTTGTCTATCTTGCCATAGCCAAAGAATATGAACCCCTGCTCCTTTTACCCATCGGTTTTGGGATCGTTCTTGGCAATATTCCTTTTTTCAAGGGGTTTGGCATAGGGATTTACGAGACCAACAGTGTGCTTCATTATCTGTATTTCGGAGTGACCAGCGGGCTCTACCCTTCCATAGTTTTTCTTGGCCTGGGGGCCATGACAGACTTTTCTTTCCTTTTGAGCAACCCGAAACTCATGCTGCTGGGAGCGGCAGCTCAGATGGGGATCTTTTTTACCCTGTTGAGTGCCTTAGCCCTTGGATTCATGCCTAATGAGGCATCTTCCATTGCCATCATCGGTGGCGCCGACGGACCGACTTCCATCTTTCTCACGGCAAAGCTCGCTCCCGAACTCATCGGCCCCATTGCCATTGCTGCCTATTCCTATATGGCACTCATTCCCATCATCCAGCCGCCGATCATGAAACTGCTGACCACCGAGGCAGAAAGAAAAATCCGCATGCCCGATCTACGGGAAGTTTCCAGAAAAGAAAGACTGATTTTTCCTCTTATTGGTATGATCCTCTGCTGTTTCCTTGCACCTGCATCCATCCCCCTTCTAGGGCCATTCTTTTTTGGCAATATCATGAAAGAAAGTGGTGTTGTGGAACGTCTGGCACAGACAGCTCGATCATCCATCATTGATACTGCTACCATATTCCTGGGATTGACCGTGGGCGCCTCCACACAGGGGGATGTCTTTCTCAATCCCCGTTCCATAGGAATCTTTCTATTAGGTGCAATCGCGTTTAGCATCGCAACCGCTTCAGGTTTGCTTTTTGCTAAATGCATGAATCTTTTTTTGAAAACGAAAATCAATCCCCTTTTGGGAGCGGCAGGGGTATCAGCTGTTCCTGGATCAGCACGCGAAGTGCACATGATGGGATTAAAAACCGACCCCACCAACTACCTGCTCATGCATGCCATGGCGTGCAACTCATCCGGCGTTATCGGTTCTGCTATCTGTGCAGGTATCCTGTGGAGTTTCAACGTGGGATAAGGAGGTACTTCTGATAGGACTGCACCATGGGGGTCCGCATTTCTCGTAAACATTTTGTCTTTTTTAAGAAAAAAGAAACAAAAACAGGTGGATGTACTGTTCGTGAGCAGGCTCAGGTTGCGACAAAAGGTGCACCAACACTCAATCCAGGTGGTACCATCTTCGGCAGGCTTTTGACCCCGCCTATACCCACGTATAACGAGGTATCAAAAACTCCCGAATCTGGCACCACCTGAGTTGATGAGAAATCCGGGCTAGACACCACATCTGCGCGGTGTACTCCGCTTCACCCCTACCCCTCTGGTACTGTTGCCAAAAATGTTTAGCTGTGACTCAATGCGTTGCAGGTTTTTTCCGAACCTTTGCGGTGAGTGACACCACGGTAAACAGCACCCCTCCCGTGATCAGTCCGATTACCAGGGCAGCAAGTTGATCAATAAGGCCGGAGTGCCAGGATTCGAGAAAATGGTGGATGGCAGGGATATTGTGGGTAAACATGCCGCCTCCTACGAGCAACATGGCGATGGTGCCTATGATGCCGAGAAGGCGAACAACTTTCGGTAGAGCTGCTACCAGTATCCTACCTGAAACGCATAAAATATCCTGGACGGCTCCGCCCAGTTCATGCCCTTTTCTGATGAGATACAAACCAGCATCATCCATGCGGACAATGAGAGCTACCAGACCATAGACACCGATGGTGGCGAGCAAAGCAATACTACTGACAACAATAACCTGCATGAGAAAGGATTCATGCATCACCGTGCCAAGTGCGATGATGACAATTTCAATGGAAAGAATGAAATCTGTGCGGATGGCGGATGACACTTTCGCCTTTTCCTTCTTCCTGGCCTCTTCTTCACTGCCACCTGTCGGCTCTTTTGAGGTTTGGTTCTGTTTGCCAGACAACACAGTGTGAACAATTTTCTCCACCCCTTCAAAACTGAGATAAGCACCGCCGATTAACAGTATGGGAACAATCACCATTGGTAGAAAGGCGCTGAGCAGAAAAGCCATGGGCAAGAGAATGAGTTTATTGACAACAGAGCCTTTGGTTATGGCCCAGAGAACGTATAATTCTCGGCTGGCCCGAAAACCGGTCGCTTTTTCAGCGTTAACAGCAAGGTCATCACCGAGAATGCCCACTGTTTTTTTTGCAGCTACCTTGCTGATGACAACCGCATCATCCAGTAAGGTGGCAATATCATCTAATACGGCAAAAATTCCACTGGCCATACCATCCTCTTTGGCAAGACGCTAACTCCGTGAACATGCTAAAAAGGAGTTCCCGTCAACACTCTTTGTTTGCAGTTGTATAATTGAATCTGCCAACGGAGATCACATCCATCTGTTTTATCGCTTCTTTCTTAAATGAGACAAAATATTCATGAAAAATCCTGGCTTAAGCATTATGAAGTCGTTACAGCGTTTGTATTATTTGTCCTTAAAAGCTGTTGCAGGGAAAAAACGATAAAAATGGTGTACCGGCCCATGACCGTGACCAAGAGTATATTGGGTGCCGGCCTCTATTGCCCCGTGAATGTATTGTTTTGCCTTGGCAACGGCCTCTTTAACAGAGTATCCCAACGCAATATATGATGCAATAGCCGAAGACAAGGTGCAGCCAGTGCCATGGTTGTTCTTGGTCTCAATGCGCTTAGTTGGAAAAAAGGTGACTGTATCATCCAAGCTGCTATAAAGACAATCATCACTGTCGTCCGCCTCCAGGTGTCCTCCCTTGAGCAGTACATATTCACAGCCTAGGGTGCAGAGTTTTCTTGCTCCGTCCTCAAGCATTTCCAGGGTGGTAATCGGGTAATCCAGCAACTCCGATGCCTCTGGCAGGTTCGGAGTGATGATGGTTGCCATGGGCGCCAGATAATGTTTGAGTGCCCAAACGGCCTCGTCAACCAGAAGTTTGTCACCACTCTGTGCAACCATGACCGGATCGAGAACAATGTTTTCCACGGGGTATTTTTGTAACTGTTGAGCTACTCCCTTGATTAGATCAGAAGAAAAGAGCATGCCGATTTTGATGGCATCGGCGCCTATATCTGAAAGAACAGCTTCCATCTGTTTACAGACAAAGTCCACTGGAACAGGGTGAACATCTGTTACCCCAATCGTGTTTTGCGCGGTTAAGGCTGTTATCACACTCATGCCATAACAGCCATTGGCGGCTATGGTTTTTAAATCTGCCTGTATACCTGCTCCGCCACCGCTGTCGGACCCGGCTATGGTCAATACACGTCGATAAGGTATTGTCATTGCTGCACTCATTTTTGAATTTTTTATCTGTCACGGCTTGTGGCCTACCACAAGCCGTTGCCGCATACCAAAGAGCCCGCATGAATGGGAGAGAAAAAATCGATGTACAGGTATTTTCTATCTGTACTGCTCATGGTATTCCAGATGTGGGCAGGCCTGATTATTCCTCACAGAAAACCTTCAGAGGTCCATGTGCCGGTTACAAAGTGGCCTTGCGGACAGTACCCTGAACATACTGCATGAATTCAATCTCCGCAATCAGGAGGGAACCACCGCCAATGCCAAGCCTCCCAGGGCATATTCTCGGGCTGATGCTGCGGATAGCTTTCAAAAAAATGGTATAAACGAGCATGTTTTTTCAGCCAACTGTATGCCGCCGAGTCGGCAAATGTCCAGTTACTGGGATAAAAGTCGACTACTGTACCCAGCATATGCTCTGAAAAAGAAGGCGGGGCTACGTATCGGACAATATCATCAAAGCTACGTCCTTGAGCGAGCATTCGTACAAATATTTTTCTCTGGTACCACGCACTTCTGTACGAGGAATGCACCTGTAAAAGTACACCGTCGGCGGCAGCCGCTCGCGCCATTTCCTGTAACGCCAAATTTGCTTCTGGAAGCAGGTACAGAGCGGTCCTTTTATATGTCAACTCCCTTGGTATGCGCTCCAGGTCACCATGGGTAAAAATGGGGGCAGCAATTTTTTTACCCCTCCATTGTTCGGGAACAGGATAGGTCACTCCATTGATGCGGACTATATCTTGTTCATCTCTTTCTGCTGCTGGTAAATGTTTTTTTCCTGGATCTGTCAAGAGAACAATACCTTTGTCTGGGTTAGAGAGCGTTGGGGAGTCCCCCTGCTCTTTTTTGTCCATACCAATTTGACCTTTCGGTGTGGAATGTATAGTCTGTGAGACTTTTGGTGTAACAGGCAGAGAAACATCCATGCCAACATTCCCGGGAACATCTCCACAGGAGGAAATCATGCCCATAATACAGAGACTGTACAGTACAATGAAGATGCTTTGGTTCAAAACCGATGCAGAAGTCATAATATCTACCTATCCATACTTTTTCGCTGGAAGTCCTATCCAAGTGTTTTGTC
Organism: Desulfobulbus propionicus; assembly: GCA_002748755.1. Lineage (GTDB taxonomy): Bacteria > Desulfobacterota > Desulfobulbia > Desulfobulbales > Desulfobulbaceae > Desulfogranum > Desulfogranum propionicus_B. The sequence goes on along the minus strand of PDTD01000012.1, from coordinate 86,657 downwards.
TTTCACATTCCACCGGTCTCTTTCCCGAGCATTGCAATAGATATCTGCAATCCAAGCAGAACGCGAAACATTGCAGCCAAGCCACTCTCGAGTCTCAGTTGTTCTTCATATAATAGAAAAAATTATCAACAGCCTTACGTTTAGCGAACACGTTTATTATGGTTCTTCTGGAGAGTCTGTGGGAAGTTATGAGTATCGAGGATGTTTTCCAACTTACTTCCCGGTGGAATTGTGAGGGAGGTTGATTTGAAAAATAGCTTCTTGAAGCAAACAAGTGCATTGCGTCCCACCGACGACTCATTTCTGGCACTTTCTCGCCTAAGCTTCTGGGAGAAAGGGCCAAATTCACCTAAAAACATTGCGCAATAACGTCACAAAATTCAAGGGTTTTGTGTACCTGAATCCAGGATAAGACAAAACAAGATCCGTTTTTTTCCCCCTTTTGATCGTTCAGAAAAATAGGGCTCCTCAACAGAATCTGTGGGTGACCCGGGCTAAAATGATCGCTGTCTTTTTTCCATACCAGAAGCTGTTTGTTTGTATTGCTGAATATTCTATATAAAATCAAGCAAATAGGTGCTTGCTAAAAAAAATGCTTAAAATGCGGGTTACCATTGACAGTTGGGTCTACACTGAGTAGGTTCGCTTTCCATCAATGTTGCTTATGTGGGTCAGCTGGGAAATCTTGTAAGAGGATATTGCCCATGCTTTTTCCTTACAAACTGAGTTATGCCAAGCGATGTCCTGGACCTGGGGGGTACAGAGCATTGTTGATCGTAGACAGAACACTCTGGTGTTGGGGGCCGTATGCCCGCACCTTGATCGAAAAAGAGTATTCAGACAGCCGTATAGTAAAACAAATTGGTCAGGCGCCGATATGAGAGGTATTTACGCTGGTAGTTATGATCCTCCAACCAATGGACACCGGTGGATGTTCGAGCAGGGAATGAAACTTTTTGACAAGTTTTTCATCGCTGTTGGAGAAAATGCTCACAAAGCCTATTCGTTCACTCTGAATGAACGGGTTGAAATGATCAAGGAACTGTGTATCGGCCACCAAAACGTGGAAGTGGTGACCATTGAAAACAAGTTCCTCGTGAAGTACGCGGAATCTGTAGGGGCTAACTATATATTCCGTGGTATTCGCAACGAGGGAGACTATGCATATGAGCGGGGTATGCGTTATGTTAACAGCAACATAAACAACGACATTCAAACCATCTTCATGATGTCGCCGCGTGATCTAGTGGAAGTAAGCTCCAGCATGGTCAAGGGGCTAGTAGGGGCAGACTGCTGGGAAGAAGTCATCAAACAATATGTCCCTGAACCTGTCTATAAAAGAATGCTGAAAAAATTTGGTCACCAGAGAACTAGACCCAGATCACTGAAGAAAGCCCTCTGATCTTCCCTCAATCCGTCACGCAACCAGGTAGAAAAAAGCCGGGGCAAGGCCGGGTATACACAATTATTTTTTGTATTGATCAGTAAGCAGCTTACCAATGATCATCCAGCAAACCAGCAACACGGCTCCAACGATGACGTATGTGGCCATGGAGACGATGCAATAATTGAGGACAGCGAGCACTGCCATGAAGGACAGGATGATGAATGGACCGCTCAAGTGTTGAGGAATCTTCCTGGCAAGGGCAGCCAGCACTCTGTTAATAGTCTCCATATACCCTCCCTTTTACATGCACTTTCCCATGTTTATGGGCTCGCTTAGTTTTGGTATCCTGTCCTGAACAGGCGAGACAGACCACCAATGGATACCCCTACGCTCTGTGCAACTCGGTCTCATCGTATAGTTTTCTGTACCGAGTCCAAGGAAGGCTAGAGGATCACGAGGCATCAGCCCCAAAAAGGGTCTTTTTCGAGATGATCGTGCCCCTGAGAAGAAGAGATGCAGATTAATAAAAGACAGTTGTATCCAGCCGCTAAGCGGTCACCCTTAGACAGCTTGCCAGATCAAGAGAGTACCTGTGGTCTGGATGGTTGGTTTGCCCAGCAGGCTCAAACGAACAGCACAGCTGGTTGATGTTTAACGAAGAAGAGTGTTTCGTGGTCGGGAAGAGAGGATTTGAACCTCCGACCCCAGCGTCCCGAACGCTGTGCTCTACCAGACTGAGCCACTTCCCGAACAACTTAATATTACACGCTTTTTATTAGTGTCCCCACTCTATTTTTTTGCTTTTTTGTGTCCCCAGTGGGGTCACAAGGTTGGCTATTGCCCATTGTTTAACGGCATCCATTGTGTGAGCATAGGTTTTTATCATTGTTTGAGCGTCGTGTCCAGCCATTTCTGAGATCGTTTTTATATCAACCCCAGCGTGTAGCAGTTGAGTGACAAAAGCGTGCCGTATCGCATACATGGGGATTTTTCGTCCTCCAACCCCTGCCCGCTGTTTTGCTGCATCCCAAGCCCCCCGGATTCTTTTAATAGGCTTGTTATTCCAGGTTATAATGTGCCTTTACGGATCGTTGCCATCTTGTTCATACCACTGACGCAAAGGCAAATCAGGATGGGCCGGTATTTCTCGTCGCTTCACAAAAAACACCCTGACGCGGTTATTGTTGCACCTCACGCGGAAGAGGGAACAGGTCGAAATGCATTGCCACGAATTTTTGCAGAGCTGTTTTGGGATGTGGGCTTTGATGTCACAACTGATATTGTGCAGGTTAACAACCCGTAAAGAACCGAAAAGAAATCAGCTCTGAGGTTGTTTTTGCGACCTGAGTTTGATGGGGCGATAAAACAAGGAAGGGAATACATCATCCTGAGTGACGTTGTTGGTCAGGGCGCCACATTATTAGAATTGCGTTATTTTATAGAGTCTAGCGGTGGCATGGTTGTGGGCTCTCAGGCATTGACAGCAGGGATATTTGGAGGTAAGTTATCCATAAACGAAAGTACCATTAAACACCTTAAGGGAAAATTTGGTGATGCCAACCTCACACGTTTCTTATATGACTTCAACGTCGCAGGATCAGCCCAAGCGCTCACCGAAAAAGAAGGTCGTTTCATCCTCCGACAATCATCGCTTAACGCCCTCCGAGATCGAATCTTTGAGGAGGCACAGTCAAGAAATATCTCGCTTGGCGCGTGGAAGATTCACGCATCTGTTGAAGTAAAATATTCCAAAGACGATCACATTCAGGGGTTCACTACTGCGGACGGGAAAGTCTATCTTGTTCAAGGCGGCATTGAGAAAGGAAAAACGATGTCTGTCCTTGCCCATGAACTCGGGGTGCACGCTAAAAACCTTGGATTCAAAAACGCTGCTCAATATCAACGACTGTTGCGCATCCTCAACAATTCGAATGTGCTTAATTTGTTTATTGGCGCTGGACGCTGTGCTGTAATTCTGCCGTCTACCTTGACCGCACCCTCTGCTGTCCAGCGATTATAGGTTCGCAGACTGATTATTTTTTAATGCAAATATTCAAGCAAATTTACTGACAAATTCTCGTACAAATAGTACGGGATATTTGCATAACGGCTTGTTTAGTTTATTTAAACGCCTCCCATTGGAGAAAGACTATGGAAGGTTTTCCGCATTTGTTATTCCACAAGCAATGGGAAATTAAAGAGAAAGTACAATATCAATTAGGTGAATGCGATGCTCTAGTTCGTTCCATCACTAATACACCGTTGCGACCGAAAGATAGACAACAATTAATGTCTATGTCTTTTATTAAAGGTGCACAAGCAACAACTGCAATTGAAGGAAACACCCTTTCACAAGAAGAGATTGAACGGATATATGAAGGTCAAGCACTTTCACCTAGTAGGGAATACCTTCAAATTGAAGTTCAAAATGTATTGGATGCATTTAACTATCTCCGAAGAGATAGTAATACTAAATAATGCATAATGGTATGTGACTCCTGAACTATTACTTAGCTTTCACAAAATGATTTCTAAAGGGCTAGGAATCCATTTAGATGGTCTTCCGCTTGGCCTTTTTCCAGCGGGGTGAAAACAGCGCTGACTAAACAGAAACATCCATGAAGGTTTCAACTTTCCCGGATATTGTATTTGGTGACCCCATGTCCCCCCTTGCCAAAATAAAAACTGGCGATATTAGGGGTTTTCACACCAGTCTACAATATCCCGAACGCTGTGCTCTACCAGACTGAGCCACTTCCCGATACCAATGTACTCTCTGCGTTTTCAAGCTCTATTGTCTTCGTGTTCCTCTTTCACTACTCGCTGGGCTAAAACCACCATGTTTGCACCTGTTTGGTGGTGCAAACGGTTGGTACATATGTAGAGTTATGTTTAGAGTTGGTAGCTATCCCCCCCCTTTTGCTTGGGCACTGGTGTTCTCTTATAGAGAGGTGTATCTGTAAGCCCTTATGGGCCTCTCTTCTTACCCCTTTTGGGTGCTTTGGGGCTGATGCTCACTTTTTTTTAAGGAAACCTACAAAATGCTGAGGTATATTTCCCTTCAAGATCTGGGTACACGAAAAGAGCAAACCACTACAGTGTATCGTGGGCCTTATGGATAGAATACCGATACTGATCTCGCCCGGTTTTCTCATCAGTTCAGGTGGTGCCAAGTTCGGTAGTTTTTAGTACCATCTGACACGTAGTAATATACGTTGCCACAATTCTGGCGAAGATGGCAAGTCTGTATTGCAAAAGGATACAGCCATGACGCATCCTGCATACAAACCTTATCAAGGTCCACTTTGTTCGTTGAACTCCAAGAGAGGGCCTAAATCTATGTAGATAGGGTACCGAAATAGAGCGAAAAAAGCCATCATTTCAGGTGCCCTGCCGTGAAAAACGGCTACTCAACAGCGTCTGAAAGTTTACTGCCGGGTTTAAATTTGGCTACTGTTTTGGCGGGAATTGTGATCATTTCACCTGTTCGTGGGTTTTTCGCTTTCCTCTCGGAACGTTCAACTGTGGAAAAAGTTCCAAACCCAACCAAGGTGACTTTATCGCCCTGAGCAAGAGCACCGGTTATTGCCATGAGCATACCGTTCAATGCTTTTTCTGCCGAAGCTTTGCTGATTTCGGCCGCTCCTGCCATGGATTCAACGAGTTCCTTTTTGTTCATTCTTCCCTCCCAATGATTTTTACTCAGCCATTCTCGTACAACGACCCCAAAAATGGCTCCAGTGAACAACGACAAAACTTAAATAAACTTTTTTTTCTTTGTCAAAGGAAAAAAAGTTTTTCCCTCTTGGGTGGCCAATAATCGCGTCATACAGACCTCCATGCCAGACAATGGGATTGGAGTGCCAACACAGTTAGGCAATTGTCCGGTTCCGCACCAATTTTATCTTATCGTCCTGCCAAATCAACAAACACCTTTTTAACCCCAACACCATAAAAATACCGAAGAGCGGCCTGGCGTATATCATCATTGCCCAGTTTGCCTAAATCTTCTGTAGCCAGTTGTACATAGACTTTCTCTTCACTGTCTGCTGAAAGACACACCCTGCATTCGCGTACACCTAAACTTATCAAAGCCTGCTCCCAAGCTTGCACTTTGGCAAGACGCTCACGCGTTATTTCCATGCCGTGGGGAATCCTGGTGGACAGACAGGACGATGTCGGCATGTTCCAACTGTCCAGGCCAAGTTCTTTGCTGCAGGTTCGTATGGAGGCTTTGTCAAAACTTGCTTCCACCAGAGGGATACGCACACCGAGTTGATGTATTGCACGTAATCCGGGCCGATGACTTTTGAGGTCATCGGTGTTGGTACCGTCTGCCAGTACGGTAAAACCTTTTTTTTCCGTAATTTCTCTGAAGGCTTTATAAATGCGAAGTTTGCAGAGATAGCATCTATTCTCTGGATTTTTCACAAATTCTTTCCACGAAAAAGGATGCAGGTCAATGACTTCCATTTCCACGCCCTGTGACAATCCATGGCGACCCAGCCAACCTTCAGCTCGCTCAATTTCCTCGACAGTGAGGAGCTCCGATCTGCCAAAAAGAACCAGGACATTACCGGCCCCCAGTGAATCGAGACAGCATTTCAACAACAACGAACTGTCCACGCCCCCTGAAAAAGCCACAGCAATCCGACCGTAACCGAGAAGTATCGCACGTAAACGCTCCAGCTTGTCTTTATGATACAAAAAAAATTCTCCGGGTAGGAAAAATGGAGAGCACGTCCGCTTTTACAGCGTCCATACAGCGTACAACAGCTTGAAAACGGCAGCCTCTACACGCCACTCCTTGGAACGCTTTGCGGCATGGGCGAGTGCCCCGGCTGCACAATGAAATATTATATGCTTTTCGTACTCCTGCAACAAATTTCAATTTTTTCTTTGCAAGAGGCAGCATTTGCTATAGATTTCTCCTCTCCCAATCCAGTACGATAAAGAGGCAGATACAGACTGCGAATATACTCTTTGCAACACAGACCACACGACACGTTTTTATGAACACACCCAAGACTATATCCGAGGTTCGTGATCGGATTGATACCATTGACGACACCATCCTCGAACTGCTGAAAGAACGTCTCAGCTGCGCTCTAACCATCGGTGCATTAAAAAAAGAAACCGACCGGGCCAAGTGGGACCCACAGAGGGAGCTGGAAATATATCAGAGACTGCGTGACAAAAATCAGGATATTTTCCCCTATAAGGCCCTACGATCCATCTATCATGAGATCATCACCACCTGTCGTCTTTCGCAGCGTAAAATTGCTGTGGCCTATCTGGGTCCGGAAGCCACCTTCACCCACCAGGCGGGAGTAAAATATTTTGGCCAGACAGCCCAGTACTGTGCGTATGAGTCCATAGTCGAAGTGTTCCAGGAAGTGGAAAAGGAACGAATGGATTACGGGGTGGTGCCCGTGGAAAATTCCATTGAAGGCGCAGTGACCTCATGTCTGGATTCTTTCCTGAACTATAACGTGCAGATATGCGGTGAAATCCAACTCGCTATCTCCCACAACCTGGTCTGCAAGTCTGGTAATCTATCGGATATTGAAACCATTGCCTCACACTCGCAGGCGCTGGCGCAATGTCGTGAGTGGCTACGCAGAAACATCCCTGAGATCTCTACCCTGCCAGTGTTTTCCACAGGGGCGGCCTCAGAGATGGCAGCCAACAATCCCAAGGTGGGGGCCATAGCCAGCAACCTGTCGGCAACCACCTACGATTTGCAAATCGTGGCCAGGGGTATAGAAGATTACCAGGGGAATACGACCCGCTTCTTAATTTTGGGCAAAAAATCCCCCAAAAAAAGTGGGGCTGATAAAACATCCATTTTGGTGGGGCTTATCAATCGACCCGGCGCCCTCAATGAAATCCTGACCATTCTCTCTGCTAAAAATATTGACTTGGCTAAAATTGAATCCAGGCCAACAAAGGGAAAAATGTGGAAATACATGTTTTTTATTGACATGATAGGCCACATGGACGACCCGGTTATTCAGGAAGCCTGCAATATATTGCAGCAAATCTGTGCCTACTATGAGTGGCTCGGCTCCTATCCCAGGGCCGACGATCCTGAACTCGGCGGAGCAGGACACTGAGAGCAGATGCCACCTGTACTCAGTTGCCGGGACCTGACCAAATCTTTTGGCGTCCAAACACTTTTCAGCGAGATCACGCTGCACTTGCATCCAGGGGAACGTCTCGGTCTTATTGGACCCAACGGCTCAGGGAAATCCACTTTGTTGAAAATCCTCTGCGGGCTACTTGAAGCCGACAGCGGGGAGGTATGCACCCAAAAACACACCCAGCTCAGTTTTCTGGCCCAGGAAGATCTGTTTGAAGAAGAGAAAAATTGCATTGATAATCTCTACAGTGCGCTCAACGATCTCCCCCTGGATGAAGCAGAGAAATACAATCGTATACAGGCCGTGCTCAGCCGTGCTGAGTGGGATGATACCAAAGAGAAGGTCACCAGCCTTTCAGGCGGCTGGAGAAAACGGTTATCCATCTGCAGAGCCTTGGTGCGTCATCCCGATGTTCTGGTTATGGACGAGCCGACCAACCATCTTGATCTGGAAGGCATTATCTGGCTGGAAAAATTGCTCAACGCCAATATTCCCGAGAGCCCCAGCGCCTTGCTCATGGTCAGCCATGATCGGAGATTTCTTGAAAACACCGTCAACGCTGTGATGGAACTCGGTCCGTCTTACCCGAAAGGTTTTTTTCGTACCCAAGGCACCTATAGCGACTTTCTTAAACAGAAAACAGCCTATCTCAGCAGTCAGGAGCAACGGGAAGAACGATTGGCCAACAGGGTAAGACAAGAAACCCAGTGGCTGCGGAGAGGTCCGAAAGCTCGGACAACCAAGGCAAAATATCGTATCGATGCCGCAGGCCGACTGATGGAGGAGTTGGCGGATATTCAAGCGCGTACCAGGGCAAACAAGACGGTGGATATTGCATTTGCAAGTTCTGGACGAAAAACCAAAAGGCTCCTCACCTGTACGGCTATCAGTAAGAATTATGGGCAGAAACAACTGTTCTCCGATTTGTACCTTACCTTGACTCCTGGACTTCGTCTGGCCCTGGTTGGAGGGAACGGGACCGGTAAGTCCACCTTGATGAATCTGCTCGCCGGGTCTGCTGATGCGCAGGGAAACGGGCCGGATACAGGGACAATAACTCGTGCAGACAATCTTCGTCTTGTCAGTTTTGATCAACGACGAGAACAGTTGGATAAAAATCAGACGCTGCGCAGAGCTCTAGCACCAGATGGAGATTCAATTGTTTACCAAAACCGCAGCATTCATGTGGCGACCTGGGCAAAACGATTTCTCTTTCGAACAGACCAACTGGAGACACCGGTACACAGACTTTCTGGGGGGGAACAGGCCCGCATCCTTATTGCCACACTCATGCGGCAGCCTGCTGACATTCTGTTGCTTGACGAGCCGACCAATGACCTGGATATTCCCGCACTGGATGTCCTTGAGGAAAGTCTGTGTGCCTTCCCCGGAGCCCTGGTACTGGTAACCCACGATCGCTATCTTCTTGATAGAGTCTGTAACCTTGTCCTGGGCTTTGACGGCCATGGTGGAGCACGATACTACGCCGAGTACGAGCAATGGCTCAGGGAAATATCAACGCCGCGCAAAAAAGAACATCAGACTGCTCCTGAAAAAATCAGGCCAGCCGCCACACCAAAACCGGGCAGGCTATCCTACCTGGACCAGCGTGAGTATGACCAGATAGAGGGAAAAATCATCTCTGCCGAGGAACGCCTGGAAGAACTGGCCGCTCTCATGGCAGGAGAAGATTCGGTTGCCGATGCTGCAAAACTGCAGGCTTACTGGCAGGAGCAACAGGACCTCCAGGAGCAGGTCGAGTTGCTTTACCAGCGGTGGGATGAACTGGAAAAACTTAAATCCAGCTAAAAAGTCAGGGCCGGATCATCGAAATTGCGTTGACACAAAGACTCATTTTCACTATATCAGGGCAAAGTCATTTCAAGGTCTGTCCGTTCCTGTTCCGGCATACAGTCAACACTTTATGCTTCATTACATCTCATTTCCAACCCATATCCTCGAGGACAACAACATGATCAAAAAACATCTCCTGCTTGTTATCAGCCTGGCTGCCAGTCTCCTCCTCGGCACCGCGCATGCCGCAGACACAGTACTGATAAATGGTATTGATGCCAATTTCCCGCCCTTTGCTTATATTGACAAAACCGGAACTCCAAGTGGTTTTGATGTCGAAGCAATGGACTGGATCGCTCAGGAAATCGGCATGGAAGTGACCCATAAACCCATTGAATGGGACGGCATCATCACCAGTCTGCTGACTAAGAAAATTGACATTATCGCATCCGGCATGTCCATCACCAAGGAACGCAGTAAAAAAGTCAATTTCACCACGCCCTATTGGGTCATCAAACAGGTCATGGTCACCAAAAAGGATGCCAGCCTGACCATAGAGGATATTCTCACAACAAAGAAAACCATAGGCGTCCAGCAGGGTACTTCCGAGGCAAAATGGCTCAAAGAAGAGGCGGCCAAAAATGGTTGGAATTTCACCCTGCGCTATTATAACTCCTCACCGCTTGCAGTGGAAGATGTCCTCAATGGTCGTATTGACGCAGCAGCTATGGATGATGCGCCGGCCATGGATGCTGCTTCCAAAAAGCCTGTTCAGATCATTGGGACATTTGGAATGCATGATGAAGAATTCGGCTATGCCGTGCGCAAGGAAGACAGCGAACTGCTTGAAAAAGTCAACAAAGCCTTGGCCAAACTGATGGCTTCTCCCCGCTGGGAAGAATTAATCAACAAATATGAGTTGAAGAACTAGGTATAATCCCAGGAAATCTTCAAACACTGCAGCAGGGAGCTGCAGTGTTTTCTTTCCGGGGTAGGCACATCTCACCCTGCGTCTGAATCCGTTATCATTCCAGCAGCATAATAGCCTGCTGCGCACACTGGTCCCAACTTCTCATGAACATTTTGTTTCATTGGAAAAAAAAGGAAAACAAGTGGATGTGGTGCCTACCCTTGAGCAAACTCAACTTTCGACTAAATGTGGCCCACAGCTCAGCTCATCCGGCACCTTCTGTGCTGATCATAAATCCAGACGGGGACGCAGTCACAGCCCATGAATTTTGATCAAAACGTTATCCTTGATTCCCTGCCCTACCTGCTACAGGGATCTGTGGCCACCGCCGTCATCGTCGGCAGCGCCATGACCATTGGGCTGGTTATAGGTATTTTCGTTGCTGTTGGCATGGTATACGGGCCTCAACCCATGGCAATGGTGCTGGCAGGCTATGTCTGGTTTTTTCGTGGGGTTCCGGTTTTGGTGCTGCTGTTTCTCTTCTATTTTGGTCTATTTACCTATATAGGACTCAATGTCAGCGCCTTGACAGCTGTGACCCTGGTACTCGGCATGACCACAGGCGCATATCAGGCAAATATCTTCAAAGGCGCTATGCTCACCATGCCCAAAGGCCAATTCAATGCAGCCTGCGCATTGGGGATGACCCGGGCCCAAGCCATTCGTACAATCATTCTTCCACAGATCCTGCGGCTTTCCATCCCTGCCTGGTCCAACGAATATTCCATTATTCTGAAGGACTCTGCCCTGGCCTTTGTCATTGGAGCACCAGAGATAATGGCCCGGACCCAGTTCGTCGCCTCCCGGACTTATCAGCACCTGCCTTTGTACATCACTGCAGGCCTGATCTATTTTGTGTTGACCTGGGTTGGAGTACTGCTGCTTGAAAAACTTTATCAAAAGGTCAGGATACCTGGCTACAGTCAAGACGGATTCAGACAATGAGCAGCACAGATGCCATTCTGGAAATCAGAGACATCCAAAAAAGCTATGGCACCAACATTATTCTAAGCGGCGCCAGCCTTTCTTTACGCAAAGGGGAAATCATTGTCCTCATTGGTCCCTCAGGAGGCGGAAAAAGTACCCTGCTCCAGTGTATAAACTGCCTTGCCATGCCTGATGCAGGAGAAATCATCGTTCACGGCAGTCCGGTGAACCTGCACAGTAAAAGGGAACTCAACCAGTTGCGGCAAAAGGTCGGCATGATCTTCCAGGATTTCAACCTCTTTGACCATCTTACGGCAGAAGCCAACATAACGATTGCCCTGCGTAAGGTGAAAGGCATGGGGAAACAACAGGCTGTTGCCCGTGCTTACAAAGAACTTGAACAGGTCGGTCTCCAGGACAAGGCAGATCTCTACCCTGCGCAGCTTTCAGGGGGGCAGAAACAGCGGGTGGCCATCGCCCGCGCCCTGGCAATGGATCCGGAAGTCCTGCTTCTTGATGAGCCGACATCTGCCCTTGATCCGGAACTGGTCGGCGAGGTCATCGCTGTGATCAAAAAACTGGCAGGCGACGGTATGACAATGATCATGGCAACCCACCAGATGAGCCTGATATCAACCCTGGCCGACCATATTTTGTTCATCGAAAATGGCCGCATTGTCGAACAAGGCACCCCCAGGGAGCTGCTGTCTGCAGAGACGACAAGTAAAACCCGGGGATTTTGTGCACGGCTCTATGAAATCGGGCAAAAGGACATGTAGCTATGGAATTTTCCCCCTTTTATCAGGAGTTGTTCACCAGCCTCAACCGTGGCCTGGAGATGTCCATTGCCCTGATTATTCCTTCTGCCTTGGGTGGCGTACTTATAGGTATGAGCGTTGGTGCCTTGCGGGCCTACGGCAACAGGGCAGTACGCATGCTGGGCAACTTTTATGCCGCCTTGTTTCGGGGCACGCCCCTGGTTGTCCAGTTGTTTATTCTTTATTTCGGACTCCCCAACCTGGGTATCTATCTTTCCCCGTATATGGCTGCTGTCACCGGATTTATCCTCTGTAGCGGAGCCTATCAATCGGAATACGTACGAGGGGCGCTGCTCTCCACCAGAGGTGGTCAATACCACGGAGCCCAGGCCCTGGGATTCACTTTTTTTCAGACCATCTTCTGGATCATCACTCCCCAGGCGGTACGCAGAGCCATTCACGGTTGTGGTAATGAAATCATTTACCTGATCAAATATTCCTCACTGGCCTATATCGTTACCGTGCTGGAACTGACAGGAGAAGGAAAAACCATTGCCACAGAATACTTCCGGTTTACGGAAGTGTTTATGATTATTGGCCTGTATTACCTGGCCTTGGTTACCTGTGCCGTGTTTTTTTTGAAAAAAATTGAACAGTGGCTCTTTGTTCCCGGCTTTGGGGGACGCTGAGGGTGCGGGCTAACCGCCTATCCGTGACATCTGGCCATGACAACTGTTCGCTGGTGTATTGATCAGTTCAGCCATTTCATGGCCTTTGGGCTTGTTAAGGATAGCCGCTATAAGTGTCTGCCTGATATCCTCATCGCTTGCTCCATTCCTGATAATATTTTTGAGATCTGTTTCCTGATCATAGAGCAGACAGGCGCGAAGTGTTCCCGCAGAGGTCAAGCGTAAACGGTTGCAGCGGTCACAGAATTTATGGCTCATGGGACTTATAAAGCCTATGGAACCCTGGCTGCCGGTACCCAATCGGTAAACCTGTGCCGGACCATCCGTCTCTTTTCGATCCAAGGGAACAAGTTTTTCAAAGGCGACCAGTCGCTCCTTGATCTCATCGCAAGAAATGTAGGTATTCGTACTCCAGCGGGTGGCATCACCAATGGGCATAAATTCGATAAAACGAATCTGTAATGGCAGTTTTTTGGCCAGCCGGATGAAATCTTTCAGCTCATCATCATTCACATTGCGCATGGTGACCACATTCACCTTAACCGGGCTGAACCCCACTTCCAGGGCTTTGAGTACTCCTCGCCATACCTTATCAAAACAATCCACCCCTGTAATCCGCTTGAATCGCTCCGGTTTAAGGGTATCAAGACTGATGTTAACCTTGGTAACCCCGGCCTGGAACAGATCCTCGGCATACTGTTCCAGTAGAACACCGTTGGTTGTTAGCCGCACATCGGTCAACCCCTCAATCTTTCCCATTGCACGAATAAAATCAATAACATTACTTCGTACCAGCGGCTCGCCTCCTGTCAGCCTGACTTTGGAGATACCCATACCAACGGCCACCCCCACGATACGAAGCAGCTCCTCATAGGACAGCATCTCGCAATGTGCAAGCTTGGGTAAATGGGACGGCAGTTCCTCATCTTCCGGATCACAGTAAAGACAACGCAGGTTACAACGGTCGGTTAAACTCAATCTCAGGTAGGATATAGTGCGGGCGAAAAGATCGACAAGCCTACTTTTGTTTTCGTGGGAAGTGGATATTTGTCTATGCATCAGGTACTATACGGTCATTCGAAATACAAAGAGCGCCAACCCTCAAAGCTTCCTAGACATGCGCAACGGTTTGGCGCAAGAGGTTGACGCCCAACGAATACCACCGAATGTCTTTTAATGCAACACCTGACGTAGACAATGTATATTCTTGCCATTGAAACTTCCTGTGACGACACCGCGGCCGCAGTATACAATGCAGAAAGCGGCATCGTTTCTGCCAATGTGATTTCATCCCAGAATGCGGTGCATGCCCTGTATGGTGGCATTGTGCCTGAGCTTGCTTCACGCTGTCACATTGAAAACATCCAGCCGGTTGTTAACAGTGCTCTGCACCAGGCAGGCAGGCAGCTCAAGAACATTGGCTTGATTTGTGCCACCCAGGGACCTGGCCTGGTCGGCTCTCTGCTGGTCGGATTTACCTTTGCCAAAGCCATCTCTCTGGCCCTTAACATCCCCTGCGTTGGGGTGGACCACATGGCCGGACATCTGCTCTCCTGCCGCCTTGAGCCTGAGAGACCTGCATTCCCCTATACCGGCCTCATCGTTTCAGGCGGTAACACCTCTCTTTATCAGGTACACAGCGCAACAGAATATACCCGTATGGGGCGGACCAGAGACGATGCAGCCGGCGAAGCCTTTGATAAAACAGCTAAGCTCCTGGACCTGGGGTATCCTGGGGGCCCGGTTATCAGCAGGTATGCTGAACAGGGCGACCCGCAAGCGATCAGATTTCCCAGAGCATGGCTGGCAAAAGACAGCCTGGATTTCAGTTTCAGTGGGCTGAAAACTGCAGTGCTGAATTATGTGAACAGGGAAAGACAACAGCATCGTCCCCTGGAGCTGGAGAACATCTGCGCCTCTTTCCAGGAGGCCATTGTCGAAGTTCTCGTTGCAAAGACTCTTCGTGCGGCGCAGGACAACGGGCATAAAAGAATCGCGCTGGGTGGGGGCGTTGCCTGCAACAGACGCTTACGTACCGCATTGGAGCAGGCGTGCAGCCTGCATGGTATGCAGTTGTATGTGCCGCGTCCACTCTACTGTACGGATAACGCTGCCATGATTGCCTTGGCCGGCTATCATCATTACCTCGCAGGTCAATGCGTGCAGCCTGACGACGATGCCTATTCACGTTCCCCCCTTCTCTAGTCGACCCTATGGTATACCAGAAGACAAAAGCCTCCTTACGTCAACAAGGACTTGCACCTCAAAAAGCCCTGGGGCAGAATTTTCTGGTGCATCAGCATACAGCCGAGCATATTGTTGATCTGGCCCAGGTGGAGCCGGACGAAACTCTTATTGAAATAGGGGTGGGGCTGGGAGCACTGACCAGGCCACTGGCGGTACAAGCCGCCAGGGTCATAGGCATTGAAGCGGATTCCGGCATAATCCGCATGCACGCAAGAGAAGGTGATCTCCCAGATAATGTCAGTCTGCGACATGGAGATATACTCAAGACAGACTTGCAAGAACTGTGGAGGGAGACCGGACAACGCCTGAAAATAGTGGCCAACCTCCCCTATTCTATTTCATCGCCTTTTCTTTTTCATCTTATTGCCCACCATCCCTATATCGAACAGGCTGTGGTTATGTTACAAAAAGAGGTGGCTCAAAGACTGCTGGCGCAACCCGGCACGAAACAATATGGTGCCCCTACCGTCCTGCTGGCCAGTTGCGCATCGGTTTCATCTTTATTGCTGGTGAAACCGGAAGAATTCCACCCTCGGCCTAAGATAGACTCGCTTGTTATCCGCCTCACCTTTTATCCCGTCCCTGAGCGCGTTCAACAACTCCCTGATTTTGAACATCAACTTTTCAAAAGAATAGTCAATGCGGCCTTTAACCAACGCCGTAAGACACTTCTCAACAGCCTTGCTTCCCATTTCATTCTTCTGAAAAAGCCTGCTATCCAGGCTTGTATTGAACAGGCCGGCTTGCTCCCTTCAATACGCCCTGAAAGGTTGCGCCTGGAAGATTTTGTCCAGCTCTCCCGAAGCTTTGCCGACGGCATGAAGCCGGATTTCTCATGAAGGCTTTGGGAAAAGCCAATAATAAATTGTCAAAATAAGACGTAGGGGAAAAAGGATTGCAGGGCAATTTCTTAAAAAAAGGGCACCAAAGCTCAGCTCAATCGGCGCCATCTTCGGCTGTCTTTTGACAGCAAAGAGAGGGGAGTATCAGAGTCTTGGCTCACCTTTTCACTACCAAAAACTGTCCATCTGGCACCGCCTGAACTGTAAAGAAATCTGGACTATGTGATTATTGCATCCGTATAAAAATGGACCACTGCAAGGAGTTACGATTGCAGTACAAGCAGAACTAGGGTTATACTTTCCCACAGGAGTATTAGAATAATTGAATGGTCAAAATGCAAGTCTCTTCCAAGCTCATCAATCTGGGAAGACGTGAAAAAGCAATCAGAAGCAGACAAACACCCATCCGGGCAGAATAATCTGCATGTCAACCTCAAACGAACCAGCAGATATTATTATCTGCGCCTGCGAAGACTGCAGGGGTCTCCCCGTTCTCTTGCCCTGGCTGTGGGCATTGGCGCAGCCATTGGCATTACTCCAACCTTTCCTCTTCACACCATCTTTATCCTCGGTGCAGCGCTTATTATACGCTTCAATCCCATAGCCGGGCTCATAGGCGCCACCATTGTCAGCAATCCACTCACCTTTCTCCCCCAATACTATTTCTCTTGGTGGCTGGGAGACAAAATTTTGCCGCACAAATTGCAGTGGCAACAGATTGATCTGCTCCTCTACCATCTGAAACATGAGGGCCTGTTGCATAGTCTCATAGCGCTAGCAGAGATCGGCTTGAGTGCATTTGCAGTCATGATGACCGGGGGCATTCTTATGGCTATCCCTACTGGATTGGCGGCCTATTACCTATCCTTACAATTTTTCCATGCCGTTGCCCAAAAACGTCGTCAAAAACAGTCACTCAACGACAGATGAGCCCCCCGCCTCTGCGGTAGTGGCACCATCTGCGACAGTCTTTTGGACACACATAGACGCAGGGTTCCCCAAAACTTCCGAACCTGGCATCGCCTGAACTGATGACAAACCCGGGTTACAGATTCCCCCAAAGAAAAGCGCTTTTGCATAATTCCCGGTGACAATCACATATTGATACGGTACTTATATAGTACAGAAGGAGGATTTCACCTGGTTTTCTCATTAGCGCAGACTGAATTGATGAGAAATTCGGGCTCAACATCCCAAGAAGCCTGCGTGTATCACTGAATGTAACAAATGTCGAGTACAAAACAATCGAAGCAGACAGCAGGTAGAGAGGTATGAATGCATGCTTCCTTTCAGTTCATATATTATAGTATTTCCAAAATGTTATGAAAAAGAAAACACCACACGACGGTACTGCAGCTCCGCCAAACTGGCTCAGTGATCTGGATATCCACCTCATAGGTGAAGGAACCCACGAGAAATCCTACGAAAAATTAGGCGCTCACCTGGTAGAATTTGCAGGGGAACCTGGGGTGATTTTTGCCGTCTGGGCTCCCAATGCTGCCCAGGTTACTGTCATTGGTGACTTTAACGACTGGGAGAGCACAACCCACCCCATGGTATCTTCACCATCGGGTATCTGGACACTTTTCATACCCGGTTTAAGGGAACATACTGTTTATAAATATCATATTGTCTGTCAGAATCAGGATACCTTTGACAAGTCTGATCCTTACAGCTTTGCCATGGAAGAACGGCCCAGAACCGGTTCTATTGTTGTTGACCTGGACAAGTTCAAGTGGCAGGACAGCGAATGGATGCGTACCAGACAAAAACAGCAGGCCCTAGATAAGCCCATATCCATATACGAAGTGCATTTAGGTTCATGGAGAAAAAAAGCAGATGCAAAATGGGGACAGCGCTACCTGACCTATCAAGAACTGGCCCAGGAACTCATTCCTTATGTCAAAGAAATGGGCTATACACACATTGAAATCCTTCCCATCGCGGAGTATCCCTTTGACGGTTCATGGGGATACCAGGTTCTTGGTTTTTTTGCACCGACCTCGCGCTTTGGGACGCCCGAAGATTTCATGTATTTTGTCGATCAGTGTCACCAGGCAGGTCTGGGTGTTATCCTCGACTGGGTTCCGGCCCACTTTCCCAAGGATGGTGCTGGACTCAACTATTTCGACGGAACCCATCTCTATTCCCATGCTAACCCCAAGCAGGGAGAACACCAGGACTGGGGCACCTTGATTTTTAATTACGGACGTAACGAAGTCCGTTCTTTTCTCATCTCCAATGCTCTTTTCTGGCTGGATAAATATCACCTAGACGGGCTTCGTGTCGATGCCGTGGCGTCCATGCTCTATCTGGATTACTCCAGAGAAGAGGGCCAATGGGTGCCTAATCAATACGGCGGGCGGGAAAACCTTGAAGCCATCTCATTCCTCAAAAAGACCAATGAGGTGGTGCATGGGGTATTCCCGGGGATACTCACCATTGCAGAAGAATCCACCTCCTGGCCCATGGTCTCCTGCCCGACATATCTGGGAGGTCTTGGCTTCAGCCTGAAGTGGAATATGGGCTGGATGCATGATACCCTTGAGTATGTACGTACGGACCCTCTGTTCAGGAAATACCACCATAATCTGCTGACCTTCGGGATGCTTTATGCCTTTCATGAAAATTATATTCTCCCTATCAGCCATGATGAAGGTGTGCACGGGAAAGGCAGCCTGCTCAATAAAATGCCTGGGGATGAATGGCAGAAATTTGCTACTTTTCGTGCCTATGTAAGCTTCATGTGGAGTTACCCTGGCAAAAAGCTTCTGTTTATGGGCTGTGAATTTGCCCAATGGCAGGAATGGAATCACGACAAAGCTTTGGAATGGGATGCTCTGCAGGCTCCGACCCATAGAGGGGCGCAACGACTGGTTCGTGATCTCAACCGGGTGTATTTCCATGAGCCTGCTTTGCATGAGTTGGATTACGAAAGGACCGGGTTCCGCTGGATTGATGCCAATGACTCCGACAATTCGGTGTTCTCTTTTATCCGTTTTGCGAAAAATCCTGATGACTTTCTTGTCATTATCTGTAATTTTACCCCGGTGGTGCGAGAAAAGTACCGAATCGGCGTTCCACGGTGGGGGCAGTACAGGGAACTTATAAATTCCGACTTGGATATCTATTCCGGAAGTCAGGTAACCAATCCAGAATATATGCATACCGACCAAGAGAGGTTTCATGCGATGGATCAGTCTCTATCCCTCACCCTTCCACCTCTGGCGACCCTTATTCTCAAACCCTGTTGAAAAGACATGCACCTGTTCACATAAAGAATTCTTAAACAGAGACCAAAAGACCCATGAAAACACGCGTTATTCTCCTTTCCGCATTTGGCATAGTTGGGTACGTCATGATTGCCGGTTATCATGGCAAGCTTACTCAAAAGCAACCCTTTCCTAATTCATATACCGAAACAAGAGTTGTGGAACAAGCCACCAACAAACATCTTGCCGTCATTGGTAATTTGAGCCCACAGAATGCCCCGGAGGAAAGGGCAGCCAACAAGCAACAGGCTCAAGAGGATGCCGTCACACCGCAAAAACATGCACAACAAAAGGCTGAGCAGACCACTCCTACCAAAGAACAAAAAGAAAACAAACAGGTGGGGGGGGAGGTTCTGCAAACCAATGAAAGGAGTGCAGATCAAGATCTTCTTGTCAAGCAGTATCAGAAGCTTCTCCGCCAGTCCAAGCAGGCAAATATGGTTATTCGAGACCTGACCCGGAGAAACCAGAAGCTGCTCAGGGAGTTGGAACAGGCAAAGACGGCAAACAACACGGCGCAAGAGCGCTCCCAGGAAAAGCTGGCCGGAGAACAAGAGCTCGCTAAGGCTCATGCAGTCATAGAGCAGCTCAAGGCTGCCCTTAACAAGCAAGGTGAAAGGCAGCATTCGTCTGATCAGCTCACCCGCCAGAACCAAGAGATGCTCACCCAACTGCGAGAGCAGCTCAAATTTCAGAAAGCAGAAGTTGGTCGTCTGCAAGCTAGACTCGCGGATACATCTTCACAACTTGCCATTACCAGAAAGTTGCTGAAAAAAGCAGACCTGAAAGCCGGGGCCATGATTCGCCTCAGTCAGGACAAAGCGAACGCTCTCAAGTTCATGGAACAGGAGGGACGAGCTCTGCAGTTGGCCGAAAGCGGATATGGCGAACTCCCGGCCGCCATGGATCAGTTCAAGCAACAAATTGCAGAGTTCAAGGCGGTTCTCGCGGACCAGGTTAAAGAGACCCGACAACAACTCGAGGCTTCCACTGAAAAACGGATGATTCAAGAGAAAGAATTACAACAAGTCCGGGAAGCACTTGCGGCTGCACAATCTGATAAAGATCGGCTCGCTGGGGCAAACAAGGCCCTTGAAAAAGAAACAAGCGTCCTGAAAGAGGCCCAGGCAGCAGCAAAGAAGGAACGGGAAAGCCTATTTCAGGATTTCCAGGCGTCCCAGGACCATGTTAAAACGTTGGAAACTCAGCTTTCTGAGCTGGAATCGACCCTGGCTCTCACCAAAACAGCTTTGGCAGAATCCGAGGGACAACGCAATCAAGTTACTCAAAGCATCAACCCTCTCAAAGCACAAATCACTGAAAAAGACGGCCTCTTTGCTGCTCTTCAGCAAGAAATGCTAAGCCTTGCCAACCAATTGGAAGAAGCGCAAGGCAGCACCCAAACGCTCAGTGAAGAAAATGCAGCCTTGAAAGCACAGATCAATACCCTGCAGCAAGGGGTGGTCGAGATGGACACTCTTAAATCAACTATCTTGGAGAAAGACCAAGATATTAGTGCGTTGAGTACCCAACTAGAAGATTTGGAAACCAGGCAGTATAATTTTCAGGCGCTCCTGGACCAGAAGGAAACAGCTCTAGCAGAGGCGCATGCCAAAGAAGAAACACTCACGCCCCTGGTCGCACAGGTTGAAGAGCTTAAGGCAGTGATAGAACAAAAAGAACACCAGATCAACGAAGCAACGACAAAGCTTGAAGAGCTTACTTTTCTGAAAGATCAGGAAAAACAATTACAGACCACTCTTACAGAGAAAGAGGATGCACTTGCTGCATCGCAGGCTCAGATAGAAAACCTGCAACAAACAATAGCGGCCTTGTCGCAAAATGTAACTGAGCAAGAAGCCGCACTGACAAAAGCACACGAAAACATAGCACAGCTCACCCCACTCAAAGAGCAACTTGAACTTGCTTCTCATCAGGTTATAGAACTCACCGCCAATCTGGAAGACAAAGAAAGCCGCATCAGCGCTCTAGCAGGAGAATTGGAAGCTGTGAGCCAGGAGAAGACCGGCCTTGCGACCCAGGTAGATACCCTCCAACAGACAGCCAAGGAGGTCGATAAACTCAGAAGATCCTTACAAAAAAATGTGGACGCTCTGACCATTGCCCAGGTCAAACTGAATGAAATTCAAAGTGAAAAATCCGTCATTGAAGCCCTGAATTCACAGATTGAGCAGCTGAGCCTGGAACTTGAGAGCGCCAAGGCGGCACGGTTGGAAGCTGACAACAATGCAGGGCAGAGCAAGGAAGAAATAGCCCGGATAACCGCCTCTCTTGCGGCCAGCGAGGAGAAAGTTGCCAGCCTGGAGGCCGCATGGCAGGATGCCAAAGATACCATCGTCCAGCTCTCAGAGGAGGTAAAAAACAAACCGGAAATACCACCAGAAACCTTGCAGCAACAAGGAGAAAATGAAAAGCGTATTATCTCCCTGAAGGACCAGGTGACGCAATTGCAAACGCAACTAACCGATATGCAGACGCAACATGAGAACACCAGCCAACAGATTGAGACGCTCAACCAACAGCTCAATGCCAAGTCAATGGAGCTGGACAAGGCTGCGGCCCATATAGCAACCATTGAGCAGCGCAAGGAAGCGCTTGAGCAAAATATAGCCGACCTTGAGCAAGACAAGGGCAATCTGAAGCAGATCTTGACAAATATGGAACAAAACCAGACCGACTTGCAAGACAAACTGGCCCAAAGCAATGCGGCCCTGGAAGAATCAAGAGCCAGAGTCGACGCACTGCAGGATGGGCTGCAATCGCTCCAAGCCAAAAACGAACAGATGCTGCTGCAGACAACGGACAGTGATGGTGACGGTGTC
This sequence comes from Desulfobulbus propionicus, assembly GCA_002748755.1. Lineage (GTDB taxonomy): Bacteria > Desulfobacterota > Desulfobulbia > Desulfobulbales > Desulfobulbaceae > Desulfogranum > Desulfogranum propionicus_B. Next base: position 64,785 of record PDTD01000012.1, on the reverse strand, counting down.
AATGATGCAACGGATGCCTGCCCGGACACAGCCAGTGGCATACCTGTTGATAAGACGGGATGCGAAGTGGATACTGATAAGGATGGTATTGTCGATCGTCTTGATCTTTGCCCGGATACTGCCGCAGGGGGATCTGTCAATGGTCTGGGTTGCGAAGCAGAGGCTCGAATCGTGTTAGAGGGCGTCACCTTCAAAACAGGTACCGCTGTCTTGACAGATGAGGCAAGGCAAGGGCTGGACAAAGTCGTCACCACCCTTGTCAACTCCCCGGAAATACAATGTGCAGTGGCGGGCTATACTGATTCCACTGGAGATGTGAACCGTAATATGCAGGTGTCCGAGAGACGTGCCCAGGCGGTTGTCGAATACTTCATAAGCAAAGATCTAGCAGCCGAACGCTTTACAGTTGCAGGATATGGGCCGGCTGACCCCATAGCGGATAATGCAACTGCACAAGGGCGGGCGAAAAACAGGCGGGTGGAATTGCATCCCGTCAGCCAACAGTAACGCTGCCCCACCTCATAGCATCCTGTGTTTGAGGGATCCCCTGCCAGGGATCCCCTACCGCCTGTTTTTCCAGATTACATAAGAACGTCACGTCCTATGTGCAATCTGATGGGCCTGAGCTGATGAGCAATCCGGGCTAACCCGGATTGCTCATCAAGACTACAACCTACCCACATGCCACCCCTACACGCTCTCCCACTGTAATACTGGTTTCAAACCCTTTTCTCGTGTTTTCAAGCAGATCGTTATCTACAAGAATCTTGCCTTTTTCCAATAGGACAATAACCGTGGAGCCACCAAACTTGAACCAGCCTTTTTCCTGTCCTTTTCGGACTTGGCTTTCCGGTTCATAGGCCTGGACGATGGAACCTACCATGGTGGCGCCGACTTCACAGAGCACGATATCTCCGGCTCGGATTGTCTCTAATAAACTGTATGCCCGCTTATTTTCCCAATATATACGCAGCCTGTTTTGCACGGCATAAGGGGAAACGGAACAATACGAACCATTGATCACCTGGGAACTGGAAATGACACCATCAGCCGGAAAATGGAACCGATGATAGTCGACAGGTGCCAAGCGAATAATCAGCAGCGTGCCATTGGTGTATCTTTCAGCAAGCGTCCTGTTTCCCAGGAATTTTTCCAAGGAAAAAACCTGCCCCTTAACAAAAAAGGTATCAAATCCACGCATGTCTGCAAAGGCCAGTAGTTTTCCGTCCGCAGGCGAGACAATGCTTTCTGGAAGAGGATCAATGGGGCGGGCATCCGGCTTAAGCCGACGAATGAAAAAATCATTAAACGATTTAAAATCACTTGCCGGGACCGCTGACTCAGCCATATTGACCTGCACTTGCCGGATAAAACCAGGAATTTTCTTGGAGGAAGCCGGAGCATCCATCTTCCTCCCATACCATGCAGACAGAAATTTCTTTTTTACCACCAGATGCAGTGCCGATTTACCAATTGGATTATGATATAACCATTTCAACCACTGTTCTTTTGGAACAACTTCCTGTTTCAGAATACCTGTACTTCGTTCAATATAGTGTATGCTCTGCATAAATAAAGAAAAACCTTCTCAAAAGAACGTGTTTTTGGTGTCGCTAATCAGTAAAAAAAACAACTACCTATTCCTGTTCCATCCTGAATCAGTCTTGTGCTACTTAAGATGAAGAATAAATAGGTTCATCAGACCAATAACAAATCCTAATAAAGCACCAAAAAGATTGATGTACTTGAATTGCTCTTCCATTATAGAGAGCAGAAGCTTTTCCAGTTTAAGCAGATCCAAGGTGTTGATCTTTTCGGTAACCAGTGTACTAATTTGCAGAGATTGGACCAATCCCGGCACCTCTTTGAGGAATATCCTGTTCAGCGCTACAATCGCGTATTCGGCCATGGCCTGCTGGAATGAGGCATGCACCATGGGCGACAGCTTACCTATCCGAACCTCCAGCAAACGTCGTCCGGATGTATTGATGAGCTGCCTGAGAACCTTTTCAATGGTGTCAGATCGGCTCCAGGCAAGGAGAATGGCTTGCAGAGAAAAACCGTGCTCTTTATCTGAGGACGAACTCTTGCCCAAGAGCTGGTCCACGGTCAAGGCGCCTTCCTGCAGAAAGGATTCACATACCTCCTCTATGAATGACTCCAGCGGTGCCACCTCTCTCTGATAAGTGAACGGCGCGAGTATAGCCCGTGCCAGTGCCCGGCACACCTTATCAAGTCCCTGGGCACCGAGTTGCTGGTAGAGCTGGGAAAAACTTTGACCCAAAAAGGAATCTACCTGGCGGTGCAATGCTTTGGTGGCCTTTTCCACCAACTGGGGCTCTTGCAGCCAGGAGAGCATTTCTTCTTCTTTTCCCTGAAGGTAGGCATCGATGCTCCGCTCCAAGGTATCCGCATCGATAAAGCCCTTGGCCATGGCACCCATGGGGCCAAGAGACTCGATAAAATGATCAACGGCACCCAACACACCCTGAACTATTTTTTGGCGTATCTCAGGAGTTGTTAGCTGTCGTCCCAGCAGGTCGAGCAGATTCGGTGCCTGCTCCTCAACTGCTTGATGGAGCAGACGGATGATCTCGTCAGGGCACACCGCATTAAGGGTCTTACCAGTCCGAACGGCTTCTCCAAACCATTGGGCCACAAACCTGCCTACCTGCTCTTCTGTTTCCGCGCTACAGAGAGCTGGTTTTATTACCTGTGCCAATGCGGCATAAAGGGTTGCCCGGCTCTTTCTGTCGACACAGTCAGACACAGAGACATGAGTAGTCTTATCCGCCAACTCAGCCAGTCCATTCTCGAGTGCTGTTGCCCATTCAGGTGTACGAAAATAGGTGCTCAGTCGTATCGCAGCCTGTTCGCTGAACCGGGCAACGGCCTGCTCAACGATATCCTTGTGCTGCTGAGAAAGAGAGGACGCAAGGGAGTCAAACTCCGTATCAAGCACCTCCTCCAAGTGCGAGCCTATGATGGTCTGCAGATGATGCTGAAATGTCTCGGTTGAAAGGGCTGCCCCAATCTCGGTACTGGTCAAGAGATGATTACCTACCATTTCGCCGATATTATCCGCCAGACGGTAGCGCTGAGAAGGGATTACGCCCGGGGTCATAGGCACCCGGATACCGAAAACATGCCAGGGATTGAGGGGCCGGAAAAGCATACGGATAGCGACCTTGTTGGTCAGGTAGCCGATAAAGGCACCAATAACCGGTGGCCCGGCATAGGTCGCCAGGGAAAAAAGATCAGTTGACATTGTCTGTATGTATGTATGTACTCTTTGGGTTGATACTTGGTGCTTGGGTTCAAGCAATTTTTTCGCAGCCTCTTGGCTGCTGGATACCTCGATGAGATGTCGGCATCGGTATGACCTGCGCCTTGACCAGGAAACAACTTTCTTGATATGCTATCCGGGAGCGACCATATCATCTAGACCGAAACTCTCCTCAGCTCAGGTGGTGCCAGGTACAGGAGTTACTATAAACCCATTCTCCTTGGATATATGGGCTACTAAAATACTGCCAAAGACGGGACCGCCTGGCCTAAGCGTTGGGGTACAATTTGTCGAAATGTGAACCGGCTCAAGGACAGCGCACCCATCCGTTTTTTTCCCTTTTTTCAACCGAGAAAAGTTGTTCAACAGAAATCCGGGCCAGATTTAACGATGCCAACAAGTTCCTCTGGTGAGCTGATCAAATACCGAGCGCCTGCCGCCTGTAACTCTTCTGCAGAGCGAAAGCCCCATAATACGCCAACGCTGTCCAACTGGGCATTTGCCGCTGTCTGCATATCAATGGCTGTGTCTCCGACATAGAGGATATCCCTTTTTTGAAGCCCCAGACAATGGACAATATCAAGAGCACCCCGGGCATCAGGTTTTTTCGGTACACCCGATCGTTGTCCCAGAACCTGAAAAAAAGTCCACTGAGGCAACAGTTCCTGCACGCAGAGGGTGGTATAATCATGCGGTTTATTGGAAAGAACACACAACTTGACCCCGTTGGCTTGCAGCTGATCAAGCATTGCCGGTACCCCGACATAGGGCGCAGATGTCGCTTTCCAGTTTTGCCTGTACCGTTGTTTAAATCTCTCTACGGTCTGCCTTTGCGTCTGCTCGTCCCTCTTTCCCTCAGGCAGTATTCGGACAATCAGGGTGTTCAGGCCACTGCCAACAAAGAACCGGTAGGCATCGACCGGGTGCCTGGGAAAACCCAGATCCGCCAGAGCCTGATTGGCCGCATCGGCAAGGTCTTGAAGTGTGTCGAGCAAGGTCCCATCAAGATCGAAAATCACTGCCTTGTAGTGCATACATCTCCCCACAGCAACTGATGTTGCATCTTCTCACAGCGCCCTCTTATGAAGCGCCCATCATCTCCCGCCCAGGCGCACCAGCCTGAACTCCTCATAAAGATTTGTAGAAAATAAAAAAATATAATATAAAAACAATTAAGTAGAAAAAATGATCTGCAGCCAAATACGATCTTTTGATCTGTAGGCCAAGCCCGTAAAAAATGCGGAGCTGCAAACAGAGAGGACCAACATGTTGGTGTCCAGGTAGTTTTTGGCTTCTTCTTTTCATCCCTTTTACTAACGCCTCCGCCCTTTGCAATGCAATAAAAACCTGAAAAAAAAATAAGATTTAGGTATGCTATCAGCAAAGACGCACGAGCTACTCCTTATCCTGGTAGAATCTGATACTGAAGAGATGACGCAAACGAGCAACCCCACACAGCCCATGATGGACCTCATCAAGGTTTCCAAAACCTATAACCCGGATGTCCATGCCCTCGAAGACGTAACCTTCTCAATCAACAAAGGTGAGATGGTCTATCTTATCGGCCGCAGCGGTTCAGGGAAAACCACCCTGCTCAAACTGATCAGCAGGATAGAAAAACCGACCAAAGGCATGATCGAAGTGGCTGGCCTGGATATTGCCAAAATACCCCGAAACAGGCTCTATAGACTTCGCCGAAAAATCGGTATGGTTTACCAGGATTTCAAACTTCTTCCGGAGAGGACTGTGGCCGCCAATATTGCCATAGCCATGGAAGTCGTATACCGCAAGCGTTCCTTCATTCACAAAAGGACCAAGGAACTTCTGATACGACTCGGTCTTTCCGCAAAAAAACATACCCTTGCAGCCGAACTTTCCAGAGGAGAACAACAGCGGGTCACCATTGCCCGGGCCGTGGCCAATCAACCTGACATTATTCTTGCTGATGAGCCCACCGGAAACCTGGATGCGGAAACGACTGGGCGTGTCATGGACCTTTTCAACGAGATGAATAACAAGGGGACGACCCTGCTCATCGCAACACACGACAGAGATATTTACCAGCAGGGGGGACGCAGGATTATAGAACTCAGGTATGGTCGGCAAGTTGAGAACGTACGTGCAGCCCCGCAGCCCGACGGCATCCAGTACGAGACGGCCAACACTATTCAATCCTATTGAGCAATCAGTTAACTATGAGCCTCGTTTCAACAGCCCTGCGCCATACAGGCCGCAACATGCAGCTGACCTGGAAATCCCAGTTCATGACCCTTGTCACCGTCGCCCTGTCGGTCTTGATTTTTTCTTTCTTCTATCTCATTTATATTAACGCCATGCAGGTCAGCCAGAAACTTGGTGATGACCTTCGGCTGGTGATCTACCTGGATGAGGAGCCGACTCCCCCTCTCAAGGAAGAGTATCGGCGAAAAATCCTCAAATTTGATCAGGTGGAAAAAATTGTCTTTTTCTCCAGAACCGAGGCCTTTGACAGATTCAGCGATCAGCTGGGAGAGGACAAAGATATTCTCGTTGATATTCCCACAACCTTTCTGCCGCCTTCCATAGAGATTTATCCTTTCAAAACGCTGGACAGTCTTTCCAGAATTAAACGCTTTTCGGATTATCTGCAGACCCTGCCCGGCGTTCTCAAGGTACAGTATGGCAAGGAGTGGATAGAACGCTTCTACTCATTCATCCAGATTATTCGCATTATTGTCGTTCTTTCCGGAGTCCTGCTTGTTATGACCACGACATTCATGGTTGCACACACCATTCGCTTGACCTTACTGGCCCGGAAAAAAGAATTGGATTTGCTTCGACTGGTGGGGGCAACTAATAACTATATCCGCACCCCCTTTCTCATTGAAGGAGCAATGCAGGGGCTGCTGGGAGCAGGTCTGGGAGTCTGGGCTCTCTTTCTGCTCTACTCCTGGATAGATCTGCGATTTACCGGAGCGACTTTGTTTCGTTTTTTTCCCTTCACCTTTCTCTCCATGCAGTCCGTTGTCCTGCTTATCTGTGCTGCCACCCTGCTCTGCTCACTGGGTAGCTTTTCTTCAACACGAAAAATGGTCAACCTGTAAGTCGATCCTCATGCGCCTGATACCCCTTCTCCTTATCATACCAACCCTTGCTGGCTGCCCAGAAACCTCCCACTGTCTGGCAGGGGAATCCCAGCCCATTAAGCGCCATAGGCTGACTATCAGCAAGCTCCACAAGGAAATGAAGTATCAAAGCGCTAAAATACAGGACAGTGATCGCAAACAGACCAGCCTGCTGGACCAGCTTGAACGGTTAGATGACAACATAGCTGCACAACAGGAAAAAGTTCTGGCCATCCAGGACAAAATTAGAGAGCAGGAAAGACTCATTGAGAGCCGGGCGGCTGAAATCGATGCCATTCATGCGGAAAAAAAAGCTCTGCAAGCCCATTTGGAAAAACGTTTGCGAGCATATTATCTCATGGGCAACAATGGTTTCTTACGGATTGCCTTTTCCAGTACATCCATCCCGGACCTCCTTATATTTAATGACTCCTTTCAACATTTAGTCTCCTATGACAGCACTGTTTTCAGCGCGTATCGAAAAAGAAAACAGTCCATTCTCCAGGCCAAGCAGGCCCATGAGCTGGAAAAAAGCGTACAGGAAAGTTTTCTGCATAACGCAGAAGAGGAAAAAAAGACCCTGCTGTATATTTCCAGGCAAAAAAACCAGCTCCTGCAAAAAGCAAAAACAGAAAAAAGTCTCTATCAACTGGCTTTGAAAGAAATGCGGAAAGCGGAGCAGGATCTTACCGCTCAGATTGCCAGGCTGCAAAAGAAAGAAGAAAACAAGAAAAAAGTATTTGTACGCAACATGGGGACGCTGCAACCGCCTGCAAAAGGTATCCTGCTTTCCCGTTTCGGCAAGGAAGACAGTGATTCTTTGCAAAAAAAGGTATCACAAGGCATAACCATCAAGACAAGGGATGGGGCAAAGGTACATGCCGTCTTAGCCGGCAAGGTTATTTTTGCCGGGTATATGCGAGGCTACGGCAGGACTATTATCATCGACCATGGCTATAATTATTTTACCGTGACCTCAAGACTGGAGAACTTTGTAGTGCAACAGGGCGACACCGTGCAGCGGGAACAGGTCATCGCCACAACCGGCGACATAGCCACCCTTTTTGGCCGGGGACTCTATTTTGAAATACGCAAAGGAACCACAGCCGAAGACCCGCTCCCCTGGCTGTGTCCCGACGCATTCTCCTCCGAATAGGTCTTCTGGAGGTTCCACCATCCACACGAACACGGATTTCCCACGACCTTGTTGTCTCATGTGAGAAAAAAGAGACAAAACAGATGGATGTGCTGTCCATGGGCGGGCTCACATTTCAACAACAAGGGCACCAACACTCAGCCCATGCGGTACCATCTTCGGCAGTCTTTGTAAAACCCAGTACCCAAGTGGAATGAAGGGCCAAAAACTGCCCATCCTGGCACCGCCTGAGCCGATGAGCAATCCGGGCGAGGCATGCTTGCAACCCACGACACAGGCCCTGTAAAAAATACATTGCCACACTCTCTGTTTCCAGTTACTTTAAAATGTTGTACTACGTTTTAAATCGTCCGCTTCAGTATACGTACTGATGCCGCAGCAGAGGGCTCCGTGCACGATTCAATTCTCCCTGCCCGGATCTCTCATGAATATATTGTCTTTTTTGAGAAAAACACATAAAAACAAGTAGATATTTTTTCCGTGAGCGGGCTCAAATTTCTACAAACTGTGCGCCAACACTCAGCCCATGCGGTACCATCTTCAGCAGATTTTTTAAAACCCAGACACCCAAGAATACTGAGTTACTCAAAGACTACCGAACTTGGCATCGCCTGAGCTGATGAGTAATCCGAGGCGAGACCGGACCTGTCAGCATAGTGTTAATGTATGGCGCGGGCCACGACAGAAAATGAAGCTCCTTTTTCCTCCAGGCTGTCTCATGTCCTCTTTTCATAAACAAATCTACATACTCCTTTTAGTCGTCCTCACCTGGACGCTGTTTGCCTATACCCCGGCTACGGCCGATGATTCTACTGAAAACAGGGACGCCTACCAGCAGTTGGAGACATTTGCCAACATTCTCAACCTGCTACAAGAACAATATGTGGACGAGATAGACACAGAAGAGGTCATTACCGGAGCCATCAAAGGCATGTTAAGTGCCCTTGACCCCCACTCCGCATATATGTCTTCGGAAGACTTTGCAGATCTGCAAGAAGAGACGCAGGGCAGCTTTAACGGTATCGGACTGGAAATAACCATACGAGATAATGTTCTGACCGTCATTACCCCCATCGAAGGCTCTCCGGCAGCAAAAAAGGGTATTCAACCTGGAGACCAAATCATTCGCATTAACGGGGAAATCACTAAGAACCTCTCACTGATGGAAGCAGTACAAAAACTCAGAGGCTTTAAGGGAACAACCGTTGTCCTGTCCATTTATAGGAAAGCCTGGCAGGGGATGCGGGATATTGAACTGGAAAGAGATACCATTCCACTCCAATCGGTACGCTCATTTGAGTTGGAACCTGGCATCCTGTACATGCGAATCTCCCATTTCCAGGCCACCACTACTCGTGATTTTCGCCAGCAACTGAACCAGGCAAAGAAAAAAAAACCTATACAAGGAATGGTCCTGGACCTACGTAATAATCCAGGCGGCTTATTGGATCAGGCTGTCAAGATCTCCGACATCTTCATAAACCAGGGGCTGCTTGTTTCCACTCGAGGACGCCACGGCCAGGAACAAATGACGTATGAGGCGCACAGCACCGGGTCCGAAAACACATACCCCCTGGTCGTTTTGGTCAACGACGGCTCTGCCAGTGGTGCTGAAATTGTTGCCGGTGCACTCCAGGATCATAAAAGAGCCATTATCCTGGGAACAAGTACCTTTGGTAAAGGATCAGTGCAAACAGTCCTGCCTATCCCCGGCGGGGCAGGTATACGTCTGACAACAGCCAGGTATTATACGCCCAGTGGTGATTCCATCCAGGCAACAGGCATCCAACCCGATCTCACGGTGCCCTTCAACAAGGCCGAAAGTCAAAAGGAAACGGACCAGCAGGAGAACCACATCAAGGAAAAGGATCTGCCAGGTCATTTTGTCAATGACGCAAAAGCAGATGATAGGCCGTCAGATGATACCCAAGAGTTGGAATTGAATAAGGAACAGGAAGCACAAGCGCTCGCTGCCAGGCGGTTGGCGCAGGACAACCAATTGCGGACAGCCCTGTTCATTATTAAAAGCCTTACTCTTGTTGGCAGCCGGTAGAGAAGCCAGTAGTGAGGCTGCTGCGCCCCATGTATGTTGCTGATGAAGATGTTGACCTGCTTTAAAAAAACTCTAACCCGTTTTTTAGGAGCATTTTGTCTCATTGGTAAAAAAATCCCAAACAGATGAATGTGCCATCCGTGAGCAATCTCAGCAACGGGCACGATATTCCCTCTTTGGTGGCTGTTGGAGAACTCCGATATCCCAGCAGGATGCGTGCACTAAAACGAGCGCCTCTGATGTAGCCACTCTTGAGTATTGGCGCACATTCTGGACCAATTGACCACAAAGTATTTCTTTTCTAACCAGCTGCTTTTCTGATATATTTTTTTAATTCAGACACGATGTTCATGAGCATTTCGGGTGAGTCCGAGTTCCCTAAGCATCCTTTCATTCCCCGTCCAGTTTTTACGCACCTTGATCCACAAATGCAGACGCACAGGGACCCCCAGCAAGCGTACGATATCCTGGCTTGCCTGTTTGCGTATTTTGGCCAACATGGCCCCTTTAGACCCAATCAGGATTCCTTTTTGGGAACTTCGTTCCACCAGAATAGTGGCATAAATAATGATTGGCTCATGCGAGTCGGTTTCCTGAAAAGAGTCTATAACCACGGCGGTGGAATAGGGTACCTCTTCCTTGGTCAGTAAAAAAACTTTTTCCCGGATTATTTCCGCCACTATGAAGCGTTCCGAGGCATCGGTGGGGATATCGTCAGGATAATATTGAGGGCCTTCCGGTAACAGGCCAGTGATCTTGTCGACCAACAGCTCTGTTCCCTGATCGTGCAGTGCGGATACGGGCAGGACTTCTGCAAACCCATGCAGGTCCACAAACCACCGAGTAAGCGGCAGAAGAGCCTCCTGCTCCACCAGATCAGCCTTGTTCAAGGCAAGAACGGCCGGTACATTGATTTGATCAAAATAACCCTGGTATTGCTCCAGGATTGTATCCCGACGTTTGTCGGTCATGGCGTAACTGTCCTCGACAAAAAGTACCATATCGGCTTCGTCGACACTTTCCAGGGCCACCTGGACCATTTCCTGGTTCATTCGATCCTGGGCCTTATGCAGGCCTGGGGTGTCCAGGAGAAGTATCTGATATGCCTTGCCAGTCAGGATCCCGGCAATCCGGTTTCTGGTGGTCTGGGGTTTGGGTGAAACAATGGAAATTTTTTGTCCTAGCAAGCAGTTGAGCAAAGTCGACTTACCAGCATTAGGCGGCCCAACAATGGCAACCACACCGGAACGATATGGTATTGGATCCTGGCTTGGTGAAGATTGAATGTGTTCCATACGAGTATAGCTGTCTGGACAAACCTGGTTGATGGTCAGAGTTCTTTATCCTATTCGTGCGGGACCTTCAGGTATTTATCATCGGAATATCGACAACATGCCTGTCACAAGCTGTTGCAGATAGCTTGTATTTGAACCAAAAGACTCCCTTCAAAATAGGGACGAATTCGAAGCAATGAAAAAAAATAGAAGTAAGAAAATAATGACAAAGGCTCCTATTCCTGCTATCCACTGTACCTTACCATGACCCACAAACTTCGCAACGTGTTAGATCTATGATCAGTGCAGGCAGCATCATTGAGTATCTGGATGGGGGAAAATGTGTTTGTGCGCTTATCACCCAGGTCCAGGAAAAACGACTCCATATCATCAATCAAAATGGCAAAGAGTTCACCCTGCCCCGGGCACGGGTATTCATTGCTACAGAACAACAATACAGCACAGATCGAAGCAGGGAAGAGATCATGGCCCTGCTCAGGGAGACAGCTGAAAGGCGGCTGCAACGAGTAGCAGATTTTAATCTGGAAGAATTATGGCAGATCGTTTGCGAGGAAGAGCACCTGATTTTTTCCACCGCCTTTCTGACGGAACTGATCACCGGGCATCCGCCTGATGACGATGACCTTGCCGCATTTCTCAGAAGCGTATTAGCGGATCCGTTTTATTTCAAATACAAAAACGAACGTATCATTGCCCATACTCCCGAACAGGTGGAACACCTTCAATACGAGTATCAGAAACAGCAGGAAAAAGAACAGCTCTTGCAACAGGGGGCCCTCTACCTGCGGCGGATACTGGACGGCGACACCGTGACTCTAAGCCAATGGGCCGACATGGAGAAATGTCTCTCCTGGTTGGAGGAATATGAGCTTCTGGGCAACGATGCCAAGGAGAGTAAGCTGATCAAGAATCTGCTCAAGCAGGCAGGCTTGAACGCTCCCCATGTGGGGCACAGGATTCTTGTACGGGCCGGCAAGTGGGATCGTGATGAAAACCTGCCATTACGAAGGGCCGATCAGCCAGTGGATTTTTCAGAAGAATGTCTCCAACGGGCCGACTCCTTCACAGAACCTTCAGCAGAAGAGTTGTTGACTGATCCTAAGCGCAGAGATCTCCGGGAGCTGAACCTGATCACTATAGATGGGACCTTTACCCGCGATTATGATGACGCCCTCCACGTCGAGCGACTGGAACGGGGGTACCTTGCTGGTATCCACATAACCGATGTCAGCTACTTCGTATCCCCACGCGGAGCCCTGTTTGCCGAGGCCCAGGAGCGGGGGACGAGCCTTTATTTCCCTGAAGGCCACATTCCCATGCTTCCCCCGACGCTATCTTTAGGGGTATGCAGCCTGATCCTCGGAAAAATCAGACCAGCCATCAGTTTTCTCGTGACGCTGTCCGAAAATGGGCAGGTTATGAACACCCGCATCGTGCCTTCTGTGATTCAGGTCAAACGTCAGATCAGTTACCGGGAAGCTGACACACTCATCGCCACAGATCCCGAACTGGCCATGATGAACAAAGTCAAGGAACTGTTGCGACAACGGCGAGTGGACAACGGCGCCCTGCTGCTTCCCTTCCCTGACGTAAATATCGATATCCGGGACAGGGATGATATCCAGGTGCATCTCTCGCCCATGGACACAGCTGCCCGCAGTCTGGTTTCGGAATTCATGATTCTGGCCAACGGCGTGGCAGCTGATTTCCTGGCAAGCCGGGGTGCTCCAGGCATTTTCCGCTCCCAGCCACCTCCCAAAAAACGCATCATAGAAGGCATCAACAACAGCCTGCAGGACATTGCCCTACAAAGACGCTTTCTCTCCCGTGGTGAGCTGACCTCCCATCCCAAGCCGCACAGCGGTCTGGGCCTCAACAGCTACACCACCATCACCTCGCCCATACGGCGTTTCCTTGATCTGGCCATGCAGCATCAAATCAGTAACATGCTCCGTGGTAATGGTATCCTTTTTTCCAGCGAAGAGTGCAAATCCTTTACCGGCACCATTCAGCAGAAGCTCAGCAGAGCCAACAGCGTGCGACAACAACGACACAGGTATTGGATTTTACGTTATCTGGAACCGAAAATCGGCAGTAAAATGAATGCCCTGGTGGTCGGGAGGGGAAGTAAACGGGTCAACCTGTTGCTGACAGACTGCCTGTTTGATATCGACCTTGCCCCCAACCCCCATTTTCCGGTTGACCCGGGAGATATGATTAAAATTCGTCTTGTCAATGTCAATCCGCTTGATAATGTTCTCAAGGTAGAGTGGTGAGGACAGCAGGCAAGACCACCTACTCGCCCTGCTTTCCCCTCAGCTCAGATGGCGCCTGGTTCGGGAATTTTGGGCACCGCATTCTACCAGGGTAGAGGTGCCACCAAGATACTGCCGAAGATGGTACCGCCTGGGAAGCGGTGGGGAATAGTTTGACCAAATTTGAGCCTGCCCCCGGACATCACCCACCTCAGTTTTTCTCTATTTTTTCAAAAGGGGGAAAATATTCATGAGAAATCCAGGCTACATCTCCTCATAGACCTCGGCCTGGCCGAAAGGAAACGCCAGGCTGTCTTTTTCAGAAAGCTTCGGCTCTCCATCGTATCCCCAGTCAATGGCAAGGTCCGCGTCATTCCAGGCAATGGCCCGTTCATGCTCCGGTGCATAGTAATCAGTGGTGTGATACAAAAATTCAGCAGCCTCGCTCAGCACCACGAATCCATGGGCAAATCCCGGCGGTATCCAGAACTGCTTTTTATTTTCTGCTGAGAGCCTGATGCCGACCCACTGCCCGAAATCTGGAGAGGATCGACGCAGATCCACAGCCACGTCAAACACTTCGCCTGCCACCACCCGGACCAATTTTCCCTGTGGCTGCTTAATCTGATAATGCAGCCCCCTCAGAACGCCTTTTTTAGACCGGGAATGGTTTTCCTGAACAAAGGGCAAGGTGACCCCGCTCTTTTCCCGCCATTCACGGAGGTTAAAACTTTCAAAGAAAAAACCGCGATCATCGCCAAACACCTTTGGGGTCACGACAAGTACGTCTTGAATGGCTGTCTTTTCTATCAGCATGGTGCACACCTTCATCGAAATCGCTTAACGATTTCCGCACATGGTTTCATAAGAGTTCCGGTAGGAGCCATCTATTACCTGCTCCACCCATTTTCGGTTGTTCACATACCAGTCAACAGTGCGATCAATTCCCTGTTCAAAGGTATATCGAGGTTTCCAACCAAGCTCTGCCGCTATTTTTCCGGCATCAATGGCATAGCGCCTATCATGCCCCAGGCGATCTGGTACAAAAGTAATCAGTTCCCGGCGGGGATGACCGGAGTCACACGGCCTGATCTTCTGATCAAGCAGATCGCACAGTAACTGCACAATTTCCAGGTTTTGTTTTTCGTTATTTCCGCCAATATTGTAGGATTCACCGATGGCACCCCTTTGGATGACCTCGACAAGAGCTTCGCAGTGATCCTGCACATACAGCCAGTCTCGTACATTTCTGCCATCACCATAGACCGGTATCTCTTGGCCCTGCAAAGCATTATGTATGGTCAGGGGAATCAGCTTTTCAGGAAATTGATACGGACCGTAATTGTTGGAACAATTGGTAATCAGAACCGGAAGACCGTAGGTATGGAAATACGCCCTGGCGAGGTGATCCGATGATGCCTTGGATGCCGAATACGGTGAACGGGGATCATAGCAGGTTTGCTCGCTGAAAAATCCTGTATCGCCGAGACTGCCGTAGACTTCATCTGTGCTCACATGCAGAAAACGCTGGTTGGGATGGGCTGGGCCATGAGCCAGCCAAGCCTGACGGGCAGCCTCCAAAAGGGTGAATGTCCCCTGGATATTGGTATGGATAAAAGCGCCTGGTCCAGCAATGGAACGATCAACGTGGGATTCGGCGGCAAAATGGACGACCGTATCAAAAGCGTGCTCCGCAAAGAGGCTCCGTACCAACTCCTGATCACAGATGTCTCCATGAATAAAACAGTAACGGGAAGAAGCCCAAAGATCCTCGACATTCGCAGGATTGCCGGCATAGGTCAGCTTATCCAGGTTCACAACCTCCCATTGCGGACAGTTGTCCAGAACAATGCGTACAAAGTTGGCCCCGATAAATCCGCAGCCTCCGGTTACAAGTACTTTTTTTTTCATTCTGCTGTATTACCTTGTATTAAGTCAACGTATTGATCCTTCACCTTCTTCAATTTCTCATCAGCTCAGACCTCACCAGATTCGCTCGTTTTGGCCACCGCACGCACCTTGCGTATTCGGGATCGCCAAAAGACTACCGAAGATGGTATCGCCTCAGCTGACATTAGGCGCACCTTGTGTTAGATTACGCAACTGCGTACTCCCACCACCTGTATGTTTCTTACTTTTTTCAGATACGACAAAAGGTTCACCAAAATATGGGCTTCAGGTAACGGCCTTTCTTTCGGCCGCTGGGTGGCGTAACTTGGCTGGGGTTTTGTCAAAAATATTGCTCTATCTAGCAAAATTTACAGCCACCTGCAATCCCAATGAGTTTGGGGTCAGAAAGCCAGAAAGCGTTCTTCTGCTGGCTCTAACCATGGACAAAAAAGAGACGATCAGGTAGTATGGAAGGTCTGAAGAAAATATGCCACACTTTTTTATCTGATCCACTCCTTTCTTTGGGTCTGGAGTAAAAGAACCAGTATTGCGCACATGTTGGACTCAGATGTTGTGTCAGTATCAATGCTGGTTCAAGCTGCACCGAGGATTGGGTGATGGAGCCACAGCAGAGAAAGGCCTAACGAGGTGATATACGTTTATTGAGACAGCCCAAAGGACATATAGGGACAGAAATTGAGCCCGCATTTCTCATGAACAATTTGTGGAAATCAAAAATAGAAAAGATAAACAAATCGTTAGGAAAGAACTAATGGAGAGAAAAACTCTCCCAAATGTTCACCAAAGGTTTACACAGGCGGCACCAGCTTCGGCACTGCTTTGACAGCAAAAAAGGTACTATCGAAATCATCGTTGACCTCTGCCCTGCGGGAACCTTTCCATCTAGCCCGAATTTCTCATCCGTTCAGGCGGTGTCAGGTTCGGTAGTTTTTAGTACCTCATTCAACTAGGCTCTATATGTGTTGCCTGAATACAGCCGAAGATGGCAGCAGAAGGGCTAAGCGTTGGTGCACATTGTATCGAAATGCGAGACCGCTTACGGACACCACGTCCATCAGTTTTTGTCTCGTTTTTTTCAAATGAGACAACATGTTCATGAACAATCCGGCCTAGAACCGCCTGAGCTGATGAGCGATCAGGGTTGGTACACAGCTCACGCCAGACACACTACACACTCACGGCCCTAACATACACGTATTTATGAATCTTGTTCCCCGCCCATTCTATGTATGCATCTTGGTGTGTATTCTCTTGGCTCTCCCATTGACGATATCGTCAAAAGAAGCTGCGTCACCAGAGCTTAAAGACATCATTGTTACCACTTCCAACAGTCATCTACTCTTTTTCGCAACGGTTTCCAACGCCTTTACCCCGGAAATGATGGAAGGGGTACATAACGGCTTGCCCATTACCTTCGTCTTTCAACTTCAGCTTACAAAAGTTCGTAATAAATGGTTCGACTCTGACCTGGTCGACACCAAACTGAGCCACACCCTGACCTACGACAGTCTCAAAGAAGAATATACCATCCAGAGGTCCTATAAAAAAGGAAAGATGCAACGCACCCGATCCATTGTTGAGGCGCAACAGTTCATGGCTGAACTCAATGGCTTGCAGGTGGTCTCCTTGAAGGAACTGCAGCCAGAAGCACCCTATGCCATCCGATTAAAAGCGACCCTGATCAAGAACACCCTGCCGCTGGGTATGCACTACGTGCTGCCGTTTACGTCTTTGTGGAATTTTGAAACCGACTGGCGAACCATTGAGTTTCGCTATTAACCCCCTTTGAAGAGGGAGTGTGGAATGCTGACTTTAGAGCAGCGGGAAAAAAAACAGCGGTTGATACGATATGTTATAGTATTCTGCTTTGCTCTGATTCCTCTACTTGGCTACTTGCAAAAAGGCCTGCTCAAGGGAGAGTTTCACTTGCCCATGTCCAGCACGGTCCTTATTTTTGCCCTGATCAATATAAATGGTCTGCTGCTGCTGCTCATGCTGTACTTGGTTCTACGCAACCTGGTAGAACTTGTTTTTGAACGGAACCAAAAGATACTGGGCGCCAAGCTTCGGACTCGACTGGCAGTCTCCTTTGTCGCCCTGTCACTCGTCCCGACGGTTTCCCTGTTTCTTATCAGCTTGAGTTTTGTTTCCACCTCAATGGACTACTGGTTCAACACGAATGTAGAAGATTCTCTTGACGCCTCACTCAACCTGGCTCGATCCATTTTTCATGATGCGGAAAAAAGAGCGATAAATAGTGGCTCCCAGGTGGCTCACCTTCTCGCAACTCAAGCCTTGAACGGAGACGATCTTCCTGCCCTAGAACGCCTGTTCAGACAAACCCTGGAAATGGCTTCGCCGGGAGCACCAGATGCCATTACCCTGCTCAAGGGAGACCATAGTCCCCTGCTGTCTCTTAATGGTCCTCGATTGGCGGGAACCCTTGTCCCGCCCATTCCTTCAGAAGCTATACGGCATGCAGCCAACAAGAAGGAACCGACAATAACCTCCGTAGAAACGAGTGCAGGTGAATTCATCCAGGCCATACAGCCACTAGAATGGTCAGCCAGCCGAGGCGACACTGGGTTTCTGGTAACTTACCTACTCATTCCTGCCACCAAACTCAAGGAGATGAAAATCATTTCCGAAGGTATCACCGGCTACAAACAGCTCGTGATTTTCAAGGCGCCGATCAAACTAAGCCTTATAATCATGCTGCTCATCATTACCTTGCTGATCTTGTTCGGGGCGATCTGGTTTGGTTTTTATATAGCCCGCAGTCTCACGGGTCCCATCAACGATCTTGCCTTGGCTACCAGGAAAGTGGCAGACGGTGACCTGAATTTTCACTTGAAAAAAGAATCCGATGATGAGATGGGTCTGCTGGTTGAATCCTTCAATTCCATGACAGCCGACCTCCGAGCTTCCAATACGCAACTAGGTGAGGCTCATAAGGCTTTGCAGGAAAGCAATCTCATCTCAGAGCAGCAAAGACGATACCTGGAAACCATCCTGGAAAATGTTGCTGCCGGGGTTATCGCTCTGGATGAAAAAAACAAAATTACGACCATTAATCGTTTTGCTGAAGAATTATTGCATATCCAAGAACACAGGTTGCTGGGCAAGAATTTCCATCAATTCCTGCCCAAATCGCATAAAGCGACCCTGGATAGCTTTTTAAACGAACTGATTCATAACAAACAGCACTCCATTGAGCGCCATTTACGGGTTACCATTCGTCAGGGGGAAACCCTCTCCCTGCAGGTCAACATCACCCGCATGCTGGATGAACAGGATCATCCCATTGGCTTTGTTATTGTGTTTGACAACCTCACCAAGCTGGAAAAAGCCCAGCGCCTAGCGGCATGGCAGGAGGTGGCTCGAAGGATCGCCCATGAGATAAAAAATCCGCTCACCCCCATTCAACTCTCGGCCCAAAGACTACGCAAAAGATATCTGCATACCATTGACAGGGATCAGGATATCTTCAACCAGTGTGTCAGTACCATTGTTAATCAGGTGGATGAAATCAAGAGGCTGGTCAGTGAATTTTCAGATTTTGCCCGCATGCCCAAGTTAAATCCCCAAATCGGTCAGATCACCACCATAGTGGAAGAAGCCTTTTTTCTCTACCAGGAGGCTCATAAGGATATTCAGTTTACCCTGCATCTCAAAGACACCTTTCCCCCCTTTGCCTTTGATCCTATCCAGATCAAGCGGGCGGTGATCAACCTGCTGGATAACGCCGTCCAGGCTATGGACGGGGAAGGGGCCATTCAAGTCAACCTGCGCTTCAGCACCCCCTATAAAACCGCAATACGGATAGAGGTGGCGGACAATGGACCCGGAATACCTGAAGAACTCAAGATCCGGCTGTTCGAACCCTATTTCTCCACCAGAAAATCAGGCACTGGACTGGGCCTGGCCATCGCCCACACCATTGTGGCGGAGCATAACG
The DNA here is from genome assembly GCA_002748755.1 of Desulfobulbus propionicus. Classification (GTDB taxonomy): domain Bacteria; phylum Desulfobacterota; class Desulfobulbia; order Desulfobulbales; family Desulfobulbaceae; genus Desulfogranum; species Desulfogranum propionicus_B. The sequence goes on along the minus strand of PDTD01000012.1, from coordinate 45,767 downwards.
GTTCCATATCAGTGTATGACAACCAACCCACTGGCACCGTGTTTAGTGTTGAACTTCCGCTGGACAGCCAATAACGCAGAGACGTATGCACCACCGTCCTAACCTGGAAACCAATGGCAAAGACAATACTTATCATCGACGACGAAGCACCTATCCGTGAGTCCCTTTCTGGCATCCTGGCAGACGAAGGATTCATACCACTTTCAGCGGCCTCGGCAGAAGAAGGACTCTCTCTTCTTGAAGAAGAGGATGTTAACCTGATCCTGCTTGATATCTGGATGCCAGGAATGGACGGCCTTGAAGCTCTTAATAGAATCAAGAAGCAGTCTGAAATTCCCGTTGTGATGATTTCCGGGCACGGGACCATTGATACCGCAGTCCAGGCAACCAAAACAGGGGCTTTCGACTTTATCGAAAAACCCCTCTCATACGACAAGATCATCCACGCTGTCACCAGAGGCCTCCATGTAGCTCAACTGGAACGGGAAAACAGGCTCCTTAGGGAAAGTGGCCCCAAAAAACCCGATATCACAGGTGAGAGTACGCTTATCGCCATGCTCCGAGATCAGATCCAACGGGTCGCCCCCACCGATGCCTGGGTACTGATCAGGGGCGGCCACGGAACAGGAAAGGAACTGGTCGCCCAGACCATCCATCGGCTCTCTCCCCGGGGAAAACACCCCATGGTAGAAGTTAACTGTGCCGCCATCCCGGAAGAGTTGATCGAATCTGAACTCTTTGGGCATGAAAAAGGTTCCTTTACAGGGGCTCTGGAAACTAAAAAGGGTACATTTGATATGGCCAACGGCTCTACCCTGTTTCTGGACGAAATAGGCGATATGAGCCTGAAAAGCCAGGCCAAGGTTTTACGTATCTTGCAGGAGCGTAAATTCGAACGGGTCGGGGGCTCAAAAACCATTACCGTTGATGTCAGGGTGCTCGCAGCGACCAACAAAAATCTGGAACAGGAAATCGAGCAAGGTACTTTCCGCGCCGACCTCTTCTACCGTCTCAATGTGGTGCCGATACTTGTACCGGACCTGGATGAACGGCGAGAAGACATTCCTTTACTGGTTGAAGATTTTCTCGCTGAACACCGTACAAAAGGCTTGGGGAAAAAATCCGTCTCCCCTGGGGCCATGGACCTGCTGACCCGCCATCACTGGCCCGGTAATGTCCGTGAACTGCGCAATATGGTGGAACGTCTGGTGATCATGTGCCCCAGCGAAACCATTACCTCTGAGGATGTGGCCCTCTTTCTCGGACAATCCCCGATTCCACCGCACCCGGTAGATCCCCTCTTCTCCAGCCTGCATGCCCTCAACTATAAGGATGCCAAACGTGCATTTGAGATCGCGTACCTCAAGGCAAAACTCGGGGAAAACGAGGGGAATGTTTCCAAAACCGCCGAGCAGGTAGGTATGGAACGTAGCCACCTACACAAAAAAATGAAAACACTGGGAATAGAAGCAAGCAGGCACACACCCTAACCATCGACACTTCTCCGCACCCATGACATGTGAAAGCCTGGGGTGCCAGGCCGCATGGTTCAAAAAAGAAAAAAGAATCCATGCAGCCAAATCAGGACCAGCCATCCGTACACAGGCGCAGGATGTCATCCGTCACCATGGCTGGACCTGGGCGGTCAGCTGCAGCGCCCCTGGAACACTCGTATCCTGGCCTGGGCAACCTTCTTGCTCCGCCGGGTAACTTTCATAGACCAAAACAAACAGGAGACCCCAATGGCTTTTCCGGAATATCGTCCCAGAAGAATGCGTCAAAATGACACCCTGCGTTCGTTGATCAGAGAAACCCGTTTATCATCTGATCAGTTCATCCTCCCATTATTCGTCGTGCCAGGAAAAAAAATCCGTGAGCAGGTGCCTTCCATGCCTGGTGTCTATCGCTTCTCCATTGACAAGCTTGCGGAAGAAGCAAAAGAGTGCCTTGAGCTTGGAATCCGTTCGGTCATCCTCTTTGGGTTACCTCAAAAAAAAGACGGCCTGGGTTCAGGTGCCTATGCAAACAACGGTATTATTCAAAAGGCCGTCAGGGAACTGAAAGACAAGGTTCCAGAGCTTACTCTTGTCACCGATGTCTGCCTATGTGAATACACCGATCATGGACACTGCGGCTGCCTGCATAACAATGCGGTGGATAACGACGCCACCCTGGAACTGCTGGCCAGAACAGCTCTCTCCCATGCCAAGGCTGGTGCGGACATCGTTGCGCCTTCAGATATGATGGATGGCCGTGTCAGCGAGATACGAGCCGCGCTTGATGAGAACTCTTATCATATGACCCCTATCATGTCCTATGCTGTGAAATATGCCTCAGCCTTTTACGGCCCATTCCGGGACGCCGCAGAGTGCTCTCCCCAATTCGGGGACCGCAAAGGGTATCAGATGGATCCAGCCAACAGCCGGGAAGCCTTGCGAGAGGCGACTTTGGACGTGGAGGAAGGTGCGGACATTCTCATGGTCAAGCCCGCAGTTGCCTACCTGGACATCGTCCGCCAGATCCATGACGAATTCGACCTGCCCGTGGCTGCCTACCATGTCAGCGGAGAGTATGCTATGATCAAGGCAGCAGCAGCCCAAGGGTGGATCAATGAACAGGCGGTCATGGCTGAAACCCTGCTCTCCATACATCGTGCTGGTGCGGACATCATCCTTACCTACTATGCCAAGGAGATGGCCAAGCTTTTGAATAATTTTTGACGCCGTCACCACATCATCTGAATTGTATGCAAGCATGGTATGCCCAGATCAGGGATCTGCCAGCGCAAAGATAGGCATGTAAGGCAAGCTTTTTTGTAGCTAGCCCGAAGGAATGAGGGAGCTGGTCATGCAGAAGAATTGCGGATATATGCGGTCAGGTAAGGATACAGGACGGCCGCGATAGTGCCGCCTGTGACATCGGCAACCAAATCCAGGCTGTCGGCATTGCGACCGGGAACAAATGCCTGGTGCACCTCGTCGCTGATGCCAAAAAGAAGGCAAAGGATGAGCACTGTCAGGGATAATTTTCGGGAATGACGAGACCAGAGAACGTCAGGAAAGGCAAAGCTGTAGGACAGGCCGAGCACCATATAGGCAGCAACATGCAGTATTTTGTCCATGGTCAGCAATGCAGGCAGGCGAAGACTCTCACCAGGTATGTGAGAAGCAATAAAAAGCCCTCCCATGATACACAGCATGGGAATACTTCTGACCAAAGACGTTTGAGTCCTCATGACCGGAGCGGACAAGTCAGGCCAACGTTTCTGGCAGGGGCAGGTGCACCTGCTCAATCAATTCAGGGGAAAAACGTTTTTTCATGCGACGCAGAGCTGCGTAAATTCTCTGGGTAGGGGCATTGTGGAGTATGCATTTTGCCTTATCCCCGTAGGCAGTGAGTTTGAGTTGTTTCTTTTCTACTTTGAAGGTGTGGCTCCAGTTGGCCTCAATAGTCTCTGAGTTTTCTTCTATCGGCGCTTCCAGAGGTTCTCCTCCCCGGGAGAGCTGCATGGCATCCGACTCGGTGAACTCCAATAGCCAGGCATCCCCATCACTGTTGCTGAAAAAGATAAAGACACCTAGTTCAAAAAAATCTTCCTTGCGCCTATAGGCAGATTGCTGAATTTTGTCAATAGCATTGGCCAGTATGACCTGGGGATTCTGCTCTGGTACTCTTTCCTGCCCCCTTTCTCCCACTGTACGGCAGCAATGCTTAAATTTTTTTCCAGATCCACAAAAACAGGGTTGGTTTCTTCCTATTTTACTCATAAACGTAGCCAGCTCCTTTCCCTTAGAAAACGTAGTGGCAACACAGTCTCATTCGGAGACAATTGACAGCCAGAGCATAAAACTTAATATATTCATAATTTTGCTGCAATGTTATTTCTTCTTATACCTGGCCTTGACTTGGTAAGCGTTTAAAACCGTACTGATGCCAAGTGGAAAGGTTTGTAAGTATACAAACAGTATATCAATAGGTTAGAATGGATTTCCCATCAGCTCCGGTGGCGCCAGGTTCGGGAGCTTTTGGTGCCTCATTCTACCTGGATCTTTGCATTGCCAAAAGACTGCCGAAGATGGTCCTTCCTGGGCTTCGCGTTGGTTGGCCTTGTGCCGAAACGAGAGAGCGCTTACGGACATCACATCCATTTGTTTGTATCTATTTTTTCTCCAATGAAATAAAATGGTAATGAGAAATCCGGGATACAACCGTCACAGTTAGAGGCGCTCATTCCTCTTCTGCAGGACAGAATGCACCGTACAGGCTAGGTCTTCCATCAGAACAGGTTTGCAAAAATAGGCATCCGCACCAATGGCAGGCAAATATTGTGTCATCAAGTTGCTCACTGAAGCCGGTGCAGACGATGACCGAAACACTGGGCTGGGTCATCTTGATTCTTGTAAAGAGCTGCAACCCAGTCAGTTGGGACATGGTCATCTATCTGACTGGACAGGTTCCGGAAAGCCTCCAGGGTCTCAATACTTGAGACGCGAATGGTCACTCTGTAACCCAACCGTTGCAGCATATCCCCAGTCACTTCGGCGATTGCTTTTTCATCATCCACTAGAAGAATATGCTGCCCATCTCCCCGGGGAATTGCTGCAGGTCGGTCCATTGCACGTTCCTTGTGCTTCTTGATATCAACAGATTTTTGTCTTCCCACAGGGAGACAGGGGCTCGTTTAAAAAAGATGGTTGCGCCTGGCTTCAGCCTTCAGAAGATCATCCGTGGTATGGAGGATCACCTGTTTTTTCTGTGATTGAGACGGATGAGCAGCAAAAGGAGGACGCCCCCCAAAAGACGACGGCTGCAGTGAACATGTTCAATTGGTGTGCACTCGACCACGCCTCCCCTGGCAGCTTTTGCTGGGGGAACGCTCCCGGAAGTCGGCAGGTGAACGGAGAGACTTGCCAGGCAAGATGCCCGTTGGACAGACAAGACATTGATATATTGTAAAGGCTCTTTGATCAGGATGTCAAAATCAAGTAGAAACACACTATCTGACAATATGCTCGAACAAATCGTTGTGATACGCTATTGTTGCTTTTGATAAATACTCGAACCTGTTTTTTTCAGTCAGAATAATGAGCCACAAATACCAGTTCTGGATTGATCGCGGCGGGACCTTTACCGATATCATAGCAAGGCATCCCGACTCTTCCCTGAGCAGATGTAAACTGCTCTCTGAAAACCCTGAGCAATACAGTGATGCCGCCATTGCAGGCATGAAAAAGATTCTCAACATACCTCTGGACGCCCCCCTCCCCACCGAGAGCATCGCCTCCATCACAATGGGAACCACTGTTGCAACCAATGCCCTGCTTGAACGTCGGGGAGACCGTACGATCCTTGTAACGACCAAGGGATTCCGAGATGCCCTGCGAATAGGTTACCAGACCAGGCCCGATCTGTTTGTCCGTCATATTGTCCTGCCGGAAATGCTCTATGAAGCGGTTATCGAAGCTGAAGAGAGGGTCGATGCCGCAGGCACGGTGCGTATTCCCCTTGAGCAGGAGAAACTTCGCCCCCAATTGCAACACTATTACCGTAAAGGCGTCCGTTCGCTGGCGATCTGCCTTATGCACGGCTACCTGTTCCCGGATCATGAACGTCTCATAAGCACCTTGGCTGAAGAGATCGGTTTTACCACCATCTCGGTCAGCCATACAGTCAGCCCGCTGATGAAATTCATTTTTCGAGGGGATACCACGGTAATCGATGCCTACCTTTCCCCCCTGCTTCAACGGTATATTGACCAGGTCAGCCGGGAAATAGACCCCTCAGGAACTAGGTTATTGTTCATGCAGTCTCACGGCGGGCTGACCGATGCAGCGACTTTTCGCGGGAAAGACGCGATACTCTCGGGGCCAGCGGGCGGGGTTATCGGGATGGTACGGACCGCAGCTATGAGCGGATTCGACAAACTGATCGGTTTTGATATGGGAGGCACATCCACAGATGTGTCCCATTACAACGGTACATTTGAACGCAGTTTTGAAACCATGGTAGCAGGAGTTCGCCTGCGGGCCCCCATGATGGACATCCACACCGTTGCCGCCGGTGGCGGTTCGCTCCTCAATTTTGACGGAACCAGATACCGGGTAGGACCGGAATCAGCAGGGGCGCATCCAGGACCGGCATGCTACAGGCGCGGAGGACCCCTGACCGTCACCGACTGCAATGTCATGCTGGGCAAAATTCAGCCGCATCACTTCCCTGCGGTTTTTGGTCCCCAGGCTGATCAGCCGCTGGACAAAGAGCATGTTGGCGAACTGTTTCACCAACTGGCAGTTCGTATCGCCGAGGCAACAGACAGTGCCCCTCAGACACCCGAAGCCGTGGCCGACGGCTTTATCCGAATCGCTGTTGAAAATATGGCCCATGCCATAAAAAAAATTTCTGTCCAGCGAGGGTACGATGTCACCGAATATACCTTGAACTGTTTTGGTGGAGCCAGCGGCCAGCACGCCTGCCTGGTTGCCGATGCTCTGGGCGTGGAAAAGATCTTTCTTCACCCGTACGCAGGTGTGCTCTCAGCCTACGGTATGGGACTGGCTGATATCAGCGCTATGAGGGAAAAACAGTTGGGGCTGGACTTCACCCTGCCTGACCTGCAGGATACCATACGGCAAGCCGCGACACCGCTTAGCCAGGCAGTTTTTCATGCAGTGCGCAATCAGGGTGTGAGCGAAGAAATGATCAGCATCTCCTGTACAGTACATCTACGTTACCAGGGAACAGATACCTGCCTGCTGACCGACCTGGCAGACCCGGCCACCATGCGCAGGCAGTTTGAAAAAATCCATCAGCAGCGGTTTGGCTATATCCCTTCAGAACGTGCACTTGTGGTCGAAGCGATTACTCTGGAGGCGGTGGGCTCCACAGAACAGCCAGGTGACCCCGAACTTCCCCTCCGAACAGGGCAGCCTGAACCACTGGAATTGGTTCAAATCTACACCAGGGGTGCTTGGCGGATTGCATCCTTGTTTGACCGGAATGAGTGTACACCCGGCCAACAAATACAGGGGCCGGCCATACTCATTGAAGACACAGGGACCATTGTCATCGAAGCTGGATGGTTGGCAGAGGTCAACGCTCGAAATCACCTGATTATGAGTAGATACATACCCAGACCCAGGCGGGAAGCCATAGGAACGGCTGCGGATCCGGTTATGCTTGAGGTGTTCAACAACCTGTTTATGTCTATAGCCGAGCAGATGGGCGCTACCCTGTCCAAGACCGCCTGCTCGGTCAATATCAAAGAGCGCCTCGACTTTTCCTGCGCCCTGTTCGACCCCCAGGGGAACCTGATCGCCAATGCCCCCCATGTTCCGGTACATCTAGGCTCCATGGGCGAGTCGGTCAAAGCCGTTATCAAAGCAAACAGCGGCAGTATGGCTCCAGGTAATGTCTACATGCTTAACGCGCCATACAAAGGGGGGAGTCATTTGCCAGATGTAACTGTTATTACACCTCTTTTCTCAAGAGACCGTCAGCATGTCCTCGTATATCTCGGCTCTCGCGCACATCATGCTGATATCGGCGGACGAACCCCGGGTTCCTCCCCCCCAGACAGTACCCATATCCAGGAAGAAGGAGTACTCATTGAGAATTGGCTCTTGGTGGAACAGGGTCGGTTGCGGGAGCGAGAAACCCGAACCCTGCTCGCCTCGGGCCCTTTTCCCTGCCGCAATGTGGACCAGAATATGGCGGACCTGGCGGCCCAGGTTGCCGCCAATACAACTGGGGTGCACGAACTGCAAAAGATTATCGACCACTTTGGCCTTCAGGTGGTGCAGGCCTATATGCAGCACGTGCAGGACAATGCAACTGAGGCGGTACGACGCGCTGTGGACTGCCTGAAAGACTGTTCATTCACCTACCCCATGGATGATGGCAGCCACATTCAGGTTGCTGTATGCGTCAACCACGAACAGCGCTCTGCCGTGATTGATTTCAACGGCACCTCAGCCCAAAGCCAGGGTAATTACAATGCGCCCGCTGCGGTATGTAGGGCCGCGGTGCTGTATGTGTTCCGTACCCTGGTCGATGATACCATTCCCTTGAACGAAGGCTGCCTGCAACCACTGGAAATCCGGATACCAAAAGGCTCCATGCTTTGTCCTACATATCCGGCAGCAGTGATCGCAGGGAATACCGAAGTTTCCCAAGCGGTCACAGATGCCCTTTTTGGGGCGCTGGGGATACTGGCCTCCTCCCAGGGCACTATGAACAACTTTATGTACGGCAACGCACGATACCAAAATTATGAAACCATCTGTGGAGGAAGTGGCGCCGGACCTGACCACCCCGGTACCAGTGGAGTACACACTCATATGACCAATACCCGGATGACTGACCCCGAAGTCATAGAGCACCGCTTCCCGGTTCTGGTCAAAGAATTCGCCCTTCGCCTGGGTTCTGGCGGTAGGGGCCGGCATGCAGGAGGTGATGGGGTCGTACGAAAGATACAATTCCTTGAGAGGATGACCGCGACAATCCTTTCCTCTCACAGGCGTACGCCTCCCTACGGCTTGGCAGGTGGAGAAGACGGCTTGTGCGGTAACAATTACATTATCCGTGGCAATGGAACCCTTGAGCAACTTGCAGGCAATGACGAGGCGTCCATGGAGCCAGGTGATATTTTTGTTATCGAAACTCCTGGCGGGGGCGGATACGGTTCTCCAATCAACACCTGATATCTAAGGCGAACCTTGGAAAACTACCAGGCTTTTTCCCAAACCAGGCCCTACAATCACGCACCAATCCCCATGGATTCTGGCTGCACGAGTCCAGAACTACCATCTTGTCAGTTTTTATTTTTTCCACCAGGTGGTATATTATAGCGAAAAAGCTGACCCGGACTCCGCTAACACATGATGTCAATTATTCTTTTTTTAATGGACAAGGTCCTTTTTTTTTGCAAGATAAGAGCAGAATACATTTCTGTGATGGCATAAGCAGTCCCACATTTCTACCCTTTGTTCACAAGAAATTCGGCCTCACATTATGTGAAAAGACAACATAAAACACAAGACATCTGACTGATGGGTTCAGGTAAGAGCCCGTGGTCACTCAGGAGACACTACCCATGGCTATTGTTAGGTATCAGGCGGAAGAACTGTTTACATGGTTGAGCAACCAAGAAAATATTACGGTATTGGATGTACGAAACGAGAAAGATTTCAGCAGATTCCAGATCGAAAGTCCGTCTCCTTTTACCATGCTTAATATATCCTATTATGACTTTATGGAAATAGAGGAGGCATCCGTTGCCCGTCTTCCCAAAGATGCCAGGATACGTATTGTCTGCGCCAAGGAAGGCTCAGCAAAATATGTGGCCGAAATTCTGGACCGGCATGGGTTTGCAGATTTAGGCTACCTTGCTGGCGGGATCAAATCATGGGGCAATCTGCTTATACCAAAACTCCTAACCCAAAACGACACCTACAGCCTGTACCAGTTCATTCGTCCGGGCAAGGCGTCCTGCAGTTACGGTCTGCTTTCAGGGGCCGAGATGATGGTTTTCGATCCATCCAGGGCTATAGATTTCTACCTGGATTTCGCCAAAGAGCATGGCTGCACCATAACCCATACTTTTGAAACCCATCTGCAGGCAGACTATATTGCAGGCAGCCGCGATATATCGAAAAAGACCGGGGCCGCCTTTTATGCCAACCCAGGTGATTTCAAGGATTCACAAAATTCATATATCCCACTTGTCGATGGCCAGACACTGTCCTTCAGCGACGGTAAAGATATCGTCCGGGTGCTGTTTACCCCCGGTCATACCCCAGGATCAACCTGTTTTATCATCGATGAGCGGTTTATCATCTCCGGTGACATGATATTTATTGATTCCGTCGGCCGCCCGGACCTGGGAGGCGAGGCAGAAGCCTGGTCAGAGATGCTCTTTGATTCCATACAGAAAGTCAAGAGGTTAGACACAGCACTGCAAGTTTTGCCTGGACATTACATGGCCTGGGAAGAAGCCAATGAGGCCTTGGTATTCGTTCGGGAGCTAGGCCAGGTTATCGAGGGAAACAAAGCCATCTATAGCATGGACAGTCTCTCCGCCTTTCTGGGCTTTGTCAAAGACAATATCCGTCCTCAACCTTCTGAGTACGCAAAAATCCGTCTGGTTAATGCCAACCTGGAACATCCCGATGACGACAAACAGGAGGAACTGGATCTGGGCAAAAACGAGTGCGCTGCCAGTACATACGCTCAAAAGAAAGGGCAAAAAAAATAGGCGTACTCTCCCCCAGGGAAATGAAATCAACACCCCGCCCAAGACATCACTTCTGAGACAGATCTCCATGGATGAGCGCAGGATCTCGAGACGAATGCCCCATAGCTCGAATTTCTCATCAGTGAAGACGTTGTCAGGCGTTCAGTTTTTTGGGCGGGTATTATAGCACCCTCTTTATGCTATTAAAACACTGCTGAAAATGGCGCCGCCTGGGCCGATTTTTGGTGGACAGTCTGTTGAAATGTGCTCCTGCTCAGGGACATTCCATACATCTGTTTGTGTCTTCTTTCTCAAATAAGACAAAATGTTCATGCGAAATATGGATTGAGGTAAAACCGGGATTGCTCACCACAGAGCGCAGGAGCTGCGGCTATATCTTTGCTCCCCCTAAGCGGGCAGCATCCTCATGCGTCCACTATCAGCCAAACCCCAACGCCTCTTTATCGAGCAGGTAGATTACCTTCCCTTCTACTCTGATTAAGCCATCTTCTTTCATGCGGGTCAGTATACGGGAAAGGGTTTCCGGCGAAGTTCCCAGCAGGCTGGCAAGATGTCCCTTGGAAATATCCAGATCCACTCTGTCTTTCCTGCCCTGCTCCTCTGCCAAATACAGAAGATGGGCGGCCAGCCTGGCAGGGACCTCCTTCAGTGAGAGATTCTCCACCTTGGTGACAAATTGACGAAGCCTGAGGGAGAGAACGGCAAGCATGCTCAGAGCCAGGGAAGAATTGGCCGTGATCAGCTCGACAAATTCTTTTCGAGGGAAAAAAAGAACCTCGGAATCCACCAGGACGGTTGCCGTTGCAGGAAAGGGCCTGCCGTAGAACACTGGTACTTCTCCAAAGGGTTCTCCTGGGCCAAAAACGTGCAGTATTTGTTCCTTGCCGGTGGAGGACGTCTTGTAAATTTTTACTTGTCCCGCTGTAATCATATAGAAGCCGATACAGGGATCCCCTTCCATAAAAACGGTCTTTCCACGGGCGTAGCTTCGGCTGACTGCAATATTTGCAAGGGATGCAAGCTGATCTTCCTGTAGCCCTTGAAACAAAAAACTTTTTTGCAAATCTGCATCTTTTTGCATTGTTCTTCTCGTTTTAGATCTGAATCAAAATCCCATATATTTCCAGTTATTGGGAAATAAAGAATATTTTTGCCATTTCCAGTTTCCTAGTGTACAAACCCATGGTTAAATAACTCATATACAAACGACCCTGTATATAAATTGAACAACAATAGTTGTTGGATTTGTACAATAAATCACCACTGCGTTGGGATCATAGAATGATCATTAGATCAGGATGTACTAGGTGTAAATTTTTGGTAGTGCACAAGAGTATTTTCTCTTAGGGAATGTTTGATAATGAATAATAAGTTAGAGATTAAACTGGCAGCATCCTATTGAGAGCAATATCATCATACCGATATCCATGATGTTGTCGCTTATTATATGGAGTTTTTTAAATGTTCATTCAATCAAATGAAACTATTAAGAAACCTAATATCTCTTTTCTACTACCAAATGTCGAGGAAGTATTTTGCATCTTTTTGTATCATTAGAGGACTTGACTATTTCAAAAGTACAACCCAAATTTTCTTTTAGCCATTGTTAAATTCGATCTTTTTCGTACAGAGTGGCATGCATAGATATCCAAGCCCCCTCTTTACGCCATTTATTGCTATGATACTAGAGTGTTTGCCCTGGAAAAAATGCAGAAAAGTCAAAAATGTCCAACGCATTGAAAGAATAGCGATTTTCTACCAGTATATTGCAATATACTTCTTGTTAAAGACACTCTTAACAGCGGTAATGGAAAGCTTTTTTCTTGACGGTACTTTCAGGGTATTTACTTGAATCATGTAAAAAATGCATACCACCTTGAAAAGGGTGCTCCTTACCAGTTACATGAAAGCTGAAGCAACTGAGTTCATAATAACAGCGAAATAATAATCAGGAACCCTTCGCTTGGATTTCTCATCAGCTCAGGTGGCACCAGGTTCGGCAGTATCTTGGCACCTCATTCCACTTGGGTATAGGTGTTGCCAAAAAACTGCCGAAGATGGCACCGCTTGGCCTAATCTTAAATGAACAGTTTGTCTGAATTTGAGGCTGCTCACGGCCATCTCATCCATCTGTTTTTTCACTTTTTTCTCAAATGAAACAGATTCTTCATGGGAAATCCGGGCTTCTTTTCAAACAATACGGCAGCTGGGCCTGCCGGGTGGGCTTAAAACCCTTGTCCTTATACTTGAAAAGAATTAACAATCTTTTCCAAGGATGCGGCAAGACCCTCAAGGCGTTTTGCCTGGGTTGTCAACCCAGCACTTTTCCCAGCAATCTGGCTGGACACCTCGCTCACCTGAGAAATATCACCGCTGATTTCACCTGAGAGAGACGCACCCTGGTTAATATTGGCATTTATATCCATAAAGCACTGATTAGACTGCGAAATATTCTCGGCAATCTCCTGGGCTGTTGCAGACTGCTCTTCCACCGATGTGGTAATCACCCCTATCAGCGAATTGACCTGATGGATAATTTGAGCAATATCATTTATGGCGGAAATGGAATGCGCTGATGTTCCCTGAATTCCGCTGATCTGATCATTGATACTCTTTGTAGCTCCGGCCGTTTGAGCTGCCAACTCTTTAATTTCCGTGGCAACCACTGCAAATCCCTTCCCCGCCTCTCCGGCGCGCGCAGCTTCAATGGTCGCGTTCAAGGCCAGCAAATTGGTTTTATCGGAAATATCGGTAATCGTTTCCGTAATACTTGAAATCTTCACGGCATTCTGCTCCAGTTCCGCCATCCTTTCTGCCGTTTTTTCTGCCTGGTCTACCGCAGCGGTGGATATTTGCGACGCCTTTTGTACATTCTCTACAATTTGGGAAATGGTGGCAGACATCTCCTCAGACGCGCTTCCCACTGCTGATGCATTGGTCGTCGCTTGCTCCATGGCAGCGGCAAAGGTGGCAATATTGGCATTGAGCTTTTCAGTTGACGCCGCCACGTTGTTGGCCCGCTCTGATGCAGACTCCGTATGGGAAGATAATTCCAGCGCAATCCCTGCTACACCTTGGGATGCCTTATCCAGCAATCCTGTATTTTGACCGATTTCCTTCACAATGGCTTGCATCTTTTCCATGAAGATATTGAACCAGGATGTCAGTTCTCCCAACTCATCCTTTGATGCAATATCCAGGCGCATGGTCAAATCCCCTTCGCCCTCTGCAATATCTTTGAACCTCTCTACCATCTTCCTTGTCGGATTGATAACCACAATACGTGTAAAAATAAGGACAGCCAGAATCAAAACGATGACAGATGCCAGGCCAATGCCAATCGTCAGTTTCAGCAAGCGATGTAGATTGGACAGGGCTACGTCCTTGTTAAATTGCAAGACAATAAACCATCCGGTTTCATTGACAGGCGCATGAAAGACAAAAAACGCATTGTCGCCCTCCTTGTACTCAAAAAAGCCTGCCTTTTTATCAGCCAGCATGGATCGTATGCCAGCAGCAAACTGGTTGTTGGCATTATCCTGGGCCTTTTCCGTCAGCAGACGATCATCAGACGCACCGGCAAGAAAGGTGCCAGTAGCTGACAGAAGAAACGGCTTACCGCCATAGCCGACCTTCATATTGCTGACAGTCTTTTTTAAACTCGAAATATCAACATCCGACGTCACACAGCCCATCAGGGCGCCCTGTTTGTCATAGAACGGATATGAAATTGTTGTCATAGAAACGCCTGAAACTGCGTCCTTATAAGCGGCTGTCCATCCGCCTTCTCTGTTTTTCGTGCCAACCTTGTACCATTCACTGGTCCATATATCAAAATCATTTGTGGTATATTCATCGCTGGCGACAAAGCGGTTGGCGTCTCTAAACACATAGGGGGCCGCTTTGTTTCTCCCTGGGAATGCATTTTTTTTAAACCAGATTCCCATGCCAGCCGTTTCGGGATAAATCTTAACAAATTGGGTCAATAGACGCTCATACGCTTCTGCAACATACATCTCGCTCAAAATATCTTCTGTCGCAGCAGCCAGCCCTTGCGCCAAAGAGCGCTCTTTTATGAGAAGCTGGTCCAGAAATAAAGACGTCTTTGTGGCGTGGAGCATCATTTCGCGATGGAGCCCCTCAGTAATTTCTTCTTGCATATACCGATACCCGAACATAGCAATAATCGATATCGCCAAGGCCACAATAGGCGCGATAAAAAAGACGTATTTATTTCGTAAAGACAAACTTTTCCGGTTAAAGCTTTTCATTTTATCACCTTTTTTCCACTAGGGTACCTTGGAGTTGTTCCAAATGGTTAACACCTGTCAGATCCATGAAAAAACGTCTGTGATTCCACGCAACCTCAATGAACTCCATAGACCTACCCCGGAGTTCTCATCTGCTCCGGTGGCGCCAGGTTCGGGTGTTTCAAGCACCTCATCCTACTGAGGCATATGTGTTGCCAAAAGACTGCCGAAGATAGTTCCTTCAGGGCTGCGTGTTGATGCACATTTTATCGAAATGAGAACCCGCTCACCAACAGTCCATTCATCTGTTTTGGTCTCTTTTTTCTCAGATAAGACGCATTGTTCATGGAAAATCCGCACTAAAAAATCAGCGCTCCTTTCTGGCCTTTTCCGCACATCTTGCCGTCTTGGAGTAAAACACTGTTTATCATCGCAGCAAACAAGGATATTGTCAAATATGTACACCGTAGGCCAACTTGCTCAAATATGCAAACCGTAGGCCAACTTGCGCCACAGGCAAAAAAAATCTGTGTTCAGAAAAATCATCGCCAACATCGGTGGTAAAGGACTCCATTGCCGCCCCGGGGTTCCCAGCCGGATCACATCGTAGTCCCGAGTCAACCTTTCCCCTGTGATACAAGATCCCACTTATTGACGCTATCCTGTGCAATCCCCTACCAGGACCTTTCCATTGCAACAGATGCCAAAGATGTATCAACAGTACAACCCCTATCCAAGTACCATGCCTTCTTTTCGAGGATGATTTTCGAGATGATTCTGGACTGCTCGCCAAACCCCTTTTCAGTACACACAACCTTGCCCAACCGTATATCCTGGCCAGGTTCCTCCTATTGATGCACCACGACACTTGGTGTCATACAGGCTCCGACCTTACCGGGGCGTATGCAAATAGTACACCCGAACTTATGGCAGTGTCAAAATAATTAATGAAAGAAAAGGCGACCCGAATGGTTTTTCTCCATAAAAACATCTTGAACAAGTGGGTACTGCCGATATTGTAACAACAATCACCCGGATTCTTGCGATGCCCGTCTTTTCATGAACAAAGTGTTCATGTGAGATGACCACAAGAAGGGCGTATGTCCAACAGCGCTTTTTAAAGCTGTTTTTGAAAGCCAACAACACAAAGAGGTAGCGTTTCGCCGAGGAATGGTTATTAGAAGTAGCATTACAAAGCAGGCATCTTTCTCTGATCATATTTCCTGCAGAAACGATGCGCAATCAACATATTCTCTTCCGTGAGTTTGTACCATCAGTTACGGTGATTTGATATCACTGGCGCAAGATTCAGCACCGCTACAAAACGGATTTACATGAAAACCAATCTCACTCTCATCGGCATGCCTGGTGCGGGTAAAAGCACCATCGGCATCATCCTGGCAAAAAACCTTGCCATGGGATTTATAGACACAGATGTGCTTATCCAGATTAACCAACAGCAATCTCTGCAGCAGATCCTGAATCAAACCGATCACCTGAATTTGCGCCACATTGAGGAAAAGGAGATCTGTAAACTCAACCTTACTCATCATGTCATTGCCACTGGTGGCAGCGCAGCATACAGCGACCGGGCCATGCGTCACCTGCAATCCATCTCCACCATCGTATTCCTCCAGGTTTCCCTGGAAGAAATCAACCGTCGCATAAAAAATTTCGATAACCGCGGGATTGCCAAGAGAAAGGACCAGACCTTTCAGGAACTCTTTGATGAGCGGCAGCAACTCTATAACCGCTACGCAGACAGGACCATTTCCTGCCAGCTGAGGGACCAGGAAGACATTGCCGCTGAGGTAGCGCAGCACTGGAAGGTATCCCCACAACAGAGTATAAAATAATGTTGGAGAAACACCTTATCAGATCCCTGCACAACATTGTGGGCCGGGAGAATGTTTTGACCGAGGAGTCTGACCGTCTGACCCACAGTTATGACGCCACCCAGAAACAGTACATGCCCGATGTTGTTGTGTACGCCTGTTCAAGCCAAGAGGTCAGGGCAATTGTCCAACTGGCCAACCAACATCACATACCTGTTCTTCCCAGAGGAGCAGGGAGTGGTTGTACCGGTGGCTCATTACCAGTGGAGGGCGGTATTGTGGTTGTACTGACCAAAATGGACGCGATCCTGGAAATTGACGAAGACAATCTGACCGCAACCCTGGAACCGGGAGTAGTTACGGCACACCTCCAGAAAGAGGTGGCCAAACGGGGACTCTTTTATCCGCCTGATCCGGCCTCTAAGGCATTCAGTACCATGGGCGGCAATGTAGCTGAATGCGCGGGAGGCCCCCGTTGTGTCAAATACGGGGTTACCAGGGATTATATCCTTGGCCTGGAAGTTGTTACTCCTACCGGTGACATCATTCATACCGGTGGCATAACCATGAAAAATGTCGCTGGCTATGATTTGACGAAGTTGTTTGTCGGTTCAGAAGGCACCTTGGGCATTGTTACCCGTATCATCGTTAAACTTCTTCCCAGACCTGCTGCCAAAAAGACCATGCTGATTCAGTTCGCCTCCATTGATGGAGCGGCCAGGGCTGTCTCCATCATCATCCGCAACAAAATCATTCCAACTACCCTGGAATTCCTGGATGCCTCCACCATAGCATGTATCCGGGGGAAGACCGAAATGCCGCTGCGTGCTGCCTGCCGTGCCCTCTTGATCATAGAAGTGGATGGTGACCCGGACATATTGGAAAAACAGACCAGGGCCATTCTTCAGCTCATGGAGCCCCTTGATCTCCTGGAACATAGGGTTGCCGAAGACCACACGGAGGCCGAGGCCATCTGGGATGTTCGTCGTGGAGTCAGCCCCAGCATGCGAAAGATCAATCCTGACAAGTTCAACGAAGACATCGTGGTGCCCCGCAGCAAGGTGCCGGATATGATCCGTGCTCTGGACAGGATCAGCAAAAGCTATAACCTGCCCATTGTCAATTTTGGCCATGCCGGGGACGGTAATATCCATGTTAATGTTATGGTTGATCTCCAGGAGCCAGGAATGCAGCAGACTGTGGACAAGGTATTGCTGGAGATTTTCAAGGAAACTGTTGCCCTGGGCGGCTCCATCAGTGGAGAGCACGGCATAGGGACGGCCAAAGCACCATTTTTACGGCTGCAGATAGATCCGGCAACACTCAGGTATATGCAACTGCTCAAAAAAGCATTGGACCCCAAGAATATCATGAATCCCGGAAAGATCTTTCTGGAAACACCTCCTGAACAGCTGGTCAACCCTTCTCTGTAACACCATGATCCGCAACAAGACACTGCAGGAGTACGCATCTGAAATCAAACAATGTGTCCGTTGCGGCGCCTGCCAAGCGCACTGCCCAGCCTACCACCAGGAGCGGAGTGAAGGCTCTGTGGCGCGGGGTAAACTCGCGTTGGCTGCGGCCATGTTAGCCGGGGATGTACAGGCCGGAAAGCGGCTGACAGAAGACATGTCCATGTGCCTGATGTGCGGTTCCTGTGTACTCAAATGTCCCAACAAGGTACCCACAGACAAGATAGTCGGAGCTGTTCGCCGGGAGTTACATCGACAGTCTGGCATGTCTTTCACTGGCCGGGCAGTGAGCACTATAACCGGCTCTGCCCCCCTCATGCGCAAACTTGCCGGGATTACCCGAAGCCTCTCCCCTGCCCTTTTTCGGGAAATTCCTGCCTCCAGCGGGTTGCGCCTTCGGTTTCCCCTGCACAGTATGGAGCAACGGACAGTACCACGGTTTTCGGCCAAGAACCTCTTTGCGATCTATCCCGAATTCCTGCCGGGGAGCCCAGACAAGCCCGTGATCGGTCTCTTTGCCGGATGCGGCATTACCTACTTCTACCCCAATATCGGGGCAGCCATGATCGAGGTGCTCCGCCTCCTGGGGTATTCCATTGCTTTTCCGCACAGCCAGGGCTGCTGCGGTATTCCGGCCCGTTCAGCGGGCAACGGAGCAATCATTGAAAAGTTGGTTCACCAGAACATAGCAGCCTTCGCCAATCGCAGGGTGGACTATATTCTCACCGGATGCGCTTCCTGTCTGGCGGGTATACGTGCCTTGCCGGAAACCATGGTCGGTCCAGTGGAAGCATTCAGCAGCAAGGTGATGGATATCCATGTTTTTCTTCATCGTCAGGAAATCCACAAACGTCTGGCGCACCGGTCGGCTTCTCAAGATTTGCCCACCGTGACCTATCATGATCCATGTCACCTGCGAACCAATGGCATAACCAGGGAACCACGTGAATTGCTCAAGGCCCTGCCTGGGATACGTTTTACAGAAATGGAAGAGGCCGCTGTCTGTTGCGGCCTTGGCGGCACCTTTTCTCTAACCCATTATGAACAATCTCAACAAATAGGAGAGCGTAAGGCCGCCAATATCAAGCAATCAGGCGCCGAGTATGTGGCCACATCCTGCCCCGGATGCATGATCCAGCTCCGGGACGCCCTTGAGCAGGCAGAGATACAAATCAAAGTGCTTCACACCATGGAGTTGCTCTATCAGGCGCTGCAACGAGAAAAAACTGAAACGGTTGGCGAAAATTAACCCGAATTTCTCGGCAACACTTACCCCTGTCGACACTGTTCACAAGAAATTCGCCCCCTATCCAGGATAATTGGAAAGCAGGTCGAATACAGTCTGGAACACCGTTGTATAATACCCCCTTGAAGGCGAAAATGCGGGGTATGCAGAGAACAAACGATTGCCATTTTGCTCGCTTTCCATTAAGAACACTTGCAGGAGAGTGTAGTATGCGCTGCTGCCTGGGAGAGTATCGGCGCCCACATCCCAACGATCCAGTTTTCTGAACGTAAACACTACTATTCTGATCCGTACGAGGTCTGCAACCATATCATGCCCAAATCACAATCACACCCTGTTACGGCCTTTTTTGCCTCGGTGCAACTGGCCTTGGTTTTGCTTTTTCTTCTGGCTGCCACCTCAATAATCGGCACCATCATCCCCCAAAACCAACCTCCACAGTTCTATTTTGACCAATATGGCGCCACGGCCGCTCGCTTTATACATGTCCTAGACATACCGGTCATGTACAGTTCCTGGTGGTTTCTCACCCTGCTTGTTCTTTTTTCCATCAACCTCATTGTCTGCAGTGTAAAACGCATCCCTCAGGTTATCGCCATTATCCGCAAGGACAACCTGAACACGACTCCTGAACGGTTAAAAAAAATGACCTTTTCTCAGGAAGTGTCCTTGCGAGGCATCCCGGACCCGGACACTGTGAGCACCTTGTTCAGACAAAATGGTTGGAGAACCACGCAACAGAAGAAGCCGGGCGGCATCCTGTTTTTTGCCCAAAAAGGAGCCTGGACCAGGTTCGGTGTCTATGTGGTCCACCTCTCCATCCTGGTCATACTGACAGGGGCGCTGCTGGGATCAAGCATGTTTGCAGAGAAAGTGCTCCATAACCCTAATTTTGCTTTTAAGGGTTCTATGGCCATTCAGGAGGGGCAATACAATGACACTGTTTTTGCTTCAGGTTCGGGTCACGCCATCCCCCTTGGTTTTTCTGTGCTCTGTACCGCCTTTACAGTCGATTTTTACCCCAACGGCATGCCGCGACTCTATCTTTCCCAGGTTACCGTGCTGGAGGATGGGAAACCTGTGGCAGGCAAAGAGAACGTGGATGTCAAGGTGAACCACCCCCTGCAACACAAAGGTATTACCCTCTACCAGTCAGCCTATAGGGGGTTACAGCGTTTTTCTGTGACCATTGAGAAGAAAAACAAGGCCAAGCAAACAACGGCCAAACACCAGGACGTTATCCTGCCTGCCAAAGAACAGGCGTGGAGGGAAGCTGGCATCAGTTACGGTATCATCAATCACCAGATCGTTGGCAATGACATTCGTAGTGTCAAAATCTGGTTTTACGATGGCCAGGGGCAAGCAGATACCTTCTGGGTTGACCTTGGTAAGAAAGCCGTCCTTGAGCGCCCGACAGGGACCTATACCTTCCAGTCCAAGCAGATCTATGCCACTATTCTGCAGGTCACCAAAGATCCCGGAGTATGGATAGTCTATACAGGGTGTATGCTGATGCTGGCAGGTCTTTCTATTGCTTTTTTCACCGCTCACAGGAAAATATTTGCCTACCTCAAAGTGGAAAAAAACAGAGCTTCTTTGCTTATTGCGGGTACGAGCAACAAAAATACAGCTGGTTTTGAAAAAACATGTCAACAACTCATCAAGAACTTTGAAGCAGAGCAAAGCCTGCACGGATAACCGCCCCGGTACATACCATTTTTTTATTTATACGCCAGGAGAAATATGGATAGTTCAACACTGTTTGGCCTCACCATGATAGCCTATCTGCTGTCAACTGCCTTGTTCATCGGGCAACTGGTCTTTCGCTCAAAAACTGCCGGCACCATTGGTTATGTCCTCGCTGCTCTCGGTATCCTTATACAGACCTGGGGACTGGGCCTGCGCTGGCATGAATCCTATGAGCTGGGTATGGGCCACGCGCCGCTCACCAACATGTATGAGTCACTGATCTTCTTTGCCTGGTCAACCACCTTGTTTTATCTGCTCATCGACCTGAAATACAAGGTCCGCATCCTGGGCTCCTTTGCCATGCCTCTTGCATTTATCACCATGGCCTATGCCTCACTTTCCGGCCACGTCTCAGCCGACATCAAACCACTCCTACCAGCCCTGCAGTCCAACTGGCTCATTGCCCATGTCGTGACCTGTTTCATAGGCTACGGGGCCTTTGCAGTGGCTGCGGCACTGGGCTGCATGTATCTGCTCAAGAAGAAGGCAGGCGGACAGGGGAAAACCCTCAAAGAAGCAGATCTGCACCTCCCAGCCTTGGATGTCCTGGATGACTTGACCCATAAAACCATTATTTTTGGTTTTATGTGGCTTTCTGCTGGCATCATAACCGGTGCCATCTGGGCCGCCGAAGCCTGGGGAACATACTGGAGCTGGGATCCCAAAGAAACCTGGTCCATTATCACCTGGTTTTTGTACGCGCTCACCCTCCATGCCCGCTTTACCAAAGGCTGGCGTGGTCGGCGAATTGCCTGGCTGGCCATCGTAGGCTTTGTGGCCGTACTCTTTACCTACTTCGGGGTGAACTACCTCCTTTCAGGTCTGCACAGCTACGGGGCTCCGGGCTAAAAACAGGCTTTGAGATAAATGAACACTCACTATGGAGTCCGTCCAGTTAGCGCGGATTTCTTATGTACATTTGGTCTGCTTTGAGAAAAAAGTACCAAACAGGGGGATGTGCTGTCCTTGAATAGGCTCACATTTCGACTCATGGTCACCAAAGGTGCGCGCAGGTGACGCCATCTTCGGCAACCTTTTGGCAACACACAGATCCACATAGAATGAAGTAGCAAAAACCACCGAACCTGGTGGCACCTGAGCTGATGAAAAACCCGGGTTAGGCTGTTCCCCTACCATACTGGATATATTTTGTATTACATCCCTCCTTTAACACCTTGTGTCCATCTGTGCTTATCTTTTATTGTAGAGGGACACACCCAGAAAGGTATGACATGAAAAAATTGATGATGAGCGGTGCCATAATGGCAGCCATGCTGGTGGCCGGACCTGGAGTGTCCCCGGCGACGGACAAAGGGCCTGCGGAATTGTGGCTGGAATCAACCATTGACCCGGCCAAAAAACCCAAGCCTGCATTCTTTCCCCACGCTGTCCATCAATCCCGTCTGCAGTGCGGTACTTGTCATCACGACACCGATACTGCCGGTAAAAAAAGAGCCTATGTTCCGGGGATGCAAATAGCCAAATGTGAATCCTGCCACAACAAAGCCTCGGATATGCCCAAAAAGCTCAAGACATTCAAAGGCGCTGCCCATGCAAGATGTAGGGGATGTCATGGCAAGACCAACAAGGCATTGACAAAATGTAAGGTTTGCCACCAGAAGAAATAAGGCCGCCGCTGGAAAGCGGCCTCGCTATCGGGATCACCAGATAAAAAAAATGTTACCTGGCCCCTGGAGGGCACCCTTTATCATGCGGCGATTGGTCATGTTGCCGGGAATTCGGATACCGATAGCCAGAGAGAAGGGTACGCTTTTTATTCCACGTGCATGCGGGAAATATCACCTACCTGGAGAATCAACTGCCCCAAAGCGGTGAGCATGTTGAGGCGATTTTGTCGGATAGATAAGTTGTTATCCATGACCATAACCTGATCAAAAAAAGCGTCCACAGGCGCTTTCATGACCAGCATTGCGGCCAGGGCCTGCTTGTATTGTTTTGTCGTAAGCAAAGGTGCGGTCACGGTCTGCACCTCCTCAAAAACCTCAAAGAGATCTTTTTCCGCCTGCTCCTGCAAGAGTCCGACATCCACTGTTGTGGTGGTGTTACCTTTAATAATGTTGCGTATGCGTTTAAAGGCTCCGGCAAGCACGGCAAACTGTTCCTGGCTCTGCATATCATTGAGCGCCTCGATACGAGCCAGACAATCCACTGGATCATCACAGCCCACTGATACCGCCGCATCGACCACCTCCTGAGAACAGCCGCAGGCGACCTGTTCGTTGGCGAATCGAAGGGTGATGAACGCTTGGATTTCTCCGGCAACCTGTGCGTCTCTATCCAGTTGGTCGGCATAGCCCTGGAGCGCAGCATCAATGTAGGTCGGCAGTTGTATGGAAATGTCCAGTCCCTTGAGGATATTGACCAGGCCGATGGCCAGGCGGCGGAGGCCAAAGGCATCCTTGTTCCCGGTGGGGCGTTCACCGATGGCAAAACAGCCAACCAGGGTGTCCAGCCTGTCAGCAATGCCCACCATGGCGCCCAGGATACTCGCAGGCAGAGCGCCACCTGCCCGTACAGGCATATAATGCTCTTCTATGGCCTGGGCCACTGCAGCAGACTCACCGTCCTTGGTTGCGTACTCCCTCCCCATTATGCCCTGCAGGGAGGGAAACTCGCCCACCATTTCGGTGAGCAGATCGGCTTTGGCCAGTCGAGCTGCCCGGACCGCCTCCTCCTGCAGGTCTG
Source organism: Desulfobulbus propionicus (assembly GCA_002748755.1). GTDB lineage: Bacteria > Desulfobacterota > Desulfobulbia > Desulfobulbales > Desulfobulbaceae > Desulfogranum > Desulfogranum propionicus_B. The sequence goes on along the minus strand of PDTD01000012.1, from coordinate 22,257 downwards.
GTCGCAGTTCCTGAGCCAGCTTTTGGGCGAGAACAGCCACCCGTTTTGATTTTTCCCACATGGTTCCAAGTTTATGCTGGAAAATGATGCCTGTCAGACTTTCAATACGATCTTCGAGTCTCTTGGTCTGGTCTTCCTGATAAAAAAAGAGTCCGTCCTCAAGTCGGGCTCTGAGAACACGTTCGTGGCCACTGGCCGCAAACTTCCTGTCCGCTATATCCGTATTATTCACTGCTACGAAATAAGGCAACAGGCTGCCTGTGGTACTGTCTGCCACCGGAAAATATTTTTGATGCTCGCGCATGGAGGTCATGAGTGCCTCACTGGGTAATTGGAGAAATTTCTCATCAAACGAGCCACAAATACCAAAAGGCATTTCCACCAGATTGGTAACCGTATCAATTAGCCCTGCATGCAATACCGGCTCAGCGCCGGGTACCTGCAGCTGTTCCTGCACGGCACGTCGCACCTGGTCAACAACCATCTCACGGCGTCGCTCACCATCAACGACAACAAATCTCTCAGCCAGCTCCTGTTTATACTGCTCAATACCAGTCACGGTGAACCCCTCAGGAGCAAGAAAACGATGCCCACGGGAAGTATCGCCTGCAGTCACCCCTTCCATGGTCACAGGAACCACCGCGCCAGCAAAAAGGGCAACAAGCCATTGAATGGGTCTGGCAAAAGTCATACTGCTATCAGCCCATCGCATGGATTTTGGGAAAACCACCTCCTGAACCAGCGAGGAAAGAATTTCTGGTAACAAGACCTCGGTTTCCTGGCCCTGCACCTCCTCAATAACCATTAAATACTCGCCTTTCTCAGTCTCAACCACCTGCAGATCATCAGGGGTTTTCCCTTTCGAGCGAACGAAACCTAGAGCGGCCTTGGTTGGATGCCCCTGATCATCAAGACCGGTACTCCGTGACGGTCCAATATGTTCCAGACGCTGATCTGACTGCCTGCTCTCCAGTTCCTCTATAGTCAAAGTCAACCTGCGCGGCGTGCCATAGGTCTGTATGTTCCTGAAAACAAGCCCAAGACTGCGTAACTTCCTCTCCATGCCCCGGCCAAGAGCCTGCAGTGCTGGTTGAATATAACCGGCTGGTATTTCCTCGGTTCCAATTTCAAATAATAATTCACTCATGGCTACTCACGACGTTGATATCCGTTTGTGCACCCTATACAGGGTAGGCAACAAGAGGTCTTCTACCGTTGTATTCTGTAGGCTCAATCCAGGCCAAGGGCGCCAGGAGAGCATACAATGGGATCAGTGTTTTGGAAAATGAGTATCTTACTCGAAGGCGGCAAGGACAGCAACAACCAAGCCCACATTTTTATACCAGGCCAAAAGTTGTCAGGATGTTTGTAACACCTTGTTATTACATATAGGTTGCCGGTTATTTGATGCGAAGCACAGCCTAAATATACCGATCACGGCCCTTTCAGGGATGCGTAGGTGGCATACCCGTGCTCCACATGTTCTACTTTGACATTGAACCAGGAAAAGGCTGCTGCTGCGATCAGAACTCGGCCAATACGTCGGCACATGGCTTCCGGGGAATCGGCGCCGAAATCAGGGGAAACAGCACCTTGTTCAATATATCCTATCAGATCCTCCAACCAGACAAAGTGGTTCAACCGCACGGCCACCAGGACTTTCCCCCACAGCCCGGTGGACGCCCCACTTTTGTCGGCGGCGTTTTCTCTCTTCAAGCGCACTGGTACTTCAACCTCGACCACCAGGTCCAGCTGTTCCTGCAGTGAGCCGTACATACTGCAATCATATCGTCTGGACATGGTTCCGGGATGACCGGTTGCAGGAGAAAAAAAATAGGGAAAAGATATTTCCAAATGGGCGGTTGCAGCATCTAGACGCTTTCGCATTTCTTCCAGAATAGCGTGCAAAACTGTGAGATCAAATTTATGATGAAAACAATTGAGTATTTCGATAAAACGACTCATGTGCGTTCCCTTGAAATGTCTGGGAAGATGCACATACATATTGACACTGGCAACCGTCTGCTGAGACTGTTTGGCTTTATCCCGCAGAGTAACGGGGTAGGTAATATTCTTGACACCCACCTTGCGAATGTCAATACACCTGAAATCGGGACTGGACTGGACGTCTTGCATGCTGGTTCAAAAAAAGGAAAAATCGTTTTCCAATGTTAATCAAGATACTTACGAACAGCAGCCTTCAGCTCGTCAATATTTGCGGACTTAACGATATATTCCTCAGAAGCCCAGCTGTTGAAATCAGCTTTATATTCTGGGTAGGCAGAACAGAGAATAATCGGCAAATGCGCGTTTATTTCTTTCATCCGGCTTAAAACCTCTATCCCATTGATGCCGGGCATATTGATATCGAGGACAACCAGGTCCGGTTGATGCGTCCGAAATTTTTCCAGGGCTTCCTTGCCATTCAATGCCGAGACAACAGCATACCCCTCATCCTCAAACTCCCCTCTGTAGAGCAGCTGAATGCCCTGTTCGTCATCCACGAGCAAGATTGTCTTCTTTGCCATGCTATCCTCTCATGCCCCTTCCAGGGGCGCGTAACTGTGCGTGCGGTTTGATCGTAGCCCTGAAGCAGTGAGCGGTCAAACCAGCGCTGGCACCAAGCGAAAAGTACTGCCGCCTCACAAGAGATACGCAAAGCGAGACGTCAGGCGCTGTTTTTTTCCCAATCCCCCTTTATTTTTGTAACTGTATCTCCTTGAGATATTTACAGGTGTCTTCAGGGGGAATGGGGTTGATATAAAAACCGGTTCCCCACTCGAATCCTGCTATGGATGTCAGCTTGGGTACTATTTCAAAGTGCCAGTGATAGTGCTCCAAAGCTCCAGAGCGTAATGGTTGGGTGTGCAGTACAAAATTATAAGGGACATTGGGGATACAGGTATCCAATCTACGCAACGCTTCACTGAATATGGCGCTTAGAGCATACAAAGTGTCGTCATCCTGGTCAGCGTAGTTAGAGTTGTGTCTTCGCGGCATAACCCACATCTCAAAGGGAGAACGTGGGGCATATGGAGAGACGACGACAAAATGATTGTTTTCGCATATCAGACGCACATTCTGCTGGATCTCCTGCCGGATAATATCGCAGAAAACACATCGATCTTTGTACTTGTAGTAGGATAGACTGCCTTCCAGCTCCGCGCTGACCATTCTCGGCAAGATGGGCAGGGCGACCAACTGGGAATGGGAATGTTCCAGTGATGCCCCGGCGGCTTTGCCGAAATTTTTAAAAACCATGACATAGCGAAATCTGTGATCCTTAGCCAGGTCCCGTATCCGGTCACGGAAGGAACGAAAGGTCAGAATCATCTCATGAGCAGGCTGGTCGGAAAACTTCTGATTATGGTGCGGACTCTCAATGATCACCTCGTGGGCGCCAATGCCGTTCATACGATCATAAAGGCCGTCTCCCTGCTTATCCAATTCTCCTTCAATAACCAGTGCAGGGTATTTGTTCGGAACAACTCTTAAGGTCCATCCCGGACCGTTCGCAGGTCCATTTTCCCTGCCAAAAACAAGCACTTCTCCTGGGGTAGTCTTTTCGTTTCCTGGACAAAGCGGACAAAACCCGCCTCTGACCTTGTCTTCCTGCACCAGAAAATCAGTAGGCCTTTTACCACGCTCCTTGGCAATAATGATCCATCGACCGAGAATAGGGTCTTTTCGTAATTCCGGCATACCTCTTATCGCCCCTGTTCTTTTTCTCGTTTTTCCTGCTGAGTTTTACAGTCAATGCAAAATTTGGCAACCGGCCGCGCCTGTAATCGTTTGATTGCAATTTCCTCACCGCAGTCAGCGCAGATACCGTACGAGCCGTCTTCAATCCGGGCCAACGCCTCATCGATCTTGTCCATCAATCGACGTTCACGCCCACGAATCCGTAGCTCAAAATTCCTGTCTGACTCCACACTAGCCCGATCATTGGGATCTGGTATCTGTTCGGTTTGAGAGGTCATCTCAGTAAGCGTTTTTTCTACATCTGAGGTAATGGCAAGTTTCATTGCCTCAAGTTGCTCTTTAAAGGCCCCTAAATCTATCTGATTCATATAAGCGCTCCGAGATAACGGCTATTGTTCAGTACCTTGACGCCTCACCTGCCAAAGCAAGATCAGCCTGCTCCGGAGGTGTCTTCTCATCCTGAACTCCAAACAGGTTCAGAATAATTCTATCACAGAAATGCGGGGTTGACGAATGAACCGCTCTTCCCCCCGCTTTTTCGCACCAGTTGTATCGACCCTATCTCCATGGATTTATCGACAGCCTTGCACATATCGTAAATGGTTAAAGCGGCCACCGAAACAGCAGTCAGGGCTTCCATCTCCACACCTGTTTTGCCGGTAATGGATACCGTCGCCTCAATGTCAATACAAAGATCGTCATCAACAAGGGTAAAAAGAATATCAACTCCTGAGAGCATCAAAGGGTGGCAAAGTGGGATGAGCTGATCCACCTTTTTTGCAGCCATAATCCCGGCAACACGGGCGACCCCCAAGACATCCCCTTTTTGTATAGTACCAGCCTGTACAAGATCATAGGCTTCCCGGGACATGGTAATACGCCCGGTTGCTGTTGCGACCCTTTTGGTCTCTGCTTTGCCCCCTACATTAACCATACGAGCGTTGCCGGCGCCATCAAAATGGGTCAGCGTGGAAGAATTACCCATTGGCCACCTTATTCGTTTTTTTTATTTTTTTTTTCTGCTTTCCCCTATGCCCGGAGAATAAGCGGCTGAAAAAGCCTTCTTCCTCTCCCTTTGCACCCAAAGAGTCCAAGCGCTGCAACAATTCTTTCTGCTCTTTATTCAAACCTGTGGGAGTTTTGACCTGCGCCTCCACGACCATGTCTCCTTTGCCACTTCCCCTGAGACTTTTCACGCCTTCACCACGGAGGGTAAAACGATCACCGGACTGAGTCCCGGCGGGGATGCGCAGGGTTGTGGTCCCGTAAACGGTTGGGACCTCGACCTCGCAGCCAAGGGCTGCTTTGACCATGGGTACTGGCAATTGCAGGAAGATGAGCTGACCATCACGTTGAAAATATTCATGTTTATCAACGTGAATAATCACATAAAGGTCTCCAGACCGCCCTCCCCGGCGCCCGCCTGCACCCTCACCGGTAAGACGCATCCGGGATCCAGTATCCACACCAGCGGGAATACGAAGATTGATGGTCTTTGCTTTGTTAATCAGCCCTTCCCCATGGCACTCACTGCACGGCTCGGTGATAACCTGACCACTGCCGTGACACTGGGGACAGGTTGAAGAAACCTGGAAAAATCCCTGGGAGCGAAGTACCTGACCACGACCATGACAGCTCGGGCAAGTTTCTGGGCGGAACCCGGGCCGGGCTCCAGAGCCTTCACAGGTCCAGCAGGTCTCTTGTTTGTTGATATCCACTTCCCGTTCAACGCCATGCACTGCGTCCATAAAGGAAACCCGGATATCATAGCGTAGATCATCTCCCTGGACGGGGGCATTGGGGTCCCGACGCCTGCCCCGTCCGCCAAATCCAAAGATGTCCCCAAAAAGATCGTTGATATGCGAAAAGATGTCTTCGCTGTTACCTGGGCCACTATAGCCGCTGTTCCGCAGCCCTTCTTTGCCATAGGCGTCATAAATTTGTCTTTTTTGCGGATCAGAAAGCACCTCGTACGCTTCTGAGGCTTCCTTGAAACGGGCTTCTGCTTGCGTATCGCCAGGATTGCGATCAGGATGATATCGCATGGCCTGTTTGCGATAGGCCTTTTTAATTTCCTCTCCCGCCGCATCCCGGCTGACACCTAATATGTCATAATAACAGTCACTCATAATTTCATAACGACCAAGCTATTGTTCATTTTCACTGGGGCTCTGCTCAGCCGTATCGTCATGACCGGCTTTCCTCTGCACAGGAAGCTCATGAATGTTTTCAAAAGTGACCTTACCTGCGGCTATTTCCCGCAATGTCATGACAACTTCCTTGTTTTTGCCTCCAATAAGGAAAGGCTCTCCACCGCGATGCTGACGAATTCGCTCAACAGCAAGATGGATAAGAGAAAATCGATTATCGTCGCCCACCTGAGCCAGGCAATCTTCAACCGTAATTCTAGCCATATAGAGTTCTCCACATTCTTGTTGCCCGCGTTACAAAAAACACGGGCAGCTCTTTATCGTTGCCATTGCTGCACTCTCGTCTTTTAAAAAAATCCGATCCGATCTAGAACGGATTGCAGACGTCTTTCCGCACCTGTTCGCTTTCTGTTCGAATACGCTGGGCGTAAAGTTCGCATCCATGGTGTTCTCACTCTTTAATCACTCTATACCATTTGGCAAGAGAGGGAATGGGCGGCCATGTCCAAGGAGCAGGGGTCGGCAACCCGGACGACCTGCTTCCGCCGCACTACTTTAGGCAAAAGGATTGCGCAACAAAAGGGTTTCCTCCCTGTCCGGGCCGACAGAAACCATGGCAGGAGAGACCCCGGTACTATCCTCAATCCTTTTCAGGTATTCTTTTGCCTGTTCCGGCAGGTCATCATATTCCCGAACACCAGATATCTCCTCCGACCAACCCCTGACTTCCTCATAGATCGGCTTGACTCGCCAGGCCTTGGTAATGTTCTCTGGCATGGAGGCATATCTGGTCCCGTCCACATTGTATCCGGTGGCGATTTTCAGGCTCCTGAAACCGGAGAGGACATCCAGTTTGGTCACCGCAAGCCCGGTCAATCCGTTCAGGCGCACGGCATCGTTGGCAACCACGCCGTCAAACCAACCGCACCGTCTCCTTCGGCCAGTGGTGGCGCCATATTCATGGCCCTTTGTTTGGAGCGCCTCTCCCACAGCATCCCCTTCAGGGAGCTCAGTGGGAAAGGGACCTGCTCCGACCCTGGTGGTGTATGCCTTGAGTATGCCAATGACCTCGTCAATGTGGGCAGGGCCGAAACCTGATCCTATGCAGGCATTCCCGGCAATGGTGTTGGATGAAGTAACAAAGGGATAGGTACCGTGATCAATATCGAGCTGCGTTCCCTGGGCTCCTTCAAAAAGAATATTGCGACCCGCTTTACGCGCCTTATCCAGGGTGAGGGAGACATTACCTACAAATGGGGCTAACTGGTCGGCAAAGATGCTGTAGGTCTCCTTGATCAGGTCGATATCAAGCTGTGCTGCATCAAACTGTTTGGAGAGGATAAAATTTTTTTCCTCTACCACAGCCTCGAGCTTATCGTTGAACAACGACACATCCAACAGATCCCCGACCTTGAGCCCTACCCTGCCCACCTTATCCATGTAGCAGGGGCCGATCCCCCGGCCCGTGGTCCCGATTTTTTTCCCCTGGGCCAGGGCAGCTTCCCTAGCAAGATCCAGGCTCTTATGGTAGGGCATAATCAGGTGTGCATTCGAGCTGATGAGCAACCTGCCAGGTGTTACGGTCAGCCCCTTCTCACTGAGTGCCGCCATTTCGTCGAGAAGAACACCCGGATCGATAATCACTCCGTTGCCGATAACACACAACTTGTTTTCGTACAGGATACCTGAGGGGATGATATGAAAGATGTATTGTTCTCCCTCCACCACCAGGGTATGACCGGCGTTATTCCCGCCCTGAAAGCGGACAATGTACTCTGCATACTCTGTCAGTAAATCGACAATTTTTCCTTTTCCCTCGTCACCCCATTGTGCGCCGACAACCACTACACTGGCCATATATATCTCCCAGATGCTCTATCTTTGTCTTTCTAAAAAATGAGTGCTGCATTGCGTGCGTATGCGTACCTGTACTTTGTCAAGTCTGCAACAGCGTCCCGACGCTCCAGAGGGAGCCTCTGTCACCCCGCCAAGGAAAGGCGTTAGATGATCAAAACCTCATATATTTAGCATAATCACAGATTTTTGTCAAACCAACACCAGAGCGAACACCTGACGCCTTGTTCGCTGTTCAACATACTGAAATGATATAATTTTCCTGTACAGGTTTCTTGTCAGGAACCTTATTTTTTAGGTAAAGCTCAAGGCAGATTAGGCCGCGTACATCGCTTGACACTCCCCGGGAAATCCCGTACAATCGCTCTGCAAAGGACCAAGGGCTGCGAGCATGATCCATGACAGCCAAACCGCCATTAGCCACTCCCAGGATCAGGAAAAACGCTCTATGTTTGGAATCGGCCTCCCGGAAATGATTGTCATATCAGCCGTTGCCCTGATTGTCGTCGGGCCGGATAAATTGCCTGAACTCGCCAAATCTCTGGCAAAGGGCCTTCTGGAACTCAAAAAAACCGTCCAACAGTTCAAGGAGAATCTCACAGAAGAAGAGGAAACAATCAAGGAGGTGCAAAAAGAATTATACCGGGCCGCTGATGACCTCAAGGGACACATACTGGAACATGATCCCTCCCCACAGCTTCTCCCTGAGAGACCGCCACCACCCGAGCCAGAAGCAAGGGCATCAGAGGACATCATCGAGATGGACACGGCCGAACGGCCCTGGGAAAGTGATGCCCAGGCCCCTCCCGCTGCAGAGCACCAGCATTCCCGCCAAGAAGAAAACAGGCCAGGTGCAGACATCTCCCCAACCCCTTCCACTGGTCATCGGCATGGGGATGGTCGATCATGACCACAGCCCTGGAACACTTTCGTCCCCACCATGAGGAGCTGCGCAAAAGAGTACTCTCCAGTATCATCGCTCTCATCCTCTGCAGCAGCGTGGCCTATGTCTTCAAGGAGCAGATTACCCAGCTGTGTATGGCCCCCCTCTTTCAGGCACATCCAGAACTTGAGAAACTGGTCTATACAAAACTCACAGAGGCATTTATCAGCTATATCAAAATTTCATTACTGGCAGGCTGCATAGGCAGTTTTCCTTTCCTGCTCTACCAACTTTGGATGTTTATCTCCCCGGGTCTACTGGCTGATGAAAAAAAAACTGCCTGTATTGTTGTTTTCTGGGCAACCCTTCTTTTTGCAGGCGGCGGCCTGTTTGCCTTTTTTGCCGTCCTGCCGTTGATCCTAAAATTTTTTATGGGCTACGCCGGACCCCATTTGATTCCCATGCCCAAATTCGGGCTATATCTCACCTTTGTCGGACGGTTGATCCTCACCTTCAGTCTGGCCTTTGAAATCCCCTTTCTTATGGTCATTGCAGGTAAAACAGGCTTGGTTTCTTTTCTCTATTTTCAAAAAAAACGCCTGTGGTTCTATCTGGCCATCCTGATGCTCGCTTTTACGCTGACCGCAGGCGAGGTAACAGCCACTGTACTGCTGATGGTCCCCCTTTTACTCCTCTATGAATCCGGGATTCTGGTGGGCACACTTCTTAACCGCTCGTAAATATCCAGGTTTGCAAGGAGATAGTATCTGCCTATTTCGCCCTGTGGGAACCTCCCCAGGGAACCTATGAAAAAAAACGGTGTCTGGGGCAAGTGAGTTCTCTCGGAAGTCACCGACATCTTCATGAAAAAGACGGGCTGAGCTGGTAAACAAGCAATATCGGGAGACAACCTTCATGGCAGCGGACGCCCTTGACGCCAATGAGCCTGGGCAACAGAAGCATCTCTGGCAGTCACGCCAGGTGGGTTAAGAGGAAAAAGAAAAGAACGTGCACCACAATGGGCGTCCGCCCCCCCGGCAGACACCCATTGCTCTTCAGGGAACTCAAGAGAAGAGAAAGATCGCTCCCTGAATCCACCCCACCCCCTCTTTTCGTATCGGCATGATGGAACAGTGTTCCACTGTCCATCCTTCTCTTGTAGCCAACTGCCTGATATAGCCTTGCGAGTGGCTGAAACGGCCTGTTGCCTGGATTTCCCAGTCTGCTTCCCCTACTTCCACAGAAAAACAGATCAGGCCACTGGGCTGGCAACGCTGTCGTAAAGCCGCCATCGCAGGCTGCAGGTCACCCAGGTACGAAAAAACATCCGCTGCTAGCAGCAGATCATAGGTTGCGTCATTTTCTTGAAGGTGGGCAACCAATTCCGCCTCATAGAGTCTATCGTATACCCTTTTTTGACCCGCCAGCGCAAGCATTTTCGGCGAAAGATCGACACCGCTCAGGTGCTGGCAGCGATCACGAAAGAGCACACCGCACAGACCGGTTCCGCATCCGATATCCAAGATGTGCTCAAATCTTCTTTTTTGTTGATTCTTTTCAACCACTTCCAGTATTTTTTTAGGTACTTGATAGTCCAGGTCGCAGAGCAAATTCTGTTCAAACTCTTCTGCATAATGGTCAAACAGAACCCGGATATATTCCTCAGGCGGCGCATGCACCTGCCTGGATTGGATAGCCTTAAGCATATAATTTGCCGCCTTGTTTGTCGGGTTTAAGGATACCAGACGTCGATAAAGGGGTTCCGCCTGCCTAAGACTGCCCCGCAGATGATGAATATATGCCAGGTTGTTGAGGGCCGGTATACAGGTACTGTCCAGCGCGAGAAGATGCTCATACACCCTGACTGCTTCGTCCAGGGCCCCGCTGTCCTGCATGCAGCGGCCCAGATTAAAGAGGATATCGGGATCATCCGGTCGCCTGTCCAGCGCACGCCTGTAGGCCAGGGCAGCCTCAAGGTACAACTCAAGCTGTTTACAGGTCACCCCCAGATTGAACCAGTAATCCGCATCCTTGTCCTGGAGAGCCAGAGCATGTTCAAAGGCGTCTTTTGCTTTGGCAAATTCCCCCAGTTCATACCAGGCGAGCCCCAGATTGTAATACACCGTATCCGCATCCCGTGCCTCTCTGACAATGGCGGCATAGAGAGGCACCGCTTTCTCGGGTTTCCCGGCACTGTGCAGCTCAACCGCCTGCTCGTACATTGCCTGCATGTTGAGCAGATCATCCTTGCTGGCAGCCATAAAAAAAACCTCGTTATTCAGGGCGGATTTCCTGTTTAAGAAGACAACAAGAGATCCGATGGAGGGGAGAGCCGTCTGTATTGTAGGCAATATTTTCCGGTTGCAACAGTTTGTTCATCACGCATCCTTCAGGGATGGACAAGGGAAAAAAGCGGTCTTCATTGAACCCCTGACGAGACACCAGCCTGTGGTCCTCTTCGATGGAATAGCTATGGATGGGGTAATCTTCGCACAAAGGGCATTGATAGACCCGTCGATTGGGAAAAACAAAAAAGTTCTCCGCCACTGTAGCTGCACACTCAAAGGATTCTCCCGGATCGAGATAGACCTTGGGATAGGTCACATGAATGCCGCGGGCCGCAGCCTCTGCTGCCACCTTCGGGACCGTTGCCAGCCATTTCTCCGGGTCGACCTGCCAGCCGACCTCCTCAGCGGCGGTTGCCACAGCTGAGTTGCCCCGCAGCCCGATGACCTGGATAAAAAATCGTCGCACCCCCCACTCTTCGAGTAAAGCCGGCATCCGGTGAAGATGCTCTATATTGAGCGCGGAAACCGTATATATCAGGCTGCAGGTAAACCCTTTTGCCACGGCCTTGCGCAAGTTTTGCGTACACACGGCAAACACCCCTGTTCCTCGTATGGGGTCGTTGACCGCAGGCGACGGGCCATCAAGACTGAAACTCAGGTAATCCAGCTCCCGGGGAGAGACCCGTTCAAGCAGATTGTGAAAGAGGTAACCATTGGAATCCACCGTGACCCGGTAAGCCATTTCTCCAGCATCCCGAATAATGTCAGCAAGATGGGGATGCATGGTCGGTTCGCCGCCAAGGAGAATAAGATTGGTTTCCCCATCTGGATTGGCAAACAAACGCAACCACTGGACAGCCCTTTCCCTGGAAAGGGTCTGGCTGCCATGCTGCTCAATATTGATATAGCAATGTCTGCAAGAGAGGTTACACGCTGTGAGCAGATGCAGGAAAACGTTGCGTTCTCCAGGCCTGAACCCCACTGTTCGGGCTACGGGTCGGTAGGACATGACAACTGATCCTCTCAGGGTTGGGCAAGGGTATACCGGGCAAGGAGACTCTCCTGCCAATAGGAGTATTTTTGAAAAAACTGCTGAAAAAGGGCCAGGCTCTCCTGCCGACATACGCCGCCGACCAAGACGGTCTCCATGTTCTGGTACAGCGGGTTGAGCATGTGCAGGGGCAGGTTTATTCCACCGCCCATAACGTCCTCATAGGCCCAGACAAAGGTCCTGATCCCTGAGAGTAACAGGGTCGAATAGCACATCAGGCAGGGTTCAAGGGTGCAGTAGACACTGACAGTGGAGAGATCGAGATTCGGTTGATGCCGAATGAGTTGATGCAAAGCGACGGCCTCGGCATGATCAATTTCATTGCGGGAACCCGACCCGCTGTTGCAACGACGACCGCGACCCAATATGCTCTTGTTGTTCACCAAAACACAGCCCACTGGGAACTCTCCCTCTTCCAGGGCTTGCCGAGCTTCCTGCAGCGCAACGGCCATGAACTGTTCATGGCACCTGGCGGGTTCTTCCATACGTCCACCTCTTCATCTGGATCCGTGGCAGCCTCAAACAGCATCGCCCCTGAACATGACCTGTTTCTATACCATGGAACACCGCTCCTGTCAAAACGGTACGCCTCACATACTCCGGCCAAAGCGCAGGATATTCTTGGCAATAGTTATGCCCATTTCCTGCTGATACCACTCGTGCCCTCGATCCTGAAATGGTAGATAGACGAGCCTGAGATGAGGGGCCTCCAATCGTACCTTGGGCAGATGGGGGTGCATATGTTGTGGGGAGGAGGCGCAGGCAGCCAAAATGACCTTGACAGACTGCAGGGCTTCGGTGTCAGAAAGGGTGACCGGATAAAAGAGGTCAGCGTCAAAGACCCCACTCTTTTCCGCAAGGCGCCACTGGTTGAGCGTCCCCTGCTTGCCGGCTTGTAAAAAAAATTTGGGCCGAATCTTGAAGCCGGGGATCACAAAACGCATGGGCATGGACTGCCACCCTTCGCGAGGCAGCAGTGGTTGATTGGTGCGCACAATAAAATCGGACAGCGTCCGAATGCTCAAGGCTGGAATTCGTGCCTGGATAACCCAAAAGGGTAAAGAAAGTGTTGACGACAGACCAGACTGCACCTGCCAGGTGACCTGCCGGAGGTGTTCCTCTTCTCCATAGGTCCAAGCCCTGCCACAGATGCCGCAATGCAGGACCAGGGTGTCTGACGCTCCCTGGAGAATGGCCCCGCAATGAGGACAAAGAGACGCCAAACTCTGCACTTCCCAGGCATGCTGAAAGGGGACGGTTCGCCCTTTCAAGGATGCTGCCCAGGGTTCCCTTGCCGGAAGGGGTTCCCGGGTCACAGCATCATAGAGCAGGCCACCAGCGGATACCAGCGGCAGATAAATAATAGACAGATTTTCGCCGATGTAGGCCCGATGATAAAAAGAGGCTGGAGAAGCAGTCAGTTCAGAAATCTGCACCGCTTTTTCCAAGATCACCTGTGCAGGAAGAGATTGAGGACAGTATTGGGCCCGATATTGTGCGGTCAAGCGCTGCAGCTTCATCGCCTGAGGCCGGACCCCCAGGGAGGGTGAGAGACCAGGGAGGGCTGATGCCACCTGGGTGGTATCGACTACCTTGTGCGTTATTCCCCGTCTGGAGACCATGAAAATAGTCCCTTTAAAACGGATGTAGGGCACCATCAGATAGCTTCCGGCAGGGGGCGGTGAGAGCACGGGGGGCAACAGATAGCGAAACGATCCCCTGCTAGAAAGAAAATTTTTCACCCCACAGTAGGGACATTCTATCAGACGATCATTTTCCGTCACCAGGATTGGGGCTCCACACTGGGAGCATCCCTGGGCAATCTGTATATTCATGGGCATGGCATTGGCAAAGATCTCTACCTGCTGCCGCTGTCAATCAACGGCCAGTAGAAATTTCTCACGCCATTTGCTCCCCGCACTGATTACAGAAAACAGCACCTGTCAGATTTTCTGCACGGCATTTGGGGCAGTGCATAGCCCCGGGTTTCTTCTGGGTTGACTGTCCGCATCGTGAACAGAATTTGGCTCCAGGAGTCAAATTTTTACCACAGGAACCACACTGCTGCAAAATCACCTGCTGATGTCCGCAGTAGGGACAAAATCGTGCATCCCGCTGAATATGATTCTGACATTCTTCGCATTGGGCTGTTTTTCCCCCAACCACCGCAGCCCCTGCTTGTGGCGAGGAGGACTGCAGATTTCCGAACAGAGCCGGCATCATCATGCCGAGTCCAAGCCCCATACCAGCCCCGGCCTCTCCGCCGTCCATTGCAGCTTTTTCCATGGCCATGGCAGCCTTCATGCGAACAAATCTATCCATATCCGTAATTACACTTAGACGTGCACGGTCGTCTATGGCGCTCTGTACTTCGGGCGGCGGGGTTATGGAGGTAATATACACGCTGTCCAGAGCAAGACCAAAGCGTCTGAAGTCCTGGGTCAGCCGTTTTTGGAGTCCATCGGCAATCCTGTCAAAACTTCCCGGCAGATCCAGCAGGGAATCCAGGGTCTCCCCCAGATAGTCATTTAACCTGGAGACAATAACCAGCCGCAGGTATTCCTCAATTTGCTCAGTGGTATATTTCCCCATGGTCCCGGCCAGGGTATTGATAAACAAGACCGGTTGCACCACACGAATGTTGAACACACCGTGGGCCCGAAGACGCACCAGGCCAAGTTCCTTATCCCGAAAGGCCACAGGGTCGACAGTGCCCCATTTCAGGTTGGTGAAAACCTTCAGGTTGACAAAATACACCTCAGCCCGCAGGGGGCTGACTAGACCCCAAGGCGCGGAGAGGATCTTTGTCAGAATGGGAATGTTGCCGGTTCGCAGGGTATGCCGCCCCGGCCCAAAACCATCGCAGGCCTTGCCTTTGTAAAACAGGACCGCAGCCTGACTCTCACGTACGGTCAACTGCGCACCGAACTTGATCTCTCCAGAACCATGCTCCGGTAGTCTGTGCAGTAATTCTTCTCCGCTTTCATCAAACCATTCAAGGGATTCAAGCAGGATAATGTTATCCACTCCCATAATGTATAATCCTTAAAAAAGACATGACAGATGCTATTCCCTGCTTATTATACGATACAGTACAGGCACACACAAAACAATTTACAGGAAAAGGACGTATGACGGACTTTCAACATCACTGGAACCTTGAAACAGCCATGGAAATACTCAAACACCCCACCGTGGATAGTACAACCTGGTCAGAGGCCGTTGAGTGGTTGCTGGTTCATGGGCCGCCTACGGTCAAGGAGCTGCTGATGTCCGCCTCCGAGTATGCAACCCGAGAAAGCTTTCCTGAACTCAAGCCAGGGGGATACGACACCGAAGGGTCACCTTGCTACACCATTTCCGAACTGGCCCAGGCCTTAGGCATTACCGAGGAAGAAGCAGAAAAGATAATCGCCGAGAAAGAGGAAAGGCATGGGGTATCGCACCGAAGAGGTTCGGGAGAAACCACACCCTTACAGTGAGCAGACTATGCCAGGGTACTGGTATAGTTAATCAGCTCAAACATTCGTTTGTGGGGATCCACCTGAATGTGATAGTACCTATCCTGGGGCATGTAAATGTAGGGTATTTCTTCTTCCTGGCGG
Organism: Desulfobulbus propionicus; assembly: GCA_002748755.1. Classification (GTDB taxonomy): domain Bacteria; phylum Desulfobacterota; class Desulfobulbia; order Desulfobulbales; family Desulfobulbaceae; genus Desulfogranum; species Desulfogranum propionicus_B. Next base: position 6,724 of record PDTD01000012.1, on the reverse strand, counting down.
GAAAGAAAGGTGGATAATATCATACGATTGACCGCGCGATGCCCAACAATCATAATATTTTCGCCATAATTGTTCAGGTAAAACACTTTTTTCAGACCACGGTGGACTCGCTCCTCCATGGTTGCATAGCCTTCACCTTCTGGATAGACATAGCGATATTTATTCAGGGACCTTAAACGGGCGATATCAGGCATCTTATCCCGTATCTCGGTGTAGGTCATGCCTTCGCAAATACCGCCATGAATCTCATTGAACTCTGGCAAGGCAATGATGGAACAGTGATCCTGCCGTTGGGCTACTTCCCTGGCCGTCTGCATTGTCCGTCTGTGATTGGAGGTGAAGATAATCGGAATACGCAGGGTTGCAAAATGTTCCGCCAATGTTCCGGCCTGCTCCCGGCCTCTGTCGGTGAGTTCACTGTTGCCCCCAATACGATCTTCAAGATTGAAATAGGTCTCACCATGACGCGCCAGAAACAGGTTGCGTACGATTCTGGTGGTCAGAATGTCACGAATCCGATCATAATATGGCATCTGGCAGGTAATCTGCTCCTGAAGGATACAGCTTTCAAAGCTGTCCACCAGAATTCTGTTAGGTTCCAATGAGAGTGGTTCATAAATGGATTCGTAGTACTGGATACGCTGAACAAAGCTGGCCAAGGCCTCTTCTTTGGTGTAATGGCTCAACTCCTTTAGCCCTGTTTTTCTCTCCAAATTGGCTACCAGGGCCTCATCATCCGCGTTCACGCACTCAATAAACAGCACAGGGATGGCAGGAAAGCTCTTTTGAATGATCTCACGTCGATCCCGGGTGACATTGCTGGCGTCCAGGATGGCCACATCCCCAGTATCTGCAAGAAACTGTTGTGCATTTTGCAGGTTAACGGCTGCAATTTTCTCCCGAACAGAGACACCCTCCGGGTTTGTAGGAGAAAAAAAATCCGGGTGGGAGGTGCTACCTGGGACGGTGTTCATCCGCCGTCTCAACTCACCATTATTGAAAATACGGCTCGTAACGCCGTCCAGTTCCAAAGTACGGCTCAATTTTTTGGCCATGGTTGACTTGCCTCGGGCGGGAAGGCCGACCATGGCTATGACCAGTTGTTTTTTCATCTGTTCCCCAATGCTGATACGAAAAGCCACCTAACCCGGATTTCTCATGCCCATTTTGTTGCATTTACAAAAAGGGATAAAACCAGCTGTCTGTGATGTCCGTGAGCGGTCACAAATTTCGACAAACTGTCTCAGCTCAGGCGGTGCCATCTTCGGCAGTATTTTGGCAACATTTAGACCCAAGTATTATGAAAAAACTCCCGAACCTTGTACCGCCTGAGCTGGTAAAAATCCGGGCTGAACCATGTGTATTTCAACTATCCAGCAATATGCCTGATTGGGTGCCCCATCGGAGATGCCAAATGCAATTATTCTTGGTCGTAAACAGGTAAGCTAAGCCAGCGACAGCACCCTCTCAGTAAGGTCAATACACTGCCGTGGATAGGCAAACTCAGAGCAGTGATGGGGGAAGGTACAGAGGCATGGGGGCTTGAGAGCTACCCGCAACCGTCTGCCTGCGGTTGGGGACCTGATGGCGTCAATCTGTTCAGAAGAATTGCAACTCCGGTAATCTGAAGAACACAACAAGAACATCTTAAGATTATTATAAGAAGATTGACAAACAAGTCCCCAACCACAAACAGACGATTGCATTGCCGATGCATTTGTGACAGCTGCACCTCTTCAAAGAAGAAAAAACAATAAAAACTGCTTACAGTTCATATAGTTTATCATCATAAACAGGCTGTCTGAGACCGGTTTTCATTTTCTTTTTCATTGCCTTGAGGTGCAAGGCGTCATCATCGTCCAACAGATCACCCATTTCAGATTCGACCTGATCTGGATCCTCACCCGCCTCCATCCGCGAAAGAGCTTCCTCCAGTCGTTCCCCCAAGTGCAGTCCGGTTTTCTCGGTAAATCTCCGCATCAGGCCTGCCATCTGTCTGGGATCCTCCTCATGCACCTGCTCAGCTTCATGCATAAGACCAGCAAAGGCCTGTTCCATTTGGGCTGCATCCATTCCGGCAAAGGGATCCTTTTTTTCATCTTCCTTTGCCTTGCCTGGGGTTGCAAAGGTCGACAGCATCTTTTCCAGCTGTCTTTTGCCACATTGCGGGCAATTCGGTCGCTTTTCGGTATTGATGCGCCGGGAAAAAAAGTTGAACAGGGTGTTACAGTCAGCGCAATAAAATTCGTATATGGGCATGCTTTTTCTTTGGGTCATTATACTGGCAAACAAATCATTTTTGCAACGCTTCCTTTCCTGTCCGTTTTACCAAGGGGGGCATACAGCTTGTTGTGCATTCCCAGAATATCTGGCTACAAGGTGCCCGCTTTGACCAGGCAGACTGTAAGCAGGTGCTTTTTTCCTTTTATAGAAACAAGGTGCTGCCCGGCTTGGACGCCAATCAAGCAGAGACAGCCGGGTACATCCGACGTTTATGGAATCATTTCACCCGGCGAATCCTCTTCTCTCGTGAGGACCTTCTTTCTTGCCCACCCTTCTCATATTGACTGGAGTTTAGAGTTTCCTATTCCTTTGCCCATTGCTTGTCAGTAGGGACTGGGCGTAAAAAAAGTTTTAAAATGCAATTACATTGTTGGCATAATACATAAACGGTGGCAGCCATGTTTTCTCAGAAGAAAAAAATATAAACAAGCTGTAGTCTCTTTTCTCTAGAGAAAGCACGGCCTTCAGAAAGGAAAGCCTTAACCTTTTTTTAGAGGCCACAATGGAAAACAAAGGATGCGCTACCATCCCCAGAATCCCATTTCATAGTATCACATATCTCACCAGGGCACTATCACTTCGTTCCGTGCCAACATGTATTGAGGTGCTGATAGGAGCCATGATCACGCCGTCAGGATTCCTTACCCAAGCCTGGCTCGCAAGACACCCCTTACGCCCCTGGACCCGTTTTTTTAAGTGGCTACAAGGTGGCAAGTGCTCGTGGGTTGCACTTGATGTGCAACCTGCCAAGATGGTTGTACGGGTTTACCCGCAACCACATTGGTTTTTGATCTTTGACGACTCATTTATTTACCGAAACTCGAAAAAGACTCCGGTTAGCGAGATCTTTCACCAGCAGGGCAATAAAATCAACCGGCCTGTTTATGCACGAGGCTAGTGTTGGCCCAGCATGGCTCTAGCCATCACGACCGATAAGAAACATTCTGCAGTTCCTCTCTTGTCCAGACTTATGAGGGCGGATGGCGAGACGAGTAAACTTGATGCAGCAAAAACTCTGATCAGGGGCATTGTACCGGTGATGAGGCCACACGGTTTCTGGAGGAAACGGATACAGTAGAGCTGATTGGGGGCTATACCGGTCTTTCTGTTTCAACCAGATCACCAGCCATCCTGGTTTCAGCGGATAATCAGGTTATGCAGTTCATCCTTATCGTCCGCCTCGATGGGGAAATGTTCTTTTAAGATCGTACCAATATCAGTAATGGCCTCGCATATTGATTCACAAGAACGGTTTTTTCTGATGCCAGTCGTAACCTGATCAACGATTCCTTGCCATCTATCGGTATCAATCTTTTCGTTAATACCTGAATCTGCAAGTATCCAGACCCTACGTTCAAGCACGGAAATATAGAGAAGGATACCGTTTGCAGCCTTGGTCTGGTACAGCTTCTCGGTAAAGAAGGCGGAGACCGCTGCCTCCCTAACCTCGCTTACCGCGCGGTCTGGCAACAGAAAGTAACGCTTCAGAGTCCGGGATCGTTTGATAACTTGATAGGCTGCGGTAAAAAAAACAACAAAAAGGCTGAGAAACAGCCACATATTATCAGGCCCTATCCAGAAGGCATCACCCAGCCGTCGGGTAAGCACCAGGCTAAACGGCAACGCGAACAGGGTGCCGCCGACTATCGGTGCCAGCGGATAGCTGTGACTGGCCGAAACAATCATCGGCACGATCTCTCCAGAGGTTATTTTTTCCTGTTCCTGTACGCAGGCATTGATTTGCTCCTGCTCTTCTTTTGTCAAAAATGATTCTGCCAATGTTTTCATATTGTTACCATCCCCCCGAGGCACCGCCTCCACCAAAACTGCCACCGCCGCCACTGAACCCGCCAAAACCACTGGAGGAACCACCAAACCCGCCGCTTGAATGAAAGCCGCTGCTTGAAGAAGTACCGATAGCAGAACGGGAGAAGAACAGGCTGAAAAAAATGGGAAAGATCATGCCCAGGAGCATGAAACCGCCCAACAGAAAAATATTAAAATCAAAAAAGAGCAGACCGATCAGCGGCAGACCCAGAGCGCCAATAATCACACTTGCCACTTTCCTTTTTTTGAACATGATTCCTAGATAGGTGAACAGACTCCCAGCAATAAGAAATAAACCACCAAGTTCGGGTTTATCATCACTGCCGGTTGAGGCCGGTGCGGTAAATTCACCCCTTGTTACCTGGATCATCGCAGTAACACCATTGGCGACCCCTTGATCAAAATTTGATTTTTTAAACTCGGGAACAATGATGTTTCGGATAATCTGCCCAGAAATCATATCGGTCAGCGTCCCTTCAAGACCATATCCAACTTCAATACGGATTTTTCTATCATCGCGGGAGATCAGGAGCAGCGCACCGTTATCAACATTTTTTTGACCCAGTTTCCATGTTTCAACAACCCGCAACGAAAACTGCTCAAGATTGTCTCCTTTCAGGGACGGTATGGTCAATACCGCGATCTGGGTGGAGTCAGTCTGTTCCAATGTGGCAAGCATAGTCTCAAGCTGGCTGACGGTTAATTTCGACAGAATGCCCGCATAATCATTCACCCGTGCCCTCAGCGGGGGAACCTCGAGCCCCAACACTGACGAAGGCAGTAACAGAAAGAGCAGAAAAATAATCACCAGATGGTATGATGAACGATATACTGTTTTCATAAGCCTATCTCTATTGAAAATTGACCGTTGGAACTCCTTGCGCGCCCTTTTCGGCCTTAAAATACTCCTTCCTTTCCAGATGCAGCAAAAAGTTGTTGGTCAGGTTTTGTGGAAATTTACGAATGGATCCGTTGAATATTTGAACGGCGCCGTTATAGCGTTGTCTGGCAACATTGATTCTGTTTTCTGTTCCTTCCAGCTGGTTCTGAAGGTCAAGAAAGTTCTGATTTGCCTTCAGGTCAGGATATCGCTCGACAATCAACATCAGCTTGCCAAGTGCCGTGCTCAACCCTCCTTGAGCGGCTGAAAGTTGCTGCATCATCGTCGAGTCAGACAGATCAGATGGTGAAACCTGAATGGAGGTAGCCTTGGCCCGTGCATCGATAACCGCTTGCAGGGTTTCCTTCTCGTGGGCAGCATACCCTTTGACAGTTGAAACCAGATTTGGTATCAGATCGGCCCTTCTCTGCAGGGTTGCTTCGACATCCGCCCATGCCTTAAAGACATTTTCCTCCTTCATCTGAAGAGAATTGTAACCGCAGCTGGTGAGTAAAAAGGAAGCAAACAGCAGGATAAACGTTTTAAATAGACTTTTCATGAAATTTCCTCATCTTTGGTTTTCATCTTGTGATCGTAACCGATCATACCATAGCAGCAGTTTTTGTTACATCTGTATTTTACCCAGACGCTCGCACCATGATCGTCGATAACCATCTGATCCTACTGATCCTTTACCACTGCTGTTAACGGTTCCAATGGTAGCTAGCCTCTTTACCCAGTTCGGCCTTGATCTCCAGCAGCCGGTTGTGTTTTGCTCTCACTATCAGTGATAGTGATAAGACATCGCTTTCCGCGACATGCTCGAAGAGCTGAATAAGCGGTAAAAATAGGTCCCGCAAACCCCATTTTCACCTTCAGCAACGCATTTATCTTGAGCAAATCTCTCAAGACAACCTGGACTTTGCAACCAATTGGCAGAGCGGTGTCCATCATTAGGAAAAAGAGGTGTCAATATTAAACTCCAGTATTGTCATATTCACCGTATAAAAAGAATTATAGGGTTAATGTCTACTCAAATTCGTTCACAAAAGTTTCTCATGAGAAATGCAGGATAGTCCCTCTATACGGTCAATCGTGACCGTCCGGAGACGGGTGAGCTGGGAGCCCTTACACCGCAGATACTGAAAACAGGATCTGACAGTAACCTAGTGGAAATATGCGGGTCATTTGCCGGTCTTGGCAGTCCGCGGACTGACTTCGTCTCAAGTTGGCTGAAACAACCAGTTTGTCTATACATATCAAGAACAAGACCGAGCCTTTCAAACTCGTGCAGCTCTGACCAGAGCGATATTTCTTTTCCAGGAAACCACCGGTCAGAAAAAGTGGTGATAAATTTTCCTTGTGGTCTGAGCACCCTGGCAACCTCATTAATTACTTCAAGGGGATGGGTCAGATACTCAATGGAGGCTGTGCATATCACGGTATCAAATGTATTCTCTTTAAAAGGCAGCCGTTTGTTTCTATTTAAATCGTGGATAACAATCTCTGAAAGACGGGAATTGTGTTCCATTTCTTCACGGTTCAGGCCAAGACCAACGACAGTACAACCTTCCAGAGAGTCGGGAAGATGTGAGTTCCAGCTGCTCATCAGGTCCAGGATAGCAGTGCCGTTTCGCAGGTGAGCCGCATATATTTCTGTCACTTCACGGCGAGCCACAGCGTCTAGATGATGCACAAACCGGGGGGCTGTGTAATAGAGTGCATCATCCGCAT